>SAQE01000009.1 GCA_004020545.1 Mesorhizobium sp. | reverse complement strand
TTACCTATGTATCCGGTTCAATCTGTTACCCATCTATCCGCTGGACACCGGCAGGGCAATGAGGGGCGGCGCCGGCTCCTGAGACTGTCTTACAGGCATCCAACATCGTTCGAGTGAAAGGGCGATACCATCGCCAGACTTGGCGCCGCCCCTCATCCGCCTGCAGGCACCTTCTCCCCGATAGTGACGGGGAGAAGGACGATTTCACTCGCCCGCCGAAAACTCAGCCGGGTCGAAGTCGTATTGCGTCGAGCAGAACTCGCAGGCGACATGGATACCGCCGTCCTCGGTCGAGTCCTTGATTTCGTCGGCCGAAAAGCCTTCGAGGATACCCCGGATCTTCTCGCGCGAGCACGAGCACTGGTCGGCGACAGGAACGCTGCGGAAGACGCGCACGCCGTGCTCGTGGAACAGCCGGTAGAGCAGCCGCTCGGCACCCACCGTGGGGTCAATCAGCTCCGTCGGCTCGATGGTGCCGAGCAGCGCCAGCAATTCCTGCCAGGAATTGTCGTCCGGCTCGTGCGCCACGTCGCGCGGATCGCCGTCGCCGCCCGAAATGTCGGGCACGCGCACGCGCTCCGGGGACTGCGGCAGGAACTGCGCCAGGATGCCGCCGGCGCGCCACTGCTCGCGCGCGCCGCCGGGGCCCGGCGTCACCAGCTTGGCCACCGACATTCTGAGATCGGTCGGGATCTGCTCCGACTGGCGGAAATAGGTGCGCGCGGCATCTTCGAGCGATGTGCCGTCGAGCTGGACTATGCCCTGATAGCGCTGCGTGTGCGCGCCCTGATCGATGGTCAGCGCCAGAACGCCGGTGCCGAGCAGTTTCTCCTGCGAGGTCTCGCCGGTGGCGCTCAGCGCCCATAAGCGATCGGCGTCGAAACGCGCATAGGCGCGCAGCGCGTCCGGCGTGGTGAAGTCCGCCACCAGCATGTCGACCGGCCCGTCGGTGCGGGTCTGCAGGATGAACTTGCCCTCGAACTTCAGCGAGGTGCCGAGCAGCACCGTAAGCACGCAAGCTTCAGCCAAGAGGCGCGCGACCGGCTCGGGATAGTCGTGGCGGCTCAAAATGGCGTCGAGCATCGGCCCGAGCTGCACTGTGCGGCCGCGCACGTCCAGCGGCGCAACCTCGTAGGGGACGACTTGGTCGTCGCCGGCGAAGCCGAATTCACCGAGTCTGGGTTGATGTTCAGCCAATGGACGGGTTTCCAACATGACAAAGCTCCAGGGCGCGGCCATGCCGCCCCACGGGCCGCATGCGTCCAAGCGCGTTCAATTTGCGTGATGGCCCGCAAATAGGCATCACGTCGCCCCGGATCAAGTTGGCCCCTGTCAAGCGCCCAGGCACCAGGCCAGCACCGCCTTCTGGGCGTGCAGCCGGTTCTCGGCCTCGTCGAACACCACCGAATGCGGTCCGTCGATCACCTCGTCGGTGACCTCCTCGCCGCGATGCGCCGGCAGGCAATGCATGAAGAGCGCGTCGGACTTCGCCCTGGCCATCAGCGCGGCATTGACCTGATAGGGCAGGAAGACGTTGTGGCCTCGGGCGCGATGCTCCTGGCCCATCGACACCCAGCTGTCGGTGACGACGCAATCCGCCTGGTCGACCGCCTCTTCGGCCGAGCGCGCGAACCTCACCTTGCCGCCATTGGCCTTCGACCAGTCGACATATTTCTCGAACGGCTCGCTGCCCTCCGGCACCGCGACGTTGAGATTGAAGCGGAAGCGCGCCGAGGCTTCCAGCAGCGAGTGCAGCACATTGTTGCCGTCGCCGGTCCAGGCGAAGGTCTTGCCGGCCACCGGACCGCGATGCTCCTCGAAGGTCATGATGTCGGCCATAAGCTGGCAGGGATGGGTGTCGTCGGTCAGCCCGTTGATGACCGGAACGGTCGCGTTCCCGGTGAGCTCCAGCAGCCGGTCATGCGAGGTGGTACGGATCATGATGGCGTCGACATAGCGCGACAGCACCTTGGCGGTGTCGGCGATGGTTTCGGAACGGCCGAGCTGCATCTCGGTGCCGGTCAGCATGATGGTCTCGCCGCCGAGCTGGCGCATGCCGACATCGAAGGACACACGCGTGCGCGTCGACGGCTTGTCGAAGATCATCGCCAGCACCTTGCCTTCGAGCGGTTTCGAACGCTCGCCGGCCTTGAGCCTGGTCTTTCGCGCCACCGCATCGTCCAGCATCAAGCGCAGGTCGCCCGCGGAAACGGCGGACAGGTCGGTGAAGTGGCGAACGTTCATCGGCAAATTCCAGGATTACTTCGCGGCTTCGGCCGCAATCGCGTCGGTCAGGCCCTTGGCGCCGGCACGGATGCGCTTCAGCGCCTCGCCGATCTCCGCGTCGGTGACAGTGAGCGGCGGCAAGAGGCGGATGACGTTGTCGCCGGCCGGCACGGCAAGCAAGTGCTGGTCGCGCAGCGCCATGTTGACCTTGGTGTTAGGCATCACGCATTTCAGCCCAAGCATCAGGCCGGTCCCCCTGATGCCTTCGATGACATCGGGAAACTCGTCGGCGACCGCCGCAAGGCCCTGCTTCAGAAGCAGCGCCTTGCGCTGCACATCCTCGAGGAAGCCGTCGGCCAGCACGACGTCGAGCACGGCGTTGCCGACCGCCATCGCCAGCGGATTGCCGCCGAAAGTGGTGCCGTGCACACCGGCCGTCATGCCGGTCGCGGCCTCGTCGGTGGCGAGGCAGGCGCCCATCGGGAAGCCGCCGCCGATGCCCTTGGCGATCGCCATCAGGTCAGGCGTCACGCCGGCCCATTCATGCGCGAACAGCTTGCCGGTGCGGCCTATGCCGCACTGGACCTCGTCGAAGATCAGAAGCAGGCCGTGCTGGTCGCAGAGCTGGCGCAACCGTTTCAAGGATTGCGTCGGCACCGGGCGGATGCCGCCCTCGCCCTGCACAGGCTCGATCAGGATCGCCGCGGTCTCCGGCGTGATCGCCTTTTCGGCGGCGTCGATGTCGTCGAACGGCACCTGGTCGAAGCCCTCGACCTTCGGCCCGAAGCCTTCGAGATATTTGTACTGGCCGCCGGCGGCGATCGTCGCCAGCGTGCGGCCGTGGAAAGCGCCCTCGAAGGTGATGATGCGGAAACGCTCGGGGTGGCCCTTGACGAACTGGTAGCGCCGCGCCGTCTTGATCGCGCATTCCAGCGCCTCGGCGCCGGAATTGGTGAAGAACACCTTGTCGGCAAAGGTCGCCTCGACCAGCCGTTCGCCCAGCCGGCGCTGCTCGGGAATCTCGTAGAGGTTGGAGACGTGCCACAGCCTGGCCGCCTGCTCGGTGAGCGCCGCGACCAGATGCGGATGGCTGTGGCCCAGCGAGTTCACGGCGATGCCGCCGGCGAAATCGAGATATCGCTCGCCCTTTTCGGTGACCAGCCAGGTCCCCTCCCCGCGGTCGAAGGCCAGGGGTGCGCGAGCAAAGGTCTCGTAAAGCGCCGAACCGCTCATTATATGCGTCTCCGGAACCGGAAATCAAAAAAGCCGCCAATGCGGCGGCCTTTGCGGCTTATCATGTTTTTCGGCCATGAAGTCAACGAAAACGTCGCGCAGAAGCGCGCGGCAAGCCTCCGACGGCGCGCCGGCTCATGAGCGGTCAGGCAAGTTGGGGAAAACCGAAAAAACCGAATCGTGTTGCCCCGGGGACTCTTGTCACCGAGTCAGCGCATAAGGTAATTGTAGTTGAGAAATAACTAGATTTCGTGCGGCGGATCTAATCACCCGGTACATGTGGTGTTGTTTGCCCGGCGGGAGTCGGGTCGGGAAAGGATTCTGACTGCCGTACGCCTCAGCAGGAGCGCGGTCTCATGAACTGGACTGACGAGCGGGTCGAACTTCTCAGGAAATTGTGGTCGGAGGGTCTCAGCGCCAGCCAGATCGCCGCACAGCTCGGCGGAGTGAGCCGCAATGCCGTCATCGGCAAGGTGCATCGCCTGAAACTCTCGGGCCGCGGCCGCGCGACCGCAGCGCCTGCGCGGCAGAAGAAAGCGTCGCAGGGAGCCTCGATGCAGAAATCGGTGGCTCGCGCGGCAAGTGCTGCACGTCATGTGACGGCCTCCATCGGCGCGACCGCGCTGCAGGTGCAGTTCGACGCGGAGCCGGTGGCGCGCCACTATATCCGTCCGGTCGAGAATGTGGTGGTGCCGATCTCGCGCAACCTGCAGCTCGTCGAGCTGACCGAGCGCACCTGTAAGTGGCCGAATGGCGATCCGCTGTCGGAAGACTTCAGCTTCTGCGGCAACGACGCCGCCGAGACCGGGCCGTACTGCAAATATCACGCCCGCGTCGCGTTCCAGCCGGCGGCGGAGCGGCGCCGGACCAGATAGGGGAATAGGGAATAAGGCAGTAGGGGAGTATGTAGCGCGGATACCGAGCGCTATGTTTACACCACGCTGTTTTTTCCTACTCCCTTACTGCCCTACTCCCTTACTCCCCTATTTTCACAGCCACCCATTCTTCCTGAAGCGCCAGTACAGGAACGAGCAGATCAGCGTGATCGCCACCAGCACGGTCGGGTAGCCGTATTCCATCCTCAGTTCAGGCATGTCGGTGAAGTTCATGCCGTAGATGCCGGCGAAGGCCGTCGGCACAGCCAGAATGGCTGCCCATGAGGCGAGCTTCTTGGAGATCGCCGTCTCCTGGCTCTGTCCGACCAGAAGGCTCGCTTCGAAGGCGAAGGCCAGGACCTCGCGCAGGCTGTCGATCTTTTCCTGCACGGTGCGGATGTGGTCGGTCACGTCGCGGAACAGCGGATGCATGGCGGGATGGATCTGCGGCAGCTCGGCGCTGGTCAGCCGCCGGCAGACCTCGACCAGCGGCAGCGCCGCGTTGCGCAGCCTGAGCAGATCGCGGCGCAGCATGTAGAGACGCTCGATGTCGGTGCCGGTCATCGGCTTCAGCAGCACCTTGTCCTCGATCTGCTCGACCTCGTCCTCGATCTGCTCGAGAACCGGCATGTAATTGTCGACGATGAAGTCGAGAATGGCATAGAGGACGAAATCCTCGCCCTTGGCGAGCGAAGACGGGCAGCTTTCCCAGTGCTGACGCACTGCGGCGTAGGAGGTCGACGGACCATGCCTGACGCTGACGATGTAGCCGGAGCCGACGAAGAGATGCGTCTCGCCGAAGGTGACGCGGCCCTCGATCAGTTGGGCCGTGCGGGCGACGATGAACAAGGCGTCGCCATATTGCTCGATCTTCGGCCGTTGATGCGGATGCTCGGCATCCTCGATTGCCAGATCATGCAGATGAAACTGCGCCTGCACCCTGAGCAACAGATTGCGGTCGGGCTCGAGCAGGCCGATCCAGACGACATGGCCGGGCCTTGCCGCCCATTCGCCGGCCTCTTCGACCGTGACGTCGGCGACGCGTTTGCCGGCGGAATAGACGCTCGAGGCGATGATGCCGGATGTCGGCGAGACCGGGGTCAGGTTTCGAACTTGCTCCATCGCAAACCTCCCGAGACAGCGACTGACAAAATCGCTGCACCTGAAGGAGCTTAGCCTAAATCAGCAAGCCGTTCGAGGGGCCGCCTGTTCACTTAGTCGATAACCGTCCCCGGGGACACCACCTGGTCGGTCTTGTCGCCCTTCGGCCGATCGGCCGGCATCTGGTCGCCGGTGACGATGTAATAGATGGTTTCGGCGATGTTGGTGGCGTGGTCGCCGATCCGCTCGATGTTCTTGGCGCAGAACAACAGATGCGTGCAGGGTGTGATGTTGCGCGGATCTTCCATCATGTAAGTCAAGAGCTCGCGAAACAGCGAGGTGTACATGGCGTCGATCTGGTCGTCGCGGTCGCGCACGAAGCCGATCTTCTCGACCGAGCGTGACGCGTAGACGTCGAGCACTTCCTTGAGCTGCGTCAGGGCTAGATTGGCCAGTGCCTCGAGGCCGCGGAACAGGCTGTTCGGCTGGCGGCCGTCGACCGCCGCCACGCGCTTGGCGACGTTCTTGCCGAGGTCGCCGACGCGCTCGATGTCGGCCGAGATGCGGATCGCGCCGACGATCTCGCGCAGGTCCGTCGCCATCGGCTGGCGCCTGGCGATGATCACAATCGCCTTGTCGTCGATCTCGCGCTGTCCCTCGTCGAGGACGATATCATCCTGGATGACTTTCTGGGCGAGACCCTGGTCGGCGTTGACCATTGCGGCGACCGCCTGCTCGACCATGCGCTCGGCATGCCCGCCCATGGCGGCGATGCGCTTAGACAGGAATTTCAGCTCTTCGTCATAGGCACTGACAATGTGGACGGACTGCATGGATATGCCTTCCCGGTTTCTGCCGGCTGGTGCGTTCCCCCAATCTGTCGCTGATACGCGAACCGGATGACAGAAAGAAGAAATTGCCGGTTGCCAACCAATATAGGATCAATGAGCCGGCAAATGAACCGTGAACGCCGCGCCCTTGCCGACTTCCGACTTGATCGACAGCCTTGCATTGTGACGGGTCAATATATGCTTGACGATCGAAAGGCCAAGGCCGGTGCCTTTCTGGCTCCGGCTGTTTTCCACATCGACGCGGTAGAAGCGCTCTGTGATGCGGGGAATGTGTTCCTCGGCAATGCCGGGGCCATAGTCTCTTATGGTGACGTCGATGCCTGCATCCGGGCCGTCCTCGCTGCGGGCGATGGAGACTGTAACGTGCCCGCCCGACTGGCCGTATTTGCAGGCGTTCTCCAGGAGATTCTCGAAAACCTGGAACAGCTCGTCGCGGTCGCCGGGCACGGAAATCGGTCCATCAATGAAGTCCCTTTCGATGACGAGACCGTTCTCGCTGGCCAGGGGTCCGAGCGAATCGATGACGCTGTCGATGGTCTGGCGAAGGTCGACCTCGGTTCCCGGCCTCAGATAGGGTTTCATCTCCAGCCGCGACAGCGAAAGCAGGTCGTCGATCAGGCGCGCCATGCGGCCCGTCTGGTTCTGCATGATCTGCAGAAACTGGTCGCGCGCCGCCGGATCATTGCGCGCCGGGCCGCGCAATGTCTCGATGAAGCCGGCGATCGAGGCAAGCGGCGTGCGCAGCTCATGGCTGGCATTGGCTATGAAGTCGGCGCGCATGCGGTCGATGCGGCGCGCCTCGCTCTGATCCTTGAACACCAGCACATAGAGATCGGTGGCATGGCCGACCGAGGATGCACTCACCCGGTATGTCCGCTCCACGGGGAGCTTTTCCGTGTAGTCGACGACGTCGGACGCCACATCGCCCGAGACGATGCCGTCCAGCAAAGCCTGCATTTCCGGCGCGCGGAATTTGAGCGACAGCGACATGCCGGGCGCCAGCCCGCCGAAGGCGGCGAAGGCAGCCGCATTGGCGTGCACGATGATGGCGGCGTGGTCGAAGATGATCAGCGGATCGGCAACGGCCGCCGCAAGATATTCGCCGGAAAGCCGCTGCAGGCCACCGGCCTCGATCGCCGCCGTGACATCGGCGGGCTGCCGCTCGGCATCGGCGGGCAGCGCCGACGCCGCGACCAGTGCGACCACGGCCAGCAGCGGTACATAGATCGAGATGCCGCCGAAAGCATGGACGGCGAAGATCGCGACGACGGCCGCGGCCAGCACCCAGCGGCGGCGGCGCAGCCGGGCGACGATGGCTTCCATCGCGCCTTTTCGCTCTGCGCCCGTATCGACCATGCGCTACCCCCGGTTAGCCGGCCAGCGGATATCGCCTTTGACCAGCCTTGCGCATGGCCCTGAAAATCGGGATCGATTTTCGCAATGGTTCATGCGCAAAATCAACATGCTACGGCGTCATTGCGTCCGGACGGACACGCGGCGTCGCAGAGGCTCCATAGCATGAGTCCGCAAGCCGGAAAGGGTTCGTCTCGATGAAAAAAGCCAAGGAACAAGCCGAAGCGGCGCCTGCCTCAGGACCGATCAAGATCAAGATCGGCGGCAAGGAACGCGAGTTCGACATCGACAACCCGGTGCTTCCGGACTGGATCGAAGCCAACAAGCTCAGCGCCGGCGGCTATCCTTACGACAAGAAGATGAACAGCGAAGAGTACGACAAAGAGCTCGAGCGGCTGCAGATCGAGCTGGTCAAGGCGCAGGCCTGGCTGCAAGCGACCGGCAAGCGGGTGATGGCGCTGTTCGAGGGGCGCGACGCGGCAGGCAAGGGCGGCACGATCTTCGTGCTGCGGCAGTACATGAACCCGCGCACCGCGCGCAACGTGGCGCTGACCAAGCCGACGCAGACGGAACTTGGGCAATGGTATTATCAGCGCTATGTCGACCATTTCCCGACCTCCGGCGAGTTCGTCACCTTCGACCGTTCCTGGTACAACCGCGCCGGCGTCGAGCCGGTCATGGGGTTCTGCACGCCGCAGCAGTGTGAGAGATTCCTCGACGAGACGCCGCATTTCGAGCGCATGATCTGCAACGAGGGCATCCACTTCTTCAAATTCTGGCTGAACATCGGCCGCGAGACGCAGCTCGAACGGTTCCATGATCGCCGCTGGTCGCCATTGAAGAACTGGAAGTTCTCGCCGATCGACATCGCCGGCATCAACAAATGGGACGACTACACCGAGGCGCGCGACCGGATGGTCGAGCGCACCCACAAGGAGTTCGCGCCCTGGATCGTCGTGCGCGCCAACGACAAGCGCCGCGCGCGTCTTGCCGTCATCCAGCGGATCCTGTTGTCGCTGCCTTATGACGGGCGCGATCTCGATGCCATCGGCAAGCAGGACAAGAAGATCATCGGCGAAGGGCCGTCGTTCCTGGAGAAATAGCTTTACCGGCGCCCGCCGCCCGGCGTCCAGACATTACAGCGCCGCGCATCTTTCGGGGTGCGCGGCGCTGAGCTTTTACGAGAGTGCTCAGGCGGCCAGGCGGGCGATCCGCTGCAGCCGCTTCAGCGTTGCGTCGTCCTGGAGCGCCTGCTGGAACAGCGATATCTCATGGTCGATGCGGTCGCACAAAACGTCCGTATCGCCCTTGAGCAGACCGCGCGTCTGCAGCAGCGCGGCAACCGGCTTCTTGGCGAGCTGCCTTGCCCGCGCCAGGGCCATTTCCTCCGCGCTGCCTTCCACGATCTCGCCGACCAGGCCAAGCGCCTTGGCGTCCTCGACGCCCAGCGTGTCGCCCAGGCAGAAGAAGCGGAAGGCGCCGGCATAGCCGAGCTTCTGGGGCGCCAGGATGCTGGTCGCGGCATCCGGCACGAGGCCGAAATCGACGAAGGGCACCCTGAAGGTGCTGCCCCTCGAAGCAATCACCATGTCGCAGTGGAACAGGATGGTGCAGCCGACGCCGACGGCATCCCCGTCCACGCAGGCAAGGACGGGCTTGGGGAACGTCGCCAGCATGCGGAACATATCGGTGACGGCGGCGATGAGCTGCTGGTGCTTGGTGGCGTCGAGAAACTCCGAGAAGTCGCCGCCAAGGCAGAAACAGCCGGCGAGGCCGCGCAGCACGACCACGCGGACGTCGTCATTGACGGCGGCCTCGTGGAAGGTCCTGGCGAGGCTCGCATAGGCGTGCCTGTCCAGCACCGGCCGGCCGTCATGCGAGGACACTGTGACGACCAGCGTGTGGCGGCGCAGTTCCGGTTCGGGATGGAAGCTCATGACCCCCTCCATCACGAAGCCTGCCGCAAGCCGAGCTGGCCGGGATAGCCCCTGTTCAGCACCGGCAGGAAGTGATTGCGGCGCTGGCGCACCACATTCAGCGTGTGCTCGGTGAAGGTGAGCAGCGTCGCCACGACCTGCTGGTTGCCATAGGTGCGCTGATAGCCGAGCGGCGTCGCCAGGAAGTGCAGCTGCAGCGCCCGCAGCACCCACATCGGTTCGAATTCGATGATGACCTGGTTGACGCCGCGCTTGAGGCCCCATTCGACGAAGCCGGCGATCAGCTCGGTGCCGACCGTCGAAACCCCGCGCTTCCCGTCGCGAAAGCCTGGCGCCACGGCATAGCGGGTAAGCTCCCAGACATTTGGCCCCGACGGGGGCGTCCCCTCATAGAGATCCGACAGGACGTCGGTCAGAAGATGCGCCCGCGTCGTCGGCAGCATGCGCTGGTAGCCGGCGAGCTCACCGTTGCGGATGACGAGGTGATGTTCGGCCTCCTCATGGTCGAACTGGTCGATCTCGAGACCGTCCGGGCGATCGAGATCGGTCCATCCCATCTCCTCGACGAAGATCCTGTGGCGCAGGCGATGGACCGCTTCCCAAAGGTCGGGACGCTCCATCAATTCCTGAGTGGTAAGGGAAAAAAGCATTAGCCGTCTCCTGGGCTTAAGAGGAAGATACGGCCGGGCTTTCCCGAAAATATTACGCGATCGCGTAGGCAAGAATTTCTAGGCCAGCACGGCCGACCTGGCTAATATAGCCTCGCCTAATGGCGTCCGCGACAGCTTGGACCCGTTGGCGGCGCCGAGTTTGCTTTTGCGTTAAGAAAGCATTAGCCGTCTCCCGGAAGGAGATACGGCCGGCCTTTCCCGAAAATGCTGCGTGTTGGCGCAGGCAAGAATTTCCAGGCCGAAACGGCCGACCTAGCTAATATAGCCACGCCTAATCGCCTCGGCGACAGCTTGCACGCGATTGGCGGCGCCGAGTTTGCTTTTGGCGTTAAGAAGGTGTTTCTCGGAGGTGTGCTCCGAGATGCCGAGGATCTGCGAGATTTCCCACTCGGACTTGCCGACCGCGGCCCATTGCAGGCATTCGCGCTCGCGCGGCGTCAATTCTATGTGATCTATGACCTTGCCGGCCATCGTATGAAGCTGCATGGCGCGGCCGACGGCGTAGGTCGACACCAGCGAGACCATCCCGAACTCGGCCTCCGACAGCTCGACGGACTCGCCGCCCAACGAGACCATGACGATCTGGCCGTCGAGCGTGACCAACGGGAAGGCGAGACCGTCGCGCAGCTTGAACTCGCGGGCGTCGCCCATGACCTCGTCGCTGCTCTTGTCGATGACGATGGCCTGCGAGGCCTCCCGCCACTGGAACGGCGCCTGCAATTGCTTCATGTGGCTGACGACCGGATCATGGTCGACATAGTTGCGCGCCACATAGCGCTCCAGCCACTCGCCCGGCCAGTCGCAAAGCAGCACGTGGTCCTTCTGCTGGCCGCGCGGCGTGCCGGGCTGCGGCACGGTTCCGGCCATCAGCGCCGTCAGCCCGAAATTCGAGGTGACGCCGAGCAGCCGCTCGCACACCGCCGCGGCAGTGTTGGCGTGCTGCAATTGGTCTATGTATTCCAGAGTTCTATCGAACATGCTCATCGCAACATCTACCCCATGTTGCTTTTTGCTTCATGACCGACGGTAGATGCCCGAACCACCCTTCGCCATCAACCCCCGCATCGCAAGCTTTTTCGTGACGCCGGTGACCTCCTCCGTTGCCGGCGCGCGCGCTGCCACTTGCAGATGTGCTAAACCATACGCCGAATTCGCCCGTTTGAAATCAAAAACCGTTGTGCCTGCACTGTTTTCGTACGAAAAGCCAAGGGACATGACTGGGCGGAACCTTATCGTGACTTTCCGGTGGATATTTCTGGCCCTGATCTCGGCGCTGATCGGGGCGCCGCCGCTTACCGGCGCGACTCAGGCCGCTGAGCCGAAGGTGCCGGTGCTGTGGGACGCCAAGGAGCGACTGCCCAAGCCCGACCTTTCCGCGCTGCCGCGACTGAGATTCCTCACCACCACCGATTTTCCGCCGTTCAACTTCCTCGACGGCGCCGGCCGGCTGTCGGGCTTCCATATCGACCTGGCGCGGGCGATCTGCGCGGAACTCGGCATCGTCGAGAAATGTCAGATCCAGGCGCTGCCCTGGAACGAGTTGGAAGGCGCGCTGCAGAAGGGCGAAGGCGAGGCGATCATCGCCGGCATCGCGGCGACGCCGGAAAGCCGCGAGAAATATGCCTTCTCGCGTTCGTACCTGCAGTTTCCGGCGCGCTTCATCATGCCGAAGGCCAAGGCCTTCACCGAGCCGATCCTCGACAAATTACGCAGCAAGCGGGTCGGCGTCATGGCAGGCTCGGCGCATGAGAAGATGCTGCGCGACTATTTCAGCACGGTGCAGGTGGTGCCCTTCAACAAGCCCGAGGACCTCTACGCCGACCTCAAGGCCGGCAAGATCGATGCCGCCTTCGGCGACGGCATGCGCTTTGCCTTCTGGCTCGGCGGCTCGGACGCCGCCGGCTGCTGCCGCTTTGCCGGCGGTCCCTATCTGGCGCCGGAATATCTGGGCTCCGGCATGGCGATCGCCACCAGGGCGGGCGATCCGGCGCTGGCGGCAGCGTTCGACTATGCGCTGCAGGAAATCTCGATCAAAGGCACCTTCGCCGAGTTTTACCTGCGCTATTTCCCGGTAAGCTTCTTTTAGGTCAGCGTGCGCAGGCGCGCCTTGGCGGCACGTGCGATCGCGGCGACGGTCAATGTGTCGAGGTCGAGCTTGAGGCGGATGAGCTGCAGCACCCGCACCTCCTCCATGCGCATTTCGAGGTCGACCGCCGCCACCTCGAAAGCGGCTGCATAGGCGGTGTCACGCAACCGCTCCGGCAGTGTGTCGGCAACACGCGCGAGCACGCCCTCCAGCCCGCCCTTGTCATGCAAGGCCTTCTGACATTCCTGCGCTACCGCAATCAGCCTGTCCTGGTTGAAATCGACGAACACCGGCCACGAGCGGACGACGTCGCCGATCCGCGCCAACTCGACATCGGTCATGTCGCGGTCGGAGGCCGAGGTGATGACCATCAGGTAGATCATGGCTTCGTGCGGCGTCAGTGAACGCATTCAAAACTCCTCGATTTTGGTGTCCTCAACGTAGGGACCCCGTTGTGGCGCCGCAAGGAAAACCGCCGCAAATCGTTGACGCTCCGGCCCGTCGCGCCTAGAGACCGGTTTGAAAATCTTTGGTGCCGCCAAGCCGGCACATGAGCTGGAAAGTGACATGACGGGATCAAACATCATCGATCTCAATCCCGAGATGCTTGCGGCCATCGCCGAAAGCAAGGCGTGGCCGTTCGAGGAAGCCAAGAAGATCATTGCGCGCTACAAGGACAAGGACTTCCCCGAGACCGTCCTGTTCGAAACCGGCTACGGCCCGTCCGGCCTGCCGCATATCGGCACCTTCGGCGAGGTGGCGCGCACCACGATGGTGCGGCACGCCTTCCGGGTGCTGACCGGTGACAAGGTCAAGACCAAGCTGCTCTGCTTCTCCGACGACATGGACGGGATGCGCAAGATCCCCGACAACGTGCCGGATCGCGCAGCGCTCGAGCCCTATCTGCACAAGCCGCTGACCGCCGTGCCCAATCCATTCGGCGGCGACTATGCGAGCTTTGCCGACCACAACAACGCGATGCTTTGCCGCTTCCTCGACACGTTCGGCTTCGACTACGAATTCGCCAGCGCGACCCAGTATTACAAGGCCGGCCGCTTCGACGAAGTGCTGCTGCGCGCCGCCGAGCGCTATGACGAGATCATGGCGGTGATGCTGCCGACGCTTGGGCCGGAGCGTCAGGCGACCTACAGCCCGTTCCTGCCGATCTCGCCGAAGAGCGGACGCGTGCTCTACGTGCCGATGAAGCATGTCGATGCCAAGGCCGGCACGATCACCTTCGACGACGAAGGCTCCGAGACCACGCTGCCGGTCACCGGCGGCAAGGTGAAGCTGCAGTGGAAGCCGGATTTCGGCATGCGCTGGGCAGCCCTCGGCGTCGATTTCGAGATGTTCGGCAAGGACCACCAGACCAATGCGGCGATCTACGACCGCATCTGCAACATCCTTGGCGGCCGCGCGCCCGAGCATTTCGTCTACGAGTTGTTCCTCGACGAGAACGGCCAGAAGATCTCGAAGTCGAAGGGCAACGGTCTCACCATCGACGAGTGGCTGACCTACGCGCCGACGGAGAGCCTCGGCCTCTACATGTACCAGCGGCCGAGGCAGGCCAAGAAGCTCTATTTCGACGTCATCCCGAAAGCGGTCGACGAATACTACGCCTTCCTGTCCGCCTATCCGCGGCAGGACTGGAAGGAACGGCTCGGCAACCCGGTCTGGCACATGCATGACGGCAACCCGCCGGCGATCGACCTGCCGGTGCCGTTCGCGCTGCTGCTCAATCTGGTGAGCGCTTCCAACGCGCACGACAAGGCGGTGCTGTGGGGCTTCATCTCGCGCCATGCCCCCGGCGTGACGCCGAAGACGCATCCGGAGCTCGACCGGCTGACCGGCTATGCGATCCGCTACTTCGATGACTTCGTAAAGCCGACCAAGGTCTATCGCGCCGCCGACGACGTGGAGCGCGAGGCGCTGGCGAAGTTGTCAGAGGCGCTCGGCGCGCTCCCGCAAGGCGCGGACGGCGAGGCGATCCAGAACGCGGCGCTCAACGTGGCGCGGCGGATCGAGCGCTATCAGGACCATTCCAAGCAGAGCCCGGAAGGCGGCCCCGGCGTGTCGGTCGCCTTCTTCCAGATGATCTACCAGGTGCTGATCGGGCAGGAACGCGGACCGCGCTTCGGCTCCTTCGCGGCGCTCTACGGCATCGCCGAGACGCGCGCGCTCATTGAGCGGGCGCTGGCTGGTCAGTTGGCGGCGTAACGGCCCCGTCTTCCGCCGGCAGGATGGAATTCGGCGCGGCGGGCGCCGGGGCTGTAGCGGCCGGGAGCGCCGGCAGGCCGCCGAGTTTCGGCGGCGCGCCGAAGATACCCTTCCTCGCCGCGCGCGCCTTGTCGCCCGCCTCGACATAGGGACCACCTTGCGCGGCGCGGGCCCAGCCGTTTTTCGCCAGCCACTCGCCGACATCCTTGTTGCCGACGCGGCATTCGGCCGTGATCGTGTCGCGGCCGCCTTCCGGCGGCACCGTGCAGACCACGGTCCGCCCGCGCAGGAAGGCGCGGAATGCCGTCCTGGCGCGCGCGCCGCAGGCCCAGGATTTGCCTTCGTCGCCGCAGGTTTCGTCCGGCTTCACGGCGTCGATACCAGACACGGCAACGGCATAGCCTTTCGACTCGATGAGGCCGGCGGCGGTGGCGACCGGCTGGAACAGCTTGGTGCCGTTCCAATCGTCAGGCATTTTCAGCTTGGGCGGCTTGGGCGGGCCGGCCAGCGCCAGATCGCTGAGCGGCGCGCGTGGTTCGACCCGCTCGAGCGCCTCGTCGGTCAAATCGGGCGGCGCCACCACCTCGGGATCGATCGCCCGTGAATGCGCCGCCAGGTTCGGCGGCTGCGGAGCGGCTGGTGCCAGAATGGCTGAGGTGGCCGATTCCTCGGGCGCCGCTTCGGTGCCTTGCCCCGGAATCGCTTCGGCGGCCGGATCGATCTGGTCGACCGTGACGACGCTTTCGCTGCCTTTCAGCGAGCGGCCTCCGGCGACGACCATCGCCGCCATTGCCGGAACCGCCACAAGCGCGAGGGCAAGATGGGGGATCCGCACCAGCCCGGACCTACTGGCTGGCCCAGACGATCCGCGCCACCCATTCGACATCGCGCATGGGAATGTCGCGGTCCGGGTGAGCGGGATTGAGCGAGACCAGCACGATCGCCTTCGCGGTCTGCCGATCGAGCACCTTGGCCATGACCTCGCCGGCGGTGGTCTTGACGACGACGCGGTCGCCCTTGCGCGTCGGCGCCCCCGGCTCGACGATCAGCACGTCGCCGTTACGGTAGAGCGGCAGCATGGAATCGCCCTGGACCTTCAGCGCATAGGATGTTTCCGCCGCCCGCGTCGGAAGCTCCACCAGATCCCAGCCCTGCCCCGAGGGATAGCCGGCATCG
Source organism: Mesorhizobium sp. (assembly GCA_004020545.1). Taxonomy (GTDB): domain Bacteria; phylum Pseudomonadota; class Alphaproteobacteria; order Rhizobiales; family Rhizobiaceae; genus Mesorhizobium. The sequence goes on along the minus strand of SAQE01000009.1, from coordinate 133,953 downwards.
TCGAAGAAGCCGCCGGCACCGGCCTGGGCAAAGCCAAGCAGCGGCACGGCCGTGCGCTGCGGCGCGGCGGAGCCGCTGCGACCTTCGACCAGCCCGGTGAATTCATCCAGCGAGGCGCCGGTGGCCTCGATGATCTTGGCCAGCGATTCGGTCGAGGGCCAGCGCGGCCGGCCGTCGGAGGACAGGCGTTTGGATTTGTTGAAGGCGGTCGAATCGAGACCCGCGCGCCTGGCGAGACCTGAAGCGGACAGCGAATAGCGCTCGGCAAGAGCGTCGATTGCGGCCCAGACGCGATCGTGTGAGAGCAAGTTCGCTCTCCTTTGAAACAGGAAAAAATGCCTCAAGGCTGTCTAGCGCGCGGCTGGTTGATTGTCCACTGGCGAAGCGTCGGATCGCCGACAATCAGGCTCGCTTGGCCTGCTCGCGCAGATTCTGATGCGAGACCATGAACGCCCGCTCGACCTCAGTTGGCGGGCGCGGCTGCGCCGAACGGCCAAGTGCCGCCACGACCTCGTCGATGCCGAGAAAGCGGCGGCCACGCCGGTCGTAGACGCCGCCGGTGGTCAAGATCAGCGCGGCCGTCTCGCCATTGTCGAGGACGAAGCGGTGCCTGCCGATGACCGAGGTGCCCTCCCAGGTCTCGATGGAGGACACGACCTCGAAACGCCGCCACAGCCTGATTTCGCGCACATAGGCCACCTGCAGCCCACCGATCATCGGCGCCCAGCCGTTTCGGCGCGCCAGCGCGATCAGGCCGGCGCGCAGGAAGATGTCGATGCGGCCGAGATCGGCCAGCATCATATAGCGCGCGTTGTTGAGATGGCTGTTGAAATCGATGTCGGTCGGCAGGCAGCGGAAGGCCAGCCTGCTTTCGCCGCCGATCAGATAGGGGCCACGGCGCGAAGCCGTGGCCATCGTGCGCGCCAGGCGCCCCCAGACATACATTACAGCGCCGCGCGTCCTCTTGGACGCGCAAAGGACGCTGTAACACTCTTGATCTTGTGCATGCGTCAGGCTGCTTTCTTCACCTCGCCCTTCGCATACGGGTCGAAGCGCTGGTAGAAGGTCTCGCCCTTCTCGGCCATGTCGATGAGCAGCTTGGGCGCCTTGAACTCGGCCCCGTATTTCTTCTGCAGGCCCTTGGCGATCTTGACGAAACGCTTGGCGCCGATGCCGTCGATGTAGGAGAGGGCGCCGCCGGTGAAGGGGGCGAAGCCGAAGGCGAGGATCGAGCCGACATCGGCCTCCCGAGGATCGGTGACGATGCCCTCTTCCATCACGCGCACCGCCTCCAGGGCGATGGTGACCAGCAAGCGCTCTTTCAGCTCCTCATAGTCGACCTTTTCCGGCTTGAGCTGCGGATAGAGATCCTTGAGGCCCGGCCACAGCTTCTTCTTCGCCGGCTTGGCGGGATAGTCGTAGAAACCTTTGCCGTTCTTGCGGCCGAAGCGGCCATGCGTGTCGACCATGGTGTTGATCAGCGCCATCTGCTTCGGGTCGACGGCCTTCTCGCCGATATCCTTGATGGTCTGCTTCATGATCTTCTGGGCAAGGTCGATCGCCGTCTCGTCGGTCAGCGCCAGCGGCCCGACGGGCATGCCGGCAGCCTTGGCGGCGTTCTCGATCATCACCGCCGGCACGCCTTCGATCAGCATCTTGTAGGCTTCCGACATGTAGCGCAGCACGCAGCGGTTGACGTAGAAGCCGCGCGTGTCGTTGACGACGATCGGTGTCTTCTTGATGGCGCGAACGAAGTCAATCGCGACGGCCAACGCCTTGTCGCCGGTCTTCTTGCCGAGGATGATCTCGACCAGCATCATCTTGTCGACCGGCGAGAAGAAGTGGATGCCGACAAAATTCTTCGGCCGCGCCGAGTTCTTTGCCAGCGAGGTGATCGGGATGGTCGAGGTGTTGGAGGCGAAGATCGCCGACGACTTCAGCACGGCTTCCGCCTTCTCGGTGGCAAGCTTCTTGACCGCCGAATCCTCGAATACCGCCTCGACGACGAGGTCGCAGCCGGCGAGGTCGGCATAGTCGGCCGTCGGCGTTATCAGCGAGAGCAGCTTGTCCTTCTCCTCTGGCTTGGCGCGCCCCTTCTTCACCTGGTCCGAGATCAGGCTGTCGGAATGCGCCTTGCCCTTCTCGGCCGATTCCATGTCGCGGTCGAGCAGCACCACCGGGATGCCGGCCTTGGCCGTGACATAGGCAACCCCCGCGCCCATGAAGCCGGCGCCGAGGACGCCGATCTTCTTGAACTTGGTGTCCGGAATGCCGGCTGGGCGGCGGGCGCCCTTGTTCAACTCCTGCAGCGACACGAACAGCGAGCGGATCATCGCCGCCGCCTCCTTGGTCCGCATGATCTCGGTGAAGTAGCGCTGCTCGATCTTGAGCGCCGTGTCGAAGGGAACGAGCAGGCCTTCATAGACGCATTTCAGGATCGCGGCCGCGGCCGGATAGTTGCCATAGGTCTCGCGACGCAGGATGGCGATGGCCGGCGGCCAGAGATTGGCCCCAGCCGCCGAATAGATCGGACCGCCGGGCAGCTTGAAGCCCTTCTCGTCCCAAGGCGCGACCGGCTTCAGGCCGTTCCTGATCATCGCCTTGGCGGTCTCGACGAGCTTCTTCGGCTCGGCAATCTCGTGGATCAGGCCCATCGACTTCGCCTTCTGCGGCGTCAGAGTCTGGCCGGTGGTCAGCATCTGCAGCGCCTGCTGCTGGTCGGTCAGCCGCGGCACGCGCTGGGTGCCGCCGGCGCCGGGGAAGATGCCGATCTTCACCTCGGGGAGCGCCATCTTCACCTTGTCGGAATCGGCGGCGACGCGGCCGTGGCAGGCGAGCGACATTTCGAAGGCGCCGCCCATGCAGGTGCCGTTGATCGCCGACACCCACGGCTTGCCGGAGGTCTCGATCTTGCGGAACAGGCCGGTCATATAGCCGGCATTGTCGAACAGCGCCTTGGTCGCCTTCTCGAGGTCCTTCTCCTTGTCGACGGCGAAGGTGGCGAGCATCTTCTGCAGCATGGTGATATCGGCGCCGCCGGAAAAGCTGTCCTTGCCGGAGGTGATCACCGCGCCCTTGATCGCGGCGTCGCCGGCCACCTTGTCAACAATGGTGTTGAGCTCAAGCATCGCCTCTTCGGTGAAGACGTTCATCGAGCGGCCCGGCATGTCCCAGGTGACCAGCGCGATGCCGTCGGCATCCACGTCGAGGGTGAAATTGGTGTAGCTCATCTTTTCTCTCCCCGTCAGACGCGTTCGATGATGGTGGCGGTGCCCATGCCGGCGCCGATGCAGAGCGTGACCAGCGCGGTGTTCAGGTCGCGCCGCTCCAGCTCGTCCAGCACGGTGCCCAGGATCATGGCGCCGGTGGCGCCTAGCGGATGGCCCATGGCGATCGCGCCGCCGTTGACGTTGATCTGGTCGTGCGGAATGTCGAAAGCCTGCATGTAGCGCAGCACAACGGAAGCGAAGGCCTCGTTGAGCTCGAACAGGTCGATGTCCGACAGCTTCATCTTGGCGCGCTTCAAGAGCTTCTCGGTGACGTCGACCGGGCCGGTCAGCATCAGCACCGGCTCGGAGCCGATATTGGCGAAGGCGCGGATGCGAGCGCGCGGCTTGAGGCCCATCGCCTTGCCGGCCTTCTTCGAGCCGAGCAGCACGGCGGCGGCACCATCGACGATGCCGGATGAATTGCCGGCATGGTGGACGTGGTTGACCTCTTCGACTTCCGGATGCTTCTGCACGGCCACCGCGTCGAAGCCGCCCATCTCGCCCGGCATGACGAAGGACGGATTGAGCGAAGCGAGCGACTGCATGTCGGTCGAAGGCCGCATGTGCTCGTCATGGTCGAGGATGGTGAGGCCGTTCTGGTCCTTGATCGGAATCACCGAATTCTTGAAGCGGCCCTCTTCCCAGGACTTGGCGGCGCGCTTTTGGCTTTCGACGGCGTAGGCGTCGACATCGTCACGGCTGAAGCCGTATTTCGTGGCGATAAGGTCGGCCGAGATGCCCTGCGGCACGAACCAGCCCGGCAGGCCGACCGACGGGTCCATGAACCAGGAGCCGCCGGACATGCCCATGCCGACGCGCGACATGGATTCGACGCCGCCGGCGATCACGATCTCGTCCGCCCCTTGCGCGATCTTGGCGGCGCCGAAATTGATGGCGTCGAGACCGGAGGCGCAGAAGCGCGATATCTGCATGCCTGGCGCCTTGGTGTCGTAGCCGGCCTCGAAGGCGGCGGCGCGCGGAATGACCGAACCCGCCTCGCCGACCGGATCGACGCAGCCAAAGATGATGTCGTCGACATTACCGGTGTCGAGCCCGTTGCGGTCGCGCAGCGCCTCAAGCGCCTTTGCCGCGAGCCGCACCGCCGGCACCTCGTGCAGCGAGCCATCCTTCTTGCCCCTGCCGCGCGGCGTGCGCACGGCGTCATAGACGTAAGCTTCGGCCATTTTCGTGCTCCTTGGGTTTGCCGGTCGCCACGCTCAGAGAGAGCGGCCGATCAGCAATTTCATGATCTCGTTGGTGCCGCCGTAGATGCGCTGGACGCGGGCGTCGCGGTACATGCGGGCGATCGGATACTCATTCATGTAGCCGTAGCCGCCATGCAGTTGAAGGCATTCGTCGACGACTTTGCCCTGCAGGTCGGAGAGCCAGTATTTGGCCATCGAGGCCGTGACAGGATCGAGGCCGCCATCGATGTGGCGGGCGACGCAGTCGTTATAGAAGACGCGGCCGATCGTGGCTTCGGTTTTCAATTCGGCGAGCTTGAACTGCGTGTTCTGGAAATCGATGATCGCCTTGCCGAAGGCCTTGCGCTCCTTGACATAGTCGATGGTGATCGCCAGCGCCCGCTCGATCATGGCGATCGCGCCGGTGCCGATCTGCAGCCGCTCCTGCGGCAGCTGCTGCATCAGCTGGACGAAGCCCTTGCCTTCCTCGTGGCCAAGCAGGTTCGAGGTCGGCACGCGAACGTCGTTGAAGAACAGCTCGGACGTGTCGTTGGCCTTCAACCCGATCTTGTCGAGGTTGCGGCCACGCTGAAAACCTTCGACCTCGTCGGTCTCGACGACGATGAGCGAGGTGCCCTTGGCGCCCTTTTCCGGATCGGTCTTGGTGACGACGATGATCAGGTTGGCGAGCTGACCATTGGTGATGAAGGTCTTGGAACCGTTGATCTTGTAATGATTGCCGTCCTTCTCGGCGCGCGTCTTGACGCCCTGCAGGTCCGAGCCGGCTCCCGGCTCGGTCATGGCGATGGCGCCGATCAGCTCGCCGGTCGCGAGTTTCGGCAGCCACTTCTGTTTCTGCTCCTCGGAGCCATAGTGCAGGATGTAAGGGGCGACGATCGAATTGTGCAGGCCGATACCGAAGCCGTCGACGCCGACATGGCCGATCGCCTCGATGATGGCGCTCTCATGCGCGAAGGTGCCGCCGGAGCCGCCATATTTTTCCGGCATCGAGGCGCAAAGCAGGCCGGCGGCACCCGCCTTCAGCCAGCTCTCGCGGTCGAACATCTCGTTCTTCTCGAACTCATCGTAGCGCGGCGCGATCTCCTCCGACATGAAGCGGACCGCCATGTCGTAGAGCATGCCGACCTCGTCCGCCGCCCAGGCGGGTTTCGGCAAGCCAAGAATTTCGGCTGGATTTGTCGCCACGATTTCCTCCGCGTTCCGACAAGTGTGGGCCGGCGTTGCCGGCCGCCAAACCTAGAACGCTTCCGCCGGCAGCGCCATCAGCGTGTCCGCGCCACTGGAAATGCGGGCAAGCCGCGTCGCCGTTTCCGGCATGATCCGCTCCATGAAGAAGCGCGCCGTCACCAGCTTGTTGTCGTAGAACGACGCGGCCCCATTGGCGCCTTCCGCGAGCTTGGTTTGGGCGGCCTTGGCCATCTGGCCCCACATGTAACCAAGCGCCACAAGGCCGAAGAGATGCATGTAGTCGGTCGAGGCGGCGCCCGCATTGTCGGGCTTGGCCATGCCGTTCTGCACCAGCCACATGGTCGCCGCCTGCAGGTCGTTGAGGCCCTTCTTCAGCGCCTTGGTGAAAGGCGCCATCTTCTCGTCGGCGCGGTTCTCCTCACAGAACTCGCCGACCTCCTTGAAGAAGGCCTGCACGGCGCGGCCGCCGTTCTGCGCCAGCTTGCGGCCGACGAGGTCGAGCGCCTGGATGCCGTTGGCGCCCTCATAGATCATGGCGATACGGGCATCGCGCACGAACTGGCTCATGCCGTGCTCTTCGATATAGCCGTGGCCGCCGAACACCTGCTGCGCCATCACCGCATGGTTGAAACCCTTGTCGGTGAGCACGCCCTTGACCACCGGCGTCATCAGGCCGGTGTAGTCGTCGGCCGCCTGGCGGTCCTTGTCGTCACCGGAGCGGTGCGCGACGTCCGACTTGATCGCCGTCCACAGCGCCAGCGCGCGGCCACCCTCGTTGAACGCCTTCATGGTCATCAGCGAGCGGCGGATATCGGGATGGACGATGATCGGGTCGGCCTTCTTGTCCGGCGCCTTGGCTCCCGAGAGCGACCGGCCCTGGAGACGGTCCTTGGCGTAGGAGACCGCGTTCTGGTAGGCGATCTCGGAAACCGAAAGCCCTTGCAAGCCGACGCCGAGGCGGGCCTCGTTCATCATCGTGAACATGGCCTTCAGGCCGCCGTTCAACTCGCCAAGCAGCGTGCCCTCGGCCTCGTCATAATTCATGACGCAGGTCGAGTTGCCGTGGATGCCCATCTTCTCTTCGATCGAGCCGCAGGAGAGCGAATTGCGCTTGCCGGGATTGCCCGAGCCGTCGAGCTTGAACTTCGGCACGATGAACAGCGAGATGCCCTTGACGCCTTCCGGCGCGCCCTCGGCACGGGCCAGCACCAGATGGACGATGTTGTCCGCCATGTCGTGCTCGCCGGCGGAGATGAATATCTTCTGACCGGAAATCTTGTAGGTTCCGTCGCCATTGGGCACCGCCTTGGTGCGCAGCAGGCCGAGGTCGGTGCCGCAATGCGGCTCGGTGAGGTTCATGGTGCCGGTCCAGGCACCCTCGATCAGCCTCGGCAGCCAGGCGGCCTTCTGCTCGTCCGTGCCGTGGGTGACGATGGCCGCGATCGCGCCCTGCGTGAGGCCGGGGTACATCATCAGCGCCATGTTGGCCGAAACCATGTATTCGGAGACCGCGGTGTGGACCGTGTAGGGCAGACCCTGGCCGCCAAACTCGGCGGGCGCAGCCAGCCCCATCCAGCCGCCTTCGCGGTACTGGTCGAAGGCGTCCTTGAAGCCCTTGGGCGTGGTCACCGAACCGTCGTCATGGCGCACGCAGCCTTCCATGTCGCCGACGCGGTTCAGCGGATGCATGACGTTTTCGGCAAGCTTGGCGCCTTCGGCGAGGATCGCCTCGACCACGTCGGGCGTGGCGTCGGAGAAGCCTGGAAGATTGGAATAGCGCTGATAGCCGAGCACGTCGTTGAGCACGAACAGCGTGTCCTGGACGGGCGCCCTGTAGATCGTCATGCCTTCCTCCACCCTTGCGGTCTTGGCCGGCTGGCAAATTCCCGATCCAGGTCCGGATGGGAGGCCGAGCCAATGTCGACGCCCCGATAGCAAAAATTGACGTTTGCGTAAACGTCAATCTTGTCGCAGATGGAAGATTTTTTGGGGACGAGAGAGTTTCACGAGGCTCGCTTGCCTGCTCTCTCATGAGGCAGTTTCGGAGGAAGGACCCAAGCTAACGCGTTGCCATTCCCGAGAGGCGTCCGGTGACACGCAGGACCAGCCGGACAGTTTCAGCCTGACTGTTGACGCCCAGTTTGGCGAAGACGCTATGCAACTGCGAGCGCGCCGTGCCTAAGGCGACATCGCGCGCCAACGCCAAATCGCGCACTGTCGAACCACTCGCCAGTCCGACGACGAGTTCCGCCTCGGCGCGCGTGAGGCCGAGGGCGCCTCGCACCTCGTCTACGGCTATTTTGACTGGAGTCCTCAAGTCATCGATGAGCACGAGCACCATTGGGCCGGTGAAGTATCTCGCCGCTTCGCTCATATTGTTGTAAGGGACAAGGCTCAGGCGGAGGGTCGGCGGGCCGTCTCGGCCCACCGCAATCCGGAAGGATGCGGTCCGAATTGCACCTAGCGTAGCCCGGTCCCATTGAGAAAGCATCTGCCGCATGGCTCGCGTGGCCTCGTCCGATGCGATCCTGATGCGCCCAGCGACATTGACGCCGATCCCATGGCCTTCGGAGAGCGCACGTTCGGCGATCGCGTTCTTAGCGATCGGCCGCATCTCGGAATCTACGAGGAGCACGCCCACGCAGGTGAGGTCGAAGATTGAACGTGCCAGCCCCGTGACCGCCTCCTCGGCCGCGTGACGCTTGAAATAGCCAAATGCACGCCGTAGGTGTGGCGCCAGACGAGTCAGGGTATCAGCGGCCTTGTTAATTTGGCTGTCGTCGATGTCTTCGCACAGAACGCTCAGCAGGAAACTCGTGCCACCATCGCGGACGACGGTCACTCCGACTCCTGTCTGCAGCCGTTGGGGCTTCAGGAAGTCGCAATAGAATTCGGTCTTCTCCAGCGTTTGGCGTGGCAGCATCTGCTCAGCGCGAACTCCGATGCCGATTGGACGGATCGCGGCCTTTGGCATCCACGGATTTCGGGCGGCATAGTGCTCGTTGTAGGCCTTTAGCGAAGAAGGTTCGAAGCGGGAGGAAAGCACGAACGCGCCCGAGGACCGGTCAACATCGTGAAAGAACAGTACCGCTTTTCCGCCGGGCAGCATCAATGCCAAGTTGTCGAGCCAACTGCCCCAAGACGTCTCGCCAAGGATGGCCGAATACAGCGCATCCAACAAAATGGCGTCCACGTTAGCCGCACGGTCCACCCGCCCTCACGTGTAACTTAAATCCCCGAACGGCACTCTCCACCAAAAACGGATTTTTCTCAACAAATTCTTGTAAAGGCTGCGCCGCCGCAAGCTTGTTCATACATCTGAACAAACGGAATTTGATCACCGCAGGCCAAACCGAAACGCCTTGTTGTTCCGGCCCGAACAGTTCTGAAATTCGAGATAATATACCTACGCGCGCTGTGGGTGCAGTTCCACTGATTGGCATTGCCGCCGAGCGGCTATGGAACTGGAGCGCGCGAAGTCCCCGGCATCTGCTATGGCGAGAGGACCCACTCCGGACGACCCAGCGCAACGGAGGCCGCGACAGGGAGACGCGTGCCGGCATAGCCGATCTATGTATTCCTAAGCTTGGGAGGGTAGTTCCCAAGCTTCATCGAGCGGTGGCGCATGGCCGAGAAGGCGCTGACCGCAGTCACTCAAGAGGCTCATATGCAAGGCATCTCGACCCGCCGGGTCGACGATTTGGTTAAGATCATGGGGGTGCCAGAGACGCGATCCTTCCGTTCGTCGACCAACTTCGAAACTGCCGAGGGGTCTCCAAACGTCAGTGTGCATCTATCACATGATAGATGCACACGCCGACATTTCAGGTACTCCATGCGCCTTGGCTGGTGGGGCGATTTACCGAACTTAAGCCATTGAGGTCAACAAGTGGAGAAGTGGAGAAGTGGATAAGGCTATGAGAAGGCATACATGATTAGCTTTAGCATTAGCTTGCTCGGCAATACCTTTGAATCCGATAACGGCTGAGGCACCAAGCTTTCAAGATTTTCGCAGGAACGCAAAAAAGACTACCAGCTGCCTTGCTCGATGACATCGATCGGTAAATGCGACCTTCAAAGCATGATCGAGCAGCAGTCAACCCGCATGCAAAGCTTTAGTCGATAAATACGGATAAAGGTCACGATGTTGTTCGCGCTAAGGATTCACCTCTTCGGGGTGAAGCGGGTGACCCGCGGCGCACTACATCGGTGTTTAAGCTCAATGAATGCGCGGACGCATACCTCTTAATACTTATTTCGCACATGAGGTCAAAATGCAAACCTGTCTTCGAGGCATGTTCAGCAGGTTAGGGCGATTTTCCTTTCTAGAAGTCGCATTATTTGGGTTCCTCATCTTCATAGGAAGCGGAGAGCTCCATGCCGAAGAATTCAAGAAAACTAAATGTTGGTTCGAAATTCCCCGCGATCGCACGATGACGTGCGGGACTCTCAATGTGCCTGAAAACCGAAGGAAGAAGGACGGTCCTGAAATCGTCCTGTCCGTGGTCGTCTTCGAGCCAGATCGCGAACGGCACGAGCCAGTTGTGTTTCTTACAGGAGGCCCGGGCCAGCCAACGGAAATTGGCAATAGAGACGAGATTGATGAATGGTGGGAATTCATCAGCGGCCAAAGTTGGATGATCGGACGCCGGGTAATCGTAGCTGATCAGCGGGGGATCGGGAAATCAACTCCCGCCCTGGACTGCTCTCAATACTTCAAGCCTGATCACTGGAACGGTATTCTTTCAAACATCGACGTCGAGGTCAGCTTTGGGAAACTAAAAAAGGACGAGGTTCTCGCGTGCAGGACCGCGTTGATCGCGAAAGGGGTTGACCTTGACGCCTACAACACTGAGGAAAACGCGCAGGACATTAACGATCTCCGGATTGCTCTCGGGATAGAAAAGTGGGTTCTCTATGGCGTGTCTTATGGCACGAGACTTGCGCTGGAAGTGATGAACCAACACCCCGAGGGCATCTCGGCGAGCATATTGGATTCCGTTGTTCCACTGGACATCAACTATCTGGATGAAGATGGCCCCAACCTGGAACGTTCCCTGAAAATCTTGGAACGAGACTGTCAGAGAGCCAATAGTTGCATGACAGGGGTATCCCATACTGTTCAGGTTATCGCCAGGCAGTTCGATCGGCAGCCATTGCTTTTGCGGAGCACAGACAAGGAGGCACGCTATACATATGTTTCAGGCGCGGATTTCCTCGAAATCATATTCGGCATGCTGTATGACCGCGATGCAATCGTAACGCTGCCGGAGCTGATCGAGAGGACGTACAAGCAGGATTTCAGGCCGCTGACGGAGATACTTTTCGAACCTGATGACCTGGAAATCTCTCAAGGTATGGACTTTTCTGTATCTTGCTCTGATAGCGGTCTGCCCGATATGAGTGGCAAGCAGGACAGATACTGGGCAAAATGGGTCGAACTGAGCGACTATTCATGGGCCTGCCCACTCTGGATTCTTGAGAACGGACCCACATCGCAACACCCGTCCCGCCGCACTGACATACCCACTCTTCTGTTGTCGGGAGAATATGATCCAGCAACGCCAACGGAGTGGGCGAACCACGCAGCCAAGACGCTTCCTTTCGGGCAAGTGGTGGTCTTCCGCGGAATCGGACACGACGTGATAGATTCGGACCCTTGCGGGTCGCAGGTAGTTGCCGATTTCCTCGCAAACCCCAGAACCAAGCTGAAGACTGAATGTGTTGCGCAGATGGAAGCTCCGCAGTTCCCGAGCCCTCCAGAGGAACTGTGGTCGGGCGTTCAGACGCAACACAGCCCATCGGCGCTGCCTTCCAGACAAACGAGCGCGCGGTTCCGGTTCGGGCACCGCATTCCATACCGCATTGATTTGTCACGAAGTGAAAGGGGAGATTGAGCGATGTCTACATCGCGTCGTGCATTGCTTTCTATCTTGGGTGCAAGCATCGTCCATGCCGCGTTTATTGGCATCGCGTATCCAAAAGGCGGTGGTGGCGGCAAGGGCGGCGGCAAAGGGGCGGGCCGTGATGGTGCGATGGACACCGGAACCGGGCTGGTACCCAGCTCTGTTAGCGAAACCAACTCAAAACAAGTAAGGACTTTCAAACTTTTCGAAGGAAAAGGATGCCGTCGTGATTACGCGCGACTTTGCCCAACGAGACCAATGGGCAAATGTGATCTTGAAGGCAATATCGAACAGTTGTCACCAGCCTGCAAAGCGTTCGTCGAAAAGCATCGGTAAAGTAGCAATGATCAGGCTTACACGTCGCCTTCGGCTCTTTTTGGTAACATTGAACGCCAAAAACCGCGTGGCGCTGGCCACGCGGCTCTTATTTCAAGAGATCACGTAGACTGCTTAGCCGGCGGCGCTTGCCTGCGGCGCGGCCCGCTCGGTAAGCATCTGGCGCACCGCCGTCATCGAATTGCTCAGTTCGTTGATGGCGTCCTCGATCAGTGCCCGCTGCTTCTGCAGGCGGGCAAGCTGCTTCTCGGACTTGTCGAGCGCCAGCCGCAACTGCTTGGTGTTGGAGCCGGTCGGATCATAGAGGTCCATCATCTGCTTGACGTCACGCAGCGAGAACCCGACCTTGCGGCCGAGCAGGATCAGCTTCAGCCTTGCCATGTCGCGGCGCGTGTAGAGACGGGTCGAGCCGTCGCGCTTCGGATTGAGCAGGCCCTTGTCCTCGTAGAAACGGAGCGTGCGCAAGGTCACGCCGTATTTCTTGGCCATCTCGCCGATGCGGACGAATTCCTCACCGGCCTCGGCCGGTATGTGATTGCTATTGGCCGCGGCTTCGCCGGGCGAAACAAGTTTCATGGTCACTGGCTTTCCCCTGATGGCGTCGCGGTCCGAGACCAAGCGTCGCCTGAGTGGAAGCGGGGGCGTGCTTCCAATCGTGGTTTCGACAAATCAATCGCAAGAGGCACGGCTTCGCACCTTTTACGTTTACGTCAATTCTATATCGACAGCCGGCACCTGACGCAAGGGCGTTGTCGGAACGGAACTTTATGCCGCACCTGGATGCCGGTTGGGCGGGCGGCTCAGCATTTATACGCGACTTCTTAAGCTTGGTTAACGCCTTGTTTACCACGTTGGGCGAAATGTGCGCATGTCGGTCATCCGTGTTTATTCTGTAGCGAATTTTTCACGGTTTTTCGAGGCGTGGGTGAAAACCCGGGAAGCCCGTCTTCCTCCGCAGCAGAACCGAGCGGCCGCCTTCGTTCCCGGCAGGACTTTGGGAAACCGGCCGCGGCCGGTCATTCTGAACACGGGCGCATCGATGAACAGCAAGCGGTCCTATCTCGATACACTCAACGCCGGCAGGCAACGCCGGCCGCACACCTCGCTGGAGGAGCTGAACCGCTCGCTTGAGACGCTGGAGCAGCGGCTGGAACGGACCCGCACCGACATGCCCGAACGCCCGGATCCGCGGCGGCCGGCCGCCGAGCCACGCTATGCCGCCGCGCAACCTTATGGGCAGTCTCGCTGGTACGAAGACCCCTACTCAACGCAAAGCGAGAAAAATCGGGGACCGCAAAACCAGGCGCCCTCCGGCCTCGGCCCCAACTATCAGGCCATTGCCCGCGACATCGACCGGGTGTGCGGGCAGGAGGACGGCGTCGCGATGGTGGGCAAGATCGCCGTCGAATTGCGCGGCCTGCGCGAGGAGCTGCGCCATCAGATGACCGCCGGCCTGCAGCGCGAATTCGACGCGCTGCGCAAGGATATCGATCGCGCCATGCAGGCGGCAAGCCAGCATGGCGCTCCCGCCGACAAGAGCAGCGCCGAGCTCGGCCTCGAGTTCGAGCGGCTCTCCGGCGCCATCCACACGCTTGCCGAAAAGAGCGACGACCGCAGCGTCAACCTGTTGCGGCTCGAGCTGGAGCAGGTCAAGGCGGCGCTCGATACGCTGGCACGCGAGGAAAGCGTGCGGGCCGTCGACCGCCGCTGGGACGATTTCGACCGCCGCTGGAGCGCCTTCGAGGATCGCGTCGACGCCGACCAGCGCCAGCGTGCCGAAGGTCCCAGCCTTTCGGCACTCACCGACCGGCTGGAACAGATCAGCAGCGCGGTCAACAACCTGCCGCAGTCGCTGTCGCTCGGCTCGCTGGAGGAAAAGGTGCGCACGCTTGCCGGCGCGGTCGACCGCTTCGCCAGCCAGCAGACCGTGCGCGGCGGCGAGACGCTCGCCATGATCGACGAGCGGCTGGACGAGATCTCGCGCGCCATCGTCGCCTCGACGGTGGCGGCGCAAGCCAATGCCTTCGATCCCGAAACCTTCGGGCGGATCGAGAAGCGCATGGCCTCGCTGGCGCAGCAGATCGAGGAGGTCGCGCAGGCGCGGCCCGGCGCCGAGGTCATCGACCGCCTCAATCTTCTGTCCAGCCGGGTGGACGAACTCGCCGGCCGCACCAACCTGCCGGAGCAGGCGATGGAGCGTCTCGGCAAGCAGATCGCTTTGATCACCGACAAGATCGACCGGGCGCCGGCGATGCCCGACGCCGACTATATCTTCCAGGGCCTGGAGCAGCGCTTCGACGCGCTGTCGACGCTGCTGGAGCGCCGCCAGGGCGATGCGATCGAGCAGGGCAACATGCTGTTCCGCGACCTCGAGCGGCGGCTGGACGAAGTCGCCGACAGGCTCGACCAGCGCATGCAGAGGGATGACAGCGCCGGCATCATGGAGGCGATCGACGCCCGCTTCACCGCACTTGCCAAGCGCATCGAGACGCGCACGCCAGATCCCGCCAACGATATGGCGATCCGCGGCCTGGAAAGCCGGCTCGAAGACATTTCCAGCCGGCTGGAATCGTCCGCCGCCCAGGTCGCCGGCATCGATCCGGCGCTGATCCGCAGCCTGGAATCGCAGGTGACCGCCCTTTCGGCGCATCTTTCCAGGCCAAGCGCGCCGCTGCCCGACTTCGAGGACATCAGCCCGCGCCTCGACGAGATCGAGAAGTCGCTGGCCGGCACACGCGATTCCATCCTCAGCGTCGCGCGCGAGGCGGCGGAGAACGCCGTCAGGTCGCTGGCCGAATCGAGCTCCAGCACGGCTGCTTCCAATGCGGTCGCCGTGGGCGGGCTCGCACAGGACCTGAAGACGCTCGAAGCGCTCACCCGCCGTTCGGACGAGCGCAATTCCCGGACCTTCGAGGCCATCCACGACACGCTGCTCAAGATCGTCGACCGGTTAGGCTCGCTGGAGGCCGAAGGTCCCAGCGAAGCGGTCAGCGAACTCGTCGACCCGCAGCCCGTCGGCAAGCGGGCCCGCGCCGGCAAGATCGCGGTGCAGGACGCACCGTCGATGGATATCGACCAGCCGCTGCCCTTGAGCGGAGACATCGCCGATCTCGACGCGCGCACCGCCTCCATCCTGCGCAACGAGCCTGTTACGCGTGGCGAACTGGTTACGCGAAGCGAACCTGTTACGCGGGGCGAACCTGTTACGCGCGACGAACCCGGCCCGCGTACGCCCGCCGAGGCCGCTGCCGCTGCCGCCATGGCCGCGCTTGGGTCGGATGCGGTCGGCGAGAGGGCCGAGAAAACCGGCCGCAAGAAGTCGATGTTCAGTGGGCTGGCGCGCGCCTTCAAGGGCAAGAAGGATGCGGACACGCCGCCGCTTGCCGGTTCGGCGCCGGCTGGCGACATTCCGACGGTCGACATCGACGAACCGCTGGACCCGAAGGCCGCCAACCGACCGCTGGAGCCGGGCTCCGGTGCGCCGGACCTCAATGCCATCATGAAGCGTGTGCGCGACGAGCGCGGCGGCCAGCCGGCCAGGCGCAGCGAGACCGACGCCGCCAAATCCGATTTCATCGCAGCCGCCCGCCGCGCGGCGCAGGCCGCCGCGGCAGAAGCCGACGCGCTGAAGCGGCAGTCGACGATGACCGGTCCGGTGAAGGCGCTGAGGATCGGCGATCTGCTGAAGGCGCGGCGTAAGCCGATCCTGATGGCTGCGGCCGCGATCATGATGGCGCTGGCCGGCCTGCAGCTCGGCAAGGCCTTCTTCTCCGATCCGGCGCCGGTCGCCAGCAACGACGTCGCCCCAGTCGTCTCCACACAGACGGTCGAAACCGCTTCGCTCAATGCCGCCGGCGCGCCCAAGACCGATGCAGACGCCGCTAAGCCCGAGAGCGCACCGGCCCGCACCGTCAGGCAGGCCGAGCCCTTGAAGGACGATCCGGCGCCGCAGGCCGCGGCCCAGCCGTCCGGTCCCAAGATGCCCGCCGCCGCTGCGCCAGCCGAGCCGGCGCCTGCCCCGATGGAGCTTGCCGCGCCGGCCCGGCCTGCGCCGGCGCCGATGGCTTCGACCATGCCGTCCGAACCGGTCGCCCCGGCCGCGAACGCGCCGGCCATGGACACGGATGCGGATGCGCAGCCCACGACCAGCGCACCGGCTGCGGCGAGCGCTCCGGCAACCGGCACGCCTTCGGCCAGCACGCCGGCAACCACGTCCGCCGACACCACGGGCACCGTCCCGCCGACAGCCAGCCAGACTGCAACGTCGGCCGCCAAGATCGACATCCCGGCCGACATCGGCCCGGTGGCGCTGCACGACGCAGCCGCGGGCGGCGACGCCAAGGCGCTGTTCGAGATCGGCTCGCGCTATGCGGAATCGCGCGGCGTGAAGGAAGACATGGCGGCGGCCGCCAAATGGTACGAGAAGTCGGCCGAACTGGGCTTCGCGCCGGCCGAATACCGCATCGGCAATTTCTATGAGAAGGGCATCGGCGTCGCGCGCGACGTCAAGAAGGCCAAGACCTACTACCAGCTTGCCGCCGAACAGGGCAACGCCAGCGCCATGCACAATCTGGCGGTGCTGTTCGCCATGGCCGCAGATGGCGTGACCGACAATGAATCGGCGGCGCACTGGTTCCAGGAGGCGGCGGACCTCGGCGTCAAGGACAGCCAGTTCAATCTCGGCATCCTTTCGGCTAAGGGCGTCGGCATGAAGCAGAACCTGGAGGAGTCCTACAAGTGGTTCGCGCTCGTCGCCAAGACCGGTGACAAGGACGCCGCCGCCAAGCGTGACGAGATCGCCAATGCGCTCAGGCCCGAGCAGCTCGAGCGGGCCCGCGCCGCCACGGAACTGTGGAAGGCAAAGCCGCTCAACGCGGCCGCCAACTCAGCCGATGTTCCGGAATCGTGGCAGGACAGCACGCCGCAGACGACCGCCAGCATCGACATGAAGAAGGCGGTGAAGAACATCCAGCTGATCCTCAACAAGAATGGCTATGAGGCCGGCGGAGCCGATGGCGTGATGGGCGACAAGACCAAGAGCGCCATCATGGCCTTCCAGACCGACAACAAGATGAAGCCGACCGGGGAAATCGACGCACCGCTCGTCAAGGCGCTGCTGGCGCACAAATAACGGCAGATGCGTCGCATACACGACGCCTTGCCACAGATTTGCCTGTTAACTGATTGAGATGGTTTTTGTTTCGACGCGGTGGCGGGGTTTGGCCCCGCCACCGCGTCGGCGCAAGACAAAATTGGCTTTTCGGTGCGAAACTGCTGGGGACGGCGGCATTCGCCGACAGGCAAACGGATCGAGACAGACGGGTGGGCATCTATCTCCCGATCGCGGAAATTTCCGTCAACGTCTTCGTGCTGCTGGCGATGGGCGCGGCGGTAGGCTTCCTGTCGGGTATGTTCGGGGTGGGCGGCGGCTTCCTCATCACGCCGCTGCTGATCTTCTACAACATCCCACCGGCGATCGCGGTGGCCACCGGGGCCAACCAGGTCATCGCCTCCTCCTTCTCCGGCGCGCTGTCGCACTTCAAACGCGGCACGCTCGACTTCAAGCTCGGCGGCGTCCTTCTGGCCGGCGGCATCGTCGGCTCGACCGCCGGCATCTACGTCTTTGCGCTGCTGCGCCGGCTCGGCCAGCTGGACCTGTTCATCTCGCTGCTCTATGTCGCGCTGCTCGGCACCGTCGGCGGACTGATGCTGGTCGAGAGCGTCAACGCGCTGCGCGCCACGCGCAGCGGTGCTGCGCCGGTGCTGAAGAAATCCGGCCAGCACAACTGGATCCACCGGCTGCCGTTCAAGATGCGCTTCCGCGCCTCGAAGCTTTTCGTCAGCGTCATCCCCGTGCTTGGGCTCGGCGCGGCGATCGGCTTCCTGTCCTCGATCATGGGCGTCGGCGGCGGCTTCATCATGGTGCCGGCGCTGATCTACCTGCTCAAGGTGCCGACCAACGTCGTTATCGGCACCTCGCTGTTCCAGATCATCTTCACCTCGGCCTACACCACGCTGGTGCATGCCACGACCAACCAGACGGTCGACGTGATCCTCGCCTTCCTGCTGATGGCCGGCGGCGTTGCCGGCGCGCAATACGGCGCCAAGGCCGGCCAAAGACTGCGCGGCGAGCAATTGCGGGCGCTTCTGGCGCTGCTGGTGCTGGCGGTTGCCATCCGCTTGGCAATCGATCTTTTCGCGACGCCGCCCAATCCCTACTCGCTCTCCGCCGCGGGCCTGAGCTGATGGCGGGGTTGAGGGCGTTCGCAGCAACAATTTCGCTTTCGCTGTTCCTCGCCCTGTCGCCGGCGACGGCGCAGACGCCGCCTCCGGCCGAAGGCATCCAGATCGGCCTGTCGACCGACGCCATCTCGATCACCGCCGGCTTTTCGGGCGCCGACCTCACCATCTTCGGATCGCTCGAAAATCCCGATCCGCTGGTGTCGCGGCAGGGGCGTTATGACGTCGTCGTCGTGCTCGAAGGGCCGCCACGGCCGGTCGTGGTCCGCCGCAAGGACAGGGTGCTCGGCGTCTGGATCAACCTGCAATCGGAGACCTTCGAGAACGTGCCGGTGTCCTATTCGGTCGCCACGACGAGGCCCCTGCAGGACATTGCCGATCCGACCAAGTACAAGCAGCTCTCGCTCGGCGCACAGAACCTCTACATGAAGCCCGCCGATGAGACCGATAGCCCTACGACCATCGAGGAATTCACCGCAGCGCTGCGCGAGCGCAAGACGGCAACCGGCCTCTACAGCGAGAATGTCGGCGGCGTGCAGTTCCTGTCGCAAAGCCTGTTCCGCGCCACCGTGCGGCTGGCACCCAACATTCCGGTCGGCACGCACAAGGCGCGCGCCTTCCTGTTCAAAAGCGGCATGTTCGTGAAGGAAAGCTCCGCACAGCTCGAAATCCGCAAGTCCGGCTTCGAACAGTCGATCTTCCGCGTCGCGCACGACTATTCCTTCCTCTACGGCGTGTTCGCCGTGTCGCTGGCCATGCTCACCGGCTGGCTCGGACGCATCGTCTTCCGCAAAGATTGAAGTCGCCCGGGAAAAATGGGTAGCCCCATTTTCCCGTGAAAAGAGGGGTTTCCCTTTTTCCCGTCATACGATAAACCGCCGCCTCCCCAGCCCGGGGGGTAAGCACACATTCCATTCGGCAGAGCGGTCCGGCCATCCGGATGACGGCGCACGATGCGTCGCCATCGATCCGTTGCCGCCAACCAATGACAGGAGGCTGCGATGCAATCGGCATTCGGCGGCATCGATTTCGGCACGTCCAATTCCACGGTGGGCGTGATCCGCAACGGCCGCGCGCGGCTGGTGGCGCTGGAGGGCGAGCAGCCCACTCTGCCGAGCGCCGTTTTCTTCAACTTCGAGGACGGCCACACCTATTTCGGCCGCCGCGCGATTGCCGACTACACCGACAGCGTCGAAGGCCGGCTGATGCGTTCGCTGAAAAGCGTTCTCGGCAGCTCGCTGGCCAATGAGAAGACGCGCATCAAGGCGCGTCTGATCGGCTTCACCGACATCATCGGATTCTTCATCAGCCATTTGAAGAAGCGGCTGGAAGAGGATGCCGGCGGCCCCGTCGAGCGGGTCGTGCTCGGCCGGCCGGTGCAGTTCGTCGACGACGATGCCGAAGCCGATGCGAAAGCGCAGGGCGAACTCGAAAAAGCGGCGCGCGCGCAAGGCTTCAAGCACATCGCCTTCCAGTTCGAGCCGATCGCGGCGGGGCTCGACTATGAACAGAACGTCGCGCGGGAAGAGCTGGCGCTGATCGTCGACATGGGCGGCGGCACCTCCGACTTTTCCGTCGTGCGCGTCTCGCCGGAGCGCGCCCGCTCGGACGACCGCAAGGGCGACATCCTGGCCAATCGCGGCATCCATATCGGCGGCACGGATTTCGACCGGCTGCTCAGCATCGCCCATGTCATGCCCGAGCTCGGCTATCTGACGCGGACCAAGGACCACAAGCGCAATCTGCCGGCGAGCTATTTCATCGACCTTGCGACCTGGCAGCGCATCAACCTGGTCTACACTGCCAAGGCAATGTCGGATCTAAGGCAGATCCGCTTCGAGGCCGAGCGGGCCGACCTTGTCGACCGCTTCATCGACATTGTCGAGCATCGTTACGGGCATGCGATGGCCGGCCTGGTCGAACGGGCCAAGATCGCGCTCACCGACCAATCTTCGGCCGAAGTGAAGGTGTCGCTGCCCGGCGCGCGCTTCGCGGCCGAGATCACGCGCGCCGGCCTGGAAGAGACGATCGGGGCGGACATCGAACGCGTGACCGCAACGGTCAGGCAGACGATCGCCGACGCCGGCATTTCCGCCTCCGCCATCACCGCCGTGTTCCTCACCGGCGGTTCGACCGCGATCCCATTGGCAAAGCGGCGGATCCTTTCGCTGGTGCCGCAGGCCTCGGTCATCGAAGGCGACATGTTCGGCTCGGTCGGGCTTGGTCTTGCGCTGGATGCCCGGCGGAAGTTCGCCTGAGGCCTTCTCTTGCCTAGCCCCTGTCCGCTGACGACGCATCCGCCCTGCCGCTGAGATGCGCCTTCAGCGCCATCTGCGCGAGGCTCGCCTGCCGGTCGCGGTGGGTGATCATGGCGAAAGCGCGCTTCGGCAGATCGACCGGCACGGATCGCAGGCTGCCCTCCGCCAGGGAGCGCGCGACGACCAGCTCCGAGATGATGGTGGCGCCGGCGCCGGCCTCCACCGCCTGACGCACAGCCTCATTGCTGGGCAGGACCAGGAAGATCTGCAGTTCCGCCGGCGAGACCCCTTCGCCACGCGCAAAATCCTCCAGCGCCTCGCGCGTGCCCGAGCCGCCCTCCCTGATGATCCAGCGCAATGCCCTGATGTCGAGGTTTCCCGCCCGTGTCGTCGGAATTTCGGGATGCGAGCGCGCCACCACCAGCATCATGCGATCCTCGTCGACCGTGGCGCGCCGCAGGATGTCCGACTCCGTGCGCCCCTCGACCAGCCCGAAATCGGCCCGGCCGTCCAGCACATTGGCCTCCACCTGCCTTGTGTTGCCGATGGTGACGCTGAGGCGCACAGCCGGATAGGCCTCGTGGAACGCAGCCAGGCGTCGCGGCAGCCAGTAGCTGGCGATGGTCTGGCTCGCCGATATCGACAGGCTGCCGGTGACCGTCTGCGACACATGCTCCAGCACGTTGTGCGCAGCCGCCGCGCGTTCCAGGACGGCTTTGGCCTCAGGCAGGAAACGGTGGCCGGTCTGCGCCAACTCGATGTTGCGCCCCACCCGGTTGAACAAGCGTACGCCATGCTGGCTTTCGAGCGCGCGGATGGCCGCCGAGGCGGCGGACTGCGAGATGCCGAGCAGCTCGGCCGCTTTGGTCATGTGGCCATGCTCGGCGACGGCGACGAAGATGCGCAACTGATCGAGAGTCATGCCCAACTAAGAAGCAAAATCGATCGGAATTACAAGAGCCGCTTGTTAGACAGATCAATTGCTTTGTTCTAAGTTTTTGCCTGAAGTTGGAAAAATTTGGCATTTCGGCGGCCAAGGTTGGAAATGATCGGGCGCTTCAAATCCCTTTTCGCGCATTGGAGCCGTCGGCTGAAGCGGCAATTCGCCGGCGACCGCTACCATCCCGAGCTCCACTACATGCGCGGGCCGGGCCCTAAGACGAAAGCCAGAATGGCGAGCGGCAAGAGCGTTCGCGGATCATGAGCCGAACATCGCCGCGCGGCGCCAATTCCGCACCGTCCCAGCAGCCGCTGGCCGACAGCCAAGCGCCTGACGAGGGCGACGGCGTCGAGACCTCGCCAAGCGTCTCCGACCGCATCGCCAAGACCACCTGCTACATGTGCGCCTGCCGCTGCGGCATCGACGTCCACATCAAGGACGGCAAGGTGCGCTACATCAACGGCAACAAGGACCATCCGGTGAACCGCGGCGTGATCTGCGGCAAGGGCAGCGCCGGCATCATGCAGCATTACAGCCCGGCGCGGCTGAAGAAGTCGCTCAAGCGCACCGGTCCGCGCGGCTCCGGCGAGTTCCGTGAGATCGAATGGGACGAAGCGCTCACCATCGCCAGCGAGCGGCTGACGGAGATCCGGCGCACGGACCCGAAGAAGCTTGCTTTCTTCACCGGGCGCGACCAGTCGCAGTCGCTGACAGGCTGGTGGGCGAGCCAGTTCGGCACGCCGAATTTCGCCGCGCATGGCGGCTTCTGCTCGGTCAACATGGCGGCCGGCGGACTCTACACGATCGGCGGCTCGTTCTGGGAGTTCGGCGAGCCCGACTGGGACAACACGAAATACTTCATGCTGTTCGGCGTCGCCGAGGACCATGATTCAAACCCGATCAAGATCGGCCTCGGCAAGCTCAAGGCGCGCGGCGCCAAGGTCGTTTCGATCAACCCGTGCCGCACGGGCTACAACGCCATCGCCGACGACTGGATCGGCATCCGGCCGGGCACGGACGGGTTGTTCGTGCTCGCCCTCGTCCACGAACTGCTTAAGGCCGGCCGCGTCGATCTCGACTATCTGCTGCGCTACACCAACGCGCCGGTGCTTGTCGTGCAAGAGCCGGGAACCGCCGATGACGGACTGTTCGTGCGTGACGATGCCGGCAATCCACTGGGCTGGGACAGGGTGGCGAAGGTCCCTGTCAACGCAACCGACCCGGATGCCAAACCAGCACTGACCGGCAGCTACACGGTCAATGGCCGCCACTGCGTGCCGGTGTTCCAGCTCATCGCCGACCGATACATGGACGACAGCTACTCGCCTGATGCAGTCGCTGAGCGCTGCGGCATCAGCGCCGCCACGATCCGCCGGATCGCGGCGGAACTGGCGCATGTCGCCTTCGAGCAGACGATCGAACTGCCGGTCGCCTGGACCGACTGGGCAGGCCGCCGGCACGAGACGATCAAGGGTCGACCGGTTTCGATGCACGCCATGCGCGGCATCTCGGCCCATTCCAACGGCTTCCATACCTGCCGCGCCATCCATCTGCTGCAGGTGCTGCTGGGCACCGTGGACGTTCCCGGCGGCTTCCGCTTCAAGCCGCCCTATCCCCGTTGCGCGCCCCCGGGTCCGAAGCCTGCCGGCAAGGATATCCGGCCGATGACGCCATTGGAAGGCATGCCGCTCGGCTTCGTCTCAGGGCCGGACGACCTGCTCGTCGACGAGACCGGCCGGCCCAGCCGCATCGACAAGGCCTATTCCTGGGAGGCGCCGCTCGCAGCGCACGGGCTGATGCACACCGTCATCCGCAACGCCTGGGCCGGCGATCCTTACCCGATCGACACGCTGATGATGTACATGTCGAACATGGCTTGGAATTCCTCGATGAACACCGTCGAGACCATCGCCATGCTCACGGACAAGGATGAAGCCGGAAACTACAAAATCCCCTTCATCATCTATTCCGACGCCTACTATTCCGAGACGGTGCCGTTCGCCGATCTGGTGCTGCCCGACACCACCTATCTCGAGCGGCATGACTGCATCAGCCTGCTCGATCGGCCGATCAGCCATGCCGACGGGCCGGCCGACGCCATCCGCTATCCGGTGGTGCAGCCGGACCGCGACGTGCGGCCGTTCCAGTCGGTGCTGATCGAGCTCGGCGCGCGGCTCGGCCTGCCCGGCTTTGCCAACGAGGACGGCTCGGCAAAATACCGCGACTATGCCGACTACATCGTCAATCACGAGCGCACGCCCGGCATCGGCCCGCTGGCCGGCTGGCGCGGCGAAAACGGCGGTTCCTTCGGCAAGGGCGAGGCCAATCCCGGGCAGTTGCAGCGCTACATCGACAATGGTGGCTTCTGGCATCACGCCTTTGCCGACGACCAGCGCTATTACAAGATGGCCAACGGCGCTTATCTCGACTTCGCCGTCCAAATGGGTTTCATCGCGAAGGCCGAGCCGATCGTTTTCCAGCTTTATTCAGAGCCGATCCAGCGCTTCCGGCTGGCCGCGCGCGGCCATGGAAAAGCGCAGCCGCCGGAAGCCGAGCGCGCCCGGATCGAGACCTACATGGACCCGCTGCCCTTCTGGTACGCGCCTTTCGAGGACGAGGCCGTCGATCTGCAAAAATATCCGCTGCATGCGCTGACGCAGCGGCCGATGCACATGTACCATTCCTGGGGTTCGCAGAATGCGTGGCTGAGGCAGATCACCAGCCAGAACCGGCTGTTCGTGCATCGGGAAACGGCAGGCAGGCATGGCCTTGCCGACGACGACTGGGTTTGGATCGAGAGCGTCAACGGCCGGGTGAAAAGCCAGATCAAGCTCATCGACGGCGTGAACCCGGACACGGTCTGGACCTGGAACGCGATCGGCAAGCGGCGCGGGAGCTGGGGCCTGAAGGACGACGCGGCAGAGAGCTATCGCGGCTTCCTGCTCAACCATATCATCGGCGACCAGACTACGGCCGACGCCAACGGCAAGCGCTATTCCAACTCCGATCCCGTCACGGGGCAGGCGGCATGGTTCGACGTGCGCGTGCGGATCATCAAATGCGCGCCGGAAGAAGCCGGCTTCACCGAGCCGCAGTTCGAGCGTTTTGCCCAGCCGCCTAATTTCGAGCCCTCTCCGGATGTGCTTCGTTTCGGCGCCGCGTTCCGCATGAAAAGGGAAGCCACCGAATGACCTGCCTTCCCGCCCAAACCGAGAAGAAACTAGGCCTCGTCATCGACCTCGACACCTGCGTCGGCTGCCAGGCCTGCGTCACCGCCTGCAAGGAATGGAACACGGGCGGCTATATGGCGCCGCTGACCGACACCGATCCCTATGGCGGGCATGCCGACGGCGTCTGGTTCAACCGCGTGCACGCTTATGAGCACACGACCGAACAAGGCGGCCGCACGGTGAACTTCCCGCGCTCCTGCCTGCATTGCGAGCAGCCGGCCTGCGTCACCGTCTGCCCGACCGGCGCCTCCTACAAGCGCGCCTCGGACGGCATCGTGCTGGTCGACGAGGACAAATGCATCGGCTGCAAGCTGTGCAGCTGGGCCTGCCCCTACGGCGCGCGCGAGTTCGACACGGATGTCGGAGTGATGAAGAAATGCACGCTCTGCGTCGATCGCATCTACAACGACAATCTGGCGGCGGAGGACCGCGTGCCGGCCTGCGTCGCCGCCTGCCCGACCAGCGCCCGGCATTTCGGCGATCTCGGCGATCCGGCTTCCGCCATCTCGCAATTGGTGGCAGCGCGCGGCGGCGTCGACCTCATGCCGGAGCTTGGCTACAAGCCGACCAACAAGTACCTGCCGCCGCGCGCCCATACCGAGCGCTCGGCAAAAGTGGACGCGCCGGCGCTGGAGCCTATCAAGGCCGAAGGCGGCTTTCTGGGCTGGATCGACCGCATGCTTTCGAACTAGCCTCAGCCAATCATGCATCCCGCCTTCTCCGTCGTCCTCTTCACCGCCGCCACTGGGGCCGGCTACGGCCTGCTGGCGCTGCTCGGCATGCTTGGCGGGCTAGGATTCATCGCGGCCGATATCTGGCTTGGCCTTGTCGGCATGGTGCTGGCGCTCGTGCTGATCGCGGCCGGTCTGCTCTCCTCGACCGGTCATCTCGGCCGACCCGAGCGAGCCTGGCGCGCCTTCTCGCAATGGCGCAGCTCCTGGCTGTCGCGCGAAGGCGTGGCGTCGGTCGCCACCTTCATTCCGGCCGCGCTGTTCGGCATCGGCTGGGTATTTCTCGGCCGTAGCGGCGGCTGGGTGGCCGTTGCCGGGCTGATGGCGGCGGCCGGCGCGGTCACCACCGTCTGCACGACAGGCATGATCTATGCTTCGCTGAAGCCGATCGCCCAATGGCACAGCCGCTATACTTTGCCGGCTTATCTTATTTTCGCGGCGATGACCGGCTGCGTGCTGCTGAACGCTCTGCTGCAGGGTTTTTCGGTAGGTTCGACGGCGGTGCTGACCGGCGCGCTGCTTGCCACACTCGGCGGCTGGGCCTGGAAACTGGCGACCTGGCGATACAACGACCGGCTGGATATCCCGACCACCGCCAACACGGCGACGGGTCTTGCCGGCGGCACGGTACGGTCGATCGAATGGCCGCATACGGAAGAAAACTACCTGCTCAAGGAAATGGGTTTCCGCATCGCGCGCAAGCATGGCGAAAAGCTGCGGTGGATTGCGCAGGCGCTGGCCTTCGCCGCACCGGCTATCTTGCTCGCTATCGCCTTTGCCTTGCCATGGCCTTTCGCGACAGCCGCATCAGTGCTTGCAGCCATCTCCCAGTTCGCCGGCATGCTGGTCGAGCGCTGGCTGTTCTTCGCCGAGGCGAAGCACACGGTCACGCTCTACTACGGTAGGCAATAAGATTCAGCCCGGCCGCAGCATTGAGCCGGAGATAGCGAAAATGCGCTCGGCGCCCAGCATATAGGCCATCAGCGTTTCCAGACGGAATAGGCCGGCATAGGCGCGGTCGAGCACGTTGAGCGAGCCGGTATAGGCGCCGAAGGCCGGCATGATCATGCGGCCGCCGTCGCCGGCAAAGCAGCGCCGCCGGACCGAGCGGCCGCGCTGCACGATGCGCGCGCAGGGATGAAGATGGCCCGCGATCTCGCCTTCGACCCGCAGCTTCGAAGGCTCGTGGCGGAAGAGCAGCGAGCCTATGGCGAGTTCCCTCACCGTCTCGCCCGGCAGGTCGGCGGGCGCGTCCGGATCGTGGTTGCCGGCGACCCAGAACCAGTCGCGGCCGGCCATCATCGCCTCCAGCCGCTCACGGAAGCTCTGATGCATGCGCTCGGCGCCGCCGTCATCATGGAAGGAGTCGCCCAAGCTGACGACGATCCGCGGCTGATAGTCGGCGATGACAGCCTGCAGCCTGAGCAAAGTGGCGCCGGTGTCGTAGGGCGGGATCAGCGCGCCGCGCCTGGCGAAGGACGAGCCCTTTTCCAGATGCAGATCGGAGACCGCGAGCAGTCGCAGATCGGGAAAGTAGAGCACGCCGCGCCGGTCGCAAACCGCGCGTTCGCCGGCGATGCCGACTAGGTCGGCTTCGGCGATCAGCGTTGCGCGCGACAGCGAAAAATTCATCCCCTCTCGGTTCTCATCTGCTTTAACGCAATTCCGGACGGAAAACCGCTAAACACTTTTCCTGGAGTTGCTTCTACCCTCGGCCCATCGCTTCTTCGACCAGGTCGGCGGCTTCCATCAAGAGCGTATCGTTGGCGCCGCCATTGACCGACTCCTTGCCGATCTCCAGCATTACCGGCACCGCCAGCGGCGATATCTGGTCGAGATGCTTATGCATGATTCGACCGCGCACACGCGAGAGCATCTCCCCAAGTCTGCTGACATCGAGCAGACCCGCCGAGGCATCGGTGCGCGTCGCCTGCAGCAAAATATGGTCCGGCTCGTGGCTGCGCAGCACGTCGTAGATGAGGTCCGCCGATACCGTCACCTGGCGGCCGCTCTTCTCCTGGCCGGGATAACGCTTCTCGATCAGCCCGGCGATGACGGCGCAGGTGCGGAAGGTGCGCTTCAGCATCCAGCTGTCGTTCAGCCACGCTTCGAGATCGTCGCCCAACATGTCCTCGTCGAAGAGCTGGCCAAGTGACGGCTTCTTCGCCTTGAACAGCGCCGCCATGTCGTCCAGCGCCCAGACGGCCAGCGAATAATCGGTGGCGACGAAGCCGAGCGGCCTCGCATGCGCGCGCTCCAGCCGACGCGTCAGGAGCATGCCGAGCGTCTGGTGCGCCAGCCGGCCCTCGAAAGGATAGGCGACCATGTAATGCCGGTTGCCGCGCGGAAAGGTCTCGACCAGAAGGTCGCCGCGCTTCGGCAGGACCGACTTCTCTTCCTGAATCCGAAGCCAGTCGGCCACCTGTTCGGGCAAGACCTTCCAGCGGTCGCTGTCGGCCAGCATGGCGCGCACCTGCTCGGCGAGGTAGGTCGAGAGCGGGAATTTGCCACCTGCATAGGACGGCACGATGATGTTGGCGCCGGCGCCGTTGGAGACGACGCATTCGTTCTCGCGAATACCCTCGAAGCGCAGCACCTTGCCGGCAAAAAGGAAATTGTCGCCGGGGCGCAGCGTTTCGGCGAAATACTCCTCGATCTTGCCGAGCACCGGCCCGCCACGGCCGGCCATGCCGCGCCCCTGCCTGACATAGCGGACATTCAATTCCGGCATCTCGACGATGGTGCCGACATTCAGCCGGTATTGCTGCGCGACGCTCGGATGCGAGACGCGCCACAGGCCGTCCTTGTTCAGGCGGATGCGGGCATAGCGCTCGTAGTTCTTCAGCGCGTAACCGCCGGTGGCGACGAAGTCGATGACGCGATCGAAGGTCTCGCGTTCCAGCGCCGCATAAGGGGCAGCGCTTCGCACCTCCTCGAACAGAAAGTCGGCATCGAACGGTCCGCCGCAGGCGACGCCCAGCACATGCTGCGACAGGACGTCGAGCGCGCCCTTGATCAACGGCGGCGTGTCCTGCGCGCCGAGATAGTTGGCGTCGAGCGCCGCCCGGCATTCCAGCACCTCGAAGCGGTTGGCGGGGATCAGGATCGCCTTGGACGGCTCGTCCATGCGGTGGTTGGCGCGGCCGATGCGCTGCGCCAGGCGGCTGGCGCCTTTCGGCGCGCCGACATGCACGACCAGATCGACATCGCCCCAGTCGATGCCGAGGTCGAGCGTGGAGGTGGCGACGATGGCGCGCAGCGCATTGTCGGCCATCGCTTTCTCGACGCGGCGGCGCTGGCCGACATCAAGGGAGCCGTGGTGGAGCGCTATGGGGAGCGAGTCTTCGTTCGCCCGCCACAGCTCCTGGAACAAAAGCTCGGCCTGGCTGCGGGTGTTGACGAAGAGAAGCGTCGTGCGGTGCTCTTTGATCGCCTCGTAGATCTCAGGGATCGCGTAGCGGGCCGAATGCCCCGACCATGGCACGCGCTCGCGCGAGTCGAGAATGGAGATATCGGGCTTGGCGCCGCCGGCGACCGTGATCAGCCCGGCCATTTCGCCGGATGGATTCTGCGCGACCAGCCAGCGGCGCAATTCATCCGGCTCGGCGACGGTCGCCGACAGGCCTATGGTTTGCAGCCCCGGGACAAAGGCGCGCAATCGCGCCAGGCCGAGCGCCAGGAGATGCCCGCGCTTCGAGATGACCAGCGAATGCAGTTCGTCGAGCACGACATAGCGCAAATCCTCGAAGAAACGCTTGGCGCCGTTCGAGGCGATCAGCAGAGCGAGCTGTTCGGGCGTGGTGAGCAGGATGTCGGGCGGCACCAGCTTCTGCCGCTGGCGCTTGTGCGAAGGTGTGTCGCCGGTGCGGGTCTCGATGGTGACGGGCAGGCCGATCTCCTCGACCGGCTTGCCGAGATTGCGCTCGATGTCGACGGCTAAAGCCTTGAGCGGCGAGATGTAGAGCGTATGGATGCCGCGATGGGCTTCGCCCGCCTTCCGCTTGGGTCGGTTGGCAAGTTCGGTCAGAGACGGCAGGAAGCCGGCCAGCGTCTTGCCGGCGCCGGTCGGCGCGATCAGCAGCACCGATTGTCCACCTTGAGCCTTCGCCAGCAGTTCGAGCTGGTGGACGCGCGGCGACCAGCCCTTTTCACCGAACCATTTGACGAATGGCTCGGGCAGCAGGACGGCGGCATTCTGTTCGGCAAGGCGCGGCTGCTCTGTCACGCGCCAGAGGTAGCGCGACGGCAAGCAATCGCCAAGAAGAATCGGAACAAAAGGGGATCGTTCTTCCCTCTCCCCTTCTTGTGGGAGAAGGTGGATCGGCGCAGCGCCGAGACGTATGAGGGCGCTCCAGCTTGGCGCTATTTACCCCTCACCCGGATTGCCATCCGATTTGTGAAGGACAAATTGGGGCAATCCGACCTCTCCCGCAGCAAGGGGAGAGGTAAAGGCGCTACGGCCTCCTGAACCCTGTCGGCCCGCCATAAAGATAGCCAATGCGCTCGACCGCCTCTTTCAGCCCCTCGCGAGAGACCAGCATCGTGTGGCCGTTGGCGTGGATCATACCCCTCGCGTCGGTCATGATCGCGACATGGCCTTTCCAGAAGACCAGGTCGCCGCGCCGAAGCCCTGAATAATCCGGGCCTGGCTCGAACGGCGAGCCGATCGACGCCGCCTGCATGTCGGAATCGCGCAGCACATCCTTGCCGGCCATGCGCATCGACAATTGCACGAGGCCGGAACAGTCGATGCCGAAACCGGAGACGCCGCCCCAGAGATAGGGCGTGCCGAGAAAGCTTTCCGCCACCGTCACATAGTCATCGGCGACCTCGGCGAGCGGCCGTAGATGGCCGGCGATGATCGCCTGGCCGGAAGGCAGCAGCGCGTAGTGCGTACCGCGCGTTTCGGCGGCGCCCGTCACGGTCACGGCCGAGCCCATCGACAATTGTCCGCCTATCGGGAAGCGCAGATCGGGCCCCGGATAGAGGAAAGTGCGCGGTGCGGAAACGATGTGGGTCGGCGCGTGTTCGCGCGGACCAAGCACATTGTCGGCGACATAGCCGACATAGCCGTCGCGCTCGGCCTGCACCCAGGCCCAGCCTTCCGCATCCTCGAAGACCAGCACGTCGTCGCCGAACAGCGCCTGGGTATTGACCCCGGCGTCCGGACGCGGCGCCTTGCGCAGGTCGGCGATGGCGGCCGTGATCCGTGCGGGGCGGCCGGCGACGAAGCGTTCAGCGGCGACCTCGCCTTTCAGCCTGGCATCGGCGAGGTCGGAACGAAAGGCGTGAAGGCGGGCATCCCTGGCGGTCAAATCGGCAATCCGGTCAAATCGAGCATCTAATTCTTTGTTGGAGCATGATCTTATCCGAAAACCGGTTCCCACTTTTCGCTGACGCGGTCCTTCGGTTCGGGATCATGCTCTAGATGGGCAATTCTTGCGCCTTCGCAACGATACCATCGCCAAAGCGCTCGACAAAGAGCGCACCTTCCACCGTGCGCCGGATCAGCACGTTGCGCTTGTCGAGCTCGTCGCGGTGACGTGACACCAGCTTCAGCGCCCCCATCGTGTCGAGCGCGCGGGTGATGACCGGCTTGGTGACGTTGAGCCTGGCGGCCAGCCCGCGCACCGTGTGCGGCGGCGAATCGAGATAGATGGTGAGCAGGATCGCGGTCTGGCGCATGGTGAGATCGGGCACGTCGTCGCGCACCTGCGACAGCATCACCTGCTGCCACAGTCGCAAGGCCTGGCTCGGGCGCATCGAGATCGACATCACCCCAGCATGACGGCAAATTGTTTCGGTTCCGTTTCAGTAACGACATTTCGCCGGATTGTTCTGCCTGACCATGATCTTATCCGAAGACCGGCTTCCACTTTTTGCGTTCGCTGACCTTCGGTTCGGGATCATGGTCTTCAGCCAAAGCGCTTCGAGACGATCCGCTCCAGCGCGCGAATGCCTTGCGCCTCGCCGCCCATCGGTCCGTGCGGACGGTCTGCGGGGTTCCAGGCAAAAATGTCGAAATGCGCCCAGCTTGGCGTCTTCTCGACGAAGCGCTTGAGGAAGAGCGCCGCGGTGATCGATCCGGCAAAACCATCCGTGGTGACATTGTTGATGTCGGCGACCTTCGACGACAACTTGGCATCGTAGGGACGCCACAGGGGCATGCGCCACAACGGATCCTCAACGGCGAGCGAAGCCGCCGCCAGGTCGGAAGCCAGGGCCTCGTCGCCGGTGTAGAAGGGCGGCAGGTCGGGGCCAAGCGCAACCCGTGCCGCCCCGGTCAGCGTCGCCATGTCGATCAGCAAGGCCGGTCTTTCCTCGTCGGCAAGCGCCAGCGCGTCGGCCAGGACCAGCCGCCCCTCCGCGTCCGTGTTGCCGATCTCGACCGTGATGCCCTTGCGGCTCCTCAGCACGTCGCCTGGCCTGAAAGCATTGCCGGCGATCGAGTTCTCGACGGCCGGGATCAGCACGCGCAGCCTGACGTTCAGTTTCGCCGCCATGATAATGGAGGCGAGGCCCAGCACGTTTGCGGCGCCGCCCATGTCCTTCTTCATCAACAGCATGCCCGACGACGGCTTGATGTCCAGGCCGCCCGTATCGAAGCAGACGCCCTTGCCGACCAGCGTCACCTTTGGTGCATCGCCCGGTCCCCATGTCATGTCGATCAGCCTCGGCGCGCCGGTCGAGGCGCGGCCGACGGCATGGATCATCGGGAAATTCCGCGCCAGCAGGTCGTCGCCGTGGATAACGGAGAGGTCGGCCCCGTGCGCTGCCGCGAGCGTCCGTGCCGCCTCTTCCAATTCCGCCGGCCCCATGTCGCTGGTCGGCGTGTTGACGAGATCGCGCGCCAGGAAAACGCCCTCGGCGATGCGGCGCACATGCGCGCCGTCGGCCCCCGACGGCAGCGCGAAGCGCAACGCCTTGCCGGGCTTCCTGCCGTAGCGGGTGAAGACGTAGCCGCCGAGGACGAGCGCAAGCGCGGCGAGATCCGGCGCAGGCAGATCCTGGTCAAAATGCCATTCGCCCTCGGGCAGCGACCTCGCCAGGACACCGACGGCAAGCTGGCTCTCGCCGTCACCGGTACCGAACAGTGCGCCGGCCAGAGATCCATTATCGCCGGGCAGGACCAGCGTGCGGCCCGCCTCACCGGAAAAGCCGTTCGCCCTTGCCCAGGCCACGGCGGAAGGCGGAAGGTCCGTGCCGTCGAGGCCGTCCTTTCCCACCAGATACACTGGCAGGGAGGCTTCCGGTTTCTGATCAACGAGTTCGACAGGCATTCGATGGTCTCCGGCAGGGCATAGCGAGTCGGTTTCTTAACGGTCCGTTAGGGTTAACAGAATATTTCTTTGGGAGGGAAGACGGCCAGCCAACGGCCGCACAGGAATGGAGGGCAGGTGCCGATGCCGATCAAAGCGCCGAACGTCACAAACAAGCATCTGATCACCACGGCATTGATGGTGGCGCTGGCGGCCAGCGTAGCGGGCTGCGGCAGCACCAGCAAGTTCACGACGGGCTCCATTTCCCGATCCGACAACAGGCCGCTGGAAACGATGTCGGCCAGCGAATTGCACAGCGCGACGGCCAGGCTTGGCGATTCCTACGCCAGGAACCCGAACGACAAACGCATCGCCACGAATTTCGCCGCGGCACTGCAGATGGACGGCGACGCCGATCAATCGCTGGCGGTGATGCGCAAGCTCGCGATCGCCTACCCCAAGGACCGGGACGTACTCGCCGCCTATGGCAAGGCGCTTGCCGCCAATGGGCAGTTCGAGCAGGCACTCGATGCCGTGCGCCGCGCGCAGACGCCGGAATATCCGGACTGGCGACTGGTATCGGCAGAAGCCGCCATCCTCGACCAGATGGGTCAGCGCGACGAAGCGCGCCAGGATTATCGCAAGGCGCTCGAGCTCAAGCCGAACGAACCTTCCATCCTCTCCAACCTCGGCATGTCCTACGTGCTCGAAGGGGACCTGCGCACGGCGGAAACCTACATGCGCTCGGCCGCGCAGCAGCCGAGCGCCGACAGCCGCGTACGGCAGAACCTGGCGCTGGTCGTCGGCCTGCAGGGCCGCTTCGACGAGGCCGAGAAGATTGCCTCGCAGGAGCTCTCGCCGGAGCAGGCGCAGGCCAACATCGCTTATCTGCGCCAGATGCTTGCCCAGCAGAATGCCTGGAGCCAGCTCAAGGATCAGGACAAGGCGAAGGTCGCGACGAACTGACCGCGCGCGACGCAATTGCGGACGGAAAAACCGCTGCGCACTTTTCCTGAAAAAGCCGCTCGGCATCCCCGAGCGGCCTTCCTCCATTCGGCTGTGGCTTCTACTGACTGCTGGAACTGTGCTGGTCGCCGAAGATGCCGCGCTGGCTGACCTGGATGCCGGCAGGTCCCAAAATGATGGCGAACAGAACCGGCAGGAAGAACAGGATCATCGGCACGGTAAGCTTCGGCGGCAGCGCGGCGGCCTTCTTCTCGGCCGCGTTCATGCGCATGTCGCGGCTTTCCGAGGCCAGCACGCGCAGCGCATGCGCTACCGGCGTGCCATAGCGCTCGGCCTGAACCAGGGCCTGGGATACCGACTTCACCGATTCCAGGCCGGTGCGGCTCGCCAGATTCTCATAGGCAACCTTGCGCTCCTGCAGGTAGGAGAGCTCGGCATTGGTAAGCACGAACTCCTCGGCGAGTGCCACCGACTGCGCGCCGATCTCGTCGGCAACCTTGCGCAGCGCCGCTTCCACCGACATGCCGGATTCGACGCAGATCAGCATCAGGTCGAGCGCGTCCGGCCACGCCAGTTGGATCGACTGCTTGCGCTTTGTCGCGCGGTTGTTGACGTAGAGTATCGGCGCGTAGAAGCCGGCATAAGCGACGAGAATACAGACAAACAGCTTGATGAAGGCCGGCTGCTGCTGCAGTCCGCCGAGCACGAAGACATAGATGGCCGCCAGGGCGAAACCGACGAAGGGCAGAACCAGGCGGAAGAACAGAAAGCGCGTCAGCGGATTCTGGCCGCGGAAACCCGCAATCTTGAGCTTTTGCAGCGTGCCTTCATCGACCAGCGCACGCCTCAGATCCAACCGGTCGACAATGTTGCGCATGCCGATCGACTGCTCCTCGCGCAGGCCCTTGCGGCGGCGGTCGGCTTCGTTGGCGAGGCGCGCACGCTGCTTGGAGCGCAGTTCGTCACGCTCGAGCGCTACGGTTTTCATGCGCGCCTTGAGCTGATTGCCGCCAAGCGCCGGCATGAGCGTGAAGACAGTCGCAAAAACCGCGATGCCAACCAGGAGCGCGATCAGGAAGGAAGGGTCGGTAAGCGTCTTGACGACCTGGTCTGTCATTGGATCCGCGTCCCTACACTTCGAAATTCATCATCTTGCGCATCACCAGGATGCCGATCGACATCCAGACGCCGGAGCAGCCGAGGATCAGGTTGCCGACGCTCGTGGTGAACAGCGGCATGATGTAGTTCGGGCTCGAAAGATAGACGAGAAAGGCGACGACGAACGGCAAGGCGCCGATGATGACGGCGGACGCCTTCGCTTCCATCGACAGCGCCTGCACCTTGGCCTTCATCTTCTTGCGGTCGCGCAGCACGCGCGAAAGGTTGCCCAGCGCCTCGGAGAGGTTGCCGCCGGCCTGCGACTGGATCTGAATGACGATGCCGAAGAAGCCCGCCTCGGTGCACGGCATGGTCTCGGACATGCGCAAGGTGGCATCGGGGATGGACAGGCCCATCTGCTGGGAATCGACAATGCGGCGAAACTCGGCCCGGACGGGCTCGGGAGATTCATTGGCGATCAGGCGGATCGCGTCGTTCAGCGGCAGGCCCGACTTGACCGCGCGCACGATAATGTCGAGGGCATTCGGGAACTCCTCCAGGAAAGCCTTCACCCGGCGCGCGCGGCGAAACGAGACGAACCATCGCGGCAGGCCGAAGGCGCCAGCCAGCAGAGCGCCCGGCAGCGCAAACAGCGGCGCGCCGGCAAGATAGGCAAGGACTGTCAGGACGATGCCGCAGATCACCGAGTAGACGTAGAAGCGCTCGATGGAAACCGTCATGCCAGCCTGGCGGATCTGGGCCCTCAGCGGCGGTTTCTTGACGTTGCGGTCGTTGGTTTTCTGCTTTTCATCGAGCTGCTTGAGCGAATCCTGGAGGGTTTTGCGCCGCTTGACCGCCTCCACCGCCCGATCGCGCGAGGCCTTCACCACCGACCTGTCGGTCTCGGCCGTCTTGATCGTCTCAAGCCGCTTGCCGGCCTGCTTTTCGTTATCGATGCGCGTGAACAGGAAAGCATAGGCCATCGCGCCGGCGCTGAAGCCGGCGAGCACGACGAAAGCCAGAACCGTGGTGTCAATTCCGAACATCGATCGGGGCCCCTACACCTCCAGATGCACTAGAGCGGTTCAGCTTTTTATAGAAGCGCTGACCCGCTCTAAGTATTTGTTTTTACGCAATTCCGGACGGAAAACCGCTACGCACTTTTCCTGGAATTGCTCTAGTCAGCGCGTTTCTCCATTGCCTCGAGCGCGTTGGCGAGGCGCTGCTCCTCGCCATAGTAGCGGGCGCGATCCCAGAAATGCGGCCGGCCGATGCCGGTGGAGACATGCTCTCCGATCAGACGGCCGTTCGCGTCTTCGCCCTTGATGTTGTAGAGGACGATATCCTGGGTGATGATGACGTCGCCTTCCATGCCGATCACCTCGGTGATGTGGGTGATGCGGCGCGAGCCATCGCGCAGGCGAGCCGCCTGGATGATCACGTCGACCGAGCCGACGACGATCTCGCGCACGGTCCTCTGCGGCAGCGAGTAGCCGCCCATGGCTATCATCGATTCGATACGGTTCAGGCACTCGCGCGGACTGTTGGAGTGGATCGTTCCCATCGAACCGTCATGGCCGGTGTTCATGGCCTGCAGAAGGTCGAACACTTCCGGTCCGCGCACCTCGCCGACGATGATCCGTTCGGGCCGCATGCGCAGGCAGTTCTTGACGAGGTCGCGCATCGTCACCTCGCCTTCGCCCTCGAGATTGGGCGGCCTGGTTTCGAGACGGACCACATGCGGCTGCTGCAGTTGCAACTCGGCCGAGTCCTCGCAGGTGATGACGCGTTCCTCGCGATCGATGTAGTTGGTCAGGCAGTTGAGCAGCGTCGTCTTGCCCGAGCCGGTACCGCCCGAGATGACGACATTGCAGCGGACGCGGCCGATGATCTTGAGGATCTCCGCGCCCTGCGGCGAGATGGCGCCGAACTTGACAAGCTGGTCGAGCGTCAGCTTGTCCTTCTTGAACTTGCGGATGGTGAGCGCGGTGCCATCGAGCGAGAGCGGCGGCGCGATCACATTGACGCGCGAACCGTCGGGCAGACGCGCGTCGCAGATCGGGCTCGATTCGTCGACGCGGCGGCCGACCTGGCTGACGATGCGCTGGCAGATGTTGAGCAGCTGCTGATTGTCGCGAAAGCGGATGCCGGTCTGTTCGACCTTGCCATTGACCTCGATGTAGACGTTCTTGGAGCCGTTGACCATGATATCGGCAATGTCGTCGCGCGCGAGCAACGGCTCCAGCGGACCATAGCCGAGCACGTCGTTGCAGATGTCCTCGAGCAGCTCTTCCTGCTCGGAGATCGACATCGCGAAGTTCTTGATCGCGATGATGTCGTTGACGATGTCGCGGATTTCCTCGCGCGCGCTTTCGGGATCGAGCTTGGCGAGTTGCGACAGGTCGATCGTGTCGATCAGCGCGGAAAACACCTGACTCTTGGTGTCGTAATAGGTCTCGCTGCGCTCGCGCTGGACCCTCCTTGGCGGCTCGGGCGCCATCGGCGGCGCCTCGACCGGACGGCGGGCGGGCGACGCAGCAGGCGTGCTGGGTGCCGGCGCGGCCGGCCGATCGATAGCCATCGTCCCGGTCGAAACGGGAGCGGCGGGAGGAGGTGCCGGCGGACGGAATTCGGGAGCTGCCCGGTTGCCGTCGTCTTTGCCTCTTTTACCAAACATGATCGACTACCCGATACCGCCCCATGAGCGTCACTTCTTGTTGCGCGACAGCTTGCCGAGGATGGAACCCAGCCCGGCCCTCTTCTTCGTCTTGATCTCGCTGCGTCCGGTCA
This sequence comes from Mesorhizobium sp., assembly GCA_004020545.1. Classification (GTDB taxonomy): domain Bacteria; phylum Pseudomonadota; class Alphaproteobacteria; order Rhizobiales; family Rhizobiaceae; genus Mesorhizobium. The sequence continues at coordinate 96,537 of SAQE01000009.1, read as the reverse complement.
GCACATGCGCGATTTCGTTGATCGTGCCGACGACCGGACTCTTGGCGTCCATCTCGCCAAGCATGCGGCCGTTGTTGGCCGCGTTGCCGAACAGCAGAGGCTCGAAATTGATCACCGCCATGGGCGTGATGCCGAGCGGTTCGGAAAAATCCGATGCCGCGATCTCCGGCCGCTTCGGAACGCCTGCCTGGTTGATGATCAGCTTCGGCGGCGGGTCGTTCGGACGCAGCCGCTTCAGGACATCCACCATATTCTTGGTGTTGCGCAGATTGGCGAGTTCGGGCGTGGCCGTGATGACGATCTCATCGGCCTTGATCAGCGTGCTCTTGCTCCATCCGCTCCAGATATGAGGGACATCAAGCACGAGCAAAGGCGCGCTGCGCTGCGCCGTTTCAATGATCTGCGCGAAGGCGTCCGCATCGAAATCGTAGACGCGCTCGAGCGTGGAGGGTGCCGCGAGCAGGGACAAATGCTCGGCGCATTGCGCGAGCAGCCGGTCGAGATAAACCTCATCGACCCGCTCGGGCGAAAACACCGCCTCGGCGATACCCTGCGCGGGATCCTGGTCGAAGTTGATGTTGGCGGTGCCGAAAGCGAGGTCGAGATCGGCGACGACGACTTCCGACTTGAACAATGACGACATCGCCCACGCGACGTTGTGAGCGATCGTCGAGGAGCCGACGCCGCCCTTGGCGCCGACGAAGGCGATAGAGCGGCCGATCGGATCGGACTCGGGATCGACGAAGATCGACGATACGACGCTGACGATATCGGTCATCGAGACCGGCGCGATGACATATTCGGAAATGCCGGAGCGGATGAGTTCGCGGTAGAGGCCGACATCGTTGTAGTGGCCGACAACCACGACCTTCGAAGACGGATCGCAATGTTCCGCGAGCTGAGCGAGTTGCTCGAGCAGCTGTTTCGGCTCGCTGCGCGATTCCAGCAGGATCAGGTTGGGTGTCGGCGCCGACTGGTAGAATTCGATCGCGGTGGCGATGCCGCCCATATGAACCTTGAGATGGGCCTTGGCCATGCGGCGATCCTCGCCGGCGCGCTCGATGGGGTTGGCGACGCCCTCGGTCTCGCAGAAGGCCTGGATCGAGATGCGCGGCACCGGACGCAGCGCCTGCATGGCCACAATGTCCTGCTGCGAAAGATCGCCGGCATCCGAGGGCGTGTCGTAGGCGAGGTTGCTCATCGTCATGCTCTTTCCGTCATCGGCGCGGCTCAGTATGTCACTTCCGAATTGCCGAGGAACTCGTTCGAAATGCCTCTCGAGCGATAAAGGTCGATCACCGCGCCGCGATTTTCGGCGTCGATATCGGACTGCTTGCGCGGCCCGAGCAGATCGTTGGGATTGGCCATCTGAGCGGCAAGGTTGTTCTGATAGGAGCAGCCGAAATCGGCATAGTGCCGGTTTTCCGAGGTCTGCAGCAGGTCATCCGGCCAGCGCCCGCATTTGTCGGTCTGCGCTCTCACCGCGACGAAGGCGACACGGATCGGCGCCGAGGCCTCGGGCACGGCCGACTGATAGGATGTCATGACGATCCGGTCGCGCCTGACGCCGGCGGCCGCGGCAACCCTGGCGAAATCTCGACCCGCCACCAGCGCCGCCACTTCGTTGGCGGCCCCTCTCGGGATCGCGATGGTAAGCGATGGGGCGGCGCTCCTGTCATAGCCGCCGAGGAAACCAAGAAGCGTGTCGCGCTGGGCGCCGGTCATGCCGCGATCGCCGGCGCCGACAGGCAGGTCGATCTTCTGGTTCTTCTCGGCGATGACGATGGGATGATTGGTGCGATAGTCGTCCGGTATGGCGCCGACCGTGACGCTGTCGCGGTGCCAGCTGGCGCAGCCGGCGAGCGAGGCCGCAAGCGCGATCGCCAGGGCCGGGACGACAGACCGGCGGATCCGCTCGCGGCCCGATCCTGCCGCCGCGATCGTGATGGCCTTAGATGCTGACTGAGACATGTCCGCTTTCCCGCTCATTTGTAGATGAAGCCGACGACGCCGTGGTAACGGCCCGCTGGCCTATCGGTCTGCATGGTGCCGTAAACGCGATTGACACGGCCGAGGAACATGCCGGCGCCATCGCTCGGGGGATTGAAATTGTCGTCGGGCTTTGCCAGTTCGTTGCGCGCCACCGGCCGCGCCAGATAGGGCGTGATGAGGATGACGAGCTCGCTCTCGTTGCGCACGAAGTCGCGGCTGCGGAAGAGCGTGCCCAGGACCGGGATCTTGGTCAGGCCGGGCAGTCCGGAAACCGCCTGTCTGACGTCATCCCTTACGAGGCCTGCGATCATCATCGAGCCGCCAGAGGGTAATTCGACTGTGGTGTCAGCCAGACGCTTGCGGATCGATAGCACGGTCGTGCCGGGCAACGCCCCAGCTGATTCAAGTGTCGTTGCGCCTTCCGCCGTGGGTTCTGAAACAGAGGTTCTGACTTTGAGGCTGATGCGACCAGCTGAGAGCACCACGGGTTGGAATTCGAGCCCAATTCCATATTCGAGGCGCTCGTTGGAATAGGTTATCTGTCCCGTCTGGTTGTCAGTTGAGACGTTGCTCGTTCGGCTTGTGATCAGGTTGAATTCGCCGCCAACCTTGAACGTTGCCTTTTCGCCTGAGACTGCGGTCAGCGTCGGCTCGGCCAGCGTCTTCATGACACCACTCTGCTCCATCGCGTTTATGTACGATTGAAGCGAAGAAGTAGCGATCGAAGCCCCTGAGTATTGCGACAAAGGCTTTCCCAATCCGTAGTTCGGGCTGCTCAGCGCGCCCCAGGAAATGCCGTTGCTGCCGCCGCTGCCGACCATGTTGACGCCGAGCTGCTTCATCACCGAGCGGCTGACTTCCGCCACCGTCACCTTCAACGTCACTTGGTCGTCGCCGATGATCTGCAGCAGATTGACGATCTTGGAGACACGGCGTTCGGCGTCGGGATTGTTGATGTCGACGCCGCCGTTGGCCGAGCCGCCGGCGGCCGTCTGCGAATATTGGCCGGTCGTCGCTTCACCGCCCGAGACGAAGATGGTGGCCAGGTCGACGGCGCGCTTGGCGTCGAGCGGTGTGTCCACGTTGCCGGTGAGGATCACGTTGTCGTTCAGCAGCTCGACCTTGATCTGCGACGTCGGGAGGAAGCGCTTGAGATAGTCTTCCAGTCCGGCGACGTCGCGTTCGACCGCCAGGTCGAGGCTGGCTATCTGTTCGCCATTGGGGCCGAAGACGAAGATATTGGTTTCGCCGACCGCCTTGCCGAACAGATAGATGCGGCGCGCCGTGCGCGTGACCGCATCCGCGACCGCCGGATTGGCGACGAGGATGTCGTAGGCGTCGTTCGGCAGATCGATGACCACCGACTTGTTGAGACCGAGCTTGACGCGCTGCGTGGCAACCGAGGCCGTCACGCCTGCCGCCCTGTTCGCGGCCTTGGCCTCGACGAGGCCAGGTGCATTGGTGCCGAGCAGGAACAGGCCGATTGCCGCTGCCGCCATGACGGGCAGTTTACCGTTTAGCCTCATTTCCTTGCTCCCACTTCGGAAACTTCGCCCGACTTGATCAACCGCACCGTGCCGCGCCGGCCGTTGCCGTTCACCAGATAGTCGGCCTCGCCCAGGTTCTTCTCATTCGTGTCCACGATCGGGCGCAGCGCCAATGTCAGGCGGTCCGCCATCTGCTGCGCCACCGTGATGATCTCGGCCTGCTGCGGCGTCAGTTCCAGCGTCGCGGTCTGGCCGACCCTGGTCTTCTTGCCCTCTTCGTCCTCCTGGATGGTCTGGTCGATGGCCAGGACGCGGATGTTCTTGAGGATGGTCTCGGTGCTGAAGCCGCTGCCGCCGTTGCCGGTGTCCGAGCGCCGGGTCATGATGACGTCGACGAAATCGTTGGGCAGGATGAAGCCGCCGGCCGACGTATCAGCCGATATCGCGGTCGCCACGGCGCGCATGCCGGACGGCAGGATCGACGACATAAAGCTCTGCCCTTCGCCGACCAGTTTGGAGCGCCGCAGCGGCTCGCCCGTATACATGGCCACGCGGGCGACCGAACCCTTGAGCTTTTCGAGCGCGTCCGGCTCAGCGGCACGGGTGATGAAATTGGCGTTGACGCCGCTGGCCGGCCACTGCTCCCAGCCGATGTTGTTGTCGAGCTGGCTGCCCATCGCAACGTCGCCGGACAACACCAGCACGTCCTGCAGCGCGATCGCCGGTTCCTTGGGAGCGTCGAGGACGACCTGGGGCGGCGGCGCCGCTACCATGTTTTTTGCGACATAACCCGCGCCGCCCGCCGCGGCCACCGCCACGCCCAGAATAATCAGTCGGGATGCTGGCATTCGTCCGAACCCTTCGCCTCAAGGCAAACCACCTCGCCAGGCCGGACTTTGCAGCCGCAATCGTCAAAACAAGGTTAATGCAATGCTTACGATCGTGATTAATTTAAGGTTTACTCAAATTAGATGGAACCGCTTGCCGTTAACGAAAAAGGCGGCCACGCCGCTCGAGAAACCCTCTTGTTCAAGGGACAAGCTAAAGCAGGCCTCCCGAAAGCGGGAACCGGTTTCGGGACAAAGACATGCGTAAAATCAAAAACTCAAAGCGCACCGGCCGTATCTGAAAGATCGCGATGCACCTTAGGTGATGAGCCTGTTCAGCGCCCAGACCATCAGCGGAGAATCGGGAAAGGTGATGAGCCCACCTAGCCCAAGCGCGACGCCATAGGGAATGCCCACCCGCTCGTCGGCGAAATTACGCAGGAAACGGTTGTGGCCGGTGTAGATCGCAAGCGGTGATTTCCGATAGGCCAGAATGGCGATCGTCAGCAGGCCGCCGATCAATGTCGAGGTCACCAGATAGCCGATGAGATTGATGTCGAGCCCCATCCATACCGCAGTCGCGGCCAGGAGCTTGGCGTCGCCGCCGCCCATGCCGCCGAGCGCGAACAGGCCGAAGGTCACCGCCAGCACCAGGGCACCGGCCGCGAAATGCCAGCCATAGGTTGCCCAGTCCATCCCGGTCAGCGGAGCCACCAGGGCGAACGTCGCCAGGAGCAGCACCGGCACGCGATTTGCGATCGTCATCGACAGCGTGTCGGAGATCGCCGCGAACAGCATGCAGAAAGGAAAGACGACGAGGATAACGGCTTCAAGCATGGACGCGGTGCCCGTGGCGAGATTTTGCGCTGCGTCTAGGCCGCCGTATTACGATTGATAAGGCGGGACATTCAAATCACCGTCGCCATGAAACAAGGGCCACCGAAGGGCGGCCCTTGTCGTAGAGAACGACGCTTTCACCTTATTAAGGAGCGCTCGGGGCGTTTTTCACGGCGGCGCCAATCGCCACGAATTTTTCGTTCAGGGCGGTGCCGAGCGAGCCGGCGCCGACCATGATGGCAAGCGCGATGAGAGCAGCGATCAGACCGTATTCGATGGCGGTCGCGCCGGATTCGTCCTTCACGAAACGTGCGATGAGGTTAGACATTCTAGAGCTCCTACTCCACGTGTTACAGCACTTCCGTCAACTTCTGTTTGGCGGTTGATCGGATGTCGCAAATCTACGGAGAAGCCCTTTCAATCGGCTTAATAAACACCCTTACCGATTCCTTTCCGGAGCCGATCCCGTTGCTTGGTTAACCGTGGCCTAAACCTCCAAGAGGGGAGCGACAGGCAGGGAAAAGGGCGGAGTTCTGGCGCGCCCGCAACTATGCTAAAATAGCGCATCCCGCTGGCGCGTGGCCCTCAAGCCGACCAATCCTTATCGCATCCACCCGGCGTTTAACCGTTGGTTCACCAATCTCGTTCATGTTCCGTTGAACAGTCTGCCGCCCCGGAGCGCATCAATGACCTTGTCGCGATCATTTTCAGTTGCCGCGCTGCTGGCAATTGCCGCGTTCGTCATACCAGCCAATGCCGGCGCCGGCATCGAGGTCACCATGAATCAGGCAAAGATCGTCAAGTTGGCGCGCGCGGCCGATACGATCGTCATCGGCAATCCGGCAATCGCCGACGCCTCCGTGCAGGATGCCTCGACGGTCGTTCTCACCGGCAAGGGTTTCGGCGTCACCAATCTGGTCGTGCTCGACTCGGACGGCAGCCCCATCATCGACGAGCAGGTGACGGTCGTCCGGCAGGCCGCGTCTTCGGTGCGCATCTACAGGCGCTCCGAAGTCCAGACCATGTCCTGCACGCCCTATTGCGAGAGCTCGTACAAGACGGACGCCGAGAGAGCTTCCGAAACTGAAATGAACGCCGGCCACTGAGAGGCCGGCGGCGCCCGCGCCGTTAATAGCGGGTTAAAGGTCGGCCAGCGAATTTAACGCTCATCCAAACAGGACCTCAATGGGTTGCCGCTATGTTGTCGCCGATATTGCAGGGGATCGGCAGGAACGGGACATGAGCAAGGATCCGGCACCCGGGGGCGGTAAGGCGCGGGCAAAGCCCCGGCATGGCTTCTTCAGCGACAAGCGTGGCAGCACCGCGATGGAATTCGCGCTGCTGGCCATACCGTTCGCCCTGCTCGTCTTCGCCATTCTCGAAAGCTGCATCTCGTTCGCCGGCCAGGAGGTGATGGCCAACATCACCGATGATGTCGCCCGCCAGTTGCGGACCGGACAGCTCAGGAAGGCAACTGTCACCGAAGACTCGATCAAGCAGCTAATCTGCAGCAGGCTGGAGATCATGGTCGCCCAGAATTGCCCCGGACTGCTGGTCGACCTTCGCGAATATCCGACCTTCGCCGACGCCGCCTCGGCTGGCTTCAAGATCGTGGACGGCGACATCGTGCTGACGCAAGGCACGAACTCGACGACTTTCTCGGTTTCTCCCGGACTGGCGGAAACCAGGAATATGCTGAGGGTTTTCTACAAATGGCCCGTTATGACCGATTTCCTGGCCAAGCAGATGGCCAATCTGAAGGACGGAAAGACACTGCATTTCGCGTCCGTGACCTGGCAGAACGAACCATTCGACGACAACTGAGACTGCTCGACGGCCGGGACTGCGGCGGGTGGAGGTAAAATGTACCGTGCGGGGGCACAGCGGGGTATTTCGGCCATTGCGGCAGGGGCAGCGCGGTTTTGCCGCGATCGCCGGGGCGTCGCGGCAATCGAGTTCGCGTTCATCGTGCCGGTGCTGCTCATCATGTACTTCATCACGATGGAGGCCTCGCAGGCGATCGAGACCAGCAAGAAGGTCAGCCGCATCGGCAGCATGGTGGCGGATCTCGTCACGCAGCAGACGAGCGTCAAGAAAGCCGATCTCGATGCGATCATGAAGATCGGCACTTCGACGCTGCAGCCCTACAACCGCTCCACGCCGACGATCATCATTACCGGGATCCAGATCACCGACGAGGCGACGCCGAAGGTACAGGTCGCGTGGTCACGCAAGCTTGTGGGCAGCACCTACAGCGCCGACGCGGCGAAGGGCAGCATCACCACTGTCCCGACGACGCTGAAGATCCGCAACACCTTCCTTGTCCGGGTGGAAAGCGACCTCGGCTACAAGCCGATCATCACCTGGTCGGCCAACGATTCGAAGGCGCTTGGGTTGACCTCGGCCTTCAACAACATATCGATGGGCGAAACCTACTATCTGAGGCCTCGGCGTGGTCCCACGGTCCCCTGCAGCGACTGCTGACAAGACTTATTCCTGGCTGCCCGCTTCCCGCCGCACGATGGCCAGCGCCGCTGCATAGTCCTTTGATGCGGCGAGCTCGAACCCGCCGGAATGCTCAGACTCCAGGAGATCGTAGACGTCGGGAGTGAGCGACCTGAGATTGGTCAGGAAGACGGCCAGCCGACGCTTCGCTTCGGCATCGAGATCGCTGCGCACGGCATGAGGGCCGTATCGCAGCGGGGCCGAGGTCCATAGCACCCGAAGCGATGCCTTCGGGACGCCGGCGGCCTCGAGCCGAACGATCGTGCCGCCCGTACCGGTGGGCTGGCCATCGGCGCCGACAGGTTCCCAGCCGAACAGGCCGTCGGCTTCGCCGTCGCTGAGCATCGTCTCGGCCGCGGTGGCCGAGGCGGCACGGGTCAGGAAGGGTGAATCTCCCGTGATCTTTGCGCCTTCGCCAGCCAGCCCGGTCAGCGGCAGCAAAGAACCGCCGACATTGTCGGCGGGCGCGATCGCAATCCGATGCGAGGCCATGGCGGCGAGGTCCGGCACTTTGCCGTCGCGCGTCACCAGCACGGAACGGATGCCGACGGCTCCATCGGCATCGACCGGAGCCACCAGCGGCTCGACACAGCCGCATCGCTCGGAAGCCGCGGCATAAGCGAGCGCCGAATAGACCGCATATTGGACCCGGCCGCTCGCCTGCGCCTCGATCAGCGCCGCATAGTCGCGGGCCACCACGAACTCCACCTTCATGCCGAGCGCATTTGTATAGGCATCCGTCAGGCGCGCCAGTCCGGGAACAGTGTTGCCGCCACCGGGCTCGGCGACGATGCCGATGCGAAACGTGCCGATGTCGCCGCGCCAGTCGGCGCGCGCGGACGAGGCCGCGCAGAGCGCTGCGAAGGCCGCCGCGCACGTCCTCAAAGCCAGGCTTGCCGCGGATCTTTCGCCCTTGCCCATCTTCGCCGCACTCCCGCCGACACTGCGCTCGATTGCTCGACTATGGCGCCAAGCCGGTTGCGGTTTGGTTTCCGATTTGCCAATGCCGCCATGGAACCTTATGTCTGGCTGCCTGGACTGGCAACGACGGCACTCTATGGCGCGGGCTTTCTTATTCGTTCTCGATTCTTTCGGCATAGGCGGAGCAGCCGACGCCGAACGCTACGGCGACACTGGCGCCAACACGTTCGGACATATCGCGCAGGCCTGCGCCGAGGGCCGGGCGGATCGCGAAGGCTTGCGTGAGGGACCACTCGCGGTGCCCAATATGGTCTCGCTCGGGCTCGCGCGGGCGGCAGAGACGGCGACAGGGCTGAAGCTCGACCTCGACATGCCGCTGCTTACCTCGTCCTTCCATGGCGCCGCCCAGGAGGTCTCGAGCGGCAAGGACACGCCGTCTGGCCATTGGGAGATCGCCGGCCTGCCGGTGCGTTTCGACTGGGGCTATTTTCCCGATACCGTGCCGGCCTTCCCGGCCGCTTTGACCGAAGCGATCATCCGCGAAGGCAAGGTGCCGGGCATCCTCGGCGATTGCCATGCGCCCGGAACCGAGATCATCGAGCGCTTCGGCGAGGAGCACATCCGCACCGGCAAGCCGATCTGTTACACCTCAGTGGACTCCGTGTTGCAGATCGCAGCGCACGAGACGCATTTCGGCCTGGAGCGGCTTTACGAGCTTTGCCTGACGGTGCGCCGGATGGTGGATCCGCTGAAGATCGGGCGGGTGATCGCGCGGCCCTTCGTCGGCGAGACGTCAGCCACCTTCCAGCGCACCCACAACCGCCGCGACTATGCCGTGCCGCCGCCGGAGCCGACCTTGCTCGACCGGCTGACCGAGCGTGGCAGCAAGGTCATCGCCGTCGGCAAGATTGGCGACATCTTCGCCCATCGCGGTATCTCGGAGGTGCGCAAGGCGGGCGGCAACATGGCGATGTTCGACAAGGCGCTGGGCGCCATGGACGACGCCGGTCAAGGCGATCTGGTCTTTGCCAATTTCGTCGATTTCGACACCGAGTTCGGCCACCGGCGCGACGTCGCCGGCTATGCCGGAGCGCTCGAGGCCTTCGACCGCCGGCTGCCGGAGGCGCTGTCGCGCATCAGGCCGGGCGACCTGCTCATCCTCACCGCCGATCACGGCAATGACCCGACCTGGCGCGGTACCGACCATACGCGGGAACGCGTCCCGGTGATCGGCATCGGGCCGGGGCTGAAGGGTGGCGATATCGGGCTGAGGCCTACCTTCGCCGACATCGGCGAAACCGTCGCCGACCATCTTGGCCTGGCGCCCGGCCGTCACGGTACCTCTTTCCTCGCGACGATAGGCGGCCATGCCTGAACTGCCCGAGGTCGAAACCGTGCGGCGAGGGCTGCAGCCGGTTCTGGAAGGGGCCCGCCTCGTCAACGTCGAGGCGCGCAGGCCCGATCTTCGCTTTCCTTTTCCCGAGCGCTTCTCGGAGCGGCTGAACGGCAAGACCGTGACGGCGCTTGGCCGGCGCGCCAAGTATCTGACCATGCATATCGAAGACGGTCCGGTGCTGATCTGTCATCTCGGCATGTCCGGATCGTTCCGGATCGAAACCGCCGAGGGCTGCGACATCCCCGGCGCCGGCGCCTTCCGCCACGAACGGTCGAAGAGCGCGGCGCACGACCATGTCGTGTTCGATGTCGCCTCGCCGAAGGGCGAGCGGTCCCGCGTCATCTTCAACGATCCGCGCCGTTTCGGCTTCATGCTGTTTGCCGAAGGGGCGCCGGACGCGCATCCGATGCTGGCGGGGCTCGGCATCGAGCCGACCGGCAACGCGCTCGACGGCCCCCTGCTCGCCTCGCTGCTCAAGGGCCGCAGATCACCGCTCAAGGCTGCACTGCTCGACCAGCGGCTGATCGCGGGGCTCGGCAATATATATGTGTCGGAGGCGCTGTGGCGCGCCGGCCTGTCGCCGCTGCGCGAAGCCGGCACCATCGCCGGCGCCGGCAAGAAAGCCAAAGAGCAATGCGAACGCCTGGCCGAAGCGATCCGCTCGGTCATCGCCGATGCGATCGCCGCCGGCGGATCGTCGCTGCGCGACTATGTCCAGGCCGATGGATCGCTCGGCTATTTCCAGCATTCCTTCGCCGTTTACGACCGCGAGGGCGAGCCATGTCCGAAGCCAGGGTGCGGCGGCCATATCGAGCGCATCGTGCAGAGCGGCCGCTCGACATTCTATTGCCGGACCTGTCAGCGGTGAGCTAGACCGATCTCCTCAACCGAAGCGAGGAGACGACGCCATGACCTATGAAACCATTCTCGTGGAGGCACGCGGCAAGGTCGGGCTGATCACGCTGAACCGGCCGAAGGCGCTCAACGCGCTGAATTCTCAGGTGATGACGGAAGTCGTAGCCGCGGTGAATGCGTTCAACGCCGATGCCGGCATTGGCGCGATGGTCCTTACGGGTTCGGAAAAGGCCTTCGCTGCCGGCGCCGACATCAAGGAAATGCAGGCGATCGCCTTCGTGGACGCTTATACCCAAGACTTCTTCGTCGGCTGGGAAGAGCTCACGCGTGCCCGCAAGCCGATCATCGCGGCAGTGGCCGGTTACGCGCTGGGCGGCGGCTGCGAACTGGCCATGATGTGCGATTTCATCATCGCCGCCGACAATGCAAAGTTCGGCCAACCCGAAATTACGCTCGGCGTCATGCCGGGCATGGGCGGATCGCAGCGGCTGACCCGCTTTGTCGGCAAGTCGAAGGCGATGGATATGTGCCTGACCGGACGGATGATGGACGCCGCCGAAGCCGAACGCTGCGGGCTGGTGTCGCGGGTCGTGCCGGCCGGCGAGCTGGTCGAGGAAGCGATGAAGGCGGCGGCGAGGATCGCCGATTTTTCACTGCCATCGGTGATGATGACCAAGGAAGCCGTCAACCGGTCCTATGAGACGACGCTTGCCGAAGGCCTGCGCTTCGAGCGCCGCCTGTTCCATTCGCTGTTCGCGCTCGACGACCAGAAGGAAGGCATGGCCGCCTTCGTCGAGAAGCGGAAGCCGAACTTCACCAACCGCTAGGTGTTGCCAAAAAGACCGCGACGCGGCGTTGACGCGCCGGAAAAGCTGAACTATAAGCCGCACCAACCGAGGCGGCCCCGTGGCTGCCCGTTTGTTTTTTGCGCCCTGCGGCACCCCGCTGGCGCCCACCAGATCAGAAGAGAGGCATCATGGCCAATACGTCTTCGGCCAAAAAGGCAACGCGCAAGATCGCCCGCCGCGCGGCGATCAACAAGAACCGCCGGTCGCGCGTCCGCACCTATGTCCGCCAGGTCGAAGAGGCGCTCGCCGCCGGCGACAAGGCCGCGGCGCTGGAAGCCTTCAAGGCCGCGGAGCCGGAATTGATGCGTGCCGCCACCAAGGGCGTCATCCACAAGAACACGGCGTCCCGCAAGGTTTCGCGCCTGGCCCAGCGCGTCAAGGTGCTGTCGGCCTGACCGACTTCCATTCGGAACCGTTATCTTTGAACCCGGCCGCACAGGCCGGGTTTTTTCGTTTGCCGGCAAGTACTTAAAAAGAACGTCCGCGTAACGACGTCCGGTCCGAATTTCAAAGTTGCGAATATTTTGCCGGCATATACATAATCGCTGATATCTTCGCCTGCCGGATACAGGCATGGCCGCAAATTAGCCTGTCACAAATTCTGCTTATTTTTCAAAAGATTACGGATGGTCATCCACAGCTTGTTCAACTCGCGCAGGGGCGGCGGGGGACAAGTAGCTGTCAAGCGAATTATTTCAGAAAATTTCGTATCGGCCGGCCTTTTTCATATTCGCCGGAAAAGGGTTTGAATCACAATGGCTTTGTCAAAACGTGTCCTAGCGGCACCTGCTTCCGACGCGTCTCCGCTAACCAGATTCGTTAAAAATCGGTTAGACGTGGCCTTGCCCTATCCACAGCGATTTCGGTAATGTCCATTCATCGAAGGGACGGGCATTCAGCCCCTGACCCAGCCTGAATCGGCCACCACAAAATGGCGGAATTCATGACGTGGAGTAATTCCGCGTGCGGCTTGGTTTGTCTCTTCGGTGGGTAGGGGACTGGCGTAATTGTACATCGCAGTCGACGTTGGGCCGGCGTTTCGCCGGACGGTGTTGTATTGCCTTGGCATGATCAAGCCGGCTGGCAAGAGCCGGCATCGGTCCCTTGCGCAACGTTGCGACGAGATCGCCGGCGGCGGCGATGGAGATGCAGCGGAAAACGTCGCCGGACCAGAGGGTGCAGGAGGCGCACTCCCGGCGGGAAAAAGGGTACGAGAAGACAAGGAACGTTGATCATGCAGAGCGGCATCGAACGGGAGATAGCGAGCGAACTCCCATTCCCTACAACCTTCGTCGGAGGGGACGGCATGGCGGCATCCAGCGACGCTGAACAGAAGTTCGAGCGGGTCAAGGCTCAGCTCAAGGCGCGTCTGGGAGCCGAGGTCTATTCGAGCTGGTTTGGCCGCATGAAGGTTGCCGAGGCTTCGCGCGGCATTGTCCGTATCTCCGTGCCCACGGCCTTCCTGCGGTCGTGGATCAACGGCCACTATCTCGACCTTATCGCCGAACTGTGGAGGCATGAGGATGCCGACGTTCTCAAGATCGAGATCGTCGTGCGGACCGCTACGCGCCAAGGCCGCAACAATGTCGAGCCGGAGATCGCGCCGGCGCGCAAGATGACCAAGCAGACGCAGACCGTGCTCGCCGCCGGCACCGCAAGCAACGGCCGGGTGGAGCGGGCGCCGGCGCCTCGCCAGGGCGGCGCGCCGGTGGAGACCGAGTTCCGCCACAACGTGCTGGGGTCGCCGCTCGACCCGCGCTACACTTTCGCCTCCTTCATCGAAGGACCCTCGAACCGGGTGGCCTTCGCGGCCGCCAAGGCGGTGGCGGAATCGCAGTCGAGCGCCGTGCGCTTCAACCCGCTGTTCCTTCATGCGACCGTCGGACTGGGCAAGACGCACCTTTTGCAGGCGATCGCGGCAGAATCGCTGCGGCACAACCCGAAATCGCGCGTGGTCTATCTGACGGCGGAATATTTCATGTGGCGCTTCGCCACCGCCATCCGCGACAACAATGCGCTCACCCTCAAAGAGCAATTGCGCGATATCGATCTTCTGATCATCGACGACATGCAGTTCCTGCAGGGCAAATCGATCCAGCATGAGTTCTGCCACCTGATCAACATGCTGCTCGACAGCGCCAAGCAGGTGGTGGTCGCCGCCGACCGGCCGCCGTCGGAACTGGAATCGCTGGAGCCGCGTGTGCGTTCGCGCCTCAACGGCGGCGTGGCGCTCGAAATGTCTGCACCGGATTTCGCCATGCGCCTCGGCATGCTGAGGCTACGCCTCGCCACCGCCAAGGTCGACGATGCCTCGCTCGACATTTCGGACGAGATCCTCGATCACGTCGCCCGCACGGTGACAGGCAGCGGGCGCGAGCTCGAAGGCGCCTTCAACCAGCTTCTGTTCCGCCAGTCCTTCGAGCCGCAGATCACCATCGACCGCATCGACGAGATCCTCGGCCACATCTATCGCTCGGGCGAGCCGAAGCGGGTGCGCATCGAGGACATCCAGCGCATCGTGGCGCGCCACTACAACGTGTCGAAGACGGAGCTGCTGTCCAACCGGCGCACGCGCACCATCGTCAAGCCGCGGCAGGTGGCAATGTATCTGTCGAAGGTGATGACGCCGCGCTCGCTGCCGGAAATCGGGCGGCGTTTCGGCGGCCGCGACCACACGACGGTGCTCCATGCCGTGCGCAAGATCGAGGATCTTTCCGGCGCCGACAACACGCTGGCGCAGGAACTCGAACTGCTCCGAAGGCTGATCAACGAGCAGGCCTGAGCGGTCCGAAAAAGGGGCGGCGGCGCAGTTCGCCAGCTTTATCCCCAGAAAGCCCGCGCAACCGGCCGGAACCGGTGTCGCGGGCTTGCGTTTGCAGGCTTTTTACTGTCAGCTTACACAGATTCTGAGCTTTTCGGAGCTGTCGCGGGATGCCGCCCCTTGGTGCCCCGCCCATTCATTGAAGCGAGCCTGTTTCGTCATGCGTGTTATCCTGGAACGGTCCAATCTCCTGAAGTCCCTCAACCACGTTCATCGCGTGGTAGAACGGCGCAACACTATACCGATCCTGTCGAATGTGCTGCTCAGCGCCGAAGGCGGCAGCCTCGAGATGAAAGCGACCGACCTCGACCTCGAAGTGACGGAAGCCACACCCGCCAAGGTCGAGCGCGGCGGCGCGACGACGGTCCCGGCGCATCTGCTCTACGACATCGTGCGCAAGCTCGCCGACGGCGCCGAGGTCATGCTGAAGACCGACGAGGACGGCAATGCGATGACGGTCACGTCAGGCCGCTCCAGCTTCCGCCTGCAGTGCCTGCCGCAGTCCGATTTCCCGGAACTTTCGGCCGGCTCCTTCTCGCACATCTTCCGGCTCGACTCGGCGGCGCTCAAAGGCCTGATCGAGAAGACGCAGTTCGCCATTTCGACCGAAGAGACGCGCTACTATCTCAACGGCATCTTCCTGCACACGCATGAGGTGGGCGGCAAGCTGAAGCTGCGTTCGGTCGCGACCGACGGGCACCGCTTGGCGCGCGCCGAAATCGACGCGCCGGCAGGCTCCGAAGGCATGCCCGGCATCATCATCCCGCGCAAGACGGTGAGCGAGTTGCAGAAGCTGGTCGACGACCCGGATGTGGCGGTGACCACCGAACTGTCGGACACCAAGATCCGCTTCACCATCGGCAGCGTCATCCTGACCTCGAAGCTGATCGACGGCACCTTCCCCGATTATCAGCGCGTCATCCCGACCGGGAACGACAAGAAGCTGATTATCGACCGCCAGAGCTTCGCCGCCGCCGTCGACCGCGTCTCGACCATTTCGTCGGAGCGCGGCCGCGCGGTGAAAATGTCGATCAACGACGGCCAGCTCACGCTCGCCGTCAACAATCCGGATTCGGGCAGCGCCACCGAGGAGCTGGCGGCCGACTATTCGTCCGATCCGATCGAGATCGGCTTCAACGCCAAATATCTGCTCGACGTCGCCGCCCAACTCACCGGTTCGGAGGCGAAGTTCATGCTGGCGGATGCCGGGTCGCCGACGCTGATCCACGATATGGCCGACGAGACCGCGCTCTATGTGCTGATGCCGATGCGGGTGTAGCCGCATCCGGTTTCGCGCCGGCTGGCGATGGAGCGATGATTGCGGCGGCTTGCACGGGCGGACAGCGGTTGCCGGAACAGACCCATATAAGTAAGCTGACACTTACTAATTTCCGCAACTATGCGGGACTTTCGCTCGAGCTCGACCCCGGCGCCGTGGTGCTGTCCGGCGACAATGGCGCTGGCAAGACCAACCTGCTCGAAGCCATCTCGCTGCTGACGCCCGGACGCGGGCTGCGCCGCGCGCCCTATGCCGACGTGGCGCGAGAAGGCGGCGATGGCGGCTTTGCCCTGCACGCCCGGATCGAGGGGCCGGAAGGCCAGGTCGAAATCGGCACCGGCATTTCCGGTGCAGATGCCGCCGGCGAAGGCGGCAGGCGCGTTCGCATCAACGGCGCGCCGGCGAAGTCGGCTGACGATATGCTGGAGTGGCTGCGGGTCGTCTGGCTGACGCCGGCGATGGACGGGCTGTTTCCAGGGCCGGCCGCCGACCGCCGCCGCTTCCTCGACCGCCTTGTGCTGGCGATCGATCCAAACCATGGCCAGCGGGCCCTCGACTACGAAAAGGCGATGCGCGGCCGTAACCGCCTGCTTACCGAAGGATCGCGCGACAGCGCCTGGTTCGACGCGATCGAGACACAGATGGCCGAAACCGGGGTGGCGATCGCCGCGGCGCGGGCGGAACTGGTGCGGCTGCTTGCCGCCATGATCGACAGGCTGCCCGGCAGCGGCCCGTTTCCGCAAGCCGACATCAGCCTGTCCGGCGAATTGGAGGGCGAGATCGCCGTCGCGCCGGCGGTCGATGTCGAGGAGCGGTTCCGCGCGATGCTCGCCAATGGCCGCGAGCGCGACCGCGCCGCCGGCCGCACGCTCGACGGTCCGCATCGTTCGGACCTCGTGGTGCGTCATCGGCCGAAGTCGATGCCGGCCGAATTGTGCTCGACCGGCGAGCAGAAGGCGCTTTTGGTCGGCATCGTGCTGTCGCATGCGAGGCTGACCGGCGAGATGTCGGGCCTGACGCCGATCCTTTTGCTCGACGAGATCGCTGCGCATCTCGACAGCGGCCGTCGCGCGGCGCTGTTTTCCATCCTCGAGGAGCTGAACTGCCAGGCCTTCATGACCGGCACCGACGCCGCGCTGTTTTCCAGTCTTGCCGGACGGGCGCAGTTCCTGACGGTCGATCATGGCAGTGTAGGGCCGACCGGCTAACCTCTTGAGGAACCCAACGGGCGTCAGCGCTTGCCTTCGGGACAAGGCTTCGCCTTGCCCGTACTTGCCCTGCGGAACAGGCTTCGCCTTGCCCGTACATGACAAGGCTTTGCACCAGCTATAAGGTCCAGCCATGACCGATGCCGCCCTGACCGACGAAGAGCTCGAACGCTATGCCCGCCACATCGTGCTGCCCGAGATCGGCGGCGCCGGCCAGCAGAAGCTGAAACGGGCGCGGGTGCTGGTGATCGGCGCCGGCGGGCTGGGGGCGCCTGTGCTTGAATATCTTGCCGCGGCCGGCGTCGGCACGCTCGGCATCGTCGATGACGACGATGTCTCACTATCCAACCTGCAGCGGCAGGTGATCCACGGCAGCGACACGATCGGCATGGCGAAGACCGACAGCGCACGGGAAGCGATCATGCGCATCAATCCCAACGTCAAAGTAGAGTTGCATCGCCTCAGGCTGATAGCGGAAAACGCCCCTGCCCTCGTCGCCCGCTACGATGTCGTCGTCGACGGTTCCGACAATTTCGAGACACGCTATGCGCTGGCCGATGCGTGCGCGCTGGAAAGGAAGCCTCTGGTGACCGCCGCCGTCGGCCGCTTCGATGGCTCGGTGACGGTGCTCAAGCCGTTTGAGACGGGCGCCGACGGCAAGCGCAATCCAAGTTACCGCGACCTTTTCCCGGAAGCTCCGCCGGAAGGGCTGGTGCCGTCCTGCGCCGTTGCCGGCATCGTCGGCGCGCTGACGGGCGTCGTCGGCACGCTGGAAGCGATGGAAGCGATCAAGCTGATTGCCGGCATCGGCGAGCCGCTGGTCGGCCGGCTGCTGCTTTACGACGGGCTCACCGCCCGCTTCGACACCGTCCGCTACAAGGCGGTCTGAGCCCATGGACCAGCTGGCCGCTCCCCTTGTCATCGAGCTTCCGCCAGACTTCGCGGAGTGGGACGAATTGCTGGCGCTGATCCGGCGCGCCTTCGCCTATATGGACGGCGTCATCGACCCGCCATCCTCGGCGCATCGGCTGACGCCGGAGAGCCTTAGCCACAAGGCAAGGCAGGAGACGGCGTTCCTGGCCGTGGAGAATGGCCGGATCGTCGGCTGCGTCTTCGCGCTGGACAGGGCGAAGGATTTCTATGTCGGCAAGCTTGCGGTCGACCCCAGCCTGCAGGGGCGAGGCATAGGCGGCCGGCTGATGCGGGCCGTCGAGGATTTTGCCGGCCGGCGCGGTAAAAACGCTATCGAGTTGCAGACGCGCATCGAACTGACTGAGAACCATGCGGCCTTCGCCCGGCTCGGCTTTCGCGAAACCGAGCGCACGGCGCATGCGGGCTATGACCGGCCGACATCGATCACCATGCGCAAGGTGTTGTCTTGAGCCTTGTGCTAAGTTTCGAAGAACAGGCAACTGCCGCCGGCAAGGACGGCGCCGCCATGGCGATGCGCATCGTCGCCGAGAGCGCGCGGCTGCTCGGGGCGCCGCGGCTGATCCCGATCGCCTCGGCGCATATAGACGGCGCGCTCTATCACGGCGATTCCGGCACGCTGTTCGCCGAGCGGCTGGTCGAAGGCGGCGCCAGGGTCGCGGTGCGCTCGACGCTCAATGTCGGGGCGCTCGACCTGATGGGCTGCTCGCGCATCCGGCTGGAAGAGCCACAGCGCGGCATGGCGCGGCGGATGATGGAAGCCTATCGCAGGCTCGGCTGCGAGCAGAGCTGGACCTGTGCGCCCTATCAGGCCGGGCACAGGCCAACGCTTGGCAGCGACGTCGCCTGGGGTGAGTCCAATGCCGTGGTGTTCTGCAACTCCGTGCTGGGCGCCCGCACGAACCGCTACGGCGACTTCCTCGACATTGCCTGCGCCATCACCGGCCGTGCGCCGGACTATGGCCTGCATCACCCGGAGAACAGGCGGGCAAGGCTGGTATTCGACGTCTCCGCTCTCTCCGCGACCTTTTTCGCTTCCGAGATCGCCTGGCCAGTGCTGGGCAGCCTTTATGGCCGCGAGGTCGGCAATACGATCGGCGTCGTCACCGGCATCGCCAATCACCCAGGCGAAGATGCGCTGAAGGCGTTCGGCGCTGCCGCGGCATCATCCGGCGCCGTCGGCCTCTTCCACATTGCCGGCGTGACGCCCGAGGCTGCCGACGTCGAAACCATTCTGGCCGGGCCGGAACCGGAGGCGACGATCCGCGTCACGCCGCAGATGGTGGCGAAGGCGCGCGCCGGCCTGTCGACAACGGCTGCGCCAAAAACCATCGACGCGATCGCGATCGGCAGCCCGCACCTGTCGCATGCCGAGTTCGATATGCTGGAGCGGCTGATCGCCGGAAGGCGGCTCGCCGTGCCGATCTACGCCTGCACCGGCCGTCACGTGCTTGCCTCGCTGGAGCAGGACGGCCGGCGAAAGGCGCTCGAAGCAAGCGGCGTCGTCATCGTCGCCGACACCTGCGTGGTGGTGACGCCGATCATGCCGGAGCTCAGCAACGGCGTGCTGATGACCAATTCGGGGAAGTTCGCTCACTATGCGCCGGGCAACACCGGCTATGCGGTGCTTTACGCCTCGCTCGCCGACTGTGTCGAAAGCGCGATCGTCGGCAAGCCGCGCTTCACGGACATTGCCGCATGAGCGCCGCCACCGAAATCCTGGTGCCGGGCAAGGCTGGCGAAGGCGAAGCGCTGGTGCTGACGGCGCCGATCAGCTTCTGGGGCGGCGTCGACCCGCGGAGCGGCCGCATCGCCGATGTACGTCATCCGCAGCATGGCGAGGTGATTTCCGGCCGCGTGCTGTTCCTGCCGGGCACCATCGGCTCGTCGTCGGCTTCGGCGGTGCTGCTGGAACTGGTCCGCAACGGCCGCGCGCCGGCCGCACTTGTGCTGCATGAGCCGGACGCCATCCTGCTGCTCGGCCTGATCGTCGCCCGGGAAATGGGCTGGGAAGCGCCGATGGCGGTGCGGCTTGGCCGCGACGTGTTCGACACCTTTCGCGGAATCAGCGTGAACGTCGCCGAGGACGGCGCCCTTACGGTCGCCGCCTGAACGGCCGCGAAGTTTCAGGTCCTCAGCGGCAGCACGCGATCCGGCGGACGGTGGCCGTCGAAAAAGGCGCGGATGTTGATGATCACCTTCTCGCCCATGTCGATGCGGCCCTCGAGCGTGGCCGAGCCCATATGCGGCAGGAGAACGACCTTGCCCCTGGCGGCGAGCTTCAAGAGCTTGCTGTTCAGCGCCGGCTCATGCTCGTAGACGTCGAGGCCGGCGCCGGCGATCTTGCCGTCCTGGATCAGCTTGACCAGCGAGTCCTCGTCGATGATGTCGCCGCGCGCGGTGTTGACGATGTAGGCGGTCGGCTGCATCAGCGCCAGGCGTCGGGCCGACAGCAGATGGAAGGTCGCCGGCGTCGACGGGCAGTTGACCGAGATGATGTCCATGCGGGCGAGCATCTGGTCGAGGCTTTCCCAGTAGGTCGCTTCCAGCTCGTCTTCGACCGCCGGCAGCACGCGATGGCGATTGTGGTAGTGGATGGACAGGCCAAACGCCTTGGCGCGCCTGGCGACCGCCGTGCCGATGCGGCCCATGCCGACGATGCCGAGCCGCTTGCCCCAGATGCGGCGGCCGAGCATCCATGTCGGCGACCAGCCGGCCCATTTCTTCTCGCCGGTGAGCACATTGGCGCCTTCGGCCAGCCGCCGCGGCACCGCCAGCATCAGCGCCATGGTCATGTCGGCTGTATCTTCGGTGAGCACATTGGGCGTGTTGGTGACGGTGATGCCTTTCTTGGCGGCCGCCGCGACATCGATCTTGTCGACACCGTTGCCGAAATTGGCGATCAGCTTCAGGTTCTCGCCGGCCTGGGCGATCAGCGCGGCATCGATGTGGTCGGTGATGGTCGGGACCAGAACGTCGGCTTCCTTGACCGCCGCGACCAGCTCCGGCTGGGTCATCGGGCGGTCCTCGACATTGAGCCGCGCGTCGAACAGTTCGCGCATGCGGGTTTCGACCGGATCGGGCAGCTTGCGCGTGATGACGACGAGGGGCCGTTTTTTGCCTGCCATTTTATCCCCGAAGCTTCCTCGAAACCGATCTCGTTGAGACCTCTTTAACCAAGACCGGCGAAACTTATGGCCGATCGCGGCATCAGCCCACTCCTGTAACAAGCGGTGCCGCCGAAGACAAAGAAAAAGGGGCGCTCATCCCTACGGAACGGCGCCGAAAGGAACAACGGTGTCTGGTTTCGCGTCGCTTCGCCTGGCTTTCAGCGCAGCCGTCCTCGGCGCTTTGCTTTGCGCTCCGCAGGCATCCGCGCAGGGCGCGGCCATGCCGGCACAGACGGTGACCTTGGGGCCGAGCGGCTTGCCGCTGCCGCGTTTCGTCAGCCTGAAATCGGGGCGGGTCAACTCGCGCGTCGGCCCGGGCGCCAATTATTCGGTCGACTGGATGTATATGAAGGCAGGGCTGCCGATGGAAATCATCCAGGAGTTCGACACCTGGCGCCGCGTGCGCGATGCGGACGGCTCGGAGGGCTGGATCAACCAGTCGCTGCTTTCGGGCCGCCGTACCGCGATCGTCGCCCCCTGGCAGCGCAGCAAGGGCGGCCGAATCAATCTGCTTGACGATCCCGACAAGGATGCCGGCGTCGTCGCCATCCTCGAGCCCGGCGTCATGGGCTCGATCAAGAAATGCGACGGTCAGTGGTGCGAGATGACCTTCGAGGGTCATACCGGCTGGATCGCCCAGTCGCAGGTCTGGGGCGCCTATCCCGGCGAAAAGGTCAAGAACTGATCTCAGCGCGTGTCATGATTATCGGGAGCCCGGTCCGCGCCGACGGCTGCCCCTATCGGCGATCACGACCCCGAACTTTATGCGCCTAAACTTGCGGTTCCACTTTCAATCCAGGGCCACTTTGCCCCAGGCGAGGCTCTGTCCCGGCCAGAAGCCGCTGAATGTTGGCGCGATGGCGCACAATCACGTAAATGCCACCTGCGATTACCAGCAACCGATAGGGCAACGGTTGCTCCAGGCCGCAGACGAGGGCGATCGCGGTCAACGCCGCCAGCATCGAACCAAGCGAAACAATCCGGGAAATAGCCAGCACAACGGCAAAAACCGTGGCAGCACCCAAGCCTACCGGCCAAGACATTGCCAGCAACACCCCGAGCCCCGTCGCGGCGGATTTGCCGCCTGTGAAATTCAGCCAGATCGAACGGCCATGGCCCAACAACACGACAAGCCCGGCCAAGCAGACAGCCCAAGGCACAAAGGTTTGCGGGTCAGGCGCTTGCGATGGCATGACGACCGGCAATGCGTAGAGCCAAGGACAAAACCAGCGGGCAAAGACGATCGCTGCCATGCCTTTGAGCACATCTGTCACGAGCACCGCCAAAGCGGGCCATTTCCCGAGGGTTCGCAAGACGTTCGTTGCCCCGGTGGACCTGGAGCCATGCTCGCGGATATCGATACCCTTGAGCAGTCTCCCCGCCAGATAGCCCGTAGGCGTGGAGCCGACGAGATAAGCGATCGCCAGTCCAATCGCGCTCGCTATCCAGAAAACCATGGAATTGACCTCAACGCTCTAGCCGGCCGCGCCCCGGTCGCTGCCGATCCGCCCGAGATGCGTATCCTGAAAACCGGTGGGCAGTTTCAGGCCGTAGCCGAGCGCGCGGTCGATGGCGATATGGGCGATCCAGATGAGCGCCACCGCGATCGTGACCGGACCGCCAAACAGGACGCCCGCGAGCGCAAGGACGAGCGGGGCAATCAGGATGTGCATGGCATTGTAGGAGGCTGCGCCGACACGCGGCCCGGCGAGATAGCCCAGCATCGACAGGTCCGGCGCCAGGATGAGCAGCGCAAGCAGCCACCACGAGACACCGGTCATTTTGTAGAAGACGATGGCCGCCGCGGCAGCGACGACCCATTCCAGCCGGATCGTCAGATCGAGGGACCGCATTGCCAAGGATCAGCCGCGGCGCTTGGGGCGCAGCCTCACGACGATGTCGACATTGGCTATCTCCATGCCTTCCGGAGGCTCCGGCAGGTTGGAGACGCCCACCGGGCCGCTGGCGATGTCGAAGATCCGGTTCTCGCCCTCGACATAGAAATGATGGTGATCCGACGTGTTGGTGTCGAAATAGGTCTTGGACCCTTCGACCGCGAGGATGCGCAGCAGCCCGGCCTGAGTGAACTGGTGCAGAGCATTGTAGACGGTCGCCAGCGAAACCGGCACGCCGGCGGCGATCGCCTCTTCATGCAGTTCCTCGGCCGAGAGATGACGGTCGCCCTTGGCGAAAAGCAGATCGGCCAGCGCGATGCGCTGGCGCGTCGGCCTCAGGCCGGCTTCGCGAACCCGCTTGTCCACAGCGACATTTTCCTTCCGGCAGTCCGAATCCATCTATCCCGTCGAAGCCCGTGGCCCAGCCCCATAGACAGGTCCAGAATGGCAAAAAGACGTCATCGCCAAAAACTGGACACCTCCCGACATATATTCTGTCGTCCAAATGCGATCAATAGCGCGCATTGACCCAGGCAGGCGCACGGGTTAAGCGCAAACGCCGGTTTCCGGCCACAAACAGAGTGTGTTAGGAAACCGACGACCGAGGGCGCCCTGCCGCCCGGAACGAAAACGGGGACGGAGTCAATGGCGGGTCAAAAGTCCAGCTACGATTACGAGGAACTGCTTGCCTGCGCCCGCGGCGAGCTGTTCGGACCGGGAAACGCCCAGTTACCCTACCCGCCGATGCTGATGTTCGACCGCATCACCGAGATCAGCGAGACCGGCGGCGCCTTCGACAAGGGTTTCATCCGCGCCGAATTCGACATCAAGCCGGATCTTTGGTTTTTCGCCTGCCATTTCATCGGCAACCCGATCATGCCGGGCTGCCTGGGCCTCGACGCCATGTGGCAATTGACCGGCTTCTATCTCGGCTGGCTCGGCGAGCCCGGCAAGGGCATGGCGCTGTCGACCGGCGAAGTGAAGTTCAAAGGCATGGTGACGCCGTCGGTCAAGAAGGTCGAATATGGCGTCGACTTCAAGCGCGTGATGCGCGGTCGCCTCGTGCTCGGCATCGCCGATGGCTGGCTCAAGGCAGATGGCGAACCCATATACGCGGCAACGGATCTGAA
Source organism: Mesorhizobium sp. (assembly GCA_004020545.1). Lineage (GTDB taxonomy): Bacteria > Pseudomonadota > Alphaproteobacteria > Rhizobiales > Rhizobiaceae > Mesorhizobium. Next base: position 72,436 of record SAQE01000009.1, on the reverse strand, counting down.
GGTAGGGCTGTCGAAGCAGTCCGCCGCCTGATCGCTTTCGCCACAGGGCCTTGCGTATCCGACGGATGCGCAAGGACGCCGCGGCAGTTTATTTTGCGTATGATCGAAGGCGAAAACCGATTAGGTTTTTCGCCAAAATACGCCGGAAGGAGTTGCGAATGAGACGTGTCGTAGTGTCAGGCCTCGGCATTGTGTCGTCGATCGGCAACAACGCCAATGAGGTGCAGGCCTCGCTTTACGATGCCAGGTCCGGCATCAGCTTTTCCAATTCCTTCGCCGAGCACGGCTTCCGCTGCCAGGTATGGGGTGCGCCGACGCTCGACCCGTCGCCGATGATCGACCGCCGCGCCATGCGTTTCCTGTCGCAGGGCGCTGCCTGGAACCATGTCGCCATGGATCAGGCCATCGCGGACGCCGGGCTTGGCGAAAGCGACATCACCAATGAACGGACAGGCATCGTCATGGGCTCCGGCGGGCCGTCGACCAGAACCATCGTCGAAGCCGCCGAAACCACGCTCAAGAACGGCAGCCCGAAGCGCATCGGCCCGTTCGCCGTGCCGAAGGCGATGTCGTCGACGGCTTCGGCCACTTTGGCCACCTGGTTCAAGATCCACGGCGTCAACTACTCGATCTCGTCGGCCTGCTCGACCTCGGCGCATTGCATCGGCAATGCCTACGAGCTGATCCAGTGGGGCAAGCAGGACATGATGTTTGCAGGCGGCCACGAGGATCTCGATTGGACGATGTCGGACCTGTTCGATGCCATGGGCGCCATGTCGTCGAAATTCAATGACAAGGCATCGACCGCTTCGCGCGCCTATGACGTCAACCGCGACGGCTTCGTCATCGCCGGCGGCGCGGGCGTTCTGGTGCTGGAGGAGCTGGAGCACGCCAAGGCGCGCGGCGCCAAGATCTACGCCGAGATCGTCGGCTACGGCGCGACGTCCGACGGCTACGACATGGTTGCTCCTTCGGGAGAAGGCGCGGTGCGCTGCATGCGGCAGGCGCTTGCCACGGTGGCTTCGCCGGTCGACTACATCAACACGCACGGCACCTCGACGCCGGTCGGCGACTCCAAGGAAATGGGCGCCATCCGCGAAGTGTTCGGCGACAAGATGCCGTTCATCACCTCGACCAAGTCCCTCACCGGCCATTCGCTGGGTGCTGCCGGCGTCCAGGAATCGATCTATTCGATCCTGATGATGCAGGGCGGCTTCATCGGCGAGAGCGCCCATATCGAGGAGCTCGATCCGGAGTTCGAGGGCATGCCGATCGTGCGCAAGCGCATCGACAACGCCAGGATCGACACCGTTTTGTCCAATTCCTTCGGTTTCGGTGGCACCAACGCAACGCTGATCTTCCAGCGCTATTCCGCATAAGGATCTGCCGGACATGGAAGGGTTGATGAAGGGCAAGCGCGGGCTTGTCATGGGGGTCGCCAACGATCATTCGATCGCCTGGGGCATCGCCAAAAAACTGTCCGAACACGGGGCGGAGCTTGCCTTCACCTACCAGGGCGACGCATTCGGACGGCGGGTCAAGCCACTTGCCGAGAGGCTCGGCGCTTCGCTCGTCGTGCCTTGCGACGTCGAGGACAGCGCCTCGGTCACCGCGACCTTCGAGACGCTCGGCGAGGCCTGGGGCGGGCTGGATTTCGTCGTCCATGCCATCGGCTTTTCCGATAAGAACGAGCTCAAGGGCCTCTACGCCGACACCAGCCGCGACAACTTCGTGCGCACCATGGTGATCTCCTGCTATTCCTTCACCGAGGTTGCACGCAATGCCGCCGCGCTGATGACGAATGGCGGCTCGATGATCACGCTGACCTATGCCGGGTCGGTTCGGGTCATGCCGAACTACAATGTGATGGGCGTCGCCAAGGCAGGGCTGGAGGCAAGCGTGCGCTATCTCGCCAACGACTACGGTCCGCGCGGCATCCGGGTGAACGGCATCTCGGCGGGGCCGGTGCGAACGCTCGCCGGCTCCGGCGTGTCCGATGCGCGCCACATGTTCTCCTATCAGCAACGCAATTCGCCACTACGGCGCACGGTGACCATCGACGAGGTCGGCGGCTCGGCGCTGTACCTGCTCTCAGATCTGTCTTCGGGGGTTACAGGCGAGATCCACTATGTCGACTCCGGCTACCACATCGTCTCCATGCCGGCGCTCGAGGAACTGAAGCAGAACGACGGCGGCCGCGAATAGTTCGCCATTGAAAACAGTCCTTTCCAGTAAAATTGCGCGCATTGGCGGAAACTCATTTTAAGGAGATATCCGCTAGAAGGTCCTGCAATCTGGGGACCTTGCATGACCGCAGTCAGCAATCCGAGGCGGACGCCGCTGTTCAGGCTGATCACCGTGGCGAGCTCGGGCATGGGCAGTTTTATCCTCGGACTCTGGGGGCTGCGGTTCGGTTTCGGCGATGGTCTGGCCGGCATGCCGGCGGAGACGATGGCGGGCGTCATCGCTGCGCTCTGCGCCCTTTCCGCCGGCGGTGCCGCGCTCTCCTTCTTCGCAGGCATCGATGAATCGGCCGATTATGTCTTCAAGGAAACGCATTTCGACAAGCTGACTGGCCTGCTGTCTCGCCCGGCCATGGTCGGCAGGATCGCCGCGGCCGCGTCGGACACGATCCGAACCGGCGAGCCGGTCTACCTGATCGATATCGACATCGACCGCTTCAAGCAGATCAACGATGCCATCGGTTACAGCCTTGGCGACGAACTGATCCGAGCCTTCACCAAGAGGTTGAGGGACAACATGCCGGAGGGCGCGGTGATCGGGCGCATCGGCGCCGGCGAATTCGCCGTGCTGCTGCCTGACCGCGAGATCCGGGGATCGCTCGAGCGATCGCTCGACAAGCTCATCAACCAGATGATGGAGCCCTACCAGCTCCAGACGCACCTGCAGTCCGTCAGCATGTCCGTGGGCATCGTGGCAATGCCGAAGGACGGCGTCGATCCGGTGCTCATCCTTCGCCGCTCGAACCTGGCGCTGCAGAATGCGCGCGCAAGCGGCATCGGCAACTGGTCGGTCTTCCACGCCGATATGGGGCGGGTGGCGGACTACCGGCAATGGATCGAGTCCGAGCTGAAAGCCGCCTTCGACCGCGGCGACTTCAATCTCCATTACCAGCCGCAATTCGACCTGCCGAGCGGCCGCGTCGTCGGCTACGAGGCGCTGATCCGCTGGAAGCATCCAGAACGCGGCATGATCCCGCCGATGGAGTTCATCCCGATCGCCGAGGAAACCGGCATGATCAATCCGATCGGCGAATGGGTGTTGCGCAAGGCCTGCAGCGACGCCCAGTACCTGCCGGAGGATTGCTTCGTCGCCGTCAACATCTCGCCGGTCCAGTTCATGACCAAGGACTTCGTCGGTATCGTGCGCGAAACGATGGCATCGACCGGCATCAAGCCGTCGCGGCTGGAGCTCGAAGTCACCGAGACGGCGATGATGCAGGACCGCGACCGTGCGGCCGTCATCCTGCAGCAGCTCGCCGACATGGGCATCTCGGTCGCCGTCGACGATTTCGGCACCGGCTATTCGAACCTGAGCTACCTGATCGATTTCTCGTTCGGGAAGCTGAAGATCGATCGTTCCTTCGTCAGTCGCATCGACACCGACGCCAGCTCCGGCGCGGTGGTCTCGACAATCGTCGGGCTGTCGCGGGCACTGGGCGTCGGTATCATTGCCGAAGGCGTCGAAACCGAGAACCAGGCGACGTTGCTGAGGGCCGCGGGCTGCGAGGTGGTACAGGGCTATCTGTTCGGCCGGCCGGCGCCGCTCAAGATCGAACTTGGAGAGGCACGCGCCGCCTACGGCGCACGCGAGCCCGCACGCCTCGTCAGCCTGCAATAATCACCGCTTCAGATCGTTGATGTTCAGTTCCGGACGGAAGACCGCTGCGCACTTTTCCTGGAATTGCTTCTATCGCCGCGCCGAAAACACCTTGAACATGCCGTCGCGGGCAATCTCGGCATGGCTGGAAAAGGCGGCCGCCAGCACCTGTTCATAGGGCAATTGCCGGTTGGCGACCATGAGCAGACGCCCGCCCGGCTTCAGCGCCCTTGACGCGGCATGGATCATGCCGGCGCCGATACCGGGCTCGGCTGCCCGGCCACTGTGAAAGGGCGGGTTCATGACGATGGCGTCATAGCGCCGCTCAACAGTTTCGGTGAGCAGATCGGCCCAGAAGAAGCGCGGCTCGACGGCGCCGCAGAAATTGAGCCTGGCTGCTTCCAGCGCTTCGAAATCCGCTTCGTAGAGGTCGAGGCCGGAGAGGTTCGGCGAGCGTTCCGCGACTTCCGCCGCCAGATAGCCCCAGCCGGCGCAGAAATCGGCGAGATTGCCCGTCAAACCGTCAGGCAGGCTTTCCGCCAGAAGCTTCGAGCCGGTGTCGACGCGATCGAAGGAAAACATGCCGGGCGCGGTTCGAAAACGCCCTTCCACGACCAGATCGGGATTGGCGGCCCGAAGCGCCTCGGCCGCCCCTGTTCCGGCCTGGCGGAACCAGAAGGCGACACCGTGATGCTTCGGCAAATGACCTTCGAGCGCCACCAAAATATTGATGCGCTTGCGCAGGCTGTCGATGCCATCGTCCTTGCCGCCGGCAACGACGATCGGCCCGCCTGGCGCGACACGCTCAAGAGCCTCGGCGATGCGCAGCTCGTTCTGGCCGCGATGGCGGCCGGCGAGAACCAGGGCGGCATCGAAGCCGGAGCCTTCCGCCCGCGGCGTGACCGTGTAGCCGGCCGCCTCCAGGGCGCGAAAATGCGGCCGAAAGCCTTGCACGAGATGCAGCCCGGCATCGAAGCCGCCGGGCGAACGGAAGCCCGGTTCAGCCCCCAGGAACAGCACGCAGCCGTCTTTTCGCGGCAAAGGGATTGCCTCGGCCTCGAACGGATAAAACAGCGTTTTCAGCGGCTCCGCGGCCATTCACATAACTCTTCAAACAAAACGGGCGCGACCTCGCGGCGCGCCCGTTTCGATTAACCGGTCAAGCCGATCAGGCGGCGTCTTCCTCGCCTTCCGGCTTCTTCTCGCGCACGATTTCCTTGCCGGTGGCCTGGTCGACGACCTTCATCGACAGGCGAACCTTGCCGCGCTCGTCGAAGCCCATCAGCTTGACCCAAACCTTGTCGCCTTCCTTGACGACGTCGGAGGTCTTGGCGACGCGCTCGTTGGCGAGCTGCGAGATGTGGACGAGGCCGTCGCGCGGGCCGAAGAAGTTGACGAAGGCGCCGAAGTCGGCGGTCTTGACGACCGTGCCTTCGTAGATCTCGCCGACTTCCGGCTCGGCGACGATGGTGTGGATCCACTTCTTCGCCGCCTCGATCTCCTTGGCGTTGGCCGAAGCGATCTTGACCGTGCCGTCGTCCTCGATGTTGATCTTGGCGCCTGTCTTCTCGACGATCTCGCGGATCACCTTGCCGCCGGAGCCGATGACGTCGCGGATCTTGTCGGTCGGGATGTGCATGACCTCGATGCGCGGCGCGAACTCGCCGAGCTCGGCGCGGGCGCCGGAGATCGCATGCGCCATCTCGCCGAGGATGTGCAGACGGCCGTCCTTGGCCTGGCCGAGCGCGATCTTCATGATCTCCTCGGTGATGCCGTCGATCTTGATGTCCATCTGCAGCGAGGTGACGCCGTTGGCGGTGCCGGCGACCTTGAAGTCCATGTCGCCGAGGTGATCCTCGTCGCCGAGGATGTCGGAGAGCACTGCGAAACGCTCGCCTTCCTTGATCAGGCCCATGGCGATGCCGGCCACCGGCTTGGCAATCGGCACGCCGGCATCCATCAGCGCCAGCGAGGTGCCGCAGACGGTCGCCATCGAGGACGAGCCGTTGGACTCGGTGATCTCCGAGACGACGCGCAGCGTGTAGGGGAACTGGTCGGCGGAGGGCAGCATCGGGCGGATCGCGCGCCAGGCCAGCTTGCCGTGACCGATCTCGCGGCGGCCCGGCGAGCCCATGCGGCCGGTTTCACCGACCGAATAGGGCGGGAAATTGTAGTGGAGAAGGAACTTCTCCTTGTACATGCCGGTCAGCGAATCGACGAACTGCTCGTCCTCGCCGGTGCCGAGCGTGGCGACAACCAGCGCCTGGGTCTCGCCACGGGTGAACAGCGCCGAGCCATGGGTGCGCGGCAGAACGCCGACCTCGGAGACGATCTTGCGGACAGTCTTGAGATCGCGGCCGTCGATGCGCGAGCCGGTATCGAGGATGTTCCAGCGCACCACCTTGGCCTGGAGTTCCTTGAACACCGTGCCGATCTGCTCGGAGGAGTACTTGGCTTCCTCGCCATCGGCCGGTGCGAACGCTGCCTTGACCTTCGCCTTGACGGCGTCGACGGCGGCGTAACGCGACTGCTTGTCGGTGATCTTGTAGGCCTCGCGCAGCTCGTCGCCGACGATCTTCAGCATCTCGCCTTCAAGCGCGGAATAGTCGGGCGCGGTGAAGTCGCGCGGGTCCTTGGCGGCGACCTCGGCCAGCTTGATGATCGCCTCGATCACCGGCTGGAAGCTCTTGTGGCCGAACATGACGGCGCCGAGCATCAGGTCCTCGCTGAGCTCCTTGGCCTCGGATTCGACCATCAGCACGGCGTCGGCGGTGCCGGCGACGACGAGGTCGAGCTTGGATTCCGGCATTTCGTCGATATGCGGGTTGAGCACATATTCGCCGTTGATGTAGCCGACGCGGGCGCCGCCGATCGGACCCATGAAGGGCACGCCCGACAGCGTTAGGGCCGCCGAGGTGGCGACGATCGACAGGATGTCCGGATCGTTTTCAAGATCGTGCTGGACGACGGTGACGACGATCTGGGTGTCGTTCTTGTAGCCGTCGGCGAAAAGCGGGCGGATCGGGCGGTCGATCAGGCGGGAAACCAGCGTTTCCTTCTCGCTCGGACGGCCCTCGCGCTTGAAATAGCCGCCCGGGATCTTGCCGGCGGCATAAGTCTTTTCCTGGTAGTTGACGGTGAGCGGGAAGAAATCGAGGCCGGGCTTCGGCTCCTTCATCGAAACGACGGTGGCGAGAACCACGGTTTCGCCGTAGGAGGCGAGCACCGCGCCGTCAGCCTGGCGGGCGATCTTGCCGGTTTCCAGGATGAGCGGACGGCCGCCCCACTCGATTTCCACTTTGTGATGATTGAACATATCTTGTCCTTCATATGCGGAAAGGACCGCGCCGTCTCAACGGTCGCGAGTATCCCTTCCTGGCTTCTTTCGGGCAGCCACGGGCAAGACAACGGGAAGCTCGGCAGGTCCGGCATACTGCCGAGCGAGCATCCTGCAATCCTGCCCCATGACCGTCCATGGGCGGTTCCGAATGGCCCTCTGCACTTTCGGAACCGGGTCTGGCCGACCGGTCGACCGGCCTTGCGCATGACGCCGAAAACCCCTGTTTTCGGAACGCGCCGTGCGCGAATGCAAATTTCGAGAGCGCGTTGCGCTCCATTCCCAGCATCGGCACACCGGATCATCCGATGTGCCAATGCGCGACCGGCGGGCCCTCCGCAGAGAGCCCGCCGGTCAATTCGTCAGCGACGGAGACCGAGCTTGTCGATCAGCGTCTGATAGCGCGCGTCGTCCTTGCGCTTGAGATAATCAAGCAGGCTGCGGCGCTGGGAAACGAGAGCAAGCAGGCCACGGCGGGAATGGTTATCCTTCTTGTGGTCCTTGAAGTGCTCCGTCAGGTTCTTGATGCGCTCGGAAAGGATGGCAACCTGGACTTCCGGGGACCCGGTATCGCCCTTGGCGGTTGCGAATTCAGTCATCAGTTCCTTCTTGCGATCGGCAGTAATCGACATCGTGTTTTTCCTTATCTGTTCGAGGAAACGGGACGCCCTCAGCCGGGATGTCGTCCAGCAGGGGCCAGTGCAAAGCAACGCGTCAGGGCGCGAAGCTGCGGCGCATATAGTGCAATTCCCGGCAAAACACCAGCCCAATTGTCAAGCCGGCTTGTCGCAGGTCCTGCCGCCAAAACAAAGGTTTGCGCTGGACTACAGCCACTTCTTCCACTTGAAGAAGGCGACAAGCCCAATTGCGACGGCGAGCATGAAAAAAAGTGCTGCCGGGTAGCCGTAATAGGCCTTCAGCTCCGGCATGTTCCAGGGCGAGCTTTGCGGTTCGAAGTTCATGCCCCAGACGCCGACGAGGAAGGTGAGCGGCATGAAGATCATCGAGACGATCGTCAGATAGGAAATGACGTCATTGGTGCGCGCCTGGGTGAGCGACAGATGCATCTCGATCAGGCCGGTCAGCATGTCGCGCTGATTCTCGACCAGCTCGATCAGCCGCAGCGAATGATCGAGCGTGTCGTTGAAGAAGATCTTGGTCTCGGCCTTCACATAGGGCACGTCGTTGCGGATCAATGTCGCCAGGGCATCGCGCATCGGCCACAGCACGCCCTTCAGCACGTTGGCGTCGCGCCGCAACTCGTGCAACTGCCGCATCTGATGCTTGTGCGGCGTGCTCAGCATCTGGTCCTCGATGCCGTCGACCAGTTCGCTCGCCGCCTCGATCGGCGGGAAATAGCTGTCGACGATGGCGTCGATCAGCGCATAGGCCAGGTAGTCGGCGCCGCGCGAGCGCAGCCGGTTGGGCATGGACGCCACGATACGCTTGCGCACCGGGTCGAACGGGTCGCCCTCGCGCTCCTGGAAGGTGACGACGAAATTCCTGCCGAAGAACACCGCTATCTGCTCGTAGCGATGGGCGGTGACATCGTCGATCATGCGCAGCGCGACGAAGGCATGATCCTCGAAGAAATCCACCTTCGGCCGCTGGCCGGTGTTGACGACATCCTCCAGCGCCAGCGGGTGCAGGTTGAAGATCCGGCCGATCTCCTCGATCAGCGGGATGTTGGCAAGCCCCGTGCAGTCGAGCCAGACGACCGGCCACCGGTCGCAATGGGTATTGAGCTCGTCGATGCTGGCATTGTCGATGGTCTTGAATTTTTCGGGCGAGATCAACGTCAGCCTGAGCTCGCTACGCCGCGCCGCCGGATCGGCGATCAGCGTGCCGGGGGAAGCGCCTACCGGCGGCCGGCGGGTTTTCAGCGGAGCCCGCTTCCTGACGGTATCAACCTTTGCCATGAGTTCCTCGGGCGCAAAGTCCAACTGAATTGGTCTTTGCTTCTTAGCAACTCCAGGCGGAAAACCGCTACGCACTTTTCCTGAAATTACACCAAGGCGGTTCACGTTTCGCGGAAACGGCAAACCGCTCTATCTCCTTGTTTTGACGCAATTCCGGACGGAAAACCGTCTCACACTTTTCCTGGAATTGCTCTGGCCGAGCGCCATCACCCGGCAAAGACCCGCTTGGGCTTGAACATGCCCTGCTCGATGGCGCCGATGGCCACCAGCTTGCCACGCGCGGTGGCGCAGGCCTCCTCGGCCTCGACCGGCGCATCACGGCCGCGAATGATGACGGGATTGCCGAGACGGATCTTGGTCGCGGCGTCGTCGCTGACCGCGACCTGAGGCAGGCAATCGAGGGCCGCCGCGGTGTCGACCAGCAGCGCGTCGATAGCGCTGAAGTCGGTCGCAGCCTCGGTCTCTTCCGCGCTCTCATCCGTCTTGCCGCCGAAGCGCGCCGCTTCGAGCTCGGCCACGGTGACGAAGTCCTCGGCCGTGAACGGCTCGACCTCGACGCGCCGGAGTTCGGCAATGTGGCCGAAGCAGCCCAAATCGCGGCCCATATCGCGCGCCAGCGAGCGCACATAGGTACCCTTGCCGCATTCGACCTCGAAGACGCTGCGGTCGCCATTGTGCTCGAGGAGATCGAGTCGTCCGATCTCGATCTCGCGGGCAGGAATGTCGACCGTCTCGCCGTCACGGGCGAGGTCGTAGGCACGCTCGCCGGCGATCTTGATGGCGGAGAATTGCGGCGGCGTCTGCATGATGATGCCGGTGTATTTCGGCAGCAGCGCCCTCACCTCCGCCTCGGCCGGCCGCCGGTCGGAGGTGTTCGTCACCGGGCCTTCGAGATCGTCGGTCGAGCGCTCCTCGCCCCAGGCAACGGCAAAGCGGTAGACCTTGGCGCCGTCCTGCACATAGGGCACGGTCTTGGTCGCCTCGCCGAGCGCGATCGGCAGCATGCCAGAGGCCAGCGGGTCTAGCGTGCCGGCGTGGCCGGCCTTCTCCGCCTGAAACAGCCATTTGATCTTGGAGACCGCCTCGGTCGAGCCCATGCCGACCGGCTTGTCCAGCACCACCCAGCCGGAAACCGGCCGACCCTTCTTCTTGCCGCGACGCGCCACTTATTCCTCGTCCTTGTCGTCTTTGTTCTCATCGCCGAGATCGCGCGCCACTTCGGGCGATTTCAGCAATTCGTTGATCCGGGCGAAATTGTCGAAGGACGTATCGAGCCGGAAGCGGACTTCCGGCATGTATTTCATCTGCCTGAGCGCGCCGGAGACGCGGCCGCGGATAAACTTTGCATGTTTGTTGAGGGCCCCGACCACGGCACCGGCGTCGCCGGTGCCAAGCGGCGAGACGAAAGCGGTGGCGATCTTGAGGTCGGGCGACATGCGCACCTCGGAGACCGAGACGACGGCGTTCTCGATCACCGGATCGATGATCTCGCCGCGCTGCAAGGTCTCGGACAAGGCGTGGCGCACCTGCTCGCCGACGCGCAGCATGCGCTGGGAGGGGCCTGATGTTGTGGAACGGGGCATTTTCTTCAGTCCTGAAATCGTGAAGCGCGGGATGGGACCGCGCCACATGTCTCAACTATGAAATAAGGCTTTGGGCGGCAGCCTTTCGGCCGCCGCCCGGTCATCTCGACAAGTATATCCGAATTTAGAGCGTCCTGGTCACCATCTCGACGCGGAAGCACTCGATGACGTCGCCGACACGCATGTCCTCGTAGTTCTGGAAGGCCATGCCACATTCCTGGCCGACCGGCACTTCCAAAACTTCGTCCTTGAAGCGCTTGAGCGTCTTCAGCGTGCCTTCGTGGACGACGACGTTGTCGCGGATCAGGCGGACGCCCGCGCCACGCTCGACCTTGCCTTCGGTTACGCGACAGCCGGCGATCTTGCCGACCTTCGAGATGTCGAATATCTCGAGGATCTCGGCATTGCCGATGAAGGTCTCGCGCCGCTCCGGCGAGAGCATGCCGGAAAGCGCCGCCTTCACGTCATCGACGAGGTTGTAGATGATCGAGTAGTAGCGGATCTCGATTCCGGCAGCGGCAGCGGCGGCGCGCGCCTGTGCATTGGCGCGGACGTTGAAGCCGATGATCGCCGCGCCCGACGTTTCGGCGAGCGAGACGTCGCTTTCGGTGATGCCACCGGCACCGGCGTGGACGATGCGCGCGCGCACCTCGTCGTTGCCGAGCTTTTCGAGCGCGGCATTGATCGCCTCGATCGAGCCCTGCACGTCGCCCTTGATGACCAGCGGGAATTCCTTGAGCCCGCTCGTCTGCAACTGCGACATCATCTGTTCGAGCGAGCCGCGCTGGCCGGCATGCTTGGCCACCGCCTTCTCACGCGCCAGGCGCTGACGGTATTCGGTGATCTCACGCGCACGCGCCTCGTTGTTGACGACAGCGAAGCGATCGCCCGCCTGCGGCGTGCCCTGGAGGCCGAGCACCTCGACCGGCATTGCCGGCGGCGCTTCCGGCACATGCTCGCCGCGATCGTTGACCAACGCGCGGACACGGCCCCACTCGTTGCCGGCGACAATGATGTCGCCCGGCATCAGCGTGCCGGTCTGCACCAGCACCGTGGCGACCGGGCCACGGCCCTTGTCGAGCTTGGCCTCGATGACCGCGCCTTCGGCGGTACGGTCCGGGTTGGCCTTGAGGTCGAGAATCTCGGCCTGCAGCAGGATCGCCTCGAGCAGCTTGTCAATGTTGGTGCCCTTGGTCGCCGACACTTCGACGTCCAGCACCTCGCCGCCCATCGATTCGACGAAGACTTCATGGCGCAAGAGTTCCGCGCGCACCTTCTGCGGGTCGGCGTCGCGCTTGTCGATCTTGTTGATCGCCACGATGATCGGCACGCCGGCCGCCTTGGCGTGACTGATCGATTCGATCGTCTGCGGCATCACGCTGTCGTCGGCCGCAACCACCAGCACGGCAATGTCGGTGACCTGGGCGCCGCGGGCGCGCATGGCCGTGAAGGCGGCGTGGCCGGGCGTGTCGATGAAGGTGATCTTCTGACCGTTCTTCTCGACCTGGTAGGCGCCGATATGTTGGGTGATGCCGCCAGCCTCGCCGGAGACGACATTGGCATTGCGGATGGCGTCGAGCAGCGAGGTCTTGCCGTGGTCGACATGGCCCATGATGGTCACGACAGGCGGACGCGACACCAGGTCTTCCTGACGGTCGGCGATGTTGAACAGGCCTTCCTCGATGTCGGACTCGGCAACGCGACGGACCGTGTGGCCGAATTCCGAAGCGACCAGTTCGGCCGTGTCGGCGTCGATGACGTCGCCCGGCTTCAGGATCTGGCCCTGCTTCATGAAGAACTTGACCACGTCCACGGCGCGCTCGGACATGCGCTGCGCCAGTTCCTGGATGGTGATGGTTTCGGGCAGGATCACTTCACGCATGACTTTCTCGCGCGGCTCGTTGTGCAACGCGCGTTTGAACTTCTCCTGGCGGCGGCGCATCGAGGACAGCGAACGAGCGCGCGCGTCCTCGTCGGAAAGCGCAGAATTCAGCGTCAGCTTGCCGCGGCGGCGGTCCTCCTCGCCCTTGGTGGGCTTGGCCGGACGCGCCACTTCGGGCGTGGCAAGACGACGGGCCGGCGCACCGGCACCAGCACCAGCGCCGGTACGCCTCGGCTTGACCTCCTCCTCGTCGTCGGCCGTGGCAACATCCGCGGCCTGCGGCGCGCGGCGGCGGGCCTCTTCCTCGGCACGGCGACGCGACTCGGCCTCGGCCTGGAGGCGAGCCTCTTCCTCGGCTTGACGACGCGCGGATTCCTCGCGCTCGCGCTTGCGGCGCTCTTCTTCCTCGGCGCGGCGCTTGCTCTCTTCCTGGGCGCGCTGGCGGTCCTCGATCTCACGCGCCTTGGAGCCTTCGAGCGCCCTGCGGCGCGCTTCCATCTCACCGCGCGACAATTCGTTCAGCACCATGCCGGAGCGTTCCGGCTGCGGGGGCGGCGCCTTCGGCGCTTCCTGCACGGCAGGGGCAGGTGCCGCGGCTGCGGGCTTCGGCGTGAAGACCGACGGCGCCACCGGCTCCGGCTTGTCGCCGTGCAGCGAGAACTTGCGCTTCTTGGTCTCGACCACGACCGACTTGGTACGGCCATGCGAGAAATTCTGGCGCACGGTGCCCTGCTCGAGGCCGGGGCGCTTCAGCGTCAAGGTCTTCTTCGGCGTAACGCTCAACGTCTTGTCGTCGCCCGATTTCGTATCGTTCATTCCATATCCTCTGCGGCATCATCTTCGTCAGCAACGGCCGCAAGCATTGCCAAATCGTCCGGGGTTCCGCCCCGATACCGGTCGAGCGCAACCATGCGCTTCTCAACCGCCTTACCCGCGTCCTGCGCGAGGACGGCAGCATGTATCACATTTGTACCCCCCAATGCCAAGCTCAACTCGGCCTCAGGGAAAAGTTTGTAGGCAAGGATGGCCGGGCCACCGAGATGGACGGTTGCCCGCCGCGCCTGACTGATCTTGCGGACGCCATCGTCCGAGGCTTCGGTAGCGTGCAGCACGAAGAGCGCCTGCCCGTCGCGCACGGCAGCCTCCACCTTGGCGGCGCCGAGAACGACCGCTCCGGCCTTGCGAGCAAGACCCAGCATACCCAGAGCGGATCTGGAAAGCAGTCCGTCGACCATGCCCCCGAGATCGGAGGGGACGGCAACCTGGGCCTTGAAGGCCCGGGCAAACAGGTTTTTCGCCGCTGCCTTCTCGATATGTAGGCGATCGGCGGTAACCCAGCAACCGCGGCCGGGCAGATTTCTCTTGATGTCCGGAACGACGGCCGAATCCGGGCCGACGACGAAGCGGATCAGTTCATCCGCTTCTGTCTGCCTGCGCGTGACGATGCAGGTGCGATCGTTCATCTCGTCCACGGGCTCTGCGATTGGTGATCACCTCACGCACCGACGGTTTCGTCGGCCGCGGCTTCTTCAGCGGCCAGTTCTTCCTCGGAAATCCAGCCGGCCTTCCTGCGGGCAGCCAGCACCATCTCTTCGGCTTCGGCGCGCGAGACGCCGTGATCGGCAAGCACGCCGGGATATACCTTGGTCTCGCCGTCCTTGCGTTCCTTCCAGCCGATCAGGTCGTCGGCGGCATATCCGGCGAAGTCCTCGATCGTCTTCACGCCGTCCTCGCCGAGCGTCACCATCATGGCCGTGGTGATGCCGGGGATCTCGCGCAGTTCGTCCTTGACGCCGAGCGCCTTGCGCTTCTCGTCGTGCTCGGCCTCGATCTTCTCGAGATATTCGCGGGCGCGCGTCTGGATTTCCGAAGCGGTATCCTCGTCGAAGCCGTCGATCGAGGAGATTTCGCCGGAATCGACATAGGCGACTTCCTCGACGCTGGTGAAGCCTTCGGAGGCAAGCACCTGGCCGACCATCTCGTCGACGTCGAGGGCCTCCATGAAGAGCGCCGAACGCTCGACGAATTCCTTCTGGCGACGCTCGCTCTCTTCCTGCTCGGTCAGGATGTCGATGTCCCAGCCGGTGAGCTGCGAGGCAAGGCGCACATTCTGGCCGCGGCGGCCGATGGCCAGCGACAGCTGGTCGTCCGGCACCACCACCTCGATGCGCTCGGCATCCTCGTCGAGCACCACCTTGGCGACCTCCGCCGGCTGCAGCGCATTGACGATGAAGGAGGCGGCCGAAGGCGACCACGGAATGATATCGATCTTCTCGCCTTGCAGCTCGCCGACCACCGCCTGGACGCGGCTGCCGCGCATGCCGACGCAGGCGCCGACCGGATCGATCGAGGAATCGCGCGAGATGACGGCGATCTTGGCGCGCGAGCCCGGATCGCGGGCCACCGACTTGATCTCGATGATGCCGTCGTAGATTTCCGGCACTTCCATGGTGAAGAGCTTGGCCATGAACTGCGGATGCGTGCGCGACAGGAAGATCTGCGGACCGCGCTGCTCGCGGCGCACGTCGTAGACATAGGCGCGGACGCGGTCGCCGTACTTGTAGTTCTCGCGAGGGATCAGCTCGTCGCGGCGGATGATCGCCTCGCCGCGGCCAAGGTCGACGATGACGTTGCCGTATTCGACGCGCTTGACGGTGCCGTTGACGATCTCGCCGATGCGGTCCTTGTACTCGTCATACTGACGATCGCGCTCGGCCTCGCGCACCTTCTGGACGATGACCTGCTTGGCCGACTGGGCGGCGATGCGGCCGAAATCCATGGGCGGCAGCTGTTCGGCGATGAAATCGCCAAGCTGGGCGTCGGGATTGCGCTCGCGCGCCGTGGAGAGGGCGATCTGCGTCGCGTAGTCCTCGACCTTCTCGACCACTTCCATCAGCCGCTGCAGTTTCATCTCGCCCGTATTGGGATTGATGTCGGCCCGGATGTTGGTTTCCTGACCGTAACGCGAACGCGCAGCCTTCTGGATCGCATCGGCCATGGCGGCGATGACGATAGACTTGTCGATCGACTTTTCACGCGCGACCGCATCGGCGATCTGCAGCAGTTCGAGCCTGTTGGCGCTTACAACCATTGTCTTTCTCCCGACTTCGCTCCGGACACGTGGTCCGAAAGCTCAATCAACTTTCCTGTTCGGTTTCGTTTCCTTCGCCGGCGTCGGCTTCTTCCGCGTCGCCCCGGCGCTTTTTTGCTTCCTTGCGGGCCCTGTTGTCCTTCGACAGGGCCTCGCGGATGAGATCGTCGGTCAGCACGAGCCGCGCCTCGGCAATGGCGTCAAAGGGCACGCGCACCATCGGCTCTTCGCCATAGGCCGCCTTGTCGCGCTCCAGCAGAATGCCGTCGGCGTCCGCCCCGGCGATCTTGCCCTTGAAACGCTTGCGGTCGCCGATAAGAACCGATGTCTCCATCTTGACCAGATGGCCGGTCCAGGTGGCGAAATCCGACTTGCGCACCAGCGGCCGGTCGATGCCCGGCGACGACACTTCGAGATGATACGCCTTTTCGATCGGATCTTCGACATCGAGCGCCGGCGAAACCGCGCGGCTGACCTCTTCGCAATCCTCGACGGTCATGGTGCCGTCCTCGCGCTCGGCCATGATCTGCAGCGTCAGCCCGTTCTGTCCGGTCAGTTGCACCCGCACGAGGCGAAAGCCGATGGCCCTGAGCACCGGCTGCACGATCATCGCAATGCGCGCATCGATGCCGCTTTCACGGATGATACGGTCGTCGGCTTCGCTTGCCGCTGCGGTCATCGGATCCCTGTTGCTTTGTCGCTCCGGCCGGCAGTTAATAAAAAAGAGCGGGACCGGGTGGACCCACTCTTCGTCATACCGACCAAGAATTTGAGGCTGATATAGACGATCCCGGCCGGCGTTTCAAGCCTGACGGCCGCACCGGCCAAACTTCACCGTAGCGGGATGAGCATTGCCTCTGGAGCATGACGGCTATGCGCCCGACGCCCCTATGACTGGAGCCTGCCAGTACCCATCTATGTTGCGACGCAAAAAGGAAAGGTCGTGCGCGGTGGCGCGCGAAGGTATTTGTCATGGACCGTGGCTTGTTTTTCGTGATCGGCGACTTTTTCACCACATTCGGCAGCGCGGCTGCCGCATCGCGAGCCGTGGAGGCCGGCCGCAAGCCGCGCCGCAGCGACCTGAAGAAGCTCGGCATCGACCCAACCGCCTTTGACCGAATTGGCCGCTTCTAAGCAGCGGACGACGGGGACGCCGCCGCGCCGCTTCGAGGTCCTGCGGCTTACTTCCGGATAAAGGTCAGATAGGCAGGCCGCCGCCCCTCGCGGATGGCCTTGGCCTCATAGCGCGTGCCGGGCCAACCCTCATAGGGCTGGTGCCAGTCGGCAGCTTCACTCGCCTGCCAGGCGAAGGCGCCATTGGCGCGGCAGGCAAGCAGCGTCCAGTTCACATAGCTGTCGATATCGGAGGCGAAGCGGAACCTGCCGCCAACCTTCAGCACCCGGGCGAACCGGTCGAGATTGGCCGGGCTGACGAAGCGCCGCTTCCAGTGCTTCTTCTTCGGCCAGGGATCGGGATAGAGCAGGTCGATGCCATCGAGCGAGGCCGGCGACAGCCAGTCGAGCAGACGCGTGGCGTCGTCGTCATAGACCCTGAGATTGGCGAGCGGCGCCTTGCCGAGCGCCGTCATCATCTTGGCCATGCCGTTGACGAAGGGCTCGACGCCGATGAAGCCGGTCGCCGGCGCCTCCGTCGCGCGATGCAGGAGATGCTCGCCGCCGCCGAAGCCGATCTCGAGCTGAAGTGCCGAAACCTTTGACTTGAACAGCGTCTTGAGGTCCGCCGGCGCCTCTGCCGTCAGATCGAGCCTGTAGGCGCGCAGGCCGCTTTCAAGCGCCGCGGCCTGCTGCGGGCGAATGGTCTTGCCATGCCGGCGGCCGAAAAAAGCTTCGGTCGCGCGGCTCGGCCGGTCCTTCGGGTCCACTCGTGTCAGGCGGCGACCGCGTCCTTGAGCGCCTTGGCCAGATCGGTCTTCTCCCAGGAGAAGGAACCGTCGCGGCCGGCCTTGCGGCCGAAATGGCCATAGGACGAGGTTTTCGCGTAGATCGGCTTGTTGAGGTCGAGGTGGCGGCGGATGCCGGACGGCGACAGGTCCATCACCTTGCGCAGCGCCTCCTCGAGCCTGGCCTCGTCGACCTTGCCGGTGCCATGCAGGTCGACATAGACCGACAGCGGCTGGGCGACGCCGATGGCGTAGGACAACTGGATCGTGCAGCGGTCGGCAAGCTTGGCCGCCACGACGTTCTTGGCGAGATAGCGCGCCGCATAGGCAGCCGAACGGTCGACCTTGGTGGTGTCCTTGCCGGAGAAGGCGCCGCCGCCATGGGGCGCCGCGCCGCCATAGGTGTCGACGATGATCTTGCGACCGGTGAGGCCGGCATCGCCGTCAGGACCGCCGATGACGAACTTGCCGGTCGGATTGATGTACCAGTTGCAGTCGTCGGCGATCTTGAGATCGCCAAGCGCCTCGATGATGTAAGGCTCGACAACCTTGCGGACCTGCTTGGAATCCCAGCTCGAATCGAGATGCTGGGTGGAAAGCACGATCTGCGTCACTTCCGCCGCCTTGCCGTCGGCATAGCGCACGGTAACCTGGCTCTTGGCATCCGGGCCGAGCTTGCCGGCCTCGCCGCTGCCCTGATGGCGCGCGGCGGCCAGGAGTTCGAGGATCTTGTGGCTGTAATAGATCGGCGCCGGCATCAGGTCGGGCGTCTCGCGGCAGGCGTAGCCAAACATGATGCCCTGGTCGCCGGCGCCTTCCTCGCCCTGGCGGTCGGCGGCATTGTCGACGCCCTGGCCGATGTCCGGCGACTGGCCGTGCAGCAGCACCTCGATCTTGGCCGTCTTCCAGTGGAAGCCGGCCTGCTCGTAGCCGATCTCGCGGATCGCCTTGCGGGCGACCGACTTGAACTTGGTCGGATTGACGACCGGGTGGCCCGCCGCATCCTTCAGAATGTTGCCTGCCTTGTCCTTTTTCAGCAGCGTCTCGGGAACCCGGACCTCGCCGGCGATGATGACGCGGTTGGTGGTGGCCAGCGTCTCGCAGGCGACGCGCACCTTCCACGGGTCCATGCCCGTCTTCTTGGCTTCGCGATAGACGAGATCGACGATCTCGTCGGAGATACGATCACAGACTTTGTCGGGATGGCCTTCGGAAACAGATTCCGAGGTGAAGAGATAATTCTGCCGCGTCACGGGTGTCCCCTCTTGAAAAAAGATCGGCAGGGCTGCCGATTTTGGCGCGCCACGTGTTAGCGGTGCCGGGCGCCGCTCGTCAAGCGGCGCGACGGATCTGGCATGAATGTCGGCACAATCGGCTTGTGCCACCGGCGGCAGGGCACCGCCGGCGGCATGAGCCTGGAATCACTCGGCTTCGTCCGGCGAAAGGGACTTCACAAGATCGATTATCCGGCGCCGCACCTTGACGTCGGGAATCTTGACGAAGGCACGATTGAGCTGAAGCCCCTCCGGGCTGCCGCAGAACTCGATGGCGAAGGCCATGGCGTCCTCTGCGAATCCCCGATTGCCGGCCCCGGCCTCCTGACCCGGGGCGTCCTCGAAGAAGAAGGCGACAGGAACGCTCAGGATGGAGGCAATCGCCTGCAGACGGCTGGCACCGACCCTGTTCGTCCCCTTTTCGTACTTCTGTATCTGTTGAAACGTGATGCCGAGATTTTCACCCAGTTTTTCCTGGCTCATTCCAAGCATATTGCGACGCAACCGAATACGGCTCCCGACATGGATGTCGATCGGATTCGGCTTCTTCTTGTTCTCTTCTGTCATTTTTTCCTCGCCGAATTTTTCCGGCTTTTTCTATTTTTTGCCGCCCAAACGAAGCCGGAGCCACCTGCCCCAACAGACCCTCCGACCGACTTCGAGAAAATTTTAGGCGTTACAGTATGAGTTTCTAATGTGCCGACTGTCAATTCACCCGTAGCCGCTGCCTTACATTCAATGTGAAGGCCGCAAGGGCAAAGAGCAACATGATCAGTAATCCGTTAATGCGCCGCTGGCCGGCGGGCAGGAGGGCGCGCCCAGAAACCGGCACTTGCGCATCGATGGCGCCGCGCGCGTCGACCGCCAAGGCATCGACGATACGCCCGCGCGAATCGACAACGGCGGAGATGCCGTTGTTGGCCGCACGCAACAAAGGCAATCCGTTCTCCACCGCACGGACCTGCGCCTGCCTGAAGTGCTGGTACGGACCTGGCGTGTCGCCAAACCAAGCGTCGTTGGTGACATTCACAATAAGTTCGGATGACGCAGCATCAACCGCCACAAGATCGGGAAAAATGACCTCGTAGCAGATAAACGGAACCGCCCGCAGGCCATTCGGCACCGCGATCGCATGCCGCTCGTTGCCGGCGGCGAAATTCATCGGCCCGGCGACGAGCTGGCCGATGCCGAAACGCTCGAACAGGCCCTCAAAGGGCAGATACTCCCCGAACGGCACCAGATGCACCTTGTCGACGGCATCGACGATCTCGCCCTTGTCGTTGATCGCCACCACGGAATTGTAATAACGGCTGCTGCCGGCACTCCCCGAGCCGCCCTCCTCGCGCACGACGCCGGCGATCAGCATCTGGCCATCGCCCAGCATGTCGCCCAGCGCCGTCAGCGCGTCGGGGCGCTCGGTGAACAGGAACGGCACGGATGTTTCCGGCCACAGGATCAGTTGCGGCCTGGCATGGCCCTGATCCGGCGCCTTTGCGGATATCCCCATCAGCGTGGCGAAGATGCGGTCGCGCACCGAGGCGTTCCATTTCTCGCTGAGATCGACGGCGGGCTGGACGATGCGGACGTCGATCGAGCGGGTTGCCGGCTCGGCCGGGACGGCAAGCCTGAAATAGCCGAAGCCGACATGCGCGGCGACAAGGGTGACGAACAGGGCAAGGCCCAGCCTCAGATGCCGACGCGCGGCGACAAGAGCGGGAAGCGAAAAGACGAAGACGGCAAGCGCGTTCATACCGATCATGCCGGTCACCGACACGCTCTGCATCAGGAGCGGCACCGGCATCGCGGCGTAGCCGACGGCATTCCACGGAAAGCCGGTGAAGAGGAAGTCGCGCAGCCACTCGGCGAGGCCGAAGCCGAAGGCGAGCGCCGCTATGCGGCCGATGTCGCTGCTCCAGAAGAGCCGCGCCACGACCGCCGCGAAGCCGTAGAAAAAGGCGAGCGCGAAGGGGATGCCGACCACAGCGAAGGGCAAGGCCCAGGCGAAGCTGTCGGCCTCGACGAGAAGCGCCTGGCCGATCCACCACAGGCCGGCGAGGAAATAGCCGAAACCGAACCACCAGCCGATGGCGAAAGCCGGCCGGAGGCGACGCAGCCAACCGTCTGAGGCTTCACCCGTTGAGCCGTCGAGCAGCCAGACGAGCACCGGAAACGAGACGAAGCAGACGGCGAAGAAATCGTAGGGCGCCTGGGCGAGGACCGCGAGCGCGCCGGCGGCAAACGCCACCAGCGCCCGCCGCCACCCCCACAGCAGAATTATCCGGCCGGCAAAGCGCTGCATATAGCTTCCCAAGTCGCGCGAATCAGGCAGCCTGAGATTTAACAGGCCGCGCCGCGTGATCCAAACGCGGATGAGCGCAGCCTAATTCACGGTCGCGCGAGAGCGCGTATCCCGCTCTCGCTTTTTGTCTAGCCGCATTTCTGCAACGCCAAGCGATTCCGCTTGGCTGCAAAGTGCTCAGCGATGCCAGCCATCGATCCGTAGGCCGCTCAGTTGCTCGGCCTCTTCCTTCGAGACCACGCGCATGGTCTGGGTGAATGTCCATACGTGGCCTTCGGGATCGCAGGCCCGGTATTGCCTTTCGCCGTAGAAATGATCGACGGGCTCCTCAATGATTTCGGCCCCCGCCATGCGCGCTTTTTCGCAATGAGCGTCGAGGCCTTCCCGCAGACGGATGTAAACCGACTGGGTGTTCTTGCCGCTGATCGAGGCCGGGCTGGCAATATGCTCGGCCCATTCGGAATCGACGATGATGTAGCCGTCGCCGAACCGCATTTCGGCATGGACGAGCCGCCCGTCGGCATCGCTCACCACCATGCTGGGCTCGAAACCGAAGGCTGCCTGAAGCCATGCCAGAGCCGCGCGCGGATCGCGATAGAAGACGCCGGAGCCCAGGACTGCGTGCTTGAACGGGTCGTCGACCGGCATGGCCCTAAGATGTCAGGCCTGCTCGGTGCGCGCAGCGCGGCGGCGCTGCCGTTCGCCCTTCGGGCTCTGCACGATGCGCACCCGCTTGACGCGGCGCGGGTCGGCGTCGAGCACGTGGAATTCGAAGCCCGGTATGGCCTGCACCACCTCGCCGCGGGCCGGGACCCGGCCAAGCGTGTTGAAGATCATGCCGCCGATGGTGTCGACATATTCGCCATGCTCGCCGGCGGCGAAATCCTCGCCGATCATCTTGGCGACCTCGTCGATCTCGGCCTTGCCGTCGACAACGAACACGCCGTCGCCGGCCTGGGTGATCATCGGCTCGTCGTCATCATGCTCGTCCTCGATGTCGCCGACCACCATCTCGACGATGTCCTCCAGCGAGGCGAGGCCGTCGGTGCCGCCATATTCGTCGATGACGAGCGCCATCTGGGTACGGGTCGTCTGCATGCGCCCCATGAGGTCGGAAGCAAGCATGGAGGGCGGCACGAACAGCACCGGGCGGATCAGGTCGAGATCGCCGATGGAGCGCGCCAGATCGACCTGGGCGAGGTCGAGAACGGTCGGCGCCGGCGCCTTCCGGCTCGCGCGGCCCTTCTTGACGCGGGCGACCTTGGTGATGTGGGCGAGAACGTCGCGGATATGGACCATGCCGCGCGGGTCGTCGAGCGTCTCGGAATAGACCGGCATGCGGGAATGGCCGGACTGCTCGAAGAGGCCAAGCAGATCGCCAAGCTTGGTGGTGATCTCGACCGCTTCGATGTCGGCGCGCGGCACCATGACGTCCTCGACGCGCACCTCGCGCAGCCGCAGGATGTTGTTGAGCATCGCACGCTCGCCGGGCGAAAAGGATTCGGCATCGCTCGCCGTCTCGGCCAGCGCGTCGGCGATCTCCTCGCGCAGGTTGGTGCCGTTGCGGTGCCGGAACAGGCCAAGCACCCGATCGAAGAGCGAAGGACCGGCATGCGAGGGCTCAGCGGCCGCGCTGCCGGTCGCAATACTCGGACTGGAGCCGTCTTCCGTCTTTTCGGAAGGCTTGGCCGCACTGCCAGCTTCCGGACGGGCGGCAGTTTCTGGTTTGTCGTTCATCGCCATCGGGTCAATTGGTCTTTTTTGTTACGCGTAGGGATCGGGAATGGCAAGCCTCGCAAGCGCCGCGCGCTCGATTGCTTCCATCTCCTCGGCCTCGGCGTCGGTCTCGTGATCATAGCCCAGAAGATGCAGCAGGCCATGGATGACGAGATGGGTGATATGGTTCGCCAGCGGCTTGTCTTCCAGGGCGGCCTCACGCGCGACCGTCTCGGAGGCCAGCACGATGTCGCCGAGCATTGGCGGCAGCTTGCCTCCTTTCGGGAAGGAAAAAGCCGGAAAAGACAAGACGTTGGTCGGTTTGTCCTTGCCGCGCCATTCGGCGTTGAGGGTCTGGATATGAGCGTCGTCGGAAAAAACGATGCTGAGCTCCGAGGCGCCGATGGCGTTGGCTTCGGCGAAGGCGGCCGCGACGGCGCGATCGACGAGACGCGTCAATTCGGCCTCCGCGGGCCAGTCGCCGGCCTCGACGAAAATATCGATGTCGAGTGGCGTCTCGCCGCTGGATCCCGGATTTTCAGCCATGGGGGCTTTGTCTTTTTGTCTGAGCATGATCTTTCCCGAACCGGAGGTCAGCGAAGCAAAAACCGCGGGCACTTTTCGCTAGCGCGGTCCTTCGGTTCGGGATCATGCTCTCTAGTTCTCGGCGCCCAATCCTCTCGCCAGCTTGCCGTCACGATCATAGGCCTTGACGATCTCGGCGACCAGCGGATGCCGCACGACGTCGCCCTCGTTGAAGCGGACCGTGACGATGCCCGGCACGCCGTCGAGGATGCGCAACGCCTCGACAAGGCCCGACTTGGTGTTGGGCGGCAGGTCGATCTGGGTCGGATCGCCGGTGACGATCATGCGCGAGTTCTCGCCGAGACGGGTGAGGAACATCTTCATCTGCATCGGGGTGGTGTTCTGCGCCTCGTCGAGGATCACGGCCGCATGCGCCAGCGTGCGGCCGCGCATGAAGGCCAAGGGTGCGATCTCGATGACCTCGGCGGCGATCGCCCGCTCGACCTTGTCGGCCGGCATCATGTCGTAGAGCGCGTCATAGAGGGGACGCAGATACGGATCGACCTTCTCCTTCATGTCGCCGGGCAGGAAGCCCAGCCGCTCGCCGGCTTCGACCGCCGGACGCGAGAGCACGATGCGCTCGACCATGCCGCGCTCGAGCAGCATCGCCGCGTGCGCCACCGCCAGATAGGTCTTGCCGGTGCCGGCCGGGCCGATGCCGAAGACCATTTCGGAGCGCTCCAGCGCGCGCATATAGGCGTCCTGGTTGAGCGAGCGGGCATAGATCGTGCGCTTGCGCGTCGCGATCTGGGCGGCCGAGACCTTGCCCTTGCGCTCCATGGTCGGCAGCGTCAGCTGGTCGTCGGCGGCGATCGCCATGCGCACGGCGCCGTCGACGTCGGACTGGCCGATGTCGACGCCCTTCTGCAGGATGCCGTAGAGCGTATCCAGCGCACGGCGCGCCTGCTCGGCGGCGGAAGCCGAGCCCTTGATCGCAAGTTGGTTGCCGCGAGAGCGGATATCGACGCCAAGCTTCTGCTCGAGCCGGGCCAGGTTCTCGTCGAACTGGCCGTAAAGGGCGCTGGCAAGCTTGTTGTTGTCGAAGGTCAGTACGATGTGCGCCATGTCGGAGGCCCCGGATGCCTGGTTCTGGGGCGGATTCTTCAGTTCAGCAGCGCTCAACCGTCTCTCCTCATCTGCCGAGGCTTGTGGCTATGCATGTCGTTGTCCCAAAACCGCGAGCACTTTTGGGCGACATGCATCAGGCCAACTCGGCGAACAGGCTGTTTTGACCTGTCTTCGTGATTCGCACGTCAATAATGTCACCGATTCCGCCGGCCTTGTCGTCAACAATAACAGGCTGCAGCCAGGGCGAGCGGCCGACTTTCTGACCGGGCCGACGACCCGGCTTCTCGATCAGCGTGCCGACGGTGCGGCCGACCAGGCTGGCTATGAAACTCTGCTGCTGCTCGTTGATCAGCGCCTGCAGGCGCTGCAGCCGCTCATCCTTCACCGTTTCGGGCACATGACCGTCCATTTCGGCGCCTGGCGTGCCGGGGCGCGGCGAATATTTGAACGTGAAGGCCGAGGCGTAATTCACGTCACGCACCAGCTCGAGCGTCGCCTCGAAATCCTCGTCCGTCTCGCCGGGGAAGCCGACGATGAAGTCGCCCGACATGGCGATATCGCCGCGCGCCGCGCGGATGCGCTCGATGAGTGCCATATAGTCGCGTGCCGTGTGCCTGCGATTCATCGCCTTGAGGATCCGGTCGGAACCAGACTGCACCGGTAAATGCAGATAGGGCATCAAGGCGGGCAGGTCACGGTGCGCGGCGATCAATTCGTCATCCATATCGCGCGGATGGCTGGTCGTGTAGCGCAGCCTTGCCAGCCCGGGGATTTCCGCCAGGCGGAAGAGCAGCCGGCCAAGACCCCATTCCTCGCCGTTTTCGCCCTCGCCGTGCCAGGCGTTGACGTTCTGGCCGAGCAGCGTCACCTCGCGCACGCCGGCCTCGGCCAGGCGCTTTGCCTCGGCGACGATCTGCGCCACCGGCCGCGAGACTTCGGAACCACGCGTATAGGGTACTACGCAGAAGGTGCAGAACTTGTCGCAGCCTTCCTGGACCGTGAGGAAAGCGGTGACGCCGCGCTTTGCCACTTCGGCGCGCCTCGGCTGCGGCAGATGCTCGAACTTGTCCTCGACCGCGTAGTCGGTCTCGACGATCTTCCCGCCGCCGCGGACCCTTGCCAGCACGTCTGGCAGCCGGTGATAGGTTTGCGGGCCAATGACGAGGTCGACCGCGGGCGCGCGGCGGATGATCTCGGCGCCTTCGGCCTGCGCCACGCAGCCGGCGACGCCGATCAGCAATTCGCGGCCAGCCTCGGCGCGCTCGGCCTTCATGTCGCGGATGCGGCCAAGCTCGGAATAGACCTTTTCCGCCGCCTTCTCGCGAATATGGCAGGTGTTGAGCAGCACCAGATCGGCATCCTCGACGGCATCGGTCGCGACATAGCCGTCGGCGGCCAGCGCATCGGTCATGCGCTGGGAATCGTAGACATTCATCTGGCAGCCATAAGTCTTGACGAAGACCTTCTTCGCCGCCCTGACAGGCGCCGGCTCGCGTTCAGGCGCCGCGCCGATGTCGTGACTTTCGATCGTGTTCATTTCCATCGGCCGGCTTCTAACGCCTTTCCGTGACAAAAAACAGACGATTCTGATGGGTTATGGCGCCACGCGTTCGGTTTTTGGGTCAGCCGCTAGCGGCTGGGACGTGGGTCGGCGAGCGCGGCCTGCATCATCTCGCGCACCTTCGCTTCCATCAATCTTGCCGTTTCCTTGCGGCTCGAGCCTTTGGCGAACGGCACCGGTTCGCCAAGATGCACTTCGGCATCGACAGCGCCTTCGGCAAGCAGGACCTTCAGATGCGGCATCAGGTCCTGATCGCCGATCCAGGAGGCCATCGGCCGGTGGCGGCGGCCCATCGGCACGCCATGCACCCGCGTATAGGCGATCGCCACCGGCTGGATGAACACCTGGTCCGCGGCCCCTTCTGAGATCGCCATCGAGGCAGCGCCGAACAAGGTGCTCTTGAACGGCAGCACCAGATTGCCGTCGCCGGTCGAGCCCTCGGCAAACAGCACCATGGCGTCGCCCTTGGCCATGCGCCTGGCGATCTCGCTCGCCTGGTTGCCGGAGCTGCGCCTGCGCTCGCGCTCGATGAAGACGGTGCGCTGCAGCTTGGACAGCATGCCGATCATCGGCCAGCCTTCCATGTCCGCCCTGGCGATGAACTTTACATCGACAAACGAGCCGAGCACCATGATGTCGGTCCAGGAGATGTGATTGGCCGCGATGAGCAAGGGGCGCTGCTTGGACAGCGCGCCCTTCACGTGCACGCGCATGCCGAGCGCCTTGAGGATCATGCTGTGCCAGATCTTCAGGACGACCGTTTCCGGCCAGAGCCCGGTCTTCATCGACAGGAGCTGCAGCGGCACCATCACCAGCGTGCCAGCGGCGACGAGGCCGAACGCCATGAAAATCCGCAATTTCCTGATCATTCGCTCCGGCCCTATCGCGCCGCTTGGCTAGCGAAGATCGCGGCGCATGACAAGCGCGCCGGTTGGGCCGTGCTCGGTCGACCGGTAGTAGTTCGGACGCTGGCCGACCTGGCGGAAGCCGAGCCTGCGGTAGAGCGCGATCGCCGGCGCATTGGTCTCGTCGACTTCGAGGAAGAGCGCCTCGGCGCGCTGCGCGTGCAGTTCGCGCAGCACCGCGTCCATCAATTGCCAGCCGAGCCCCTGGCGGCGATGCGCGCGGGCGACGGCGACCGTCAGGATCTCGCCCTCGCCCGCCGCGAGCCGCGCCAGCACGAAACCGACCGGAGGCTTTGCCCCCTGCCCGGTTTCGCGCGCTGCAAAACCGAACACGGTGTCCTGTTCGAGGAGCGCCGCGAACTCGCCATCGGTCCAGGGGCGGACGAAATCCTCGCGATGCAGCACCGAGACGGCGGCGCTGTCGGCGACCGTCAGCGGCTCCAGCGCATAGTCCCTGCGGCGCGGTTGAAGAAAAGGGATGCGCATCAGGGCTTTTTTCCCTTCGGACCGTGATCTCTTCGGTCTTGTCTTGGCAAGATGAACCCAGCCTGCGGCTTGGCGTCGGCGCCGCGCAGATAGAGCGGCTTCGGCTTTTCGCCTGGCCCCTTGGCGGCGGCCAGCCGGGCATAGGTCGCGATGTCCGCCGTGGCGGCGACGGGCCCGATGTCGAAGGCTCGTCCGGCGGCCGCAGCGATCTGCGGCGCGGCGGTGCCGGCGAGGACCGCGGTCGCGTCGACTGCCATTGCGGTCGCTTCGGAAAGCGTGGCCACCGCAGGACCGTAAGTCAAAACTAACGCTTTGTCGAAAAGAGCCGCATGGAGCTCCTCGCGGCCGGCGTCGAGCGCGGCAAGCACGGCGCGGCCGGGAAAGGTATTTGCGGCCTCCGCCGCCAGCGCTTCCAGGGTCGTCACGCCGATGGCCGGGATCTTCAGCGCCAACGCCAGGCCGCGCGCGGTCGAGACGCCGACGCGCAGGCCGGTGAAGGAACCGGGCCCGATCGAGACGGCGATGGCATCCAGGTCTTGATAGCCGATCCCACTGGCCTTCAAGGCGGCCTCGATGACGGCCATCAAATGCTCGGCGTGCCCCTTGCCGAGGTCAAGCACCTGGCGGCCAAGCTCGATACCCGCACCCGCATCATAAACGCAGGCGGCGCAGAGACTGGCGGCGCAATCGATGGCGAGCAGCTTCATATTGGCAGCTTCATATGGCCGGTTAACGAACGCCTTCCCTCTGCCCGGCATGGCCCGCCGCCGCAAGGGCCAGGCCGCATAAATGTTAAGCGGCTTCCGACCAATACGGAGCCGGAGCCGGCCATCAGGCAGCGGCCGTGATGCGCAGCACGTGGTTGTCCCAGACATAGTCGGGTTCGGAGCGCAAAGCACCCGCACCGCCGACGATCTCGCCGGCGCCCGTCGTCGCCATGAAGCCAGCGCGATCGGGAGCCAGGCCGCAAACTTCGACAAGCGATCTGGTCGCGACAACGCGCCCGCTAACGGCGTCGATGACGGCGAGCGAATTGCCCTCCGGCGAGGTGACGGCGAGCGTGCCGGCGGCGGGATTGGCGGCGACCGAACCGATATAGTTGCGGAAGCCGGAGAGCACGTCCTGCGGCATCTCCAATAGCTCGAGCTCCTTGCCGCGCGCGGCGCGGCCGACCAGCGCGGGGCGATCGGTCGCTGGCCCGCGATACTGGCAGCCGAACCAGACGGTGCCCGCCTGGTCGCGGTCCATGTGGCGGATCGAAAGCTGGTGCAGCGCCGGTGGCAGCTCATGCTTTTCGATCAGATCGCCGGTGATGCGGTCGACCAGCGTGTAAGACGGCTTCATCGTTGCGATGTTGAGCTCGGCGCGGCCGAAATCCGGATGCGTTTCGATGCCGCCATTGGCAATGGCGAGCGTCCGGCCGTCGCCAAGCAACAGCAGTTCGTGCGGCCCCATGCCGTAGGCCGGGAATTCGCCGACGCGGCTGAACTTCGCCTTCGCGTCATAAACGCCGACGACACCGGCGGCGTTGTCGAAATCATTCTCGGTCGCATAGAGCAGCGCGCCGTCGGGCGAGAAGACGCCATGGCCGAAGAAATGCCGCCCGGCGACGCTGGCGATAGTCAATAGCGGCTCGCGGCCGGCATGGTCGAAGACGACCGCGAAGGTGCCAGGCTGGCGGGCGAAGACGACCGACCGTTTCGACACCGGGTCGAAAGTGACGTCGTGGCCACGGTCGGGCAGATCGACGGTGTGCAGGATCTTGCCGGCCTCGGAGAGCACGGCGGCGCCGAAGCTGCCGTCGCGCTTGACGAAGGCCGTGGCAAAGACAGCGTCAGCAGCAAGTGTTTCCGCCCAGGCGCGCGGCGCCATGGCGGCGGCGAAGCCAGCGCCCGAGGCTCTGAGGAAATCGCGGCGATCGATGAGCGAGGTCCTCAAAGCATCAATCCCCATCCAGCGACGAAAAGCCGGCGGTCAGGCCGAACTCGGCGGTCATCCTGGTGCCGATCAAGTTCGAGAGGCTGGAGGTGATCAGCGCGAAGTGCTCGAGCTTGCCGCGCAATGCCGGATCGGCGAGCGCCTTGTCGATCGGGCCGGTGACGGACTTCGCCGTCGCCACGCCGTTGGTGAGCTGGATGTGGATGGATTCGGCCATCCACCGCGCATCGGCGGGCAGCGCATCGCCAAGCTTCGAAGCCTGGAACAACCGGTCGATGCCGGAGAGGTTCCCGGCCAGCGAGGTCGCCGTGTTCTGCGAGCGCCAGTAGATCGCCTGCTTCGGCTTGTCCGCGTCCGGCTTGGTCCCGAGGAAGCCCTTGAGGCGAACATCGCGAACCATGTCCAGCTCGTTGATGAAGACGCCGACCAGTTCCGTCACCGCTTCCGTGCCATTGCGATAGAGCGGGTTCTTCGGCCCCGGATTGGCCCAGAGCGCAGCAAAACCGTCCGGCTTGTTCCAGGCGTCGCGAACCTCGCCAGCGATTGTCTCGATATTGCCGGCCACCGCCGCGCCGTAGGCGCAGCGATAGGGATCATCTTTCTTGGCAAGCATCTCGGCCCCATCGCCGAAAAGCACATATTCGAGCGCACCGAGCCCCTGCATGGCGACGCTCTTTCCCGCCAGTTGCGCCGGATCGGTGGCGGAGGGATCCTTGGCGGCGAGCGTCGCCTGCACCTGTCTCAAGCCGATGCTCTTGCGGTCCGGCCAATAGAGCATGCGCTCCAGCCGGTTGTTCTCCTTGACCGGCCCGAAGGCGATGATCTCGGCCGCCGACCAAGCCTCGACCGTGGCGGAGAAGTCCGCGCGCGCCGCATCCAGATTTTGCTCCGAAGGTGCCGCGCAAAGCTGCTGCATCGTCTTGGTCAGGCTCGCTGCCCGGTCATCGAGGCTGGCATAGGCCGGGCGGACGAAGTCGTCGATCGCGCGTCCAATGACATCGGAGGCTTTGACCGCCGCAGAGGCCGGCCATGCAGTGGCCAGCAACAGGGGGAGAGCAAGCGCGGCTGCCAGGCGTTTCGACATCATAGCGACTCCAGGAATTTGATCAGCGCATCGCGGTCGGCCGCGGTGGCGTCGGCAAAGCGGTCGCGCGCCTTCTGGCTCTCGCCGCCGTGCCAGAGGATCGCCTCGGCAAGCGTACGCGCGCGGCCATCATGCAGGTAGAAAGTATTGCCGTTGACCGTCGCGGTCAGGCCGATGCCCCAGAGCGGCGGCGTGCGCCATTCGCTGCCGCTCGCTTCCCCCACCCGCTGCCCGTCGGCCAGACCCTCGCCCATGTCATGCAACAGGAAGTCGGAATAGGGCCAGATCAGCTGGAAGGCCTGCGCCTTGTTGGGCGTCCCGCGCAGGGTGACGAATTTCGGCGTGTGGCAGGAAATGCAGCCCATTTCGTAGAACTGCTTCTTGCCGGCAAGAACTTGCCGTGTGCCGATATCGCGGCGCGCCGGCACGGCCAGGTTCTGCGAATAGAAGGTGACAAGGTCCATGACCGGCGGCGGCGCCTCCGCGGCGCCCAGGCGCTTCTGCACGCCATTCGGCATGGCGAGACAATCCTTCTGCGCTTCGGTGCAGTCGCCCCAAGGCTTCGGCACCTCCGGCGTCGAGATGCCGACGTCGCCGGCAAAGGCATCGGCGGCCTGCTGGCGGATCGACGCGGCCTGCGCCTTCCAGCCGAAGCGGCCAAGTGCCGGTTTGCCGCCTGGCGCGTCACGCACGATGTTGGGCCTGCCCGAAATGCCGTCGCCGTCGCGATCGTGAGGATCGGCATGGGCGAGGATATCGGCCGGCGCAATCTGCTCGATCAGGCCGAGGCCGATCATCGGCGGCGTCATTCGCGGCGACAAAGTGGTGCTTGCATCAAGCGGACCGTAGGCGAGGTCTTCGACCGAATAGGTGGGCTTGCGCAGCAAAACCACCGTGCCGTCACCAAGCGTCACCTTTTCTTCCGTGTAATCCACGCGCATGCGGCCTTCGCCCTTGAGGCCGGGAACCGCGAGATCCTGCAGTTGGGAGCCATAGACCGGATCGGGGAAATTCAGCACCTTGCGGTCGGCAAGCGCGGCCTTCTCCTCCGCGTTGCTTGCGTCGCGCGCCAGCCGCAGGAACATCGACGTGGAACCGACGCTGCCCCCGGGCGGACGGCCGCGGCCATCCTTCAGATGGCAGTTCTGGCAGGCGCGTTCGTTGAACAGCGGGCCGAGCCCGTCAGAGGCCTGCGTCGACGAAGGCGACGATACCCAGTTCTTGCGGAAAAGGGCGTTACCGAGCTTGAAGGTGCCTTCCTCCTCGAAGGTGATGTT
This sequence comes from Mesorhizobium sp., assembly GCA_004020545.1. GTDB lineage: Bacteria > Pseudomonadota > Alphaproteobacteria > Rhizobiales > Rhizobiaceae > Mesorhizobium. The sequence continues at coordinate 40,690 of SAQE01000009.1, read as the reverse complement.
GGCGGAGGATTGCGAGAAGGCGTCGCGGTTGACGTCCTTCTTCGACGTGCCGGCGCCACCCTGCATCAGCTCGAACTGCTCGGGCTTGGAAAAATCCGTTGTCGGCCTGGTGACGGCCAGGACGCGCGCCTGATCCTTCGGCGTCAGATCGCTGCGGCTGGCGGCGAAGCCGCCACGTCCCGGCTCGCCAGCCATCGCCGATGCGGAAATCGTGAATGCGATCAGGAGCGAAGGTCCGCGCAGCGCCGGGCACCGCGGGTTCTTCTGAAGCGGCAGGCCACCATCTCTGGCCCGCCGCAGGCGGCGCAAAAGATTTACGGGGCGCCGCATTCCCGCATGTCCCTTACTCCGCCTCGTTGGCCGGGTCGGCGTTGAGCTGGCCGTACTTCTCCTCGCCGATCGAGGCGAGCAGGTCGAGCTGCGTCTCCAGGAAGTCTATATGGCCTTCCTCGTCGGCCAGCAGGTCCTCGAACAGTTTCATCGACACATAGTCCCCTGCCTCCTGGCAGATTTCGCGCGAGCGCTTGTAGGAGGTACGCGCGTCATATTCGCCGGCAAGATCGGATTCGAGCACTTCCTTGACGTTCTGGCCGATGCGCAGCGGCGCGACGGACTGCAGGTTCGGATGGCCTTCGAGGAAGATGATGCGGGCCACCAGCCGGTCGGCGTGATGCATTTCCTCGATCGATTCCGCCCGCTCCTTCTTTGCCAGCCTGGTGTATCCCCAATCCTCAAGCAGACGATAGTGGACCCAGTACTGATTGACGGCCCCGAGCTCCAGAAACAGGGCCTCGTTAAGCCGCTCGATGATCTGCGGTTCGCCTTTCATGGAATCTGCTCCCGTATTGGACGCGCAAGCCTCTCACGCGGTCCAGGTGTGAAACGATGTCCACGCCGCTCCCCTCTGACCGGGCGTGGTAGTCCTCGGTGACCCGAATGATCGTTTCCACCACATTTGGGAAGCAGCCGCAACAGCGGCCGCGCTTGCCCATGGCATGATAGACCTTGGCCGGCACAATAAGCTGCCAGGGATCTTCATCCAGCAGACCGACGATCGTCTGCTCGATCTCCTTTTCGGTGATGATGTTGCAGTGGCAGATCAGCATTTACTTGCTCTGGCTGACGGCGCCGCTCCGGCGCCGTTTGGCTGTACTGGGCCGACGTTACTTGAAGACTTTATCGGGCGCATCAAGGCTGTCGGAACCCTCGAAGGCGATGGCGTTGAGCTTGAGCGAGCCGACGGCGCGCTCGATCGACTTGGTCTGGTCGATCAGCGCATCGATCGCCGCCTGCACCGTAGCGTTGCCTTCCGCGTTACCCTCGGCGATCTGCTGGTCATAGGCTTCTCCGGCCAGCGCGCGCGCCTTGATCGCTTCCATCTTGGCGACGGTGACGTCGAGCTTGCCCGACAGCTCCTTGTCGATCGCCGGATCGGCGGCCTTGACCATGTCCGACACCGACGGGCCGGAAACCACGGTGCCGTCGAGACGCGTATAGCTGGCGTGATAGGCGGCGCGGATGCCGACCGCATCATAGAGATGCGAGTTGTAGGTGTTGTCGGAGAAGCAGTCGTGCTCCTCCTCCGGGTCGTGCAGCAAGAGGCCGAGCTTCATGCGCTCGCCGGCCAGCTCGCCATAAGACAGCGAGCCCATGCCGGTGAAGATCGTGGCGATGCCGGCATTCGGCTCGCCATCGGTAAGGGCCTTGCGCGCCGCGCCATCTTCCTTCCAGTTGCCGACCATCTCCTGCAGGTCCGAGACCAGAAGGTCGCTTGCCGACTTCAGATATTCCGCGCGGCGGTCGCAGTTACCATTGGTGCAGTTCTTGAGATCGTAGTCGGTGTAGGGGCGCTCGCCGGCGCCGGGGCCTGTGCCGTGCAGGTCCTGGCCCCAGAGCAGGAATTCGACGGCGTGATAGCCGGTCGCGACATTGGCCTCGACGCCGCCGGCTTCCTGCAGCGTGCCGGAGAGGAATTCGGGCGTCAGCTTCGAGGCGTCGACCTTCTTGCCGTTGATCTCGATCTCCTTGTTGGCGATGACATTAGCCGTATAGAGCGAGTTCTCGTCCGACTCCGTGCCGTAGCTCTTGGCGACATAGTCGATCAGGCCTTCATCCAGTGGCCAGGAGTTCACCCGGCCTTCCCAGTCGTCGACGATCTTGTTGCCGAAGCGATAGACCTCTGTCTGCTGGTAAGGGACGCGCGCCGCCTTCCAGGCCTCGCGCGCGGCGTTGAGCGTTTCTGCCGAGGGCCTGGCGATGAGCGCGTCGACGGCCTTGTCGAGCGCCTGCGCGGTGGTCAGCGAATCCTCGTACTTGGCCAATGCGATGTCGGCATAGGTCTTGATCACCGCCTTCGCATCGGTTTCGGCTTTCGCCGGCAGCACGAACACAGCAGCCGTCAGCGCCGCGGTGGCGCCGATCGCGGCAAGCCTGCTGCCCCAACGTGACGTAATAACTCGTGGCGTGATTATCGCTTTCATCAATCCCATCTCCTCAGAAATTCAATGACATACGTGTGCGGCCGCGGGCGCGCGGCGCCAGCGCAAACACGAATGACGGAAAGGCAAGGTTGCCGCGCAATGGCGCAGCCAATCAGCAAAAGACACCGAAATGCCTCCAATCGAAAGGGTTCAAGGCCCAGACATCAAAGGGGTGCGCCAGGAGCGCGAGCTCTCCATAAAGCGGCGGAGCGGCAGGAAGTCAACTGGCGCGACAGGAAAAATCAATTGAAACAACAGTTTAGAATAATTCTAAACTGCAATTATCAACTTTAAGCCCGGTGACGCCGCCGAACATCCGCATTGACAGGCGGCCGTTCCGGGTGCGACCCGAACCACGGCTCTTGCGGCGGCGGCAGACAATCGCCACCTGGCGGAAGATCCTAGATTTGAACGCAAAAAAGAGACTGCGATGAAGAACGGGGTGGTCATTGTCGGTGCGGGTCATGCCGGCGTGCAGGCGGCCGCGAGCCTGCGCGAGGAAGGCTATGATGGACCCGTCATCCTGATCGGCGACGAGAACGAACTGCCCTATCACAAGCCGCCGCTGTCCAAGACCTTCATCAAGGATGCCGAAGCCAAGCCTCAGCCCTTGCGCGGCGAAGCCTTCTATTCCGGCAATGCCATCGATTACCGGCCGGGTGTTTGGATCGACCGGATCGATATTGGCGCGCGCAGGCTCGAGGTTTGCGGCGGCGGCGCAATTGCCTTCGACCGGCTGGTGCTCGCGACCGGATCGCGGCCCCGTCTTCTCGAGCTCGACGGCGCGGAGCTGGCCGGCGTGGTGTCGCTGCGCTCGCTGGCGGACGCGCGGCTGATCCGCGAGCTCAGCGCGCAAAGCGAGGACGTGGTCATACTCGGCGGCGGCTTCATCGGCCTCGAGATCGCGGCGACGCTCAGGGCCGCCGGGCGCAAGGTCACCGTCGTCGAGGCGGTCGACCGGCTGCTCGGCCGCGCGGTGGCGCCGGTGATCGCGGCGCATGTGCGCCAGCGGCTGGAGACGATGGGCGTGCGCGTGCTCACCGGCACCACAGTTTCCCGTCTGGAAGGCGAAGGCGGCAGCGTCTCGGCCGCAATCATCTCGAGCGGCGAGCGGCTGCCGGCACGGATGGTGATCATCGGCATCGGCGTGGTGCCCAATGTCGAGCTGGCGGAGGCCGCCGGCCTGGCTATCGGCAACGGCATCCGCGTCGACCAGCATATGCAGAGCTCGATCCCCGAAATCCTCGCGGTCGGCGATGCGGCATCCTACCGGCACTGGTTCACCGGCGGCGACGTGCGGCTGGAATCGGTACAGAACGCCACCGACCAGGCGCGGCTTGCTGCGCGCACCATCCTTGGGCATGCCGAACCGTTCTCCGCCGTGCCGTGGTTCTGGTCGGACATCGGCGACATGAAGCTGCAGATGGTCGGCCTGACGCAAGGCGGCGACAGCCATGTCGTGCTGGGCGAGCCGGCTGAGAACAAATTCTCGATCTACCACTATGCCGGCAACCGGCTGCTCGGCATCGAATCCGTCAACCGCCCGGCCGACCACATGCTTGGCCGCAAGATGCTCGGCGCCGGCTTCTCGCCCGCGCCGCAGACTGTCGCGGCCGGGCCGGATGCGCTGAAGGCGGCGCTTGCCGCGTTTCAGGAGGATGAGCCTGCGAGGGCGGCGGGTTAACGGCGCCGGCCCTCCCCTTTGTGGGGAGAATCGCTGCGAAGCGGGACGGTGCCGACCCCCACCCGGACCTGCGGTCCGACCTCCCCACAAGGGGGAGGTAGGTTGGTTCAGGCGGCTCGCGCGTCGCGGATCGAGCTCTCCAGGATATCCAGCGCCTCGGTCATGACGCCGTCCTGGATGGTGATCGGCGACAGGAAGCGGATGACGTTGCCGTAGACGCCGCAGGTGAGCAGGATGAGGCCCTTGTCAAGGGCCTTCAGCCTCACCGCATTGGCGAATTCCGCCGACGGCAGGCCTTTCTTGACGTCGTTGAACTCGACGGCGTTCATGAAACCCGGGCCGCGGATGTCGACGATCTCCGGCACGTCGTCGCGGATCGATTCCAGCCGCTGCTTCAGCCTGGCGCCGAGCGCGTTGGCGCGGTCGCAGAGCTTTTCCTCCTCGATGACGTCGAGCACGGCATGGGCCGCGGCGACGCCGATCGGGCTGCCGCCATAGGTTCCGCCGAGACCGCCTGGGCCTGGCGCGTCCATGATCTCGGCGCGGCCGGTGACGGCCGACAGCGGGAAGCCGCCGGCGAGGCTCTTGGCCATGGTGGTGATGTCGGGCGCCACATCGTGATGCTCCATGGCGAACATCTTGCCGGTGCGGGCAAAGCCGGTCTGCACCTCGTCGGCGACGAGCAGGATGCCATGCTGGTCGCAGATCTTGCGCAGTGCCGTCATGAAATCGCGCGGCGCCTCGTAGAAGCCGCCCTCGCCCTGAACCGGCTCGACGATGATGGCGGCGACGCGGGCCGGATCGACATCGGCCTTGAACAGCTTGTCGAGCGCCGCAAGCGAATCCGCGACGGAAATGCCGTGCAGCGCCACCGGGAACGGCGCATGGAAGACATCGGCCGGCATGGCGCCGAAGCCGACCTTATAGGGCACCACCTTGCCGGTCAGCGCCATGCCCATGAAGGTGCGGCCATGGAAGCCGCCGGAAAAGGCGATCACAGCCTGGCGGCCGGTGGCATTGCGGGCGATCTTTATCGCGTTCTCGACCGCCTCGGCGCCGGTGGTGACGAAGACAGTCTTCTTGTCGAACTTGCCGGGCAGCATGCCGTTCAGCCGCTCGGCGAGCCGAACATAGCTCTCATAGGGCACGACCTGGTGGCAGGTGTGGGTGAAGCGGTCGAGTTGCGCCTTGACCGCCTCGATCACCTTCGGATGGCGGTGGCCGGTGTTGACCACGGCGATGCCGGACGAGAAGTCGATATAGCGGCGGCCCTCGACGTCCCAGATTTCCGAATTCTCGGCGCGGTCGGCATAGATCTGCGTGGTCATGCCGACGCCGCGCGAGATCGACTGGTTCTTGCGTTCGGAAATGGCTGAATTCTTCATCTCATCCCTCATCGGGCAGGCGCCCGCTCTGTTTTGATGCCGTCAAAGCCTCTTCTGACCTTATTTCAGGTTTTCCTCAAGTCGGCACATTGGCCCAGTCGATTGGTCCTGCCTCGGCCGGAAATCGATCTTCGATCGCCAGGCGGAAACAGTTTCCTTTTCCGGCCGATCGACTATCCTCGCTTTATCCGCGACGTGCCGTCGTCAGGGGCGGCTCCCCGCGGGCTGAGGGAACCATGAGCAGCATCGCGACATCGTCCGCCTCGCCGTCTTCACCGCCCCGCCCATTGTCCCGTCCAAACACCTTGTTGCTGCTGGCCTGCGCTGCCGCAGCGCTGCTGACGTCAGGCTGCCAGAAACAGCAGGCGGCGGAAAAGAAGCTGCCGGTGACGGTCAGCACGCAGACGGTCGCACTTGCCGACTATGCGCCAAGGACCTCGCTCACCGGCGTGATCGCGGCCCGCACGCTCAACAATCTGTCGTTCCGTGTCGGCGGCCGCGTCGCCGAACGGCTGGTCGATGTCGGCCAGCATGTCGACCAGGGCGCGGTGCTGGCCCGCATCGATCCGCAGGAGCAGGAATCCGACTTGCGTTCGGCGCAGGCCGACCTCGACGCCGCGCAGGCGCAGCTCACCCAGGCCGCGGCCGCTTACCAGCGGCAGAAGACGCTGCTTTCGCAGGGTTTTACGACTAGGCGCGACTTCGACAGCGCCGACCAGACGATGAAGGTCGCGCAAGGCAGCGTCGACGCCGCGCAAAGCGCTTTAGCCAACGCCAAGGAGAACCTCTCCTACACCGAGCTCAAGGCGGGTGCCGCCGGGGTGATCACCGCCCGACAGGTCGAGGCCGGACAGGTGGTGCAGGCGGCGCAAACCGTCTTCACCATCGCCGAGGACGGCGACCGCGATGCCGTCTTCAACGTGCAAGAGACGCTCGTTGCCCAGACGCCTTCGTCACCCGCGGTGACGATCACGCTGCTCTCCGACCCGCAGGTCAAGGCGATGGGCAAGGTCAGGGAAATCTCGCCGGCGGTCGATACCGCGTCGGGATCGATCCGGGTCAAGGTCGGCATAGCCGACACACCTGCCGGCATGCCGCTGGGCGCCGCCGTCATCGGCACCGTCAGCGCCAGGCCGGTGAAGGCCGTACTCTTGCCCTGGCAGGCGCTGACGTCTACCGCTGGCAAGCCCGCCGTCTGGATCGTCGACCCGTCGACAAAGGCGGTGGCGACGACGCCGATCGAAGTGCTGGCCTTCGATTCCGGCGTGGTCGTCGTCGACAAGGGACTCGAGGCCGGCCAGAGCGTCGTCACCGCAGGCGGGCAGTTGCTCAGCCCGGGGCAGACGATCGCGACAGCGGGAGCCGGACAATGAGACGGTCGCCTTGCGTCCCCGCTCTCATTCTCGTCGCGTCGCTTGCCGGCTGCTCGCGCTCGGAAGAGAAGCCGCCCGAGATCATCCGGCCGGTGTTGTCGGTGGTCGTCGAACCGAAGTCCGTGGAGACTTTTGGTTTTGCCGGGATGGTCGAACCGCAATACAGCGCCGACCTTTCCTTCCGCCTGCTCGGCCGCGTCGTCTCGCGCGACGTCAAGGTCGGCGACATCGTGACCAAGGGAACGACGATCGCCGCGCTCGATCCGACGGCGCTGGAGCTTGCCCTCCAGGCGTCGAAAGCGGATTTGTCGAATGCCCAGGCGCAGTTCGCCAATGCCTCGGCGAGCGAGGAACGGCAGCGCGCCCTGCTTGCTTCCGCCAACACCTCGCAGGCCGTCTATGACGCCGCGCAGCAGGCGAGGCAGGCCGCGGCAGCCGGCGTCGAGCGGGCGAATGCCGCCTTGGCCAAATCGCAGGAACAGCTCGGCTATGCGCGGCTTTTCTCCGATTTCGACGGCGTCGTCACCGCGGTCGGCGCCGAGATCGGCCAGACGGTTTCGCCGGGACAGACCGTCGTCACCGTGGCGCGCACCGACCCGCGCGAGGCGGTGGTCGACATTCCCGACCAGTTGACCGGCGATCTCGCCGTCGGCACGCCGTTTCAGATCATCCTGCAGTCGCTGCCCAGCATCACGACCGCGGCCAGGCTGCGCGAGATCGCGCCGCAGGCCGAGGGCTCGACCCGCACACGGCGTGTGCGGCTGACGCTAACCGATCCGCCCTCGGCGTTCCGGCTGGGCTCGACGATCACTGCAACGCGCATGACCAAAGTGGCGCCGACGATTGTGCTGCCGATGTCGGCGCTGCTCGAAAAAGACGGCGCCGAGAAAGTGTGGATCGTCGATCCGCAAACATCGAGCGTCAGCGCGCGCGAGATCAAGATCGCCTCGAAGAACAGCGGCACCTTCACGGTGGCTTCAGGGCTCGAGGCCGGCATGCGCGTCGTCACGGCAGGTGTCCACAGCCTCGCCGAAGGCCAGAAGGTCAAAGTGCCCGAGGGAGGGGCCTCATGAAGGGCTTCAACCTCTCCGACTGGGCGCTCAGCCACCGCTCGCTGGTGTGGTATTTCATGCTGGTCTTCGTGGTGGCCGGCATCTTCTCCTATCTCAACCTCGGCCGTGAGGAAGACCCGGCCTTCACCATAAAGACGATGCTGATCCAGGCCAACTGGCCAGGCGCCTCGGTCGACGAGACGGTGCGCCAGGTGACCGACCGCATCGAAAAGAAGCTCGAGGAGCTCGACAGCCTCGACTACACCAAATCCGTCACCACTGCCGGCAAGACCGTCATCTTCGTCAACCTGAAGCCGACCACGAAGGCGCGCGATGTCGTGCCGACCTGGCTGCAGGTGCGCAACATGGTCAACGACATCTCGGCGCAGTTCCCGCAAGGCGTGCAGGGGCCGTTCTTCAACGACCGCTTCGGCGACGTCTACGGCAACATCTATGCCTTCACCGCCGACGGGCTGACGCCGCGCCAGTTGCGCGACTATGTCGAGGATGTGCGCACCAAGATCCTGACCGTGCCGAATGCCGGCAAGGTCGACCTTGTCGGCGCCCAGGACGAGGCGATCTATCTCGAATTCTCGAGCCGCCAGATCGCCGCACTCGGCCTTAACCAGCAGCAGATCGTCGCGAGCCTGCAGGCGCAGAACGCCATCACGCCGTCGGGCGTCATCCAGTCCGGGCCGGAGCGCGTCAGCGTGCGCGTCGGCGGCCAGTTCACCTCCGAGGAAAGCCTGCGCGCCATCAATCTGCGCGTCAACGACCGCTTCTTTCGGCTGAGCGACGTGGCGACGATCACGCGCGGCTATGTCGATCCGCCGACGGCGCTCTTCCGCTTCAACGGCCAAGATGCGATCGGGCTCGCCATCGGCATGAAGCCCAATGCCAATCTGCTCGAATTCGGCGAGGCGCTGCATGAGGAGATGCAGAAGGTGCTGGCCGACCTGCCGGTCGGCGTCGGCGTGCATCTGGTGGCCGACCAGCCGGTGATCGTCGAGGAGGCGGTGTCGGGCTTCACCCGCGCGCTGTTCGAGGCGGTCGCCATCGTGCTCGCCGTCTCCTTCATCAGTCTCGGCCTGCGCGCCGGCTTCGTCGTGGCGCTGTCGATCCCGCTGGTTTTGGCCATCACCTTCACGGTCATGGCCTATCTCGGCATCTCGCTGCAGCGCATTTCGCTGGGCGCCTTGATCATCGCGCTCGGCCTGCTGGTCGACGACGCGATGATCGCGGTGGAGATGATGGTGGCGCGGCTGGAGGTGGGCGACAATCTGCGCAAGGCGGCGACCTATGTCTATACCTCGACCGCCTTCCCGATGCTGACCGGCACGTTGGTGACGGTGGCCGGCTTCATCCCGATCGGCCTCAACTCGAGCGCTGCCGGCGAATACACCTTCAGCTGTTCGTCGTCATCGCCGTGTCGCTCCTGGTGTCCTGGATCGTGGCGGTGCTGTTCGCACCGCTGCTCGGCGTCACCATCCTGCCGGCGACGATGAAGGCGAAGCACCACGACCAGCCCGGACGATTCACATCGATGTTCCGGCGCGTGCTCGTCCTCTCGGTGCGGCGCCATTGGCTGACCATCATCGCGACCGCGCTTCTCTTCGCGGCCTCCATAGCCGGCTTCGGCCTCGTCCAGCAGCAATTCTTCCCGCCCTCCGACCGGCCGGAGCTGATCGTGGACTGGAACCTGCCGCAGAACTCCTCGATTGCCGAGACTCGCGACCAGATGCAGCGCTTCGAGCAGCGGGCGCTGGTCGGCAACCCCGACATAGATCACTTCAGTTCCTATATCGGTCAGGGCGCGGTGCGCTTTGTGCTCGCCTACGACGTGCAGCCGGCCAACCCTTACTTCGGCCAGACGGTCATCGTCACCAAGAGCATCGAGGCGCGCAATCGGGTGAAGCCGGCGCTGGAAAAGCTGCTGCGCGAAGAATTCGTCGGCACCGACGCCTTCGTCAAGCCGCTTGAACTCGGGCCGCCGGTCGGCCGGCCGGTGCAGTACCGCGTCGGCGGTCCGGACATCCAGACGGTGCGCGAACTGGCGCAGCAATTCGCAGGCTTGATTTCGGCCAACCCGAAGCTTGCCGCGCCGACTTTCGACTGGAACGAACCGCAGCGGGTGCTAAGGGTCGACGTGCTGCAGGACAAGGCGCGCCAGCTCGGCATCACTTCCTCCGACATCGCCAGCGCGCTGAACAGCACGGTCGGCGGCGCCACCATCACCCAGGTGCGCGACGCCACCTACCTGATCAATGTCGTGGCGCGTTCGCGCGAGGCAGACCGCAGCTCGATCTCGACGCTGCAGAACATGCAGTTGCCGACAGGCACCGGCGAGTCGATCCCGTTGGCGGCAATCGCCAACTTCCGCTACGAGCTCGAGCAGCCGACGGTTTGGCGGCGCAACCGTACCCCGACCATCACCGTGCGCGCCGGCCTGGTCGGAGATGTGCTGCCCGCGACCGTCGTCAACGAGTTGAAGCCATCGGTCGACGCCTTTATCGCCAAGCTGCCGCCGGGCTATTCGGTGCAGACCGCCGGCTCGGTCGAGGAAAGCGCCAACAGCCAGGGCCCGATCGCGGCGGTCGTGCCCTTGATGCTGTTCATCATGGCGACCATCCTGATGGTGCAGTTGCAGAGCTTCCAGCGCCTGTTCCTTGTGGTGGCGGTGGCGCCGCTCGGCCTGATCGGCGTGGTGGCGGCACTGGTGCCCAGCGGCGCGCCGCTCGGCTTCGTCGCCATCCTCGGCGTGCTGGCGCTGATCGGCATCCTGATCCGCAACTCGGTCATCCTGATCGTGCAGATCGAGGACCTCGTCGCCGAAGGCAAGGATCGCTGGGCAGCGGTCATCGAGGCGACCGAGCACCGCATGCGGCCGATCGCGCTGACGGCCGCGGCCGCCAGCCTGGCGCTGATCCCGATCGCGCGCGAAGTGTTCTGGGGGCCGATGGCCTACGCCATGATGGGTGGCATCATCGCCGGCACGGCGATCACGCTGCTCTTCCTGCCGGCGCTCTATGTGACGTGGTTCAGGATCAAGGAGCCGAAGCGGGGCCGGGAGGACGCGCAGGCAGACGCGCCTGTTGCTGCGGAGATGTAAGGCTGGGGCGCGACGGAATGCGACTTGCAAGAGAAAGCTATACCCGCACAAACCCCTCGCTCGCCCTCAGCAGATTGCGCGTATAATCCTCACTCACTCGATGCCCGATAAGCTGGCTCGCGGTCAGCGTCTCGACCGCCTCGCCGTCCTGCATCACCATCAGCCGCTCACACATATGGGTGATGATGGCGAGGTCGTGGCTGACCATCAGGAAGGTCAGCTTGCGCCGCCGCCGCACCTCTTCGAGCAGGTTCAGCACCTCCGCCTGCACCGAGGCGTCGAGCGCCGAGGTCGGCTCATCAAGCAAAAGGATCGAGGGTTCGAGGATCAGCGCGCGGGCAATCGCCACGCGCTGGCGCTGGCCGCCGGAAAGCTGGTGCGCGTAGCGGAAGCGGAAGCCCTTGCCGAGGCCGACCTCGTCCAGCGCGCGCTCGATGCGCTTCTCGCCGTCCGAGATGCCGTGGATGGCAAGTGGCTCCTGCAGCAGCCGGTCGACGGTCTGGCGCGGATGCAGTGACCCATAAGGATCCTGGAAGACCATCTGCACGTCGCGGTAAAAGGCCTTGTCGCGGGTCTTGCCGAGCGCCTTGCCGTTGACGGTGATGGCGCCTGAAGCGACGGGCGCGAGCCCGGTGATCGCTCTCAGCAACGTCGACTTGCCGGAGCCGCTTTCGCCGACCAGCCCGTAGGACTCACCTTCCCTGACCTCGAGGTTGACGCCCTTCAGCGCGCGAAAGCGGTCGAACACCACTTCCAGTCCGTCGATGGCGATCGCTGCCGTCATGCCGCCCACTCCGGCTTGCGGTCGAGCACCGGCAGCGGATGACGCTCGAAGCCGATCCTCGGCATGCAGTTGAGCAGGCCGCGCGTATAGGGATGCCGGGCGTCGCGAAGCTCAGAGGCCTTGAGCTGCTCGACCACCTTGCCGGCATACATAACAACGACGCGGTCGCAGAAAGAGGAAACCAGGCGCAGGTCGTGCGAGATGAAAATCAGCCCCATGCCGCGTTCGGCGACCAGCCGGTCGAGGATGTTCAGCACATCGAGCTGCACGGTGACGTCAAGCGCCGAGGTGGGCTCGTCGGCGATCATCAGTTCCGGTCCGGCGATCAGCATCATGGCGATCATGGCGCGCTGGCCCATGCCGCCCGAGACTTCGTGCGGGTGAAGGTCGAAGACGCGGGCAGGATCGCGGATCTGCACCGCTCGCAGCATCTCCAAAGCCCGCTCGCGCGCCTCGGCCTTCGAGACTTTTTCGTGCGTGCGCAGCGTCTCGACGATCTGGCGGCCGATGGTCATCACAGGATCGAGCGAATATTTCGGATCCTGCAGGATCATGGCGATGCGATTGCCCCGCAGCGCCCGGCGTTGGCGGGGCGATATCGAGAGCAGGTCGATGCCGTCGAAGCTGAGCTTCTTCGCCGACACCTCGGCCTGCGGCGGGGTCAGGCCCATGATGGCGCGGCCGGTCTGCGACTTGCCGGAGCCGCTTTCGCCGACGATGCCCAGCCGCTCGCGGCCGAGCGAGAAGGAGACGCCGCGCACTGCCTGCACGAGGCCGGTGCGAGTCGGGAAGGTGACACGCAGGTCATCGACTTCGAGCAGCGTTCCCTTTGGCTGTGCGTCCCGATTGCCGTTCATTGGTCACCGCTCATTGGTCGCCACTCCGGGGATCGAGCGCATCGCGCAGGCCGTCGCCAAGCAGGTTGAAGCCGAGGCTGACGATGAGGATGGCGGCACCCGGCGCCGCGGCCACCCACCACTGGTCGAGGATGAAGCGGCGGCCGGACGCGATCATCGCGCCCCATTCGGGCAGCGGCGGCTGCGCGCCGAGGCCGAGGAAGCCGAGGCCGGCGGCGGTGAGGATGATGCCGGCCATGTCGAGCGTCACCCGGATGATCAGCGAGGAGATGCAGAGCGGCATGATATGGCGCAGCACGATGCGGAAGGGCGAGGCGCCCATCAGTTGCACCGCCTTGATGTAATCGGAGTTGCGCACCGTCAGCGTCTCGGCGCGGGCGATGCGCGCATAAGGCGGCCAGGAAGTGATGGCTATTGCCAGTACGGCGTTTTCGATGCCGGGCCCGAGTGCCGCAACGAAGGCCAGCGCCAGGACGAGCTTCGGGAAGGCGAGGAAGATGTCGGTGATGCGCATCAGGATGGCGTCGGTCCAGCCGCCGGCATAGCCGGCAACCGTGCCGACCAGCAGGCCTATGGGAGCGGCGATGACAGCGACGAGAACCACCACATAAAGCGTCCAGCGCGCGCCATAGACGATGCGCGAATAGATGTCGCGGCCGAGGTCGTCGGTGCCGAACCAGTGCGCGGCGCCCGGCGGCAGCAGGCGGGCGTTCTTCAGATCGCCGACGGTCGGCGAGTAGGGTGCCAGCACATCGGCAAAGGCCGCGACCACCAGCAGCGCGATGATGATCAGCATGCCGACCAGCGCCAAGCGATTGGCGGAGAAGCGGCGCCAAGCGACATAGGCGCGGCCGAGCCTCGCCTGCAGGCGCGAGGCCGGCCGGTCGCTGAGCAGCCATTCGCGACGGGAGAGGGAGCCGGCGTCGGAGGCGGTCATGACGATGCCTCTTGAAGCTGTCGCCCCCCAGTCCGGTCTGCTTGGCAGACCACCTCTCCCCCGTTCGACGGGGGAGAGGAAAGGCGCCAGGTGTGAGACCGGCTTTTCCTCTCCCCCGGGCAGGGGGAGAGGTGGCCCGCAGGGCCGGAGTGGGGGTGCTTGGCCGCAGCCAAGCCCGAAAGTGCGATACCTCTGCTCATCCGGCCTTCGTCCTTGGATCGAGCAGCCGGTAGAGCAGATCGGACAGAAGGTTGATGGCGATGAAGACCGAGCCGATGGCGATGGTTCCGCCGAGCACGGCGTTCATGTCGGCATTCTGCAGCGAGTTGGTGATGTAGAGGCCGATGCCCGGCCAGGAGAAGACGGTCTCGGTCAGCACAGAGCCCTCGAGCAGGTTAGCGTAGGAAAGCGCGATCACGGTCACCATCGGCACCGCGGCGTTGCGCAGCGCGTGGCCCCAGATGATGCGCGTCTCCGACAGGCCCTTGGCACGCGCCGCGACGATATATTCCTGCGCCAGTTCGTTCAGCATGAAGGAGCGGGTCATGCGGCTGATATAGGCGAGCGACAGGTAGCCGAGCAGCGCGGCCGGCAGGACGATATGACGCCAGGCGTCGTGGAAAACGTCCCACTGCCCCTGGATCGCGGCATCGAGCAGGTAGAAGCCGGTGATCGGCGTGAAGGTGTATTCGTAGACGACATCGAGCCGCGCCGGGAAAGCGATCCACTGCAGCTTGGCGTAGAACAGCACCAGCCCGAGCAGCCCCAGCCAGAAGATCGGCACGGAATAGCCGATGAGGCCGACGATGCGGGCGATCTGGTCGATCAGGCTGCCGCGCTTGACGGCGGCCAGCACGCCGAGCGGCACGCCGATGACGGCGCCGATCAGCGTGCCCAGCGTCGCAAGCTCGATCGTGGCCGGAAAGACGCGGCGGATATCGGACATCACCGGATTGGTGGTCAGCACCGAGGTGCCGAAATCGCCGCTCAGCGCACTTTTCACATAGATGTAGAACTGTTCGATCAGCGGCAGGTCGAGACCCATCTCGCGGCGCGTGCGCTCGACGACGGCGGTCGGGGCCCGGTCGCCGAGAACGGCCAGCACCGGATCGATCGGGATGACGCGGCCGATGAAGAAGGTCACCGCGAGGAGACCGAGATAGGTCGTCACCGCGATCACCAGGAAACGGCCTATCGACGAGGCAATGGCGACGGCACGGGCGCTGCCGCGCCCTGCCGCCGCCTGGTTTTCAGCTACGCTCACGCGGCGTGTCCGAAGACGCTATTCCTTCGAGACCGCCCCGACGAAGTTGGTGTCGAAGCTCGGGCCGAGCGCGAAGCCCTTGAGGCTCTTGCGCAGTCCGGCCACTTCGAGCTGCTGATGGATGATGACGAAGGGGCTGGTGTCGAGAATCTTCTTCTGCAGGTCCTTGTACATGTCGGCGCGCTTGCCCGAATCCTTCTCCAGCAGCGCTGCCTCGGTCTCCTTGGTCAGGTCCGGAATGTCCCAGGCATTGCGCCAGGCGAGCGTCTTGATCTTGGCAGAGTCGGAATTGTCCGGGTTCGAGGCAAAAGTCTGGGCGTTGGAGTTCGGATCGAAATAGTCCTGGCCCCAGTTGCCGATATAGATGTCATGGTTGCGGGCGCGGTACTTGGTCAGCGTCTGCTTGCCGTCGCCGGGGATGATCTCCAGCTTGATGCCGGCCTGGCCGAGCGTCTGCTGGATCGATTCCGCCATGCCCGTCGTCGGCTGGCCGGTGCGCACGTCCATGGTCACGCTGAAGCCGTCCGGCAGGCCGGCCTTGGCCAAGAGTTCCTTGGCCTTGGCGACGTCGAGCTTGAAGGGATTGTCATCGACGGCGCCGAGGTCGCCCTTGGGCAGGAAGGACTGGTGAATCTCGCCGATACCCTTGAGGATGGTCGAGCTCAGGGCATCGTAGTCGACCAGATATTTGAACGCCTCACGAACCTCGGGCTTGGCGAGGTTCGCGTTCTTCTGATTGAGGCTGATGTAATAGACCGTGCCCTTCGGCGCGCTGGTGGTGGTGAGGTCGGCGTTCTTGGCGATGGCGTCGAGATCGTTCGGCTCGAGGTTGCGGGCGACATCGATGTCGCCGGCTTCCAGCGCCAGGCGCTGCGCCGAGCTTTCCTTCATGTTGCGGTAGATGACGCGGGCGAGCTTGGCCTTTTCGCCATTGTAGTTGTCGTTGCGCTCCAGAACGACGGCTTCATTGGCGCGCCACTCGCGCAGCTTGAATTGACCGGAGCCGGCATAGCCGGTTTTCAGCCAGGCATTGCCGAAGTCGTTGTCCCATTTGTAGTCGGCGCTCGGCGTGGCCGCCGCGACATGCTCCTTGACCAGCTTGCTGTCGACGACCGATGCCACCGTGGCCGACAGGCAGTTGAGCACGAAGCTCGGCGCGTAGGCCTTGTCGACGACGAACTGGAATGTGGTGTCGTCGACCGCCTTGGCCTTCTCGGTGACGTTGTCGCCACTGATGCCGAACTGGTTGATGATGAAGGCCGGGCTCTTGTCGAGCTTGATGGCGCGCTCGAAGGAATAGGCGACGTCGGCGGCGGTGATCGGATTGCCGGAAGCGAACTTCATGCCGGGCTTGAGCTTGAAGGTATAGGTCAGACCGTCGTCGGAAACGCTCCAGCTTTCGGCGAGGTCGCCCTTGACCTTGGAGGTGTCGCTGAGGTCGAGACGGACCAGGAGATCATAGGTGTTGCCGGTGACCTCGGCGGTCGACAGCTCGAACGCCTCGCCCGGATCCATCGAGATGA
The DNA here is from genome assembly GCA_004020545.1 of Mesorhizobium sp. Lineage (GTDB taxonomy): Bacteria > Pseudomonadota > Alphaproteobacteria > Rhizobiales > Rhizobiaceae > Mesorhizobium. Next base: position 24,242 of record SAQE01000009.1, on the reverse strand, counting down.
TGTCGTCGATGGCGAAGCCTTCGACCAGCGTATCGGCGGGCGTGACCGCGAGGGCAGGCACTGCAAGCAGCGCCGACATCGCCACACCCGCAAGCAAGCCACGGAGAGCAAATTTTTCCAGCATCATGATGATCGTTCCCTGTTTTGTTGACCTGAGTTCCCGGCTCAGGACTGCATTATTCTTTGCGAAGCCGATGGCGGCTTGGACCACGTACCGTCGTGGTTTTTGTCCAGTTGGTCAACACCCTATTCGGCGGCGTTGAAGCAGCAACGCGCATTTTGCGAGAGAGCTTATTGGGCCAGAACCGGGCGCCACAAGTCGACCCGTGCGCCGGCTAATCGAAGCCTCCAATCAGGAAAAATCTGCTAAACCTTGACCCTTGGAAGCCGCCGTCATTTCAGCTGCGCAATCAGACCCCGGTCGGGAAAGCAGGTCGCGGCCTTGCCGTTCTTCGCTTGCCAGACGCCGATCGAGCGGCGCGTCTTGAAGCCGGGCAGGCCGTCGGCGCTGCCGACGTCGTAGCCCTTGGCCTCCAGCGCCCGCTGGAGCGCGGCGATATCGGAGCGGTGGAGATCACCGACAGGGCCCCAGGTGCCGACAAAGGTGGCGTCACCCTTGGCGATGCGATCGGCGGCGTGGCCGATGAACAGCGCATAGAGGTCGCTGGTGTTGTATTCCTTCAGCACATAGAAGTTCGGCGTGACGATGAAGGCCGGACCGCTGCGCCCGGCCGGCATCAGCAGGAAGCCCTCGGCCTTCAGCTCACTCGCCTGGAACGCCTTGTTGTCGGCGCGTCTGATGCCCATAGACGCCCAGTCGGAAATCTTCTTGCCCTGGTCGGGTCCTTCAAGCGAACAGGAAACGTCGGCCGGCATCATCACCTCGACACCCCATCCGCGCCCCCTCACCCAGCCATAATGGACGAGATAGTTGGCGATCGAGGCGAGCACGTCAGGGGTCGAATTCCAGATGTCTGGCCTGCCGTCGCCGTCGAAGTCGACGGCGTGCTTGAGGAAGGACGTCGGCATGAATTGCGGCTGACCGAGCGCGCCGGCCCAGGACGATTTCATCGCGTTGACCGGTGCCAGCCCGCGCTCGACGATCTCGAGCGCCGCCAGCACCTCGGTGCGGAAGAAGTCCTTCTTCGTCGACATAAACGCCTTGGTGCCCAGAACCTCGAAGGCATCGTAAGGCATCTTGGCGGCGCCGAAGCCGGTCTCGCGGCCCCAGATCGCCAGCACGATGTCGCCGGGCACACCGTAGCGCTTCTCGATCAGCCCGAGCACCCTGGCGTTGGCGCCGTCCCGCGTCCGTCCGCCCGAGGTGACGGCCCGAATGATCTTCTCGGCGAAATAGTTGGCTGGCGGGCCGAACTCGGCCTGGTGCTGCTTCTCGGGTGTCGTCGGCTTCTCGCCAGGCATGACGAGATCCTGCAGCTTGAGGTTCGGCTTCACGCCGATAAAGGCTTCGTCGAAGGTTTTCTTGGAGATGCCCTTGGCCTTGGCCTCGGGCCAGAGGTCGGTCTGCAGCCATGCCTGGAACTGGTCGTCGATGGGCGCGGCGGAGGCGGGAATGGTGAACAGTCCGACAAGCGCTGCAAGGAAGGAAAGTACAGCCAATCTGAGAAGCTTGCGTTCCTTCACACCCCCCTCTGTCCCCTTGCGGGGGAGATGTCCGGCAGGACAGAGGGGGGTGGGACGGAGTGCAGTCGCTTCAGAAGAAGAACCCATCACAAGCCCCCCAATCCCTCAAAACGCCGTCCTCGAGCGCAGCGCAGCGGCGAGCGTGCCTTCGTCGAGATAATCGAGTTCGCCGCCGACCGGAACGCCATGCGCGAGCCTTGTCACCTTGACGTCGAAGCCCGAGAGCTGGTCGGTCAGATAATGCGCCGTGGTCTGGCCCTCGACCGTGGCGTTGACGGCGAGGATAACCTCCTTGACCTCGCCGCCGGCGACGCGGTCGACCAGCGAGCGGATGTTGAGCTGGTCGGGCCCGATGCCGTCGAGCGGCGACAGCGTGCCGCCGAGCACATGATAGCGCACGTTCATGGCGGCGGCGCGTTCCAGCGCCCAGAGGTCGGAAACGTCCTCGACGACGATCAGCGTGCCGGCATCACGGCGCGGATCGGTGCAGATCATGCAGGGATCGGAAGTATCGACATTGCCGCAGGTCGAGCAGATGCGCACCTTGTCGACCGCTTCGCCCATCGCGGCGGCTAAAGGCTGAAGCAGCTGCTCCTTCTTCTTGATGAGATGGAGGGCCGCGCGGCGTGCCGAGCGCGGTCCAAGCCCCGGCACCTTGGCCAGGAGTTGGATCAGGCGTTCGATCTCTGGACCGGCGATTCGCTTCGACATCGCTCTGATCTAGGATTTTTCAGAGCAGTTTGGAACAGTTCGCAGCGGCACACGACCCGCATTGCTGCCAAGGCGGTCGAGCATCGAGGGGCAACTCAAAAGGTTTAGAGCGGCCGGTTCTGGCTGACGATCAGCGCGCCGATGGCGTCGGTGTTCTCAGGCGTCGACTGGAAACCCATCGTCGCTTCCTGCGGCGCGCTCGGAACGGAGGTGACGTACCGGCCCTTCAAGGTACCGCCGAAGCGGGAGGCATCCGGTTCCTCCATCGGCTCCTGCATCGCCACCACCGTCTGCTTCGCCGTGACGCGGCCGGACTTCTGCGCCGGCGCGATGGAGGCCGTCATGTAGACTTGCTGGGCGGGGACGATCGTCGTCTTGGCCGGAAGCGCCGGTGTGGCAGCTGCGGTCATGCCGGCCTGCTTGGCCGGATCGGCATGGACGATGGTCTTGACCACCGGCTCGGCGGAAGCGACGAGCACCGGAGCGGCAGGGTCGGTCTTCTGCGACTTGTCGGAGGCCGTGGCGACCATGGGCTCGTCCGGCAGCGGCTGCCAGTTGCGGCCGCGCTTCTCATAGAAGGCGTTGCCGCCGGCAACCATCGTGTAATGCATGTTGTTGTAGGGGAAGCGCAGGCCGGCGGTGTGGAAATACATCGTGTTCTTGAGCTTGGCCTTGCGCTCGCCCTTCAGCACCGCCTCGGCGGCCAGCTCGACGTCGGGCAGCGCCTTCGAATTCATCGGCCGGGTCAGCACGCCAGGAGCGAACTGGCCCTTCTCGCCGACGACCTCGCAAATGGTGCTGCCATGCTGGCCGGAGCGCAGCCGGTTCATGACAACGGTGCCGACGGCGATCATGCCGTCGCGGCTCGACCGGTTGGACTCGAAGAACATCGCCCTTTGCAGGCATTCCTTGTCCTTCATCGTGTATTTGTAGGAACGGGAGCTCAGGAAGCTCGGCGTGACGGCGTCGGCAAGGCTCGCCACCGACATGCCGTGTGAAGCGGTCTGGCTGCAGCCGGCCAGGAACAAGGGGGAAGCGGCGATGCCGATAAGCAGCAGCGGCGTCTTCCATCGCGTCGCGATCAACAAAAAAGCCTCATTTCCAGATGCCAGCCCGCCCCGAGATGTGGCAGGAATGAGACTCTTTCAGGCAAAAAGATGGCTAGATGGTTAGCAATCCCTGGACTTGGGTAAAACTTTATGAATGCCGCGAAATGAGCCCGTGAGCAACGCCGGCAAAATGGTTAATATTGCACCCGGGCTCGATTTTCGTTCACAATCAATTAACTGGCGGCGGGCGTCTCAGAACGGCAATTTCATTCCGGGCGGAATCGGCAGGCCCGCCGTCAACGCCTTAGTCTTTTCCTGCATGACCTGCTCGACCTTATTTTTGGCGTCATTGTGAGCGGCCAGAATGAGGTCTTCCAGGATCTCGGCCTCGTCAGCCTTGATGAGCGAGGGATCGATCTTCAGCGTCTTCATTTCGAACTTGCCGGTCAGCGTCACGCTGACCAGACCGCCACCCGCCTGCCCCGTGGCTTCGAGCGTCGCGATCTCGTCCTGCATGGCCTGGAACTTGGCCTGCATTTCCTTCGCCTTGCCCATCAGGCCGAGAAGATCCTTCATCGCAAATGTCCTCTTAGTTTCTTTTGTGGGAGTATGATCTTGTCCGAAAACCGGTTCCCATTTTCGCTGACGCGGTCCTTCGGTTCGGGATCATGCTCTAGATTTCATCATCATCGGCCGCGGGCTCGACCGGCAGGTCGGCGTCGGTACTTTCCACTTCAGGCACATCCGGAATGCGCACGTCGATGATCTTGGCGCCGGGAAAGCGGGCAAGGATGGCGGCAACCGTCGGATCGCTCCTGGCGTCCGAGAAGGCGTTCTCGCGCTTCGTCGTTTCCATCTCGGCCAGCGTCTGGCCGCCTTCTTCCTTCGACAGCGAGACCAGCCAGTTGCGCCCCGTCCAGGCGCGCAGCTTAGCCGTCAGGTCATTGAGCAGCATCTTCGGCGCGTCGTCAGTCAGGCTGACGTCGATGCGGCCGGGCTCGAGGCGTACCAGCCGAACGCAGCGCTTCAAGAGCACCTTGAAGGCCATGTCGCGATTGGCGTCGGCAAGGGCCGCGATATCAGCCAGCGACTTGACCGGAACGGCGGGGGTTTCGACCGCCGGAGCCGGAACGAAGGCGGCGGCCATCGGCTCAGCCTCGACCAGCCGCATCGTCTGCGCGCCACCGGCAGAGGCCGGCATCCGGGCCTGCGCCACAGCACTCGCGCCACCGCCATTACCGGCCGGTGCTCCGTTGCCGCGCGGCGCGCCGTTCGGCACCGGGGCCGAGCCCTCAAGCGATTTCAGCGCCTCGTCCAGCGTCGGCAGCTCGGCGGCATGGGCAAGCCGGATCAGCACCATCTCGGCGGCACTGACCGGGCGGTTGGAGGATTGCACCTCGGGAATGCCCTTGAGCAGCATCTGCCAGGTTCGCGACAGGACGCGCACCGACAGCGTGTTCGCGAATTCGGCGCCGCGCCGGCGCTCGTCCTCGGAGAGCGAGGCATCGTCGGCCGCGGCCGGCACGAAACGCAGCCGGGTGACTAGGTGGTTGAATTCAGCAAGGTCGGTGAGCACCGCGGCCGGATCGGCGCCGGTATCGTACTGTGCCCGGAACTCGCTCAAAGCCGCCGCGACGTCGCCCTTCATGACATGCTCGAACAGGTCGATGATGCGGGCGCGGTCGGCCAGGCCCAGCATGGCGCGCACCGCCTCGGCGCTGACCGCGCCGCTGCCGTGGGCAATCGCCTGGTCGAGGATCGAAAGCGCATCGCGCGCCGAGCCTTCTGCGGCACGGGCAATCATCGCCAGCGCTTCGTCGTCAACGGAAATGCCTTCCTTGGCGGCGATCGCCGCAAGGTGCGCAACCAGCGCGCCGGCATCGATGCGCCTCAGGTCGAAGCGCTGGCAGCGCGACAGAACCGTGATCGGCACCTTGCGGATCTCGGTGGTGGCGAAGATGAATTTGACATGCGGCGGCGGCTCTTCCAGCGTCTTCAACAGGCCGTTGAAGGCCTGGGTGGAGAGCATGTGCACTTCGTCGATGATGTAGACCTTGTAGCGGGCCGAGACCGGCGCGTAGCGCACGCGGTCGATGATGTCCCTGATGTCGTCGATGCCGGTGTGGGACGCGGCGTCCATCTCGATGACGTCGACATGGCGACCTTCCATGATCGCCTGGCAATGCTCGCCGGGGATCGAAAGGTCGACCGAGGGCTGGTCGACGGTCGCGGTTTTATAATTCAGGGCCCGCGCGAGGATACGCGCCGTCGTCGTCTTGCCGACGCCGCGCACGCCGGTCAGCATCCAGGCCTGGGCGATGCGGCCGGTGGCGAAGGCGTTGGTGAGCGTGCGGACCATCGGCTCCTGGCCGATCAGCTCGGAGAAATTCGAGGGGCGATATTTGCGCGCCAGCACGCGATAGGCGCCGGCCTTGCCTGTCTCCAGGCTTTCAGCACCCGAATTTCCGGCAGCCCCCAAATTTCCGGCTTCGCTCATTCGCCGTCAAAAGCTCCAAGGACCGCGACGGAAGGCGGCCGATTCCTGCGCATAGTCTCACCCGCACGGCTTGGCGCCGTCAATGTCGCGGGAGAAAGGCGAAGAGGCGGGAGGCTGGAACAATGACCCGTTCCGGGCTCGTTAGGGCTGCTTCCTTCCGGACCTGACCCGGTTGGCGAGTGGATCGTCCACCACCAACCTCCCACACTCCATATCGGCAATTCAGCGGCGAAATGCAAGGGCAGAGGTAAACGGCCGGCCGGGCCGCGCAGGCGCGACAGCCTTCAAATCCGCAATAGCGGCCAATGATTCGCTTGCAGCCATCTTGCCGCCGCTCTAGCGTTCCCCGGTTTGGATAATATTATAAAAGCGAAGGAAACGCCCATGCTGCCGGGCCTCAAGGCCGGATTCACGCTGGACGCCCGATTGGAGGCGGACAGTGAGCAGCTCATGTGGCTCGGCCTGTGCGAACTCAGGCTGATGAACGATCGCCGCTGGCCGTGGCTGGTCCTGGTGCCGCAGCGGCCGGGCGTGGAGGAAATCCACGAGCTGACGCCGCTCGACCAGGCGATGCTGACCTTCGAGACCAACATGGTGGCGCAGGCGCTGAAGCGGGTGACCGGCTGCACCAAGATCAACACCGGCGCGCTCGGCAACATCGTGCGCCAACTCCATGTCCACGTCATCGCCCGCACCGAAGGCGACCCCGGCTGGCCGGGGCCGGTCTGGGGACACGGCATGCGCGAGCCCTATCAACGCCCCGACATCCGCCGGTTTGCCGAAACGATCAAGGCAGCGCTATAAGCCGACCAGTGTCCATCAGAGCCCCGAGACCCCATGCGCTTTCGTCTGTTTGACGCGCCCCTGCGCGAGCCGAGCCAGTTCGTCGGTTTCGCCGGAAACCAGATCGACCGGCAATCGGAAAACCGCGCCGACGACGCCGTCGAGAAGGCGCTTGCCGATCGAACGGCGCGCCTGTTGCTGATGCATGGCGGCAGGCTCTATCTGAAGCTCAGCGACGGCAGGTTCGACCCGTGGTTCGAAGCGGCGGAAGGCCAACCCTTCGAGGTTTCGCTCGACCGCGGCGTGCTGCTCGGCTTTTCGGACAGCGGTCCGGTACTTGCCGTGCCCGCCGGCATCGAACCGGAAAAGTTGCCTGAGACGGTCAAGGCGATCGACTACCGCTCCGTCTATATGCAGGGGCTGATCGATGATGCGGCCGCCGGCGCGCTGGCGCAAGGCGCGGCGCTGCTCGCCTGGCACGCCAGTCATGGCTTTTGCTCGAAATGCGGCAACCGTTCGGAAATGCGCGCAGGCGGCTACAGGCGGCACTGCCCGGTCTGCGGCACCGAGCATTTCCCGCGCACCGACCCGGTGGCGATCATGCTGACGGTGACGCCACAGAAATGCCTGCTCGGACGCGGTCGGCATTTCGCGCCCGGCATGTTTTCGGCCCTTGCCGGCTTCATCGAGCCCGGCGAGACGATCGAGGCGGCGGTGCGCCGCGAGACGCTGGAGGAGGCCGGGATCCGACTCGGACGCGTCGTCTACCACGCCAGCCAGCCCTGGCCGTTCCCCTATTCGCTGATGATCGGCTGCTTCGGCGAGCCGCTCAACGAGGATATCCAGGCCGACCTCAACGAGCTGGAGGACTGCCGCTGGTTTTTCCGCGATGAGGTGCGCTCGATGCTGGAGAGGACGCATGGCGATGGTTTGATCACGCCGCCGAAGAGGGCAATCGCCCACCATCTCATCCGCGCCTGGGTCGACAGCGAATAGAAGCAGGGGCCGAAATGATCCGTCATACCGTCGTGTTCACGCTGAAGCATGCGCCGCATTCGCTGGAGGCGAAGCGGTTCCTCCATGATGCCAAGAAGATCCTGACCGGGATCAAAGGTGTGACGCATTTCGAGCAGCTACGCCAGGTGAGCCCCAAGAACGACTACCAGTTCGGCTTCTCGATGGAGTTCGCCGATCAGGCCGCCTACACCAGGTACAACGAACATCCCGACCACGTCGCCTTCGTGCGTGACCGCTGGGTGCCGGAGGTCGAGGCTTTCATGGAGATCGACTACGTGCCGCTGGGGTTTGGCTGAACACCGGCGCCTGAGATGGACGGCGACTTTCGCGGGTTCATCATTCCAGGGCGGAGCAGAGCGAAGACCCTGGAATCCATGCCGTGACTTTTGCGACGGGCGCAGTGGAGCAGAGTTCTGCACCGTGGGGCGGCGCTTCGACGTAACGGCACAGGATCCTCGGGTCTGCGCCGCGTCGCTTCGCTCCTTGCTCCGCCCGTGGATGACGAAGCACCAAGGCTTCGGCCAATCTCGAAGGTGCGGTCGTGCTTGAACCGCGGAGCAATGACTGTCTAGACTAATCCGCGACCTTCCACTGCTCGCGCGACGCGCTCGCCGGATAGACGCCGAGGATGCGCATCTCGCGCGAGAAGAAGCGCAATTCGTCGAGCGCGAGCTTCACCAGCGGATCGTCGGGGTGGCCTTCGATATCGGCATAGAACAGCGTCGCGGTGAAGGCGCCGAGCTGGTAGCTCTCGAGCTTGGTCATGTTGATGCCGTTGGTGGCGAAGCCGCCCATGGCCTTGTAGAGCGCGGCCGGCACGTTGCGGACGCGGAAGATGAAGGTGGTCATCATCTTGGCGTCCGGCGAAGGCCGCTCGGCCCATTGCTTGTTCTTGGTCAGCACGACGAAGCGGGTGACGTTGGAGTCGGTGTCCTCGACATTCTTCTCGATGATGTCGAGGCCGTAGAGCTCCGCGGCGAGCGCCGGCGCCAGCGCGGCCATGGTGCGGTCCCTGACCTCGGAGACCATCTTCGCCGACCCGGCAGTGTCGCCGGCGACCACCGGCTTCCAGCCGTTCTTGCGGATGTATTTGCGGCACTGACCAAGCGCATGGATATGGCTGTGCACGCTTCTGATCTCTTCGCGCTTGACGCCGGGCAGCACCATCAGTTGGAAGTGGATCGGCAGGAAATACTCGCCGACGATGTGCAGCCGCGATTCCGGCAAAAGATGGTGGATGTCGGCCACGCGCCCGGCGATCGTGTTCTCGATCGGGATCATGGCGAGATCGGCCTTGCCGGTCTCCACCGCGTTGAAGGCGTCCTCGAAGGTCGGGCAGGGCAACGGCTCCATCGATGGGAACATGTTGCGGCATGCGGTGTCGGAGTTGGCACCGGGCTCGCCCTGGAAGGAGATTCTGTTGGTCTTTTCAGGCATACGCCAATGTCTCTCTTACGGATGTCTCAGTTTGAAAGGATCTTTCTCGCGCGCTCCAGGTCGTCGGGCGTGTCGACGCCGAGCGGCAGCGACCGGACGATCTCGGCATCGATGCGCATGCCGGCTTCCAGCGCCCGCAACTGCTCGAGCCGCTCGCGGCGCTCGAGCGGCGACGGCTTCAGCGCCACGAAGCGTTCGAGCGCGGCGCGGCGGTAAGCGTAGAGACCTATGTGGTGATAGAGCGGCCCCTCCCCCCAAGGTGCCGTGGCGCGCGTGAAATAGAGCGCCCTCAGCCTCGTCGCGGAGAGCGGCGAGCCGACGATCTTGACCACGTTCGGATTGGTCTTCTCCTCGTCGCGGACGATCTCGACGCCGAGCGTGGCGATATCGACCGCGGCATCGGCGAAGGGCCGCAGCGATGCGCCGATGATTTCAGGATCGATGGTCGGCAGATCGCCCTGGACGTTGACGATCGTCTCGACCTTTTTCTCCGGGTCAAGCGCGGTGAGGGCCTCGAAGATGCGGTCGGAACCCGATTCGTGGTCGGCACGGGTCATCACCGCCTCGAAACCATGCGACCGCACCGCCTCGGCGACAGCCTCCGTGTCGGTCGCCACCACCACGCGGCCGAGCCCGGCCTCGGCGCCGCGGCGGGCGACATGGACAATCATCGGCGCGCCGGCGATGTCGGCCAGCGGCTTGCCCGGCAGGCGCGTCGAGGCCATGCGGGCGGGGATCAGGATCAATGTCGACATGGGACTTCGGGGCGGCCGGGAAAGCGGATGGAAAAGTGGCAAAAGGTCTCACTGGAAGCGCCCTTATAGGTGTTGCAACGCCGAAGCAAAAGACCTAGTTTCCGCGCGATTTGACTGGCCCTTCCGGGCCTTTAGCGATACCGACGGACGGAGTGGACGGGACGGTCCGCCGGAAAAGGGAGCAAGGGGCGTATGGATTCCAACGAAGTCAACAAGCTGCTCGGCGGATTCCTCGGAACCTGCTTCGTCGTCTTTTCCGTGGGCATCGTGTCCAACGCGCTGTTTGCTTCCCCCGCGCCCGAGAAGCCCGGCTTCGCCATCGAGGCCCAGGAGCCGGCCGAAGGCGGTGGCGCAGCCGCCCCGGCCGCCGAAGCCAAGCCGATCGCCGATCTGCTTGCCGCCGCCAATGCCGAGGCGGGCGCCGCCATCTTCAAGAAGTGCCAGGCCTGCCATTCCGGCGAAAAGGGCGGCCCCAACAAGGTCGGTCCGGACCTCTGGGACATCGTCGACCGCCCCGTCGCCGAGCATCAGGGCTTTGCCTATTCTGCCGGCATGAAGGATTTTTCGAAGGGCGGCGCCGAGAAGTGGACCTACGACAACCTCAACCAGTTCATCACCTCGCCGAAGAAGTTCGTGAAGGGCACGGCGATGGGCTTCGCCGGCCTGCCGAAGGATGAAGACCGCGCCAACGTGATCGCCTATCTGCGCACGCTGTCGGACAATCCGAAGCCGCTGCCGCAGCCGGGTGCTGCGGCCGAGGCCAAGCCCGCCGAAGGCGCCAAGCCTGCGGAAGGCGCCGCGCCCGCCAAGCCGGCCGAAGGCGCCGCCCCGGCCAAGCCCGCGGCGCCCGCCCAATAAACAATTTGTCATACAGACTTCCTCAGAAAAGCCGGGTTCGTCCCGGCTTTTCTGTTAGGAAAACCGCATATTGGGCGACAAAGACCGCCGCTTGCGGTTTTCACCGGCGTCAAATGATCTAGATTGCCGGTGGGTACTGTTCGCGACGAGGAGAACGCATGACGGTCGGCCGCTCCCGGACATTTTTCGCATCGATGGCATTTTTCGCGTCGATGCTGGCGGTCGCCTTCGCCGCGAGCCTTGAGGCCGGCTTCGCCGACGAATGGCACACCACCTCCTCGCTGATCGGCCCCTCCAAATACGGCGACAATTTCCAGCGCTACGACTACGTCAATCCGGATGCGCCGAAAGGCGGAACCCACAATTCCGTCGTCGTCGGCACCTTCGACAGCTTCAACCCCTACATCGTGCAGGGTGCGCCGGCCGCCGGCTTCGCGCAGTTCGGCGGCGGGCTGCTCTATGACACGCTGATGGATCAGGCGACCGACGAGGGCAGCGTCAGCCACCCGCTGATCGCCGAGGCCTACAAATACCCGCCGGACTATTCGTCGGCGACATACCGGCTCGATCCGCGCGCGAAATGGCACGATGGCCAGCCGATCACCGTCGACGACGTGGTCTGGTCGTTCCAGGTGCTCAAAGCCAACAGCCCGATGTACAATCGCTATTTCGAGAACGTCACCGAGGCGACCGCCATCTCGGACCGCGAGGTGGAGTTCCACTTCAACCAGAAGGGCAATCGGGAACTGCCCAAGATCCTCGGCGACCTCGTCGTATTGCCGAAGCATTGGTGGGAAGGCACCGACGCCAGCGGCAAAAAGCGCGATATCACCAAGTCGACACTGGAGCCACCGCTGGGCTCCGCCGCCTATAAGATCGCCGGCTTCAAGCCGGGCTCGGAGATCGTCTGGCAGCGCGTGCCCGATTACTGGGGCGCTAAGCTGCCGGTGAAAATCGGCCGCGAGAATTTTGACACCCAGCGCTTCACCTATATCCTGGATGACAATGCCGCCTGGCAGGCTTTCACCAAGGGCGGACTTGACGACATCAAGCCTGAAAACAGCTCGCGCCGCTGGGCGACGGCCTACAACTTTCCAGCCGTAACCGCCGGAGACGTGATCAAGAAGGAATTCAAGACCACCTCGCCGGAACCCATGCAGGCTTTCGTGCTCAATCAGCGGCGGCCGCTGTTCCAGGATCGGCTGGTGCGGGCCGCACTGACCTATCCGTTCGACTTCGAGACCATGAACCGCACGCTGTTCTACAATTCGAACACGCGCACCCACAGCTATTTCGAGGGCACGGAGCTGGCGTCGAGCGGACTGCCGCAAGGCAAGGAACTCGAAATCCTGGAGAAGTATCGAGACAAGCTGCCGCCGGAGCTGTTCACGCAGGAATTCAAGCTGCCGGTCTACGATTCACCGCAAGCCGAGCGCAAATACCTGAAGCAGGCGGTCGACCTGTTCGCCAAGGCAGGCTGGGTGATCAAGGGCGGCAAGATGGTGAACGCCAAGACCGGCGCGCCGTTCAAGTTCGAGATACTCGGATCGAACGACACCGACCAGGTCATCGCCAGTCCCTGGATCGCCAATCTGCGCAAGATCGGCGTCGACGCGACGCTGCGGATCATCGACCAGACGCAGTACATCAACCGCGTCAATAATTTCGATTACGACGTGATCACCAGCATACTCCAGCAATCAGAATCGCCAGGCAACGAGCAACGCGATTTCTGGAGCTCGAAGGCGGCGGACACGCCGGGATCGCGCAATTATTCCGGCATCAAGAACCCGGTCGTCGATGCGCTCGTCGACCATATCATCTTCGCCGCCGACCGCGACGATCTCGTCGCCGCCACCCACGCGCTCGATCGGGTGCTGTTGTGGAACTACTATGTCGTTCCGCAATACTATCGCGCGGTGGTGTGGCTCGCCTATTGGAACAAGTTCGGCATGCCTGAAAAGCAGCCCAGCTATCGTGGCGCCGATATCGATTCCTGGTGGGTCGACACAGCGAAAGAGAAGGCGCTGGCCGCCAAGTACAAGGGGCTCAATTGATGGGGCGGCAGAAATTGCTCCCTCGTCGCGACTTCCTGGCACTCAGCACGGCGGTGGCGGCCACGGCGCTGCTCCCCGGCCGCGCCTTTGCCGCCATTCCGACCGGCGTGAAAGTGCACGGCCTGTCTGCCTTCGGCGACCTCAAATACAAGCCCGACTTCACGCATTTCGACTATGTCAATGTCGACGCGCCGCAAGGCGGCACGTTCAACTTTCTGCCATTCAACTGGGGCGCGAACCAGACCCCGCTGACCTTCAGCACGCTGAATTCATTCGTACCCAAGGGCGACGCGCCGCAGCGCATGGAAATGTGCTTCGACCAGCTGATGGTGCGGGCGCTCGACGAGCCCGACGCCGTCTATGGGCTGATCGCCGAAAACGTCATGATTTCCGACGACCGCAACGGCTTCACCTTTTCACTGCGCCCGCAGGCCCGCTTCCACGACGGCACGCCGCTGACGGCCGAGGATGCCGCCTTCACCTTCAAGCTGCTGAAGGACAAGGGACACCCGGACTATTCGCTGCCACTGACGCATCTGGAGGACGCCGTAGCGGTGGACACCCACACGCTGAAGCTCAAATTCTCAGGCAAGCAGACCTCCCGTACGATCCTCAACGTCGTCCAGATGCCGATCCTGTCGAAAGCCTTCTATACGGCCAATCCCTTCGATTCCTCGCAGATGAACCCGCCGCTGGGTTCAGGCGCCTACAAGGTCGGCCGCTGGTCAGCCGGGACCTGGATCGAATACGAGCGGGTGATCGACTATTGGGGCAACGATCTCCCGGTCAATCGCGGACAGAACAATTTCCAGCGCATTCGCATCGAGTTCTACCAGAACCGCAATGCCGCATTCGAAGCGTTCAAGAAGGGCGAGATCCTCTACAGGGAGGAATCCGTTTCGCGTGTATGGGCAACGGGTTACGATTTTCCGGCCGTCACGGCCGGCAAGGTGGTCAAGCACGAATTCCCGGCGGAAAAGGTGCCTTCCATGCAGGCCACCGCCGTCAATCAGAGGCGGGAACAGTTTCGGGACTCTCGCGTTCGGCAGGCGATCGGGCTCTGCTTCGACTTCGAATGGACGCGGCGCAATTTCTTCTACGGCTCCTATGAGCGCTCGCAGTCTTGCTTCGAGAAGTCGGATTTTCGCGCTGAAGGCGTGCCGTCGCCGCAGGAACTCGCACTGCTGGAGCCGCTGCGAAACCAGATCCCGCCAGAGACCTTCGGCGAAGCCGTGACCCAGGCGGTGTCGAACGGCTCCGGCCGCGACCGCCAATTGCTGGGCAAGGCGGTCAAGCTTCTTGCCGAGGCCGGCTGGAAGCGATCCGGCGATTTCGCCGTCAACGACAAGGGTGGACGCCTGTCGGCAGAAATCCTCGTCGACGACGAAGCGTTCGTGCAGATTTACTCGCCCTGGGTCGACAATATGAAGGCGGTCGGCATCGATGCCTCCATCCGGCTGGTCGATGCCGCGCAGTATCAATTGCGACAGAACACATTCGACTACGACCTGATCTCCGCCGCCTTCTCGTTCAGCGCGACGCCGACCCGCGATGATCTCGAAATCTTCTTCCATTCGCGAAGCGCGTCCGTTTCGGGCTCGCGCAATCTGCCGGGAACATCGAGCCCGGCGATCGACGCGCTGATCGATGCCGTCGGCGCCGCCAAGGACCGCGAAAGCCTGACGGCGGCGATGCGGGCGCTCGACCGGGTCTTGCGCGCACGGCGCGATTGGATTCCAAGTTGGTATCTGGCGAATCACCGAAGCGCCTATTGGGATATGTTCGGCTTTCCCGAGCAGAAACCCGATTTCGGCTTTCCGGTCGAAGCGCTGTGGTGGATCGACAAGGGCAAGGCGGCAAAAATTGGCAAAGCCTGACATTCCCGTTCGCGCAGGGCCGGCAGCCTGATGGGCGCCTATATCCTGCGCCGCATTCTTTTGATGATCCCGACGCTGTTCGGCATCATGGCGATCTCCTTCGCCGTCATCCAGTTCGCTCCGGGCGGCCCGGTCGAGCAGGTCATCGCAAGGCTGACCAATCAGGGCGGCACCGATCGCCTCGGCGGCGGCGGTGGCGATGCAGGCGCCACCAATCTCGATGTCGCCGGCGATGTCAGCTCGAAATACCGCGGCGCGCAGGGGCTGGACCCGGAATTCATCAAGAAGCTCGAAAAGCAGTTCGGCTTCGACAAGCCGCCGCTCGAGCGCTTCGGCATGATGCTGTGGAACTATGCCCGCTTCGATTTCGGCGACAGCTATTTCCGCGACATCTCGGTGCTCGACCTGATCCTGGAAAAGATGCCGGTGTCGATCTCGATCGGGCTGTGGATCACGCTTCTGTCCTACCTGATCTCGATCCCGCTCGGGATCCGCAAGGCGGTGCAGGACGGCTCGACATTCGATGTCTGGACGAGCGGCATCGTCATTGTCGGCTACGCCATCCCCGGCTTCCTGTTCGGCATCCTTTTGATGGTGCTGTTTGCCGGCGGCTCGTTCTGGGATTGGTTCCCGCTGCGCGGCATCGTTTCCGACAATTGGGACCAGTTGTCCTGGCCGGACAAGATCCTCGACTATTTCTGGCACATGACGCTGCCGCTCACCGCACTTGTGCTGTCGGCTTTCGCCACGACGACGCTTTTGACCAAGAACTCCTTCCTTGAAGAAATCCGCAAGCAATATGTGGTGACGGCGAGGGCTAAAGGCCTTTCGGAGCGCAAGGTGCTCTACGGCCATGTCTTCCGCAACGCGATGCTCATCGTCATCGCCGGCTTTCCCGGCGCCTTCATCTCGGCCTTCTTCACCGGCTCGCTGCTGATCGAGAACATCTTCTCGCTCGATGGGCTCGGCCTGCTCGGCTTCAAGTCGGTGATCGACCGCGACTATCCGGTGGTCTTTGCCAATCTCTACATCTTCTCGCTGCTCGGCCTGTTCGTCGGCCTGCTGTCGGACCTGATCTATACCTGGGTCGATCCGCGCATCGATTTCGAGCGGAGAGACATCTGATGACGGTAGCCTCGGCCGAAACCAAGCCGGCCCGCACAGCCCGGCCGCGACTGTCGCCACTCAACCAGCGGCGGCTGCAGAACTTCAAGGCGAACCGGCGCGGCTACTGGTCGCTGTGGATCTTTCTTCTCCTCTTCGTGCTGTCGCTGTTTTCCGAACTGATCGCCAACGACAAGCCGATTGTCGCCTCCTACAAGGGCGAGATCCTGTTTCCGGTGCTGGTCGCTTATCCGGAAGAGAAATTCGGCGGCTTCTATGCCGTCACCGATTATCGCGATCCGGTCATCCAGGACGAGATCAATGCCAATGGCTGGATGATCTGGCCCCCGGTGCGCTACTCCTACCAGACGGTCAACAACGCGATCCCCGAGGCGGCGCCTGCCAAGCCGTCCTGGCTCTACGACAGGAAGGCTCGCTGCAGCCAGTATCCGCAAGGCGAGGCCGACCCTAACTGCGCCGTCGGCAACTGGAACTGGCTGGGCACCGACGACCAGGCGCGCGACGTGCTGGCGCGCGTGCTTTACGGCTTCCGCATCTCGGTCCTGTTCGGGCTGATCCTGACGCTCGGCTCCTCGCTGGTCGGTGTCGCAGCGGGCGCGGTGCAGGGCTATTTCGGCGGTTGGACGGACCTTTTGTTCCAGCGTTTCATCGAGATCTGGTCGGCGATCCCGGTGCTTTATCTCCTGCTCATCGTCTCCGCGATCCTGCCGCCGGGTTTCTTCATCCTGCTCGGCCTGATGCTGTTGTTCTCCTGGGTGGCGCTGGTCGGCGTGGTGCGGGCCGAATTCCTGCGCGCGCGCAACTTCGAATATGTCAACGCGGCGCGGGCGCTCGGCGTGCCCAATCTCACCATCATGTTCCGCCACCTTCTGCCCAACGCCATGGTGGCGACGCTGACCTTCCTGCCCTTCCTGCTCTCGGGCTCGATCTCGACGCTGACCTCGCTCGACTATCTCGGCTTCGGTCTGCCGCCCGGCTCCGCCTCGCTCGGCGAGCTGCTGAAGCAGGCGCAGCGCAATCTCAATGCGCCCTGGCTCGGCATCTCCGGCTTCATCGTCATTTCGCTGATGCTGTCGTTGCTGGTGTTCATCGGCGAGGCGACGCGCGATGCCTTCGATCCGCGCAAGACGTTCAAATGAGCGAGCCGCTGCTTTCCGTCCGCGATTTGAGCGTCGCCTTCGCGCAAGGCGGCAAGCAGTCGATCGCCGTCGACCACATCTCCTTCGACATCGCCAAGGGCGAGACGCTGGCGCTGGTCGGCGAATCCGGGTCCGGCAAATCGGTCTCGGCGCTGTCGGTGCTGAAGCTGCTGCCCTACCCCGCGGCCAGCCATCCTTCGGGAAAGATCCTGTTCCACGGCGCCGACCTGCTCGGCGCCAACGAAAAGACCTTGCGCGGCGTGCGCGGCAACAAGATCACCATGATCTTCCAGGAGCCGATGACCTCGCTCAACCCGCTGCACACTATCGAGCAGCAGATCGTCGAAGTGCTGAAGCTGCATCAGGGTCTCGGCGACCGTCAGGCGCGGGCGCGCGTGCTCGAACTCCTCACCGAGGTCGGCATCCGCGACCCGCAGAAGCGGCTCGATGCCTATCCGCACCAACTCTCAGGCGGCCAGCGCCAGCGCGTCATGATCGCGATGGCCTTGGCCAACGAGCCGGAATTGCTGATCGCCGACGAGCCTACGACGGCGCTCGACGTCACCGTGCAGGCGCAGATCCTCGAACTGCTGGCGGGCCTGAAAAGCCGCAAGGGCATGTCGATGCTGTTCATCACCCACGATCTCGGCATCGTGAGAAAAATCGCCGATCGCGTCTGCGTGATGACCAAGGGCAGAATCGTCGAGACCGGGCCGACCAAGGAGATCTTCGCCAACCCGCAGCATGCCTACACAAAGCACCTGTTGGCCGCCGAGCCGAAGGGCAAGCCGCCGGCGGCGAATGCCGCTGCCAAGGCGGTGATGACGGGCAAGGACATCAAGGTCTGGTTCCCGATCAAGCGCGGCTTCTTCCGCCGCACCGTCGACCATGTGAAAGCGGTTGACGGCATCGACGTCACCGTGCGCGCGGGCCAGACGCTCGGCGTCGTCGGCGAATCCGGTTCTGGCAAGACGACGCTCGGCCTGGCGCTCGCACGGATGATTTCGTCCACGGGCACGATCGGTTTCAACGGGCGCGACATCAACCAGCTTTCCTTCAACGCCATGCGGCCGCTGCGGCGCGAGCTGCAGATCGTGTTCCAGGACCCGTTCGGGTCCTTGAGCCCGCGCATGTCGATCGCCGAGATCATCGAGGAAGGGCTGAAGATCCACGAGCCGAAACTGTCGCCCGACGAGCGTGACGACAAGGTCATCGAAGTGCTGAACGAGGTCGGCCTCGATCCCGAAACACGCCACCGCTATCCGCACGAATTTTCCGGCGGCCAACGCCAGCGCGTCGCCATCGCGCGGGCCATGGTGCTCAACCCCCGCTTCGTCATGCTCGACGAGCCGACCTCGGCCCTCGACATGAGCGTGCAGGCGCAGGTGGTCGACCTTTTGCGCGATCTGCAGGCCAAGCATAACCTCGCCTATCTGTTCATCAGCCACGACCTGAAAGTCATCCGCGCCCTTGCCAATGACGTCATCGTCATGCGCAATGGCCAGATCGTCGAAGCCGGGCCGTCCGAACAGATTTTCGGCAGCCCGCAGACCGACTATACCCGGGCGCTGATCTCGGCCGCCTTCAGGATCGAGACGGCGCCGACCGGCGTGGTCAGCCAATAGGCCCGCCCGGCTTACATAACAGGGAAGAGCATCCGCGAATGGAAAAAGGCAAAATCCTGCTTGCCCTCACCGGCTTTCACCCGCAGCGCTGGCGCGAACTGCTTTCGGCCGAGCGCGATGTGGTGCTGGAGCCGGATGGCCCCAGCGACCCCTCGATCACCTATGCGGTGGTGTGGAAGCAGAAGCCGAACCTGTTGTCGGGATTGCCCAATCTGCGCGCCATCTTCTCGATCGGCGCCGGCGTCGACCACATCTTCGCCGATCCCGGCCTGCCCGACGTGCCGATCGTCAGGGTCGTCGCCGACAATCTCACCCAGCACATGACCGAATATGTCGTCTGGCGGGTGCTCGACCACCATCGCCAGAGCATGCACTATCGCGCGCAACAACAGAAGAAGATCTGGCGAGAGCTGCCGCAGCGCGCGGCGGAAGACATCTCCGTCGGCATCATGGGCCTCGGCAATCTCGGCCGCGCGGCGGCCTCGGTGCTGCTCTCGCTCGGCTTTGCGGTCAACGGCTGGTCGCGCACCGAGCGGCCGATGAAGGGTGTGTCGACCTTTTCCGGGGAAGCCGGGCTGATCCCGTTTCTCAACGCCACGGATATCCTGGTGGTGCTGTTGCCGCTCACTCCCAACACACAGGGCATCATCAATTACAGCGTGCTGAAGGAATTGCGCAGGCGCAACGGGCTCGGCGGCGCGGTGCTGATCAATGCCGGCCGCGGCCGGCTGCAGAAGGATGCCGACATCCTGCGCGCGCTGAACGACGGGATGCTGAAGGAAGCGAGCCTCGACGTGTTCGAGGTCGAGCCGCTGCCGAAAACGAGCCCGCTGTGGAGCCATCCGAAAGTGTTCGTGACGCCGCATGCGGCGGCGACCTCGGACCCCGCGCATCTGGTGCCGATCATGCTGCGGCAGATGGCGGCCTTCGAGCGCGGCGAAAAGCTCGAAAACCTGGTCGACCGCGAAGCGGGTTATTGAGTTGGCGAAGCCGGCTTCGAGCCGGGCAGTTCGAACTTGTCCTTCTTCTTCGGCTTGCCGCAATCGCGACGCTCGATCGAGCGGCTCATGGCGTCGATTTCGCCGCTCGCCTTGTCGGTGTCGCGCTGCGCCTTGGAGCGCATGTCCGGCGTGAACGGGCCGAAGCCCATCGCCGGATTGGAGAAAGTCGGCTTGGCGGTGATCGGCAGATTGTTTTGCTGCGCCACCTGATTGCGCTGCGCTAGCAGTTGGTCGCAAGGCACGCTGTCATATTGCAGCGAGGACTGGACGTTCTCGTCCTGGCGTTCGGCCATCGAGGTGCCGCCGACGCAACCGGCCGTCATCAGGCAAGATGCCAACACCACCATGTTCCAGCGCATGGTATCCCTCCGTGCGGTATCCGCCCCACGCAACCTCGCCACGCGATTCGGGCTTTTTCGCGAGTAGCGATTCGGGCTTTCTTCGTAGCACAGGATCAATACAAAGGTCGGCGGGACAACACCCCCCTCTGGCCTGCCGGACATCTCCCCCGCAAGGGGGAGACTGGCAGCTTCGGCCTGCCGCTCCTCCTGCAGCGCTGGAGATTGGCGAAAGCCGCCGCGACATCCGATCTCCCCCCTTGCGGGGGAGATGGCCAGCAGGCCAGAGGGGGGTGGGAAGGATCGCGGCGTTGACGGTCCTTTTACACCGCGTGGCCTTTCCCAGCTACGACAGCCAAGCCATCGACAGGCTTGCTCCGATCCTGGCGGATGACGGCTCGATCGAACGACAGGATGGCAAACCCGCTGGCGGCGAGGATGCGCCGCACATAGGCCTCGGAATGCGCATAGCGCCGCGACGGCTGCAAGACGAAGTCATCGCCGCCGGCAGTGGTTTCTACCGAGAATGCGAAGACGCCTGCATCGATCAAGCTCTCGGCAACCACTCCGACAATGCGTTCCAGCGCGCCGACATAGATGAAGACGTCCGCCGCCACCACGAGGTCGGCTTTTGCATCCGTGTGAGAAAAATGCTGAAGATCGGCCTTGGAAAGCCGGTCGTAGATGCCCTTGGCGCGCGCCTTCCTCAACATGCCGGCCGAGATATCGTAGCCTTCCAGCCTCTCCACGATCGGGCGCAGCCTTTCGCCCATCAGGCCGGTGCCGCAGCCGAGGTCGAGGGCCAGCCGGAACCGGCCCGGCCTTGCCGCGCGGATGGCCCGGTCGAGGAAATCCGGCATCCGGTAGCCGAGTTTGTCGACCAGCGCTTCCTCGAAGCTGTCGGCATAGTGATCGAACAGGGTCTCGACGAAGGCGCTGGGCGGAGCCGCTGCCGCCGGCGCATGGCCGATCAATTGCAGCTTGAGCGACGCGCCCAGCCGATCCGCGGGATCGAGCTTCAGCGCCATCGTCCAGGCCTGGATGGCCTGGTCCAGAAAACCTGCCGCCTCCTGCATCTCGCCGAGGCGGAACCAACCGGCCGCCCATTGCGGCGCCAGCTCCAGCGCACCGAGCAGAAGCTCCGCCGCCTGCGCCGGCTCGCCAGAAACGAAGAGCATCTCGGTGAAGTCGGCGCGACGGTCGGCGTTCAAGTCGCCGGACGAAGCCTGGAGCGGTTTCATGGTTCGTTTGATTCCACCGGCGTTCGAACCGGCGGACGGCTGTAGGACGAGTCAGCAGTCTCTTGCAACAGGCTTTCCGCGAGGAATTTAGCCATTATCTTCAAGCCATGCGCGCCAGCGACCTGCTCAAGCCACGACCGGAAGGGCTCTACTGCCCGCCAGGCGATTTCTTCATCGACCCGGTGCGGCCGGTGGGCCGCGCCCTGATCACGCATGGCCACTCCGACCATGCCCGCTCCGGCCACCGCTCGGTGCTGGCCACGCGAGAGACGCTCGACATCATGGGGCTGCGCTACGGCGCGGATTTCGCCGGGACGACGCAGGCCGCGACGCTTGGCGAGACGATCGATATCAATGGCGTCGCCGTGACCTTTCATCCGGCGGGGCACGTATTGGGCTCGGCGCAGATCGCCGTCGAGTACCAAGGCATGCGCATCGTCGCCTCGGGCGACTACAAGCGGCAGACGGACGCCACATGTCTGCCGTTCGAGCCGGTCCCGTGCGACGTCTTCATCACCGAAGCGACCTTCGGCCTGCCGGTGTTCCGGCATCCGCCGGACCAGGAGGAGATCGCGCGTGTGCTCAAATCGGCGGCGCAGTTCCCGGAACGCTCGCACCTTATCGGCGCCTATGCACTCGGCAAGGCGCAGCGCGTGATGCGCCTGTTGCGCGACGCGGGCTACGACCAGCCGATCTATATCCATGGCGCGCTGGCCAAGCTCAGCGAATATTACCAGAGCCAGGGGATCGATCTCGGCGTGCTTGAACCGGGGACCGTGGAAAGCGGCGGCAAGGCCGATTTCACCGGCGCCATCGTTGTCGGCCCGCCGGCGGCCTTCGCCGATCGCTGGGCGCGGCGCTTCCCCGATCCGATCTCCTGCTTCGCCTCGGGCTGGATGCGCATCCGCCAGCGCGCCAAGCAAGGCGGCGTCGAGCTGCCGCTGATCATTTCCGACCATGCCGACTGGGACGAGCTCATCGCCACGATCAAGGAAACCGGCGCCGGGGAGATCTGGGTGACGCATGGCCGCGAGGAAGCGCTGGTGCGCTGGTGCGAGCTCGAAGGCATCGCTGCGCGGCCGCTGCATCTGGTGGGGTACGAGGACGAGGGCGATTGATGCTGCTTTTTGATCCGCCAATCGCCGGCGCAGCGCTCTACGGCGCTCCCCTCTGTCCTGCCGGACATCTCCCCCTCAAGGGGGGAGATCGGATGTCGCGACGGGTTTCGCCAACCATCAGCGTTGCAGGATGTCCGGCAGGGCCGAAACTGCCAATCTCCCCCCTTGCGGGGGAGATGTCCGGCAGGACAGAGGGGGGTGTGCCGGAGCGCCAGTGCCGCCGAGCAGTGCGCCCATGAACCGCTTCGCCGAGCTTCTCGACCGGCTGGTGCTGACGCCGTCGCGCAACGGCAAGCTGACGCTGCTCACCGACTATTTCCGCAGCGTCGAGGATCCCGACCGCGGGCTGGCGCTGGCGGCGATCACCAGCGACCTTTCGATCGCGGCGGTGAAGCCGGCGATGCTGCGCGCGCTGGTGATCGAACGCATGGACCCGGTACTGTTCGGCTATTCCTACGACTATGTCGGCGACCTCGCCGAGACCGTATCGCTGGTCTGGCCGCAGCCCACCGGTCATCTGCCTGACCATGCGCCGACGCTCGCCGAGGTGGTCGCCAAGCTGCAGGCGGCGAGCCGGTCCGACGGGCCACAGGTGCTGGCGCGGCTGCTCGACAGCGCCAGCATCTCGGCGCGCTTCGCCATCATCAAGCTGGTCACCGGCGGCTTGCGCATAGGGGTGTCGGCGCGGCTTGCCAAGCAGGCGCTGGCCGATCTCGGCAAAGTCGACGTTTCCGAGATCGAGGAGCTGTGGCACGGGCTGACGCCGCCCTACAGCGAGCTGTTTGCGTGGCTGGAAGGGCGAGCGGAAAAGCCGAAGAGCGCTGCATTCGCGCTGTTCCGGCCGGTGATGCTCTCCAACGCGGTCGGCGACGGCGACCTCGAAAAACTCGACCACGCCGACTACGCGGCGGAATGGAAATGGGACGGCATCCGCGTGCAGGCGGTATGCGAAGGCGGCATCCGCCGGCTCTATTCGCGCACCGGCGACGACGTGTCCGGCGCGTTTCCGGATCTCGCCGCGGCAATGAACTTCGAGGCGGCGCTCGACGGCGAACTGCTGGTCGGCGATCCGCGCGAGGCGACAGGAACCTTCTCCGATCTGCAGCAGCGGCTGAACCGCAAGAGCGTGCCACCCAAGATCCAGCAGCAATATCCGGCCTTCATGCGCTGCTATGACGCGCTGCACATCGACGGCGAGGATCTGCGCGGCCTCCCCTTCGCCGAGCGCCGAAGCCGGCTCGAAGCCTTGGTCGCAACGCTCGAGCCCAGCCGCTTCGACCTCTCACCGCTGGTCGAATTCCCCGACTGGGAGGCGTTGGAGCGGCTGCGCCAGGCGCCGCCGCATCCGATCATCGAAGGCGTGATGCTGAAGCGCTGGGATTCGCCCTATCTCGCCGGCCGGCCGAAAGGCCCGTGGTTCAAGTGGAAGCGCGATCCGCATACGGTCGATGCGGTGCTGATGTATGCGCAGCGCGGCCACGGCAAACGCTCGAGCTTCTATTCAGACTACACGTTCGGCGTCTGGGCCGGACCGGAAGGCGCGGAAGAGCTGGTGCCGGTCGGCAAGGCCTATTTCGGCTTCACCGACGAGGAGCTCAAGCAGATCGACAAATATGTCCGGGACAACACGGTCGAACGTTTTGGCCCGGTGCGCTCGGTGCGGGCCGACCGCAAGAACGGCCTGGTGCTGGAAGTGGCGTTCGAAGGCCTCAACCGATCGACGCGGCACAAATCGGGTGTCGCGATGCGCTTTCCCCGCATCTCGCGGCTGCGCTGGGACAAGCCGGCCGCCGAAGCCGATCGCATCGAGACGCTGCAGGCGCTGCTCGACAGCTAGGTGATCCAACGTGGCGCTTCACCTGCGCTTCGCGCCGACCTCCCCACAAGGGCAGGGCTATGGCATATGGATAGCGACGGCTCGCGCCCTACGAATACCCCCACCCCTAACCCCTCCCCACAGGGGGGAGGGG
>SAQE01000099.1 GCA_004020545.1 Mesorhizobium sp. | reverse complement strand
GCCGGACCTCTTCGGGAATGTTGGTCGGTCCTGGGATGAAAAGATGGGTAAACCCGGCCATGAAATCCTCCTCGGCGAGCGGCAGACCCGCTCATGTCCTACGAGGAGCATCAGTCGACAGCCAACTATCAACAACACCTGCCCGGATAGAAATGACCTATAGGCTGGATAGGGTTTTGCCCACCCGGCCGGATGATCGAACTCCTGGTGGTCGAAACGAGTCCTTGAAGTCACTGCCGGGGTGCGGACAGGCCACCGTGGCTGGAAACCTGTCGGCGCGGGCCGAAACCAAAAGCCGGACTACGATGTTGTTGGTGGAGGTGGGCACAAGCTTGCGACTGCAAACTGTCGTGCCAGAGAGTTCGGCGGGATAAATGTGGCGGTAGTCGAAAATGGAGCAGGATACCACCTGCAATGCCATGGCCAGCGGACTCAATCTCTGTCGAATGGGACTCAGCGAGACGCCTTTACCCATCGCGGTGAATGCTATGCCTTCATGGGGTCGACGCGGTGCTACCGAGCGGTGCGTCACGACGCGGTCGCCCTGGGGCTATGCCGGCGGCGCCGACATAACACAAAACTGCGGAGCCCCCGGCTTCCGTATCGAGAATGGCAAGTCGCCTCGGGGTTGAGGCCAAGCGCCGCCCTCATCGGTGCGAAGAGATTTGGCTGTGCGGTGGCCTTTGGATCGCCCTAAGTGATAGTGAAGGCCGGCATCCCTTGCCGATCGAGTGCCTGGTCCTGCAGACCTTCGGCTCGGAGGGGTTGAAGCCGACTCTATCTGGCGTGACGCCTTATGGGTCGGCAATTTCCAATCAGCTACAGGGAAACCGGGAGCCTCTGCTCGTCACACGTCGTCATTTGTATCTTCTTTGGAACCGGGCATTCCCTCCCACGCCTCTGGCGCCGCCTGTGGGCGTGGCTTGCTCAGTCCGGCCAAATGCCCGGCGACGTCAGGGCACCGTCGTCATATTTTGACAGCCATTCTACGATCTTCGGTCGATTGGTGACGAAACCCTTGTAGGTCGCAAGCTCCGTCGGCAGGTCGCGGATGACGCGATGGAAGCGCCTGGCCCATTTCGGCACCGTCACCAGTTCGTCCAGCTTGATGAGGTAACAACGGATCGGAAACACCAGGGCGTTCGAGCGAGGAAGCCGGAAGAAGGTCTGAAGCTCGACGCGCAAATGCATCATTTGCCCCATGTTCTCCAGCGTCAGGTCTTTCTTCATCACACCCCATTTGTGATAGTTCTCGGGGCTTGTATCGAGCAAGGGATTGACCGTCATCGTCCAGTTTAGACGGCGCGCCGGCGAGCCTTGCTGAATGTTCAGGAGAAACTTCAGGGCCCGCTGGAATATCCCCATTTCGTGTGCTTTCGGCACCGGGGCGTGCCATTCGAAGAAGTTCATGCCGATGTCGAAATCAAGGCTCCAGTCAGCCTGTGTCGTCACCATGCCGGCGTCCATCCACAGGTTGTCGTCGCGTTGGTCGAGTACCGCAAAGTCGCCCTGGGTTTGCCGCGTGATGTACTCCATCGGGCCGTAGGGCAATGTGGTCTCATCAAGGAAAGTGAACTTCTGTTCGATGCCCAGTGGACGGTTGATCCAGTGCCATTTGGCGCCGTCGCGGTGCAGCTCGAAAAGCTCCGGATACTCTTCCGCCTTCGAGGTCATGATCAGCTCGAGCAGGTCCCAGCCGGCCAAGGTCATGTGCGGCAGCGACTGGCAGCGCAACGGGTCTTCGGCGAGGACGCGGGCACGATCGCGCATCTCCGAAACGTAGTGCTCATCGACGTCGAAAGTCCGCTCGTAGACACTACCCGGACGGTATGATTTATGCGGCTCCAGGTTCACCGAGTACATGTAGCTGTCCTCGGGGAACGGGAAAGGGAAGCGCTTGACCGCCTCCGGCGAGTTGCGGAAGGTGAAGTCGTCGTGAAACGTTTCTTCCTTGAAGATGATCGTCATCGCAGCGTCCCCCTCGCTATCTATCCAACACCAGCGTTTTGCCTTCGAAGCGTGATACGCAAGGCATGACCTTGGCGCCGCTGGCACATTGCGTCGGCGTCAGCCAATGGTCCTTGTGCAGGAACGTTCCCTCATACTCGATGACGTCCGTCTCGCACTGACCGCAGGCTCCGCCGCGGCACAGATATGGCGCCTCGACGCCGGCTGCTTCGATCGCTTCGAGCAGGCTTTGGTGCTCGCCGACCTTGATCACCTTGTTCGAGCGAGCCAGCATCACCTCGAAGGGCTTGCCTGAAGCAGGCGCAAGGAATTCTTCGTGATGCACCGCCTCGCGCGGCCATCCGAGCGCCGTCGCGGTCTTGCGCACCCAGGCGATCATGCCTTTGGGACCGCAGACATAGACATGGGTGCCGAGCGGCTGCCCGTCGAGCAGTGCCGGCAGGTCGATCTGCTCGCCCCGGTCGTCACGGTAAAGATGGACGCGCGAGCGATAGTTGGCCACAAGCTCGTCGGCGTAGGAACCAAGGGATGCCGTCCGCACGGAGTAGTGCAGTTCGAAGTTGCCATTCATGGGGCTCAGTTGCTTGATCTGCGCCAGGAACGGCGTGATGCCGATGCCTCCGGCAAGCAACAGGTGCTTTCGCGCCCGCAAATCCAGCGCGAAGAGATTGACCGGGTTGGAGATGACCATTTCCATCCCCGGCCTTACCTGCCGGTGCATGAACAACGAACCGCCCCTTCCATTGTCGTCGCGGCGGATCGATATCGAATAGCCCTCCCGGTCGGCGGGATCGCTCATGATCGAGTAGGGATTGCGGCGCACGCGATCCTTGTCGTTCATCTCCACGACCGTATGCGCGCCGCCCGAGAACGTAGGCATCAGGCCGCCGTCACGGCGCACGAACCTGAACCGGGTGACGAGTTCGTTGACCGGCGTGACCTCAGCCACCCTCACGGGTATTTTCGCGGCTCCTGCACTCATCTGAACCGCTCCACCGATTCCGGAATGTTACCGGGGTCTTCCGCGTCGACGCGCACACCCTGGAAGGCCGCGATGCGGCGCGAATAGTGATCGCGCACGAAAAGATGCAGCCCGCAATGGGCGCATTGGAAAGGATCGTGTGTCACGTCTTCAGTGATACCCTTGCAATGCACGCACTGCACGCGGCGCACGGCGGAGCCGCGATGCTCCGTCTGGATGGCGGAATGCGGGATGCCGGCCTCCGTGGCCTCGAACATCGCCTGTCCCATTAGCCCCTCGGTCCCCGCCAGATAGACCTGCAGGCCCATGTGCGCCCCAGCCAGGACCCGCCTTAGCCGTGGAAGCGCGGCTTCGTAGGTGGGGCCGACATAGAGTTGGGCTGGGGCCAGTTGCTCCAACTTGGCAATGAACTTGTCCCCGGCCCTTTTGGGAACGTATATGACGTGGGCCCTAGCGAAGAAATCGGAGGGCGCAGAGGCAGCCAAATCGAGGATTGCTTCCGCACCTTCGGCGTCGGCGACCATCAAATGCAGCCTGCCCGGCCGTATCTCCAGCACGTCATAGACGGGACGGCTTAGAATCGAGCCTTCTAACACTGACTTTAACCCTCGGCTCCGTTTTCGTTGGTTTGCGGGCTTGAACCCTGGTTGCGATGCCTCGCCGCAACCTATCCCTTGGCGGTGCGACGCTTCTTTTCCGCATCAAAGAACGGCATCGAATGGGCGACGCAGGTTATTTCACCGGTGGAATTCTGAACGGTCATCTTCACTCCGTCGACCGCGCAGTTCACCGGCATGCGGGCAATGCCGATGTTGTGCTTGTTGAGACTGGAGTACATGCCCATCGTCACGACGCCGACCTTTTTGCCGTCCTTGAACAGCGGCGCGCCCTCCTCGGCCGGCGTCGTGCCTTCGAGCTTGACGCCGTAGATCTTGAAGCGCTCCTTGCCCTTCAGCCGATAATGTTCCTCGGCCCCGCGGAAGCCCACCTTGCCGGGCGAGACGGTGAAGTCGAGCCCGAGTTCCCACAGTGTGTCGCCGGGACCTTCGTTCTCAAAAGGATACTTCTCCGAATTGTCGTAAGGGAAAAACAGCAGATAGCTTTCGGCCCGCAGCAGATCGAGGGTCGTGAACCGGCAGGGGATGATGCCCATGCTTGCGCCCTCCTCCAGGATCCGATCCCAGATCGCGGGAGCGTCCTGGCCGCGGCAGAAGATCTCGTAGCCGCGCTCGCCGGTGTAGCCAGTGCGCGAAATCGTCACCGGCAGACCGAAGAGCGAGGTGTGCATATGGCTGAAGTAGTTCAGGTTGCGGATGCCTTCCACATGCTTTTGCAGGTAGTCGACGGCAAGCGGCCCCTGCAGCGACAGGTCGTGGAGATTGTCATCGAAGCGGATGGCGACGTCGCGCCCGGTAGCCGCCATCGTGAGCTGTTCATGGGCGCCGCCGGAGCCGTGCACGACCATCCAGCTGTTCGGCCCCATCCGGTAGATCACGCAGTCGTCGATGAACTTGCCGGCGTCGTTCAGCATGGTCGCGTATACTGAACGACCGGGCATGATCTTCTCGGCGTTGCGGGTCGTGGCGCGGTCGATGATGTGGCTCGCCGCGGGGCCGTTCAAATGGACTTTCTTCAAGCCGGAGACGTCCATAAGGCCGGCCTTGGTGCGGATCGCCAGATATTCGCGCTCCGGGTCACCCGAATACTGCCAGGCGGTGCCCATACCGCTCCAGTCTTCAAGCTTCGAGCCGAGCGCACGATGGCGATCGGCAAGCGTGGAGAATCTCCAGGAATTGGTCATTGCATTCCCCTTTTTTTATACCAATTATTGAACCAGTTTGCGAGAACTGGTTCCTGAAATCAATACTCTTGTTAAAATTTTTTGCCTGATAGAGAAAATGACTGATCGGACATCCCGGCAAGGAAGAGCCGAAGGCCAACCGAAATGGAGAACGAGACACGTGCGCGAAACAGACCGCGAATCGCCAAATTGGCGATCAGGACCAGTTGAACGCCCAAAGGGCGGGGTTATCGGTTACGGCTTGCGTGGCCAACCAGAACCATCGCAAATGGATGCGAACTTTCGGATGTCGAAAGGAGCGTCGTTGATGTCATCGAACCATGAGGCTGCCTTGGCACTCGTCGCGGATCATTCAATCACTGCAACGGTTCGTGTCGTGGTGGACACGCTGCTGGCGCGAATAACCTCTCAGCAATACACGACCGACGAACGACTGCCCTCGGAACGGACATTGGCCGTCGAACTCGGCGTCGCCCGGAACACGGTTCGCGAAGCGCTGGACGTACTTGAGAAACATGGCTTCATACGCCGGCGTGCCGGGAGCGGCAGCTTCGTGAAGGGGCAGGCGGCCCCGGATGACGCGACCGGAGGTGTTGCCGCCGAGACGAGCCCGCTCGACCTCTTGGTGATGCGCGGAATAATCGAACCCGACATGATGAGACTCGCCATCATCAACATGTCGCCGCGTGCCATCGAGGGACTGAGCGAGACCTTGTCCGCCATGGAAGGGGTTCAAACCGACGCGGCGGAATTCGCCCGGCTCGAGGAAGAATTCCACCGCCAAGTAGCCCGCGGCGCGGGAAATCCGCTGCTTACGTCATGCTACGATTTGCTGATCCAGGCTCGCCGCCAGAGCTTCCGCGCCGCCCTCAACCGGCGGCATCTGACACCAAGGCGAATACAGGACTACCAGCGCCGTTATAACACGCTGCTCAACGCGATCATCGCCCGAGATATCGAGAGCGCGGTCGAATTCACCAAGCTGCTGCTGATTGAGGAGCAAAAGCTGCTTCTGCAGGAAGATTGAGCCCTCGGTCAGTCCGATCCGGCGGCGATGCGCAGCTCTCCGGAGACGGCGGAATGGCGCTGATCCCACATCAGCCCAAGCGCGCGCATTTCGTCGCGCAACCGGGCGCCGTGCCTCTGCAGCCAAGTCGGAACCGACCCAAAGGCTACAATGCGCGCCTGGCCATTCGTAATGCGCACGACGGGCCAGTCGCCGATCAGGGCGTTGTCATTCCCGAACAGATCAGAACCCGCCCATTTCGCTAGCCCGAACGCGTGTTCGCCGAGCCCGCCATGCTTCATGGCTGCGAGAACGGAGACGGGCGCTGCCGTTCCAGCCTTCTCGACCGCCGCATGCCAAAGGTCGAGCGTGGCAACATACTCCCAAGAAACCGCGCTCCAGCTGTCCGGGAAACGCCGATTGTACTCCGCGAAGAACTCTGCTGGGCGATTGAAGAAGAACGCCTTGTCGCGGAGTTCGGGGTCGTCGAAGTCCGGGAACTGGAACAGGAAGCCCTCCATGAAATCGACCGATGTCCGGTCGACCAGCCGCCGATAATAGTCGGCGGTACAAGAGATGATCTGCCCCCGAAATCCCGACCGGAAAGCGGCCTCGGTCAGCGCGTGAACCATCGGCTCGTAGCTCGTGCACCAACACAAAATGTCGGGACTGTCGGCCAGCATTGCGCGCAATATCTCGTCGGCGTTCGTAGCCTCCGGCGCGTAGCGGATCTCGCCCACCGACGCGATTCCCTCGGCCGCAAAGGCAGCCCGATAGGTAGCCAGCGAAGGCAGGCCCAGCGCATCCGTCTGGCTGCACATCGCCACGCGGCACAGGTCGGGGCGGTTACGTGCAAGCCATTCGACCGCGGTGACGTTGTAGAGGGGATGGATCTCGCTGGGCGCGATCAGGTACGGTGTGTCGGGCGAAAGATCGCTCGGCAGCAGCGTCGAGGTCAGAATCTTGCGCGACATGAGATAGTCCTGGATCGGACGGAACGTGTCGCCTCCGTGCATCATCAGCAGCCCTACCCCGTGATCCTGCACGAGGCGCCGAGCCCCTTCCGCCGCCCGATCCGGATCATAGCCGCAGTCCTCGGCCAACAGTTGGACGTTGTGCCGCGTCCCGCCGATGAGCAATCCGCCGGTGCGATTAATCCAGTCCACCCAGATGCGGCAGCCGTTCAATCCTGGTAGCCCCCAAGAGCGAACAGGCCCGCTGAGCGGCCCGAGAAAGCCTACTTTGACCACGCGTTGAGCACCGACGCCCAGCCGCTTGACCTGGGCGTTCACGGCAAGTCGTTGCACTAAGCTGGCGGCGTTCATGGTGAGCTCCCCTTACCGACCGTCCATAAACCGAGCCCAATTCCGGTGCAAATTGATTTTCCTTCCATGAATATTAGTTGACAAGTTTGCCGTTTCGATCATAACTGGTTTGAACCAAAAGAACCACTCCATCACAAACCGGTTCAGACCAAATGGGAGAATCATGATGAAGAAACGGATTGCCGTCATCGGTGCCGGCCCGTCCGGCTTGGCTCAGCTGCGCGCCTTCGCGTCCGCGGCACAGAAAGGCGCGGAGATTCCCGAGATCGTCTGCTTCGAAAAGCAGAAGAATTGGGGAGGGTTGTGGAACTACACCTGGCGCACGGGCCTGGACGAATTTGGCGAGCCCGTTCACGGCTCGATGTATCGCTATCTCTGGACCAACGGTCCGAAGGAAGGTCTGGAATTCGCTGACTACTCCTTCGAGGAGCATTTCGGCAAACAGATCGCGTCGTATCCGCCCAGGGCCGTGCTGTTCGACTATATCGAAGGACGCGTGAATAAGGCCGGTGTCCGCCCGTGGATCCGATTTTCCACCGTTGTCAGGTATGTGACCTGGAGCCCGGAGTCCCGCAAGTTCACCGTGCGTGTGCACGATCTTCCCAATGACCGGTCCTACTCGGAAGAGTTCGACCACGTCATCGTCGCGTCGGGCCATTTTTCGACACCGAACGTTCCGGAATTCCCCGGCTTTGAAACATTCAACGGTCGCATTCTCCATGCGCACGACTTCCGCGACGCACGCGAGTTTGTCGGTCAGGACATACTGATCATCGGAACCAGCTACTCTGCCGAGGATATCGGTTCCCAGTGCTGGAAGTACGGTTGCAAGTCGGTCACGGTCAGCCATCGTACCGAGGCAATGGGCTTCAAGTGGCCGGCCAACTGGAAAGAGGTGCCGCTGCTGACCAAGGTCGAGGGTAACGTCGCAACCTTCAAGGACGGCTCGACCGCGACCGTCAATGCGATCATCCTTTGTACAGGCTACAAGCACCATTTCCCGTTCATGGCCGACGATTTGCGGCTGCGCACTGCGAACAGGCTGGCCACGGCTGACCTCTACAAAGGCGTGGGCTACGTCCACAATCCGGCGCTGTTTTATCTCGGCATGCAGGACCAGTGGTACACCTTCAATATGTTCGATGCGCAGGCCTGGTGGGTGCGCGACACAATCCTCGGCAGGATCAAGCTGCCTGCCTCGAAGAACGAACTGATCGCCGATGTCGAAAGGCGGGTCGCGGCCGAAGATGCAGGGGAGGATAGCTATGACGCCATCCGCTACCAGGGCGACTACGTCAAGGAATTGATCGCCGAGACCGACTATCCAAGTTTTGATGTCGACGGCGCCAACGAGGCGTTCTTCCAGTGGAAGAAGCATAAGATCAAGGACATCATGGGGTTCCGGGACAATAGCTACAAGTCGGTGATGACCAGTTCCATGGCGCCCAAGCATCACACGCCGTGGAAGGACGCACTGGACGATACGATGCAGAGCTATCTGCGCAACTGAACGTCCGTTGCGCAGCGACTTTGTTCGGAGCCCTACCGACCGTCACTCCCGTGCCGTGTTCAGTATGGTTCCGGGCAGAGGAGCAGAACACCCGCTCCGTTGTTCGCCAAGAAGAGAATGGCAGAAGATGAGGAGGGAGCCGGCATGCTGACTGCCCAGACCACACACAGGTCGTTTAGTTTCTATCTCTTGCCCAGCTTCTCGCTTCAAGCTTTCTCTTGCGCGGTGGAAGTGTTGCGGTTGGCCAATGAGGCGATCGGCAGGAACGTCTACAGCTGGCAAGTCATATCGGAGGACGGTCAACCGATAATGTCGAGTTGCCGGCTGGCTGTCAGCGCCGACTCCGCGTTGAGAAATGAACGGGAGAGAACCCAAAAATCAAACGCGACTTCAGCCGCCGTGATATGCGGCGGTAGCGCCATTCCGCGCCCCGACAGGCAACTCGACGCGTGGCTACGGGAATGCCGCATACGTCGCATTCCCCTCATAAGCATCGGCGGCGGCACCATCGTCGTTGCGCGGGCCGGACTGGCAGACGGGCGTCGTTGCGCAGTTCACTGGGAGCAGCTTCCGCTATTTTGCGAGCAGTTTCCGGGCATAGAGTCCACTCAGACGGCCTTTGAACATGATGGAGATCTGCATACCTGCTCGGGTGGGGATGCGCCTTTCGACATGTTTCTTCACCTGGTTGAACGTGACCATGGTTCAGCCATCGTCAATCGCATCTGCGAAAAGGCTATCGCATACCGAACGCGTTCGGCCGGAGAGCGACAGCGTCTGCCTCTTCATTCTCGCGTCAAGCTCAACCACAAGGCAGTGATGAAGGTCATTGGCCTGATGGAGGCAAGCTTAGACGAGCCTATGCCGGTCGACGATCTTGTCGCGTTAAGCGGAATATCGCGCCGGCAGATTGAAAGGCTTTTCGACAGAGAGTTGGG
Organism: Mesorhizobium sp.; assembly: GCA_004020545.1. Classification (GTDB taxonomy): domain Bacteria; phylum Pseudomonadota; class Alphaproteobacteria; order Rhizobiales; family Rhizobiaceae; genus Mesorhizobium. The sequence goes on along the minus strand of SAQE01000099.1, from coordinate 6,556 downwards.
GCGCTCACCGAACCGATACTACATGGAACTGCGCCTGGAGCGCGCGCAGTTGCTTCTTGTGAGCACAAACTTGCCAGTCGTAGAGGTTGCCGTGGCTTGCGGTTTTATCTCGCCGTCGCACTTTTCCAAAGTCTATCGCGAAGCCTATGGATGCGCTCCGCATCAGACACGATTGGCCGCCCGTGCGGACGGGCGCGTCGATCTGATGGACCCGGCGCTGCTCGGACTGAACTGTACCGAGCTATCCCAACACAGGTTGTCGATGACGGCGTAGCCGACGAAGCAGCTGAGCCCCAGCCTCAGCGAGGAGGTAATGATGCTGAACACGATCTACCCTCCCGTCCGCGGTGGACCGCCGCAGGCGAGCCGCATCATCCGTCCCAGTGGATTGACCCTGCCCGCCGGCACCGAACGCTACGTCGTTGGCGGCACCGGAGCGATGTTGATCGACATTGCGGCAGGCGACAGCATCACCATAACGAATGACGAGGGCGGCCAAATCTGCGAGGTCGTCGTGGCCGACGCGTCGGGCCGCATTGACGCCGGCATGGTCGGCCACGGTCCGAACTCGGATGCTGCGGGTTTGAAGGCGCTGCTGACCAGTCAGGACCCTAGCCTGCAGCGGCTGCGCACGGCGCTAGAGATCCGTGGTATCGAACTCGCCGCGGCGGGCGGGATTCATTTCTTTGAAGCGACAACGCCACCGAAGACCAAAGTCGAGCTGACCGTCCAGCGCGGCGGCTGGCTCGTCATCGCCGCGCCGGGAACCGACATGGCGCCGGACGATCAGAAGACTGCGACGCCGCTGAGCGTCCTCGTGCGACGCGCGACGGTCCGCTTGCGTGAGACCTCCCGGGATTTGCCCGATCCGCTTGCCGATCCGGTTCTCGACCTTCGCGTGCACTCGTCGACGGCAGAGGCCTATTTCGTCAAAGCCGGGGACTACATTCAGATCATCGATGTCGACGGACGCCAGTGCACCGATTTCCAGTGCTTCTCGGCACGCAAATTGGACAATGGAAAGGAACATGCGCTCGACGTCACCGCCACGCGCAGCGCGATGGGGCATGCCTATCCGCTGCCTGGCCTGCATTCGAAGTACTATGATCAGGACTTCCTGCCGCTGGTCGAGGTCGTGCAGGACACTTGCGGTCGCCACGACGCCTTCTCGCTGGCATGCTATGCGAAATATTACGACGATATCGGCTATCCAGGCCATATCAACTGCACGGAAAACTTCAACAAGGCGCTCGGCTCATACGGCGTCGGTCCGCGCGGCGGCTGGATGGCGGCCAACTTCTTCTTCAACACAGGGGTCGACGCGCATGGCGTCATGTATGCCGACGAGCCGTGGTCGCGGCCGGGCGACTACATGCTCTTGCGGGCGCTGACCGACCTCGTCTGCGTCAACTCCGCCTGCCCTGACGACACGACGGCGGCCAATGGCTGGAATCCGACCGACATCCATGTGCGCACCTATTCAGGGGCGGAGAAATTCCAACGCGCCGTGGCGATCCGCGCCACTCCCGATTCGGAGCCGAAGATGACCAAGGAAACCGGGTTTCACGACCGCCTGTCCAAGCTGACCCGCAACTTCGTGGAATATCGCGGCTACTGGCTGGCCAACAGCTACGCAGAAGCCGGGCCGATCGAGGAGTACTGGGCTTGCCGGCAGAAGTCGGTGCTGATGGACCTTTCTGCCCTGCGCAAGTTCGAGGTGACGGGGCCGGATTCGGAAGCGCTGCTCCAGTACACGCTGACGCGTGACGTGAAGAAGCTGGCGGTCGGCCAGATCGTTTATACCGCCATGTGCTACGAGCATGGCGGAATGATTGACGACGGCACGTTGTTCCGCCTCGGTCAGGACAATTTCCGATGGGTCGGCGGCGACGAGTATTCGGGCATATGGCTGCGCGAACAGGCGGAAAAGCTCGGCCTCAACGTCCTGGTCCGCAGTTCCACCGACCAATTGCACAACATTGCCGTGCAGGGGCCGGAGAGCCGCGAGCTGCTGAAGAAGGTAATCTGGACGCCGCCGCATCAGCCGTCGATCGCCGAACTCGGCTGGTTCCGTTTCACCGTTGGCCGCATCGGGGATGACCAGGGCCTACCTGTCGTCGTGTCGCGTACCGGCTACACGGGCGAGCTGGGCTACGAGGTCTGGTGTCACCCCAAGCACGCAAGCGAGGTCTTCGACGCGATCTGGGCCGAGGGGCCGGCACACGGATTGACGCCAATGGGCCTGGCCGCTCTCGATATGGTTCGGATCGAGGCCGGATTGATCTTCGCCGGCTATGACTTCTCTGATCAGACCGACCCGTTCGAGGCGGGCATCGGCTTCACCGTGCCGCTCAAGTCCAAGGCCGACGATTTCATCGGGCGCGACGCGCTGATCCGGCGCAAGGAGCATCCATCGCGCAAGATGGTCGGACTTGACATCGAAGGGGCCGTCGCGGTCGGCCATGGCGACTGCATCCATCTTGGGCGCGCGCAGATCGGCGAGGTCACATCGTCGATGCGTTCGCCGATCCTCGGCAAGAACATTGCGTTGGCGCGCATCGACGTGGCCCATGCCGATGTCGGCACGCAGGTCGAGATCGGCAAGCTCGACGGCCACCAGAAGCGGCTGCCGGCCACGATCGTCCCGCTATCGCACTATGATCCCAAGAAAACCCGTCCACAGTCCTGACGCATATGGAACCAGTAGCAGCCAAGGAAACTCTTCTTGCGCAGATCGGCGGCGAAACGGCTTTGCGCGGTCTGGTCGACTGCTTCTACGACCTGATCGAGACCGATCCTCGCGGAGAGGCGTTGCTGCGACTGCATTTTCGCGGACACGGCGTCAATCATGCCCGCGAGGAACAGTTCAACTTTCTGTGCGGCTTTCTCGGCGGGCCTCGTCACTACCTGGAAAAGCACGGGCACATGGACGTCCGTCTCATGCACGCGCATGTGCCGATCTCGGCGGGCGACGCCGAGGACTGGCTGGCTCTTATGGATCGAGCCATCACCGAAATGCGGCTTTCAGGCCCGCAGGTAGACAAGATGCGCCTGGCCTTCCGCCGTGTCGCACTGACGCTGGTCAACGATCTAGGGGAATGGGGGGTGGGAAGCGCTTGACGACATGGAGGCTCTGCAACAACCTTTATTGAAATGAAAAAAACAATCCCAACAGGCAACAAAATAACCGGCAAAGGGAAGCCGGATCGCAGGAACACTCAACCTCTAACAATGGGAAAAAAGCCATGAGCGCTTTATCTGACACATACGCGGAGCCAGCCGCGGGACAGTTGCATAGAAGCATTGACTGGCGAGGCGCCTTCTGGGTGGCAAGCGGCGTCCCCGCCCTCGTCCTGTTCTCTATCGGCGGCATTGCTGGAACGACTGGCAAGCTGGCCTTCGTGATCTGGACCGTGTCCATGATCATGGGTTTCCTGCAGTCGTTCACATATGCCGAAATCGCCGGTCTGTTCCCCAACAAGTCAGGCGGCGCCTCGGTCTATGGCGCAACCGCCTGGCTGCGTTATTCGAAGTTCATCGCGCCGCTGTCGGTATGGTGCAACTGGTTCGCATGGTCGCCGGTGCTGTCGCTCGGTTGCTCCATCGCCGCCGCCTACATCCTCAATGCGCTGGCGCCGGTGCCGCTCTTCACCGAGAGCTCTCCGCAGGTGATTGCCTACATCGGGACGCACGCCGGGACGAGCGCGGCCGACGCCATCGCGGCGGTGACGGCTGCCGCAACGCCTGCGATCCGCAGCTGGTCGCTCTTCAGCCACACGCTTGGGCCCGTCAGCTTCTCATTGAACGCGACCTTCTTCATCGGCGCCGTGTTGATGCTGATCATCTTCGCCATCCAGCATCGCGGCATCCTGGGCACCGCCAGTGTGCAGAAGTATATCGGCCTGCTCGTCATCATCCCGATGCTGATCGTCGGCGTGGTGCCGATCTTCACCGGCCAGATCGACTGGGCGAACTTCTCGCCGCTGGTCCCGCTGGCGGCCGCCTACGCGCCTGATCCCGGCACCTGGAACATCGCCGGCTGGACGCTGGCGCTCGGCGGCATGTTCATCGCCGCCTGGTCGACCTACGGCTTCGAGACCGCCGTCTGCTACACGTCGGAGTTCAAAAACCCCGGCACAGACACCTTCAAGGCGATCTTCTATTCCGGCCTGCTCTGCATGCTTCTGTTCATCCTGGTTCCGTTCACCTTCCAGGGCGTGTTGGGCTTGAACGGCATGCTGGCGACGCCAATCGTGGATGGCTCGGGCGTCGCCGATGCGTTGGCCAGCATGGTCGGCGGCGGTAACCTGATCCACAGCCTGCTGGTGATGCTGATGATCCTGGCGCTGGTGCTCTGCATCATGACAGCGATGGCCGGCTCCTCGCGCACGCTCTACCAGGGCTCCGTCGACGGTTGGCTGCCGCGCTATCTGAGCCACGTCAACGAGCACGGCGCGCCTACCCGGGCGATGTGGACCGACCTTTGCTTCAACCTTATCGTGCTGGCCATCGCCTCGGCCGACGCGACCAGCTTCTTCTTCATTCTCGCGGTGTCGAACTGCGGCTACATCATCTTCAACTTCCTCAACCTCAACGCCGGCTGGATCCACCGCATCGACAACGGCCATATCAACCGGCCATGGCGGGCGCCGACATGGCTGCTCGCCATTGGAGCGATCTTCGCCTATGTCAACGCCATCTTCATGGGTGCCGGTGCCAAGGTCTGGAATCCGATGGCGCTGTGGGCCGGCCTGATAACCGCGGCACTGATCCTCCCGGTATTCTGCTTCCGGCACTACATTCAGGACGGCGGCAAGTTCCCCGATCACATGCTGGACGATCTCGGCATGAAATCCACCGATCTCAGAGCCAAGAAAGCCGGACTCCTGCCTTACGCGACGCTGGCGGCTGGCCTTATCGTGGTGCTGATCGCCGACCGGATCTTCGTACTGTGATCGGCGACAGCCTGATCATCTTTGAACCGGGAAACGTTCCCTCCTCCCGGCCGCGTTGAACCGCGGTTGCTTAGTCACCGCCTGCAAGGCCAGGCGGTGACTTCTTTTTTTGATCCGTGAAACGCAGCTGCCCGCCAACTGATCGAGGCAGACGAGGCGAAAACTTTTTTTCTTCATATGAATTTTTCTTTCCTTGTAGTTGACTTTCAGCCCAAACAATTGCAGGGTTTTGCAACTTGATTTTCGACGTTGGACGGCAAAGCGACGCCGTATTTCATTCTCAAGACCGGAGAGAGGCGATGGCTGAAGTGATCGATGGCAAGGCTGTTGCCGCCGATGTGATCGCAAAGGTCACAAGCGCGAGCAACGACCTGGCTGTTTCGAAGAATGTAACGCCTGGTCTTGCGGTCATCATCGTCGGGGAGGATCCGGCAAGCCAGGTCTATGTGGCTGCGAAGTCGCGTACGGCGAAGGAATGCGGCTTCAATTCGTTGCAACATACGCTGCCCGCGGACACCAGCGAAGCCTACCTGATCGATCTTATCGATATCTTGAATCGTGATCGTACGATCCATGGCATTCTGGTGCAGTTGCCGCTTCCGGATCACATCGATGCGGGCAAGGTCATCCAGGCGATTGCGCCGGGGAAGGACGTCGACGGCTTCCACTTTGTCAATGTCGGCAAGCTTGGCACCGGTGAGCTCGAGACGGCTTTCGTACCCTGCACACCGGCCGGCTCGATGCTGCTGATCGAGCGCGTGCATGGCAAGGATCTTTCCGGTCTCAATGCAGTCGTCGTCGGCCGCTCCAACATCGTTGGCAAGCCGATGGCCAACCTTCTGCTTGCCGCGAACGCCACCGTTACCGTTGCTCATAGCCGGACGAAGAATCTGCCCGAGCTTTGTCGTGGCGCCGACATCCTCGTGGCGGCGGTGGGCCGGCCGGAAATGATCAGGGGTGAGTGGGTGAAGCCAGGCACCACTGTGATCGACGTGGGCATCAACCGCGTCGCCGCGCCGGAGAAGGGCAATGGCAAGAACCGCCTGGTCGGCGACGTCGCCTACGCTGAGGCGGCGGACCGTGCCGGCGCGATCACGCCCGTGCCCGGCGGCGTCGGGCCAATGACGATCGCGCTTCTGATGGCCAACACGCTGACCTCAGCCTACCTCGCCAGCAACCTGCCGAGGCCACAGTTCTAGAAACAGCATACATTCCCCGCAACCCGATCTCGAGGCAAAGACCCATGGCCGAATTCAAAACCGACATTGAAATAGCTCGCGCAGCCAAGAAGAAACCGATCCAGGAGATCGGCGCCAAGATCGGCATCCCGTACGAGCATCTGCTGCCCTACGGCCACGATAAGGCGAAGGTCTCGGCCGAGTTCATCAAATCGGTGAGGGGCAACAAGGACGGTAAGCTGATCCTGGTCACCGCCATCAACCCGACGCCGGCCGGCGAAGGCAAGACGACCACCACGGTCGGTCTCGGCGACGGCCTCAACCGCATCGGCAAGAAGGCGATCGTGTGCATCCGCGAAGCCTCGCTTGGCCCGAACTTCGGCATGAAGGGCGGTGCGGCCGGCGGCGGTCTGGCTCAGGTGG
>SAQE01000098.1 GCA_004020545.1 Mesorhizobium sp. | reverse complement strand
TCTACCCAAGTTACAACCCATCGAACCCGTCAAATCCTCTGTGCTGAGGTACTAGCGCAAAACCCTTGAGCGATTGATTTCGGCCAATCATCGTTTCCAACTCGGCGGCGTCACGCGCAAATCGTCCGAGCGCCGCGAACACCAGCTCGCCGCCGGGTGAAAGGACGTCCAGGAAGTCCCCTCTCATCGCGCCGCCGACGGTGTCGTAGATCGTATCCACTCCTCCCCTCGCGAAGTCCCTGACTTCGGCCACCCAATCCGTCGTGTGATGATCGACAGCGGCATCGGCACCAAGCGACTGGGCGAAATCGCGCTTGGGTTTGCTGCCGGCCAGGGCGATGATCCGACGAGCACCCTGCTCTTTCGCCAGTTGCAGAAGCAGCGAACCGACCCCGCCGGCGGCTGCCGGAACCAGTATGGATTTGTGCTCGGGCGGACTTCGCCGCAGGAGGTGCAAGGCCGTCAGCCCTTGCACCATCAGGGCAGTCGCTTCTTCGAAGGAAAGCGCATCCGGCAAGGGAATGGCAAGGCTGGCGTCGATCGTCACATACTCCGCATAGCCGCCGAACGGTCGGTCGGAGACAAACAGCGGCGCCACGACGCGGCTTCCCACCAGTCGCTGATCAACGGCCTCTCCGACCGCCTCGACGGTGCCGGCGGCTTCGACGCCCGGAAACATCGGCAGGCTTGGCGTGACCGCATAGCGGTCCGCCCGCATCAGCGCTTCGAAGAAATTGATGCCGGCGGCCCCGATCCTGATGAGAACCTCGCCAATCCCCGCAGCGGGCGTCGGGACATCGACGACTTGCAGCACTTCTGGACCGCCGAAGCGGCTGAACTGAACGGCTTTCATGGCATTCTCCGATCGCTATGGCATCGGCCGGCTCTTGCCACTATCTGCGCTATCGCCGCTACACACGGATTTGTCCGCTGCTCACCAGGAGGTGACCATGGCTCGAACGATCAAGAAACTGCCGATGCTGCCGGCCGAGCGTGCCTTGAAAGTTATTTCGGGTCGCTGGAAGGCGGTGATCCTTTACTATCTCTTCGACGGGCCTTGCAGACTCTCGGCGCTGAAGGCGCTGATGCCCGGCATCACTCAAAAGGTGCTGATCGAGCAGTTGCGCGAGATGGAGGAGCACGGGCTGGTCGGCCGCGAGATCTTCGCCGAGGTCCCGGCCCGCGTCGAATATTGCGCGACGGCTCTCGGCCTCAGCCTCGAGCCGATCCTTTTGGCGCTGTGCCAATGGGGCCAGCACCATGCCGACGAGTTGAACGAGCGGGAGCGCCTTGCCGATTGCATCATCAAGCCAAGGCAGGTGGCTGAAGCTTCCGCGAATTGAAAAAGGGCGGCGCAGGCGCCGCCCCATATCCATCGGGAGGATAATCTCGATTGACGGCTCAAGCCGCCTTGGCTTCGGCGTCGATTGCATCAGCCGCGCGCGCGGCCTTCAGCACCTTCGCCCACCACGCAACGTCGTTGACCAGCGCCGCGGCCGCCTGGTTCAGATGCTCGATCTCTTCCAGCTTCTTTTCGCCCTGACGTACCGCAAGGAAATCGCCCCAGGCGATGTGGACGGCCGACTTGACCGGCGCCATCTGCAGTTCGACGGCATGCAGGCGGAGCTGCTCGACGGCGCGCGAACCGCCGACGCTGCCGTAGCCGACGAAACCGGCCGGCTTCTTGTTCCACTCATTGGCGGCGTAGTCGATGGCGTTCTTCAGCACAGCCGTCGGGCCGTGATTGTATTCGGCGGCGGTGAAGATGAAGCCGTCGAACTCGGCGACCTTCTTTTGCCAGCGCTGCGCCACCTCGTTCTGCGACGGCGCCCAGGCAGACGATGCGACCTCGTCGAAGAAGGGCAGCGGGAAGTCGCGCAGATCGACGACTTCGACGTCGATGTCGGCATGCGCCTTGGCGATCTTGGCGATCCACTGCGTCGGCACGTCGGCGAAGCGGGCGGCGCGCGTCGAACCGACGACAATGGCGATTTTGGGCTTGGACATAAGGGGCTCTCCTTGCGGGAATTTGGTATCGTTTGGATACCGGCGCTATATGTGATACTGACAAAGCGGCACGCAAGGAGGCACATTTTTGTTACTGAGGCACCCGCACAACACCGAGGACTGCCGCGCCGTGTCGGAAATCCTGCAACGGGTCGGCGACAAATGGACCGTCCTGGTGGTTGGCAAGCTGGGCGGCGGAGCGATGCGCTTCAACGAATTGCGCACGGCCGTCGGCGGCATTTCGCAGAAGATGCTGACCACAACCTTGCGCGGTCTGGAGCGCGACGGCTTCGTCACGCGCAAGGTGTTTCCAACGATCCCGCCGCGTGTCGATTACGAGCTGACCGAACTCGGCCACGAGTTGCTGGTGCCGGTCGGCGCACTTGGCGAATGGGCGCGAAAGAATACGAGTCGAGTGCAGGCAGCGCGCGCGAAATTCGACGGCCAGCAGGCCTGAAAGCCTCGCAGGGCAAGCGCTTCGGAGATTTCTAGGCGGAAGTCCAGCCGGCCGCGAGGCAGGCCGCGCAACAACATCTCAAATCTTTTGGATCTTGTCGCATCGGACTGTAGCCAGTCCGGCGTGTGTTGGACTCTTGTGGCGAAGGTCGCCTCGCTATGACAGTCGTTCAGGCATTTCGCGCGATGCCGTCGCAAGGCGCGAGATCACACATCGCGCCCTGCCCCTCCATGTCCCCGCTGCCACCCAGGCTGGCGGTGCGCGGAAGGTCCGTTTTGACCTCGGCATAGGCTGTTATGCCGAGCAGGCAGGTCAGGGCGACAAGGGCTGCGACCAGCCAGCCGTTCAGCATGTATTGACGCATTGTCTTTCCTCCAGCGCGGGCACGATCGGGCGTGGAGGCAACCATCGGATGTCGCCGGACGCATCTCCCGCGCGGGAGTTGTTACAAATGTGCCGGTCCGGAAGAATCGCCTTCCGTCAGCCTTCGGCTGGAACCGGTTTCGGCTTACCTTCTCCGTCGAGCGCCACCATGACGAAATCGGCATGGGTGACCTTCTCCATCAGGTCGGAGAGGTAGCGCTGCGCCCAGGCCTCGACCTTGAGCACCATCGAGGTTCGGCCGACGCGCTCGACATGGGTGTAGATGCAGAGCGTGTCGCCGATCTTCATCGGCTTGGCGAAGGACATCTCCTTGACCGCCGCCGTCACCACGCGGCCCTTGGCGCGCTCGGCCGCGCGGATGCCGCAGGCAAGGTCCATCTGCGCCATCACCCAGCCGCCGAAGATGTCGCCGGCGGCATTGGCGTCGGACGGCATGGCAAGCGTCCTCAGTGTCAGGTCGCCGAGCGGCTTTCCGTCCGCGTAGTGCACCATGGGGAGGTCCTTCAGCCGCTGCTTTCCGGAACCCGTACCAACGCGGTCGCGATGTCGCAAGCTCTGCTGAAAGCGAAAAGCGCGCCGCCGCAGCGGTCGCTTTTTTCACAAGCCATGCCGGAAGCCCCGGCGACGCGGTGAGCCGGCAGTGTCTAGGGTAAGCCCCGGATTTCGGAGCCAGCCGCGCACCATGCAGACTTATGACTTCATCATCGTCGGCTCCGGCTCGGCCGGCTCGGTGGTCGCGGAAAGGCTCTCGGCCTCAGGCCGCTTTTCGGTGCTGGTGCTTGAGGCCGGCGGCACCGACCGTCGTTTCTATGTCCAGATGCCGCTCGGCTACGGCAAGACCTTCTTCGATCCGGCCGTCAACTGGAACTACAAGGCCGAGCCCGATCCTGGCCTCAGCAACAATTCCGACCACTGGCCGCGCGGCAAACTGCTTGGCGGTTCGAGTTCGATCAATGCCATGGTCTACATCCGTGGCGCGCGCGAGGACTTCGACGCCTGGGGCGCCGCCGGCAATCCGGGCTGGAGTTATGATGACCTGCTGCCTGCCTTCAAGGCGCTGGAGGATAACGAGGCTGGCGCCGACCAGTGGCGCGGCGTCGGCGGGCCGTTGCACATCACCGATTGCTCGAACGCCGTGCACCCGCTGACGAAGCGCTATCTCGCCGCCGCCCAGCAGGCCGGCCTGCCGCTCAATCCGGATTTCAACGGCGCTACCCAGGAAGGTGTCGGCGTCTACCAGATCACCACCAGGAACGGCCGCCGCATGTCCGCCGCCCGCGCCTTCCTGCGCCCGGCGATGAAGCGAGGCAACGTCCGCGTCGAGGTCAATGCGCTTGCAACCCGGATATTGTTCGAGGGCAAGCGCGCGGTCGGCGTCGAGTATCAGCAGAACGGCGAGACCAGGACCGCGCGCGCCGGCCGCGAGGTCATCATTTCCGGCGGCTCGATCAACTCGCCACAATTGTTGCAACTCTCGGGCGTCGGTCCGGCAGCGCTGCTCAACGGCCTCGGCGGCCCGATCGTCCATGCCAACGACAATGTCGGCGCGAACCTGCAGGACCATGTCGGCATCAACTACACCTTCAAGGGCAAGCTGCCGACGCTCAACCAGATCCTGCGCCCCTGGTGGGGCAAGCTGCTGGTCGGCATGCAATACATCCTGCTGCGCTCGGGCCCGCTGGCGCTGTCGATGAACAATGCCGGCGGCTTCTTCCGCACCGATCCGTCGATGGCGCGGCCAAACATGCAGCTCTATTTCCAGGCTTTCTCGACGGTCATCCCGAAGAACGGCGAGCGCCCGATCCTGACGCCCGACCCCTGGCCGGGCTTCTCCATCGGCCTTTCCAATTGTCGGCCATCGAGCCGCGGCGAGATCATGATCCGCTCTAAAAATCCGCGCGACTATCCGAAGATCACGGCCAACGCCTATTCCACCAACGCCGATGTCGACGAGATGCTGGCGGCGGTGAAGTTCGTGCGCAAGATCGCCTCGATGCCGGCGATGGCAGAGATCATCGAGGAAGAGGTTTTGCCTGGTCCGTCAATCGCTTCCGACGTCGATCTGATTCAGGATTTCAGGAAGCGTTCGGGCACCGTCTATCACCCGGTGTCGACCTGCCGCATGGGACCGGACGCCTCGCGCGCCGTCGTCGATCCGCGGCTTCGGGTGCACGGGTTGAGTGGTCTGCGCGTCATCGACGCGTCGATCTTTCCCGATAACATCACAGGCAACACCAACGCCGCCTCGATCCTCACCGGATGGAAAGGCGCCGAGCTGGTTCTGGAGGATCAGAAATGAAAGTCACCGACGTCAAGACCTGGGTTGTCGGCAACCCGCCGCCAGGCATCGGCGGCAAGTATTTCATCTTCGTCAAGCTCACCACCGACGGCGGCGTGGTCGGCTACGGCGAGGCCTACAACGCGACCTTCTCGGCGCATGTCACCGCCAGGATGATCGAGGACATGGCCGAGCGTTACCTGATCGGCCGCGATCCGCACGATGTCGAAAACCTCTTCCGCCGCGTCTATTCCTCCGGCTTCACACAACGCCCCGACGTTTCCGCCATGGGCTGCTTCTCGGCGCTCGAAATGGCTTGCTGGGACATCATCGGCAAGGAGGCGAACAAGCCGGTCTACAAGCTGCTCGGCGGCCAGGTGCACGAGACGCTGCGCTCCTACACCTACCTCTATCCGCACACCGGCAGCGTCCATTCCGAGGATGCGCGCGGCCAGAACGTCTACAACGATCCCGACATGGCCGCCGCCTGCGCGCTCGAATATGTCGAGCAAGGCTTCAACGCCGTGAAGCTCGATCCGGCCGGCCCCTACACCGCCTATGACGGCCACCAGCCGCGCCTCGTCGACATCGACCTTTCGGCGCGCATGATCAAGGCGATCCGCGAGGCCGTCGGCACCAGGGCGGATATCCTGTTCGGCACGCATGGCCAGTTCACCGCTTCCGGCGCGCTGCGGCTCGCACGCGCCATCGAGCGATACGATCCGCTGTGGTTCGAGGAGCCGGTGCCGCCGGATATGCCCGAGGTGATGGCGCAGGTCGCCTGCGGAACCTCCATTCCGATCGCCACCGGCGAGCGGCTGACGACGAAATTCGAATTCGCCCGCGTCATCGAGAACCGCGCCGCGGCCATCCTGCAGCCCGACCTCGGCCGCTCCGGCGGCATTCTTGAAACCAAGAAGATAGCTGCCATGGCAGAAGCCTACCATATCCAGGTCGCGCCGCACTGCTATTGCGGCCCGATCGTCGGCGCCGCCAACATCCAGCTCGCGGTGACGCTGCCCAACTTCCTCATCCTGGAATCGCTGAAGCAGTGGGATGGTTTCCACGCCACGCTGCTCAAGAAGAAGATCGAATGGCAGGATGGCAACGTCATTCCGTCGAAGGAGCCCGGCCTCGGCGTCGAGCTCAACGAGGAGGTCTGCGACGCGCACCCCTATAGCGGCAAGGAATTGCATCTGCAGATGATGCAGACGCCGCTGATGCCGTGACCCTGGCCTACGCTTTCATCGGTCTTGGCCATCTTGGCGGCAAGCTTGCCGCCAGCCTGCTGCGCAACGGCTTTGCCGTCACCGTCTTCGACCGCGACTCTGCGGCTGTCGAGCGCCTTGTCGCGCTCGGCGCCACGGCCGCGGCCAGCCCCGCGGAGGCCGCCGCCCGCGCCGGTAACGCGATTACCTGCTTGCCCTCACCGAGGGTCAGCGAAGCGGTGCTCGCCGGCCTCGACGGATTGCTGGATGGCTTGCCCGCCGGCGGCGCCTGGATCGAGATGTCGACCAATGGCCGCGACGAGATTGTGCGGCTCGCGGCGCTTGCTTCGGCAAAGGGCATCGAGACGCTGGAATGTCCGGTCACCGGCGGCGTGCATCTGGCGGCGGCGGGCAAGATCACCGCTCTGGTCGGCGGCGACGCGATGCTTTACGAACGGCATCGCCCGGCCATCGAGGCGATGTGCGCGAAGTCCTTCCTCATGGGTCCGGTCGGCTCGGCGGCGGTGATCAAGGTCATCACCAATATGCTCGCCTTCATCCATCTCGTCGCCGCCGGCGAGGCGCTGATGCTGGCAAAGCAAGGCGGGCTCGACCTCGCCCAGGCCTACCATGCGATCGTTGCCTCCTCCGGCAACAGCTTCGTGCACGAGACCGAAAGCCAGCTCGTCCTCAATGGCTCCTACGACATCGGCTTCACCATGGATCTGGCGTTGAAGGATCTCGGTTTCGCTCTTGCCATGGGCAGGGATTTCGGCGTGCCGCTCGATCTCGCCACCCGTGTCAACGCCATCTTCGAGCACGGCAAGCAGGCCTGTGGCGGGAACGCCTGGTCGACGCAGATCGTCAAGCTGCTCGAGGACGCCGTCGGCGTGCAACTTCGCGCACCGGGCTTCCCGGCCAGGCTGGGAAAATAGTCGGCAAATTTTTCGCCAGCTATTTCAATGGCCTGGCTGCCCCCACGGAATCTGTCCGGGAAGAAGTTTGAATCAATATCTCAGCGTCAGCGCGCCGGGCAGGATCTCGAAAGTCGCCGGTATCCTGCCCGGCGACTCGCCATCTATATCGACCAGCGCGCCGTTCTTCTCCACGTCGCCCAGCGGCTCGACCAGCACCTTGCGGCCGCGTAGGATGGTGATCGCCGGATGGTTGCGGTGACGGCCGCCATAGAGGAGCCGGATGTCCCGGATCAGCCCGAGCTTGTTCGCCGCCCGCACGATGACGATGTCGAACTCACCGTCGGAGAGCTCGGCGTCGGGCGCCACCATCATGCCGCCGCCGAAGAATTTCCCGTTGGCAACCGCCACCAGCGCCATCCGCGCCTCGATCGGCTCGCCGTCGTCTATGATGATCCTGACGTCCTGGAAGCGGTAACGGATGAACTCCAGCACCGTGCGCCAGAAGAACAGCGCCTTGACCGAGACCTGGCCCTTGCGCTTGTCCGCGTTGATCGCGCGATCGGTGGCGCCGGAGAGGCCGAGGCTGGCGATGTTGATGAAGTGGCGGCTGGCCAGCGCGCCGTGGTCGTCGATATAGCTGACGTGCCCGGCATCGACCTTGCGCGCGCTGGCGCTGGCGATGCGCGCCAGCGCTTCCTCAATTCCGTCCGGCAGACCCAGCCCTCGCGCGAAGTCGATGCCGGTACCGCATGGCAGAAGCCCGAGCTCGCTCGTCCGGCCGGTCTCATGCTCTGCCTGCAGCAGCCCGTCAGCTACTTCGCTCGCCGTGCCGTCGCCACCGGCGGCAATCACCAGATCGCAGCCATCGACGGCGAGGTCGATCGCCAGCCGCTCGGCATCGCCGCTGGTCTGCGTCTCGCGCAGGTCGAAATCGCCTAAATGTTTCTTGAGCGATGCGGCGACCTCGGGCCAATGCCGCTTGAGCTTGCCGCCTCCGGCAATCGGATTGAGAACCACCCCGACCTTCAATCTGACCTCCCCGATGCAGGTCGCCAAAGGGAATGGCGCCTGCGGTCCTTTGCCGGCATTGAAACGCGGGCCGGCTGGCGGGGCAAGGCTCCATCGTCCGAGGGGCCGCAGAAATACGGGGGCAGGCTCTCTAAGGGCTTTGAGTCGCAAATTCCGAGACTTGTCGCATCGGTCCCCGATAATCCCGCTATCCACAGGTCGGCCTGTATTCCGCAAACCCCTTACCCGACGTACATTGAACCCATCTCAGGCGGCTACCGAACGCCCCAGCCGAAAGGCAAAAGCGCAAGGCGGATTTCCTGAGGCCCGTACGACCCGGAACGAGAGCAGGTTCGCCTGTTGGAGGGACGGAAGTCGGCGGGGCCGCGGAAAGCGTGCGAACGCCGACGGCGGACCGATGCTGCCATGAAGGCCGGTGAAAACCTTCGATGGCGCGCTGGGCGAAGCCCGCAA
Source organism: Mesorhizobium sp. (assembly GCA_004020545.1). GTDB lineage: Bacteria > Pseudomonadota > Alphaproteobacteria > Rhizobiales > Rhizobiaceae > Mesorhizobium. The sequence goes on along the minus strand of SAQE01000098.1, from coordinate 8,462 downwards.
GGGCGGAGGTCGGCGCGGTCTGGAACGGGCGCTGCCCCTCGGGTGGCGACTGGCAGGACCGTCAAAATCAAGGCCGGCCTGGCGCGACGACTTTACGGAAGTTGCTGCCGCGACCGGTTCCTGATCTGACAGGGAGGCGCTGGGAGAAATCCCAGCGCCGACTGTTTTTTAGGCTGCCGCTTCCCTAGCTTTTTCGCCGTGTCCTGCACCCGCCTGCGCCTGTTATTGATGCTTTCCCGCCACAGTTGGAAGCCAAGCAATCTTCCGTAACGCACCGTCGTGCACATTTCACAATCGCGGCCAAATCCCGCCTTGTTTCCCGGCGATTGATCTGCTGGGAACGAATTCAAAGGGACAAGACCGTGATCAAGACCGCCCTTGTCGCCATGACCATCGTCGGCTGCGACTGCGACGCCAAGCTTTGCGAATATATCGGCGAGACGCCCGCCAAATGGGCGACGATCGCCGACTGCGAAGCGGCGATGAAGAGCCAGATGCTGCATCAGCGCAACTTCAACTACCCGCTGGTTTCCGGCATTTGCCGCACCAAGGGTTCGGCATCGACCTCGGAGCTCGCCGCGAAAGCGTCTGGGCCGGAGCTGAAGCCGGCGGACCGCGTCGTCGAAACCATCGCGCCGTTGCCGCCCGAGCTCAGCCACCGTCCGAGCGCCCCGGTTGGCGGAACGGTGACGGCCAGCGAGACGGAAGCCGCGCGACCGGTCGCCTTCGAGGCAGCGGTCGACGGCGGCAGCGCCGTGCTCTACCGCACCAAGACCGGCTATGCGGTCGTCAAGACCGACCTCGGCCGCGCCGCTACCGCGACGGTCGACATGGCAAAGCGGTCGGCGAACTGGCTGTCGGGTCTGGTGCCGAGCGGGCTGTAACCCGCCAGCTAAAGCTTGACCCCTCAGTGCCAAAAACAAGGCTGATAGGCCTCATCCTCGTTGCCAGGCGCTGAAGCCGCCGATTGATACTGCCGGCGCGTTGCGGGAAGATAGCGGCCTATCTGGAGTTGGGGGGCTTCATGACCTTTGCCGTTCGCGCCGCGCTGTGCCTGCTGCTGGCGCTCGCACCCTTGCAGGTTCGAGCTCAGGTCGCCGATCAGGGCGACGACAAAACCGTGATGGTTGCCCCTGACGATGCCGAAATGGCGGCGGCGATAGCAAAGGCGCGATCAAGTCTGGATGACTTCCTGGCTTTGTCCGAAGCACCGCCGCCGGGAACCGACAAGTTCAAGTTGAAGGTCATGGTCGTGGACGGAAATGTGACGGAGCATTTCTGGGTCATCCCCTTCAAGCGCACCGCCACCGGCTTTGTCGGCATATTGGCGAATGAGCCGGAACTCGTCCGCAATGTCGTCTTCGGCCAGAACATCGACTTCACCAGGGACGATATTTCCGACTGGGGATACACCAGGGACGGCCATCAGGTCGGCAGCTTCACCGTCTGCATGATGTTCAAGAAAATGTCGAAGGAAGAGGCTGATTACATGCGCACCCAATACGGCTTCGACTGCTGACCGAAGCGCGTCATCCGGCCGCTTCGTCCTTCGCCCCGATCTTGCGCACCAGCGCCGCCGTGGCCAGCGTCGCGCCGAGATCGGCGATCATCGGCGCGACATGGGTGTTGTAGTCGATCGGCACGGAGATATCCGGCAGCTCGAAGAAATTCTTCGACCGCGGCATCAGCAGGAAGCCATCGCTGCCGCTCAGCGCCACCCGGGCTTGGTCGTAAGGCCACGTCTCGCCGAGCCAGGTCAGCGCCTGCGCCAATCGTCCCGTGACCAGCGGCCGCGCCGCCTCGATATTGTCGGTGCGGAATTCATAGGCGGCGTCGAGTTCGGCGACGCCCGATGAAAGCTCCTGCATCTTGCTGGCGAACATGCCGCGGAAGAAATGCACCACCTTGCTGGCCTTGCGCGCCGCAACCAGCGTGCCCGGGAACGGCTCGATGGTTTCGAAGGCGACGATGACGCCCTTGAAGGCGGTCGTTTCGCTCTTGCCGGAGCCTTCCCAGAGCTTCGCCTCGTAAAGCTCGAAGGGAAAATCCTCGTAGCGTCCCGAGATCGTGTCGTCGAAGCTTTGCCTATTGAAAGCGCCGACCGCTTCGCGCGGCATCCTGTCGAAGGAATTCGGCCGCGCACCGTGCTGGTAGCGGACGTCGCGCACGAAGGCGAAGATCATCGGCAGGAGCGTGTCGCGGAAGGATTGCTGCAGCCTGGTCGCCGGCCGCAGCGCCTGGAAATAGAGCAGCACCGCAACGATGAAGCCGCCAAGATAGAGAAAGACATGCGGCGTCGAGAGCCACTGTTCATTGGGGTCGGCGGCGCTGTTGAACAGCCAGGCGACGAGCCCGACGAAGACGATTACCAGGCCGACAAACAGCGGCACCCGCCATCGCACTTGTTTCTGGGCCGACGCCCGCTTCGCCTCATAGGCCTCGATGTCGCGCCTGATGCCGGCGATCACCGCATCGCTCGGCATGAAATCCGCTGCTTCCATGGCCACCCCCGGCCGCCGCTTAGGGCATGAACCCGGTTTTCGGAAAAGATCATGCTCAAACAAAGAGATAGAGCCCCATTCCCGATGACGTCGGGATGGAACAGGCTCTAGACATTGCTCATGATAGCGGCTTTTCGGCGAAAGTCGCCAGCGGTCGGCCATTAGCCCCGCTGATCTGGAAAGATCGCCTTCAGCCGGGCCGCGACCCGCTGCTTCATCGCCCCGTCCAGCGCTTCCACCGCCACCAGCCGCTCGTGGCCGCCTCGGGCGAGCCGCATGAAGAAATGCAGCCGGTAGCCGGCAATCATACCGCGCGTGGCGGCATCGGCGCTCACATCAATGACGAAGATCGAGCCGATCCGCCCGGGCCATGGCTGCCTGGCAAAAGCGGTGCCGAGGAAATCGCCAAGGCCGTAGGCGACAAGACTGTCGCCGATGCACTCGATCGGCTGCACGACATGGGCATGGTGGCCGGCGATCAGCCGGACGCCGTGGTCTATCAGCCGCCGCGCCAGCGCGCACGTCGCCGGTCTCGGAAAATGGCGGAATTCCCAGTCCCAATGCGGCACCGCGCACAACAGATCGACATCGGCGATCGCCTCGCGCGGCCAAACAACCGGATCGCTCTCCATGGAAACCCGTGCTCGAAATTCGGGCTCGTCGGCGTTGCGCCAAAGCGTGAAAGCGGCGAAGCCGATCGTCAGCGGACCGGCGGCATGGCGCTGGACCGGCCCGCCAGCACTGGTGCCGATTGTGCGTATGCCGAGCCGCTTCAGCGCCGCGACGGTTTCCTCGAGGCCGGCAATGCCTTGGTCGAGGACATGATTGTTGGCGAGCGACAGCACGAGCTTTTCGCGAGCGATGCCGACAGCCGCTAGCGCGTCCACCAGGAAGCGTTCGGTCATCGCGTGATGCGTGCCGAGCCGCGTGCCCATCACCGCGCTCGGCCGCTCGACGATCGGGCTTTCGCAATTGCCTATCACGAGATCGGCGGAGGCAAGCAGCGCCGCAATCACAGGATCGCATTCCGGCGCCGTGCGATTGGCGACCGCCGAAAGGTCGCCGATGAAGGCGAGCCGCACCGTCTGCGTTGGCGGCGGCTCCATCAGGGTCGCCGCCGGCGCGGCAAAACCGTTCTGGCCACCGCCAAGCGACGGTTTCAGGAAGCGCGGCAGCCACGACAATTTGTAGGAGAGCGGATAGTTCGACACGCCATGCCTATTCGTTTGCGACGTGTGTAGACCGTTCCGCGAACGGGTTGAAGCCGGCCTCATTGAGCGGCGGTCGGTTGACACCGGATGCAAGCCCAGTCCGGCCAGCAGGCGCCATGGACCAAAAAAGTGTATGTTCGCTGCAACGTCGGTGGGAGGATGACGATGACGCGCATAACCTGTCTCGTGGCGGCCGCCTTGTTTCTGTGCCTGCCGATCTCGTCAGTCGCTGCGGAAATGCCGGGCGCCGCAAAAACCCTGTTCGAGGCGAAGACCGTTTCGGAGCGGAACACGGCCTTGTCCGCGCTGGAAGCGGCAGCTCCAGGCGATCCGTCATCGGCCTATGCCGCCGGCGCCGGCGAATTCTTCACCGCCCTGGAAATCCTGGCCAGTGGCCTCCATCGCCACGGTTTCGAAAGCCCGCAATCCTTCATGCTGCCTCTGATGCGGCTGCCCGTGCCGGACAACCCCAATCCCGAGCCGCTGACCTATGAAGAATTCCGCGTCATCCTGGTCGCCTTCCGCGACCGGCTGGAGAAATCCGCCGCCACGCTGGGCTCCGTGCCCGCCGATGCCGACATCGGCATGGTGGTCGACCTCGCCCGTGCCGGCATCGATCTCGACGAGGACGGCAACATCGCGCCGGACGAGAGTATCGCCGCGATCATGGCCTCGCTCTCGCGCGGCAGTGTCGACGCGAGCGCTGCCGCGCCGCAGCTTACCTTCCGCTTCGACCGCGCCGACGGCTATTGGCTGCAAGGTTACGCCGAGTTCCTGATGGCGCAGGCCGATTTTTGGCTGGCGCATGATTTCAGGACCATGTTCGACGGTTCCTTTCACATGCTGTTCCCGCGCGCGAAACTGCCGCTGCAGGACACGCTGGTGCCGCCGGACGGCGGCATGAGCGGCAGCATCTTCGCCTCGGAATGGCGCCTCGCCGACTTCATCTCGCTGGTGCATCTCGTCAACTGGCCGGTGGCCGAGCCGGAGCGCAGGCAAGCAGCGCGCCGCCATCTTTTGGAAATGATCCGGCTTTCGCGCGAAGACTGGAAAGCGATCCTCGCCGAAAACGACAACGACCGCGAATGGCTGCCGGGGCCACAGCAGAAGGGCGTCAACCCGCTCACCGGCCTCGAGGTCGGCGAGGAGCAGGTGATGGCGTGGCTCGCCACTTTGACCATGGCCGAGGATCTTCTGGAAGGCCGGTTACTGCTGCCGCATTTCCGCATCACCGGCAAGGGCATCAACATGAAGCGCTTCTTCGACGAGCCGAAACCCTTCGACCTCGTTCTGTCGATCACCGGTCCAGCCATCGCGCCCTATGTCGAGAGCGGAAAAATCCTGACCAGCGACGATTTCGACCAGATCCAGCGCGAGTTCGGCGGTGCCGGATTCTTGATTTTCGCGCTGTGGTTCAATTGAAGCGAAGCGAGGGGCGCGACATGTCTCCTGACAGCCTTCTGTCAGCAGCGTCCGGAGGGTGCACCCGCCCTCTCACTCCGCTCTTTCCATTTTTGCCGAGTCCTCCCATATTCGGGCCATGGCCAAACGCACCGACAAGAAAACGCCCTCGCCGGCGCAAGATGGCGCGCCGAAGCGGCGCAGCCCACTGACCGAATTCCTCGACGCCGCCGAGCCGTTGAAGCCCGGTGGTTTTGCCGAAGCGCCGCAGAGCGAATTCTCCGGCGCGCCGCTGACCGGCTCGATCTCCGATTGGGCCGGGCAGATCGAGCGCGAAGCGGAAAAGCAGCCTAAGGCAAAGGCGCCGAAGAAGATTCCTGAACGCTCCTCCGCACCAGGGCGCACGGCGCGCGGCACCTCGATGGGCGGCGCGGCGTCGGCAAAAGAACGCGCGGCCGCCGGCCTCAACCCGGTGGCTGGCCTCGACATCAGCCTGGAGGACGCCGAGTCGGTTTCATCGAGCGGTGTCACAGCCACTGTGGCGGCGCTGTCGGCGCTGATCGAATCCGGCAACCCGCTGCACAAGGACGGCCAGCTTTGGACGCCGCACCGCCCGGCCCGGCCGGAAAAGTCCGAGGCCGGCATCGCCATCAAGATGGTGTCGGATTTCGAGCCGGCCGGCGACCAGCCGACCGCGATCAAGGACCTCGTCGAAGGCGTCGACCAGAACGACCGCACCCAGGTGCTGCTCGGCGTCACCGGCTCCGGCAAAACCTTCACCATGGCCAAGGTGATCGAGGAGACACAGCGCCCCGCCCTGATCCTCGCGCCCAACAAGACGCTGGCCGCGCAGCTCTACGCAGAGTTCAAGAAATTCTTCCCCGAAAACGCGGTCGAGTATTTCGTCTCTTACTACGACTACTACCAGCCCGAAGCCTACGTCCCGCGCACCGACACCTATATCGAGAAGGAATCCTCGATCAACGAGCAGATCGACCGCATGCGCCACTCGGCGACGCGCTCGCTGCTGGAGCGCGACGACGTTATCATCGTCGCCTCTGTCTCCTGCATCTACGGTATCGGCTCGGTCGAGACCTATACGGCGATGACCTTCCAGATGCAGGTCGGCGACCGGCTCGACCAGCGCGCCCTGCTCGCCGACCTCGTCGCCCAGCAGTACAAGCGGCAGGACGTCAACTTCGTGCGCGGCTCCTTCCGCGTGCGCGGCGACACGATCGAGATCTTCCCCGCCCACTTGGAGGACCGCGCCTGGCGCATCTCGATGTTCGGCGACGAGATCGAGGCCATCACCGAGTTCGACCCGCTGACCGGCCAGAAGACCGGCGAACTGAAGAGCGTCAAGATTTACGCCAATTCGCACTATGTGACGCCGCGCCCGACCTTGAATCAGGCCATCAAGTCGATCAAGGAAGAGTTGCAACATCGCCTGCAAGAGCTTGAAAAGGCTGGCCGTCTTCTGGAGGCGCAGCGGCTGGAGCAGCGCACCCGCTTCGACCTGGAGATGCTCGAGGCGACCGGTTCCTGCGCCGGCATCGAGAACTATTCGCGATACCTTACCGGTCGCCAGCCGGGCGAGCCGCCGCCGACCTTGTTCGAATATGTGCCCGACAATGCGCTGATCTTCATCGACGAGAGCCACGTCACCGTGCCGCAGATCGGCGGCATGTATCGCGGCGACTTCCGCCGCAAAGCGACGCTGGCCGAATACGGCTTCCGCCTGCCGTCCTGCATGGACAACCGGCCGCTGCGCTTCGAGGAATGGGACGCCATGCGCCCGCTGTCGGTCGCGGTTTCGGCGACGCCGGGCGGCTGGGAGCTGGAGCAGTCCGGCGGCGTCTTCGCCGAGCAGGTCATCCGCCCGACCGGCCTGATCGATCCGCCGGTCGAGGTGCGTCCGGCCAAGAGCCAGGTCGACGATGTCGTCGGCGAGATCCGTGAGACGACCAGGCTGGGTTATCGCACGCTGGTCACAGTGCTGACCAAGCGCATGGCCGAGGACCTCACCGAATATCTGCATGAGAACGGCATCCGCGTCCGCTACATGCACTCCGACATCGACACGCTGGAGCGCATCGAGATCCTGCGCGACCTGCGCCTCGGCGCCTTCGACGTGCTGGTCGGCATCAACCTGCTGCGCGAGGGCCTCGACATTCCCGAATGCGGCTTCGTCGCCATTCTCGATGCCGACAAGGAAGGGTTTTTGCGCTCGGAAACCTCGCTGATCCAGACCATCGGCCGCGCCGCCCGCAACGTCGACGGCAAGGTCATCCTCTATGCCGACCAGGTCACCGGCTCGATGGAGCGGGCGATGGCCGAGACCAACCGCCGCCGCGAGAAGCAGATGGAGTGGAACGCGGCCAACGGCATCACGCCGGAATCGGTCAAGTCGCGCATCGCCGACATCCTCGACTCGGTCTACGAGAAGGATCACGTGCGCGCCGACATCTCGCAGTTCACCGACGACGCCGGCGCCATGATCGGCAACAACCTGAAAACCCATCTCGAGGCGCTGGACAAGCAGATGCGCGATGCCGCAGCCAATCTCGACTTCGAGAGGGCGGCCCGCATCCGCGACGAGATCAAGCGGCTGCGCGAGATGGAGCTCGCCATCTCCGACGACCCGCTGGCGCGCGAGGTGGAAAGCCAAAGTCCTGCCTCGGGACGCGAAAAGGGCAAGCACAACAAGGGTGTGGCCAGACACCGCACGGCCGAGGAACAGGAACGTTTCCGCAGGCTCGACGAAGCGCGCGCCGCCGAGGAAGCGGCCAAAGCCGCCCGGCCCAACATGTTCCGCAAGCCGCATCTCGACGAGATGGGCGCCGACGGCGCCGTGCCGGTGAAGAAGCCGCTCTTTGCCAAGCCGTCAATCGACGACATGGGTCCCGGCACCGACATGCCGACGCCGGCCGGCGCCGTGTCGCGCTCGCTGTTCAAGAAGCAGTCGGCGCAGGAAGCGCACGGCTCGGATTTCGGCGTCCCCGGCGATCGGACCGCGGCGCTGTTCAGGAAGAATTCGCTCGACGAGATGACGGTGCGCCGCACCGAGAAGCCTGTCGAAGGAAAAGTGCCGACGAAGCCACAGCCAATCTCCCCCCAGGTGGGGGCCGGCAGGACAGAGGGGGGCGCGAAGGAACGCGACGACAAACCAATCGTTCGTCAACGCGCCGGCATCGGCTCTTACGAGGATCCGGCCGACGAGCGGCGCCAGAAACGTCGGCCGAGCAAGACCGGGCGGCCAGGGCAGTAGAAGCGCTCTCCTTCTCCCCTTGCCACCTAGCGTGCGCACACATTTGCTTCGTGCTGTGGTCAAGCGTGAAGAGGCGCCGTC
>SAQE01000097.1 GCA_004020545.1 Mesorhizobium sp. | reverse complement strand
GTCCGTCGTCGCTCGGCTCGAACACACCGAGCTTGTAGAATACCTCGGCCCCGGGAATTGCGTTCGGGTCGAGAACAAGTTCGGCCGAGCCGCAGACTCAGGCCGGCGCCACCATGCCGGATGAGATAGACCCCGCTCGTGCCTCTGGAAGTACTCAAAAGGCCCAACCCGGAACGCTGGTGGGGCGCCTCGCGAGGCTGACGCCCTTCGATCTCGGCAATGAGCTCCGCTTTGAGTCCTGCCAGGTGAGCTGTCGCTTGCTCCGCGTAGCTGTTCTCGGCTTCCAGATACGCGCGGACATCGGGATGCTCCCGGTCGCGAAGCCAGCGATAACGACTATCGTTACGTTGTCATGAAGAACCCGGATCCGCGGCTCGGCACGGGGAAGCGGTGGCTGCAGGTCTTTGTTTCCCATCATACTTTCCTCAGGCAGGCCACAAGGTCGGCGACGTCCGTCAGAAGCCACGTGGCGCAACCGGCATCGCAAATAGGGTCACCATCGTAATGTCCCGGACCAGATGGACGGCAGCAAGCGGTAGCACTCCGCTTACGGCAAAGTTGGTACATCGATGTCTCTCCCAGAGGATAGCGTAAAGAACAGTTACCGACCGACGGCGAATGAGATTTTAAATGTCCTTCGACAGAACCGCGTTTGGGCTGTGGCATCACAGCGGTTGCAACAAAACCGTCAACTGTCACTTCGCGAGCCAGCAAGCTGACAGAGGTCCAACCTCGATGGGTGGCGGCTCTTCCTCCTTGCAGCGGGCGAAAGCCAGTGGACAACGCGGGTGAAACCGACAGCCTTTTGGCACCCGCGCGGCGCTTGGAACTTCGTCCTGCAGGGCTGGCACTCCGCGCGAGCCGCGTTGCCGCCAATCCGCGGCGTGGCATTGCGTAAGGCGACGGTATACGGATGGCGGGGGTTGAATGTAATCTCGTCGGCGCTACCGATCTCAACCAGTTTGCCAAGGTACAAGACTGCAATCCGATCGGCGATTAACCAGGCAAGCGGCAAGTCGTGGGTAATGAACAGCAGCGCCATATTGTGCCTTGCGCGCAGGTCTACCAAGACCTGAAGGATCTGGGCGCGTATCGACACATCGAGCATCGACACAGGTTCGTCGGCGACGATGAGTTCCGGTTTCACGGCAAGCGCTCCGGCAATTACGACGCGCTGGCGCTGCCCGCCTGACAGTTCGTGTGGGAAGCGGGGAAAGAAATCGTCGGGAGGATTGAGCCCGGCGGACGCAAGTGCTTCGCTCACCCGGTCGGCTAGTTGAGTGGCATTGTCCACTAGCCGCAGTGACCGCAGCGGCTCCGCCACGATATCGAACACAGTGTGTCGCGGGTTGAGCGCCTGATAAGCGTCTTGGAAATCATCTGCACACGATGCCGGTAAGGACGCAGCGCCGAAGCGCCCTGCTCCGACGTCATGTCGCGGCCGTCGAACAATAGCTTGCCGCCCGTCGGCTGGGTTTGGTGATGACACGGCCCACCGTCGTCTTGCCGCTTCCCGATTCTCCGACCAAGGCGACGATCTCACCCCGTCTGACGTCGAGGTCGATGCCGTCGACCGCCCGCACCGCGCTGGCGGGCCGGCCCAAAAGCTCGCCGTCATGCAAGGCGAGAAGGTGCTGGCCTATTTCCTTGTCCTGCCGCACCCAAATGGCGCTTGCAAACCTCGCTGTTAGAAACAGTCCTTCCATAGCCAACTCCTGTCATTGCTTTGAAAGCAGAAGTTGTTCCGCGATAACTGAGGAATGCCTAGTCTTACCATCCGTTAATTCGTAAAGAGACATTTTTTAAGCTCCGAAACGACGCTCGTCACGAAAGTATCTGTCATAATTTCCAAGGCAAGGGTGAACGAAATAGCAACATTCATCTCATGGGGGCTCTTACTGGGAACCGGCAGACCTATCCCGCCCTCTCCCGGGTGGTAATAACCCATGTTTGTTGCATAGCCTCGGCGTTGGGCCTCTCGAACCTGAGCGAGTACGACGGTGGCGTCGACGTGTTGAATCGAGGGATGCCTGATGTAACGCTCAGTGTTCGCTTCAATAAGCTGCTTATATTCGGCAGCAGGAAGCATCGACAGAAGCGCTACACTACCGGCGGCAACTCCCATGGGAACACGACCACCCAACCCAAGCCAAAGTTGCTGTTGCGGGGAACGGCTCACCATTTCTGCACAGATCGCATCAACGCCAGCTTGGACCATCATGTAGACGGTATAGCCCGTGCGTCTCGCGAACTCAGTCATTCCTGGGCGATGTCGTGCGATTAGCGGCTCCAATCGGGCTTGTCGACGACCAAGCATAGTTATCGCAGGACCAAGACGATAATGACCATGGCGTCCTGCTGGCTCTGCAAAGCCTTTTTGAATCAGAGACGCGAGGCTGCGATGAACTGCAGGTTTTGCTTCACCCACTCTATTCGCGATCTCGCCTAGCGGCAGCCCGTCAGCGTCGGCTTCCCCTAAAGTCAACAAGATATCAAGAGCTCGAACCGCGTTGGATGACGAATTTGCAGACATTATCCGACCTCATTTCTAATAATTAGAAGGAATACTGATTTTTCATTTCAATAACAAGAACAAAATTGACGCGCAGCCAACTTTGCCGCTTATTACTAAAGTGCGAAGTGCGTCGGACGCGCTGACCGCTGCTGTTCCGTCCTCAGATCGGTCTCACGTCGTAGAGTGCCTGGCGGGAAAAAGATTTGCGCCGCGCAGCGGTTCCGTTGCGGGCGCATCCGACATGAGTGAAACCGGGCAGCACAGGAATCCAATGCATGGCTCTCCTGCGTCGTTCGTTCGAGAATAACCGCAGTTCGATGGCAAGACAAAAGCTGTAGCCATTTTTACGGCTGGCAACGAGGTGAGGCTCCCCGGGTCGTGTTTCTGCTCTTTTATGAAAAAAAAGATCCTCTTGCTCGGATATACAAGATGAAACGACATGGAACCAATCCGATACGCTACTCAGCTCTTTCTATCCTTTTTAACGGACTCCGTGGCAACCAGGCATGGACGCCCGCGTGGCGCCAGCCAGAGCCTAAGCCGCATTATGACGTGATCATCGTTGGGGGCGGTGGCCACGGGCTGGCGACAGCCTACTACCTCGCCAAAGAATTTGGCATAACCAACGTGGCAGTGCTGGAGAAGAGTTACATCGGATCCGGCAATGTTGGACGAAACACGACGATCATCCGGTCCAACTACCTGCTGCCGGGCAATAATCCGTTCTACGAACTCTCCCTGAAGCTGTGGGAAGGGCTGGAACAAGATTTCAACTTCAACGCCATGGTCTCGCAGCGTGGCGTGCTCAACCTCTTCCATTCCGACGGCCAGCGCGACGCCTATACGCGGCGCGGCAATGCCATGCGGCTGCATGGTGTCGATGCCGATCTGCTAGACCGGGAAGCAGTGCGCAAGAGGCTGCCTTTCTTGGACTTTGATAATGCTCGTTTCCCGATCTACGGCGGGCTTCTACAAAAGCGCGGCGGCACGGTGCGCCACGATGCGGTGGCCTGGGGATATGCTCGGGGCGCAGATATGCGCGGTGTTGACATCATTCAGAATTGCGAAGTGACCGGTATACGTCGCGAGAATGGCATCGTCACCGGGGTCGAGACCACGAGGGGTTTCATCGGCTGCGGAAAACTCGGCCTTTCCGCCGCCGGCAATTCCTCTCGGGTGGCTGAAATGGCTGGGCTGAAGCTGCCTATCGAAAGCCATGTGCTGCAAGCCTTCGTTTCGGAGGGGCTGAAACCCTTCATCGACTGCGTGGTAACATTCGGTGCCGGGCACTTCTATATCTCGCAGTCCGACAAGGGCGGACTAGTGTTCGGCGGCGATCTCGACGGCTACAATTCCTATGCGCAACGCGGCAACCTGGCGACCGTCGAACATGTGGCGGAAGAAGGTAAGGCGTTGATCCCGTCGCTTTCGCGTGTCCGGATGCTACGCTCCTGGGGTGGCATCATGGACATGTCGATGGACGGTTCGCCAATCATCGACCGTACCCACCTCGACAATCTCTATCTCAATGCAGGCTGGTGTTACGGCGGCTTCAAAGCAACGCCTGCCTCCGGCTTCTGCTTTGCCCATCTGCTGGCCAAGGGTACCTCCCACGACACGACAAGGCAGATGCGCCTCGACCGGTTCGAGCGCGGTTACCTAATCGACGAAAATGGCCAGGGTGCGCAGCCCAACGTTCACTGATATCGCACAAGGAATAGCCGGACATGGCAAGTCTCGTCCCCTGCCCGCATTGCGGCGCACGACCCAAAGAAGAGTTCACTGTCAAGGGTGCGGCGCAGGTCCGCCCCGCGCCGGATACCGATAAGAAAAGCTGGGTGGACTATGTTTATCTGCGCGAGAATCCGCGCGGACGCTACGAGGAATTTTGGCACCACACGTCGGGCTGCCGCCGCTGGCTGGTGGTGATCCGCGACACTGCTACTCATGAGATCGAGTCAAGCTGCGACGCGGCGTTTGCTGGACAGACGGACGCCCGCACATGACATCTTATCGTTTGGCGACCGGCGGCCTGATCGACCGGCAGACGCCGCTCTCCTTTTCGTTTGATGGCAAACGCATGCTGGGTTTCGAGGGCGACAGCTTGGCTTCAGCGCTGCTTGCTAACGGTCAGCTGCTGGTCGGGCGCAGCTTCAAATACCACCGTCCACGCGGCATACTCACCGCAGGCACTGCAGAGCCGAATGCGCTGATGACCATCGGCCAGGGTGGTCGTACCGAGCCCAATACGCGCGCCACGATGCAGGAACTATATCAAGGGCTGGAAGCGCGGAGCCAGAGCCGCTGGCCATCGCTGGAGTTCGATGTCGGCGCGCTGAATAGCCTGTTCTCACCCTTCCTCGGTGCCGGTTTCTACTACAAGACCTTCATGTGGCCCGCTGCCTTCTGGGAAAAGATTTACGAACCCTTCATCCGGAAGGCGGCCGGCCTCGGGAAAGCGAGCTACGAAGCCGATCCGGATTCCTATGACAAGTGCTGGGCGCATTGCGACCTGCTGGTAATTGGTTCCGGGCCAGCCGGGCTCGCGGCCGCGTTGAGCGCCGGACGTTCCGGTGCCCGGGTCGTCCTCGTGGACGAACATTCGGCGGCCGGTGGTTCGCTCCTTTCGGAGACAGCAACGATCGGCGGTGCTTCGGCTTCGCAATTCGTTGCGGAGACTGTTGCCGAGCTGGCATCGCTCTCCAACGTACAGATCCTCACGCGCACCACGGCCTTCGGCTGGTATGACGGCAATGTCTTTGGTGCCGTCGAGCGGGTGCAGAAGCATGTCCTCGATCCGCTGCCTGCTGTGCCCGTGGAACGTCTGTGGCGCGTTGTCTCCAAACGAGCGATCCTCGCGAGCGGCGCGGAAGAACGCCCGCTGGTCTTTGGCGGCAATGACATCCCGGGTGTGATGATGGCGACAGCCATGCGGACCTATCTGAACCGCTACGGCGTTGCCCCTGGCAAGCACGTGGCCATCTTTACCACTAATGACAGCGGCTATGCCCTGGCCCGCGATTTGGAATCGGCGGGCGTCAACCTCGTTGCCGTGATCGACGGCAGACCGGATGCGGGCTTCCGCTATTCAGGTCGGGCGCGCGTTATCAAGGGTGCCTATGTCTCCGATGCCCATGGCAGGAAGGCGCTGTCCTCCATCAGCGTGTGGAAGAACGGTAGTGTGGAAACCCTCAAGGCGGACGCACTCGCCATGTCCGGCGGCTTCAGCCCGATCATCCATCTTGCCTGCCATCGTGGGGCCAAGCCCGTCTGGTCGGACGAACAGGCTGGTTTCCTCGCGCCCACCGGCCTCAACGGCTTCGAGCTGGCAGGCGCCGTCAACACCAACTCCGGCATCGCTGCCTGCCTTGCAGACGGTGCGGCGCGCGGCGCGGCTTGCGTCGAGGCGCTTGGGTTTACGGCGAGCGTCGCCACATTCGCTACGGTCGAGGGAGATATCGTAGCGCCTCCGGCAAAGCCGATCTGGAAAATTCCTGGTATCAAGGGCAAGGCCTTCGTCGATTACCAGAACGACGTGCACCGCAAGGATCTCGCTCTTGCCGTGCGGGAGGGCTATGGACACGTTGAGCTCGCCAAGCGCTATACCACCAATGGTATGGCGACAGACCAGGGCAAGCTGTCGAACGTCAATGCCATTGGCCTATTGGCCGAGGCACGCGGCGTGTCTCCGGCCGAAATCGGCACCACGACTTTCCGGCCCTTCTACACCCCCGTGTCATTCGGCGCGCTAGCAGGTGGTCATTTCGGCCATCACTTTCAGCCGGTGCGCGAATCGCCGCTGCATGATTGGGCGAAGAAGCAGAGCGCCGTGTTCATCGATACCGGCCTCTGGTATCGCTCGTCCTGGTTTCCGCGCAACAGCGAGACCAACTGGCGCGAAAGCGTCGACCGCGAAGTACTGAACGTCCGCGCCAATGCCGGCCTCTGCGACGTTTCTACGCTCGGCAAGATCGAGGTCTGCGGTAATGATGCCGCCGAATTCCTCAACCGTGTCTATTCCAATGGCTTCCTGAAACTGCCGATCGGCAAGGCGCGCTACGGCCTGATGCTGCGCGAGGACGGCTTCATCTATGACGACGGCACGACGAGCCGGCTTGAAGAGCACCGCTTCTTCATGACCACGACCACGGCTTACGCGGCGGGCGTCATGACCCACTTGGAATTTTGCGCCCAAGCGCTCTGGCCCGATCTCGACGTTCGGCTTGCCTCGGTTACCGATCAATGGGCGCAGATGTCAGTCGCCGGGCCAAAATCGCGCCGCATCCTGCAGCCGATTGTCGACGACGATATTTCCAATGCCGCCTTCCCATTCCTGGCGGCGAAGGAAGTGTCGCTGTTCGGTGGTCAGTTGCAGGGACGGCTGTTCCGCATCTCCTTTTCCGGCGAACTGGCCTATGAATTGGCAGTGCCGGCCGGTTATGGCGAAAGCGTCGCAGACGCGATAATGGAGGCGGGTAACCCGCATGGCATTCAGCCCTATGGCGTCGAGGCACTGAGCGTGTTGCGCGTCGAAAAAGGCCACGTTACCCATAGCGAGATCAACGGCACCGTCATTCCGGCCGATCTCGGTTTTGAGAAGATGGTTTCGCAAACTAAGCCCGATTTCATCGGTAAGGCGATGCTGAATCGCGAAGGCCTCACGGCCGAAGACCGGCCGAGGCTGGTTGGCGTTGTGCCGCTCGACCCAAAGGCATCGTTCCGCACCGGCTCGCATATCCTCGCTAAGGACGCCGCAGCAACGCTGGAGAACGACCAGGGATATGTAACATCGATCGCCTATTCACCCCATGTGGGCTCCACGATCGGCCTTGCGCTCGTCAGGCACGGGCCGGAACGGCATGGCGAGGAAGTGGTGGTGTGGAACGGCCTGTGCGGCGAGTTCACCGCAGCACGACTATGCAATCCGGTCTTTGTCGATCCACAGAACGAGAAGCTTCATGTCTGATTTCCGCCCGACTTTTCGCCCGGCGCTCGGCGCCAAGACCGCCATCACCTCCGCGGAGGTGAAACTCTCGGCCCTGCCCGAAGGCGCGATCGTCCAAGTGCTCGCCCCGCCCGGAGAACAGGACGTAGCTTCCTTCCTGAGCGGCCTTGGCAAAGGTGGCGTCCGCACCTTTTCGCCCGGACAATGGCTCATCGTTGGCGACGAGCCGATGACGCAAGAAGATATGAAGACCCTGTTCGAAACGCTCGAACCGCGCGCGACGGGCGTCGACCAGAGCGCCGGCCGGGCCCGTATCCGCATCGACGGCAAACAAGCAGGACGTGTACTGTCCAAGGGTACGGCCCTCGACCTTTCCGCCGACGCGTTTCCCGTCGGCCGATCGGCAACAACCCTGATCGGCCACATCGCCGCCCACATCACTCGCATCGACAGCGACTCCTTCGAGCTAATCGTGCTCAGGGGCTTCGCAGAGAGCCTTTGGGACGATCTCACAAGGATGAGCGCTGAATATCGGTAATTCAATCTGGAAGCAAAGCGCTGCAGCGCGGTTGGTTTGCCGGTTAATGAGGAGTATCTATGCCTAGCAACTTGATTTTAACCGTAAAATGCAATTCCACACGCGGGATAGTCGCAGCAATTTCAACCTTTCTGGCGGACAGCGGCTGCAACATCGTCGACAGCTCACAATTTGACGACCTGGATACTGGCAAGTTCTTCACCCGCGTGTCGTTCATTTCCGAAGAAGGCGTCAAGCTCGTGGCGCTGAAGGAAGGCTTTGCACCGATCGCCGCAAAATTCGGAATGGAAGCGGAAATTCGTGATAGCGCTAGCCGAATGAAGGTGCTCCTGATGGTCTCACGCTTCGGCCATTGTCTGAACGACCTACTTTACCGCTGGAAGATTGGCGCACTGCCGATCGATATCGTCGGCGTCGTCTCCAACCATTTCGATTACCAGAAGGTTGTCGTCAATCACGACATCCCCTTCCACCACGTCAAGGTGACGAAAGAGAATAAGCCCCAGGCTGAAGCACAGATCATGTCGATTGTTGACCAGACTGGTGCCGAGCTGATTGTTCTCGCTCGCTACATGCAAATTCTTTCTGATGAGATGTGTCAGAAGATGCCCGGTAGGATCATCAACATCCATCATTCCTTTCTGCCGAGCTTCAAGGGGGCCAATCCCTATAAGCAGGCCTATGAGCGCGGCGTAAAGCTTATTGGCGCCACAGCGCACTACGTCACCGCCGATCTCGACGAGGGTCCTATCATCGAACAGGATATTGCCCGCATCACGCATTCGCAAAGCGCAGAGGATTACGTATCCATCGGCCGCGATGTGGAGAGTCAGGTACTAGCGCGAGCTTTGCACGCCCACATCCACCATCGCACCTTCCTGAACGGCAACCGGACTGTCGTCTTCCCAGCAAGCCCCGGCTCTTACGCCTCCGAGCGCATGGGGTGAGACATGGCACTTGCAACAGTGATCGATGGGAAGAAAGCGGCGGCTTCGGTGATCGCGGCTGTGAAGGCTGCGGCAGCAAGGCTTGAGGCGCAGGTTGGTGTGAAGATCGGGCTTGCGGTCGTAATCGTCGGCGACGATCCGGCTAGCCATACCTATGTCGGCGCCAAAGGGCGCATGGCTAAGGAATGTGGTTTCAACTCCATCCAGCACACCCTACCGGCCGAAACGAGGCAAGAAGAGCTCGCTAGCCTAGTGGCCTCGCTGAACGAGGATCCCTCTGTCCATGGCATCCTGGTGCAACTGCCGCTGCCGAAACATCTCAATTCCGATGCGATCATCCAGTCGATCCGGCCGGAAAAGGATGTCGATGGCCTGCATATCGTCAATGCCGGCAAGCTTGCGACCGGCGACCTCGCTACCGGGCTGATCTCCTGCACGCCGGCTGGCGCCATGCTTTTGGTGCGCTCCATCCATGGCGAAGACCTGTCGGGGCTAAATGCGGTTGTCATCGGCCGCTCCAACCTGTTCGGCAAGCCGATGGCGCAATTGCTGCTGAATGCCAATGCCACGGTCACGACGGCGCATTCGCGCACCAAGGATCTTTCGTCGGTGGCGCGTGGTGCCGACATTCTGGTGGCCGCCGTTGGCCGGCCTGAGATGGTGAAGGCGGACTGGGTGAAGCCGGGCGCCACGGTCATCGATGTCGGCATCAACCGGATCGATGCGCCGGAGCGGGGTGTGGGCAAGATCCGGCTGGTGGGTGATGTCGCCCATGATGAGGCATTCAACGTCGCCAGCTACATCACGCCTGTTCCCGGCGGTGTCGGTCCAATGACGATCGCCATGTTAATGGCAAACGCAGTCGCTGCGGCATACCGGTCAAACAACCTGCCAGCCCCCTTGTTTTAGACATGTAGGTCACCGCTCAAAGTGCGACGGACGGAAGATTCAACACTCCTCGGTGGTCGCGATGTCGCTCGCCATGTCTCGCGCGCCCTCATGGATTGAGCGCAGGATCTTGCGGGCGGGCGCGATCAGGAAGCACCGGGGCTTCAGCGAACAGCCGTCGCAGTCCAGCTTGCTGGCGCGATAGCGCATCATGCCGTTCTCATCGACGAGAGGGCGTGGCATCCGACAGGCTTTTTGGCGCTGCCTGAGTTCCTTGTGATCGCAGGTGAAGGCGGCCCGTTCGAAGGTCCCGTCCTGGCGCTGCGAGTTGTCAAAGACCGGGATGTGAGGCTCGATCCCGCGCTCATGGACCAGCCAGGCGAGCATCTCGGCCGAGCCATAGGCGCTGTCGGCGGCCAACCGCTCCGGATAGAGACCGAAGCGATCCTGGGCGCGCTCGATCATGGTGCGCGCCGCCCCGACCTCCGCCTGACGGATGGCGCGGCTCGCCTCGACATCGATGATGATTGCGTGATCAAGGTCGATCAGATAGTTGGCGGCGTAGGCGAAGAAGGCATGACCCTTGAGCGCTCCGGTCCACTGCGCTGCCGGGTCCGACTTCGAGACGAACTTCGGCGTGACTTCGCTGGCCCCCCAGGCTGCGTCATCCAGCGTGTCGAGATACTCTTTGACCGAGCGGCGGCTGGCCGCCATCGCTTCCCAGTCGACCTCTTCCGATCCGTCCCCCGAGCGCTGCTTGTTCGCATCCGCCTTGATCAGGCTGGCGTCGGCCGCGAAGCCATCGCCATTAGAGAACGAAATCGGCGTATAGTTGCCGTCCCGTCATGGCTCCAACCCTCGACACTGCAAAAAGCATCTTGTCAAGGTGTGAGCGGGACAACGGATACGGAAAGCCTTCGTCCAACTCAAGTATTCCCAACACACCGCTGGAACGCGACCTCATGAAATGCCCCCATCTATTTTTTGGATTTCACAAACAATCACAGTCGCTTGATCTAGCGCTGCGACTAAGGGCGGTACGTCTGTTTGCGCGATACTGGTGTCGACGCCGGCGCGCGTCACAGGCAGCACACCGGCGTCGTAACCCAACCCAGGTCAGTAATTCACGAGCAGTTCGCGTGACATGTTGCTCAGCGACTTCGCACCGGTCTCAGTGACGCAGACAGTCTCACTGAAGATGTAGCCATCTTCCTTCTCAAAGATCCCTATAAGGACGTGGAAGGTCATATTAGGTTCGATAACGGTGCGATCGTTAGGATTGAAGCTGAGATCGGCACCCCAATCGATACCAGTGGAGTAGCCACTCCTGGACTCTTTGCGTACCCCGTAAGGTTCGAATGCGCACTGAAACGCATGCGAAACATCGGCGCACGTTGCTCCTGGTCGTATCGCGTCGAACTCCGCGAGGAAGCCGTCCAACGCCGCTCGGTGCAAGTGCTGCGCGCGAGCACTCGGTTCACCTAAAAAAACCGTCCTTGACAAGGCGCACACATAACGGTGTCGGAATGCGCCAATCTCGAAATTAGTTTGGCAGCCCATCTTGTAGCTGGCATCGGACCACTTAAGATGAGGTGCATTGGCTGGAGAGCCAACCGGCATAGTAAGAGCACCATAGCAAGGCCCACCAGGAAATTCTGGAGTGCCTTTAATGAGAGCACTTTGTACGGCGGCAGCTACGTCACATTCGCGCGCGCCCACAGCAATCTCAAGCCGGCCAGCTTGGAAAGCCCGGTCTACAATCTTCCCAGCCTGTTCCATGTAGGCGAGCTCTGCCGGCGACTTCACTCGTTGCAACGTAACAACCATGCCATCGGCATCGATAGCGTTTGAAAGATCCAAATGACTGGAAAGCGCCGCATGACCTTTTATGCCAAGCATTTTCGCTCCCATTTCGATGCCGATTCGATTAGATTTCGAGCGCTCCTTGACTAGATCGGCAATCGGTTGCCATGGTGTGCGCTGGCTCGAACCAATGTATTTTTCCGCATAACTCAGGATGCGTGATTCTGGCAGGTACGACGTCGGAAAAGCGCATAACGTATCCATCTCGCGCAAGATTAGCCACGGATCTTCCTCGTCCTGACACACGAGAGCGAGCTGCGGAACGTAATCGGAATACCCCTCATAGCCAGTCAGATAGTTTATGTTTGACTCGTTCAGGACGAGCAGCGTGTCAATTCCGCACTCCGCCATCCGCTGGCGGAGTCGACGTGTACGTTCGCGATATTCTTCTTGAGTGAATGCTGCGGACATCAGTGGTTCTCCTAGTTCTGTTGATACCGATTGCGCCAAGCTACGCTTTCGTTTGGCGGCCTTCAGTGTGTTGTCAAAAGTTACGATTTGCCGATGTATGGTCGCGGTGCCATCCCGTGCGCTCGGAGGCGGGAACCGGCGTAGTGAACCCGTAGCCTAGTGCTAACTGCGGAGCGTCCGCTGCCGAGGACGAAACCCTAATGCGACAAGATCTGGCTGAGGAATAGCTTGGTCCGTTCGTGCTGGGGGTTGGTGAAGAAGTCGTTCGGTTTGCCCTCTTCAACGATTTGGCCCCAATCCATAAAGATAACCCGGTCGGCGACGGCGCGAGCAAAGCCCATCTCGTGGCTGACGCAGACCATGGTCATGCCTTCGCGCGCCAAACTTGTCATGGTTTCCAGCACTTCCGACACCATCTCAGGATCGAGCGCCGAGGTAGGCTCGTCGAACAACATGACGGCAGGTTCCATGCATAGAGAGCGGGCAATTGCCACGCGCTGCTGCTGTCCTCCTGAGAGTTGAACCGGGTATTTGTTCGCCTGTTCCGGAATGTGGACACGCTCCAGAAACTTCAACGCGATCTTCTTTGCCTCAGCCTCAGGCACGCCCTTGATCCACATCGGGCCGGCCATGCAGTTCATCAGTACGGTCATGTGGGGGAAGAGATTGAAGTGCTGGAACACCATACCGACGTTCTTTCGGACTTCAGTCACGTTGCGCATTTTGTTGTGCAATCTGATCCCGTTGACGGTGATCTCACCCTCTTGGTGCGCCTCAAGTCTATTGAAGCAACGGATTAGCGTCGACTTCCCGGATCCGGAGGGGCCGCAGATTACGATGCGTTCGCCTTTGCGGACCGTGAGGTTGACATTAGTCAGTGCTCTGAACGTGCCGTACCATTTGGAGACATTCTTTGCTTCGATAATTTTGTCCGCACTCAGTGGCACCTGCTTTTGACTGGCTAACTCCTGGGATGCAACTGGTACACGCAGCACATTGCCAATCGCCCGAGAGGAATCACCTCCCTCAAGGCCTTTCAAGGGACTTATGTTGCTGGCGGTCATCGCACTTTACTCCTTGCGTAATGACGCTCGAGCCGTGATTGAGCCACCTCGAGGCAAGCAGAAATGACCCAATAGATCACTGCGGCTGTTATTAGCATCTCCATGTAACGGAAGGTCGGCTGGCCAATCGTGCGAGAAACGAACGTTAGCTCCCACACGCCGAGGACCGAAACGAGCGAACTGTCCTTCAATATCGAGATGAACATGTTTCCCGTCGGGGGAATAACGACGGGAAGCGCCTGCGGCAGGATGATCTTGCGCATGGTGAGACCGAAGCCAAAACCGATGGCTCGTGACGCCTCCCATTGGCCGCGATCGATGCTCTGGATACCGGCGCGGAAGACTTCCGCCATGTAAGCACCGTAGCAAAGCGACAGTGCCAATATGCCTGCGGGAACGGCGCTGAGCACAATACCCAGTTGCGGCAGCCCTAGATAAATCAAGTAGACCTGTATGAGAAGCGGCAGACCGCGGAAAAACGAGGTGTAAAAGCTCGCGATGGCATAGGCGAAGCCATTGCCCGAAAGTTTGGCGACAGCTGCAATAATCGCGACGAGTGACGCGCAAATGAGTGAAACTGCCGAAATATAAACCGTGGTCACCAGACCCTGCGTGATCAGGTATGGCAGATTTTCCCAGATGAACGGCATGTTCAGGTTGAATACCTTGAAGAATGCGAGGGACAGAAGGAGCAGCTCGACCCATACAATGCCAATCTGCGCCTTCAATGGGGCAAATCCGATCAGCACGATATTGACACAGAACATGACTGCGATCACAAAGGCGAGTACAACACGACCATAGAAGCCACTCTGTAAAGGGTCGCCGATGACCGGCCGCATGATGTCGCCAAGGGTGGTGCTCGCGAGGTCCGGCATGAGAAATACCGCGAGCACAATGGCAAAGGTCGAAGCAACAAACCAAGGTTTATGGACAAGCACCTCGGATTCAACTGTGTCCTGGTAAAGCATGAATATCCTCCAACGTGGCGGCTCGGGCTGACCCGAGCCGCCAAACTTTCGCGAAGCTACTACTTCTCGACGGAGTTGTCCGTCCCGTACCATTTAATCGATATCTTCGAGAGCGTTCCGTCATCCTTCATGCTTTTGATCGCAGCACTGATCTTATCCTGAAATTCCTTGTCGCCCTTCATCATAGAAATAGCACCGGGCGCCGAAAAGAGAGTACCGAGCACCCTGAGCGGATACCCCGATTTGATCGCCCTTGCCGCGGATTCTCGGTCAGTTATTACCGCGTTCAGACGGATGCCATCGCCTAAACGGAGATCGTCAAAGGCAACATTGGCCGACGAGTACGCTTTGACCTGACCGGCCTTGAACTTGAATTCGATCGGCCTCGCACCAATCCAGTTTGGCGTGAGGGTCTGATTGGCGTACTGTTCTTCGAGCGTGCCGGTAGTAACCCCAACGATTTCGCCGTTGAGATCCGCAATCTCTTTCGCTTTACTGTCTGTATGAACGATAGCTACTACGTGACCATAGTAGTAATTTTCCGAAAAATCGAGCTTCTCGGCACGTTCTGTTGTGGGAGTCATTTGGCCCATGCCAATGTCCCAGCGGCCTACCCAATGGCCTGCCACGATGAGGTCCCAGCCCGGCGTTACAAATTCAGCTTTAACACCGAGGTATTTCGCAACGCCTTTGGCTACATCGATGTCATAGCCTTCTAATTCGTGGTTCGTATTCAGGGAAGATATGGTTCCCCAATCGGTGCCCACAGCAACTTTAAGCGTCTTTGTATCGAGGACGCGCTGAAGCACCTCCCCTGCGTACGCTGAAGTACAAAATGCGACAGATGCGATAGCAATAGACGCCGCTGTGATAGTCTTAGTAATCTTATACATGGTAGTTCCCCTTGTTACGTTTCAGATTACCCTTGCAACCCGACCCTCCGTCGCATTGACATCCTGAGCCTGTTCGAATTTGTTGCATTTAGGGACTCAGGATGGTTTCGACCAAGTTGACCCAGTAGCCGATGCCGTAAGGCAACGCTTCGTCATTGAAGTCGTAGGCGGGATCGTGCACGTATGCTGTCGACCCGTTTCCAAGACGGATGTAGGCGCCCGGTCGTGCCTCAAGCATGTAGGCAAAGTCCTCTGATCCCATCGAAGGTTTCGCGTTTGAGTCTACTGCATCGTGTCCCACAAGGCCCCGTGCCGCGCGTATGGCGAAATTCGTGCCTTCAGTGTAGTTAAACATAAGCGGCTCAAGTCGGCGGTGCTTAAACACAATCTCGGCGTCGAACGCGGAAGCAATTCCTTCGGCGCAAGACCTTATGTGGTTTTCTGCAAAGTCCCGCAAAGAGGACTTGAGGGTGCGAATGGTACCAGATATCTCTACGAACTCAGGGATGACGTTGTATGCTGTCCCAGCACTCAGCTTCGTGACCGATATCACGAGCGACTCCTGAGAGTCGGTTTTGCGGGAGACCAATGTCTGGATTCCGATGACGATTTGTGCCGCTATGACAATCGGATCGGTGGTCAGGTGTGGTTTAGCCGCGTGACCGCCCTTTCCTTTTACAACGATGTCAAACTCATCGAGTGCGGAAGAAATCGCGCCATCGCAGATCGCGAATTCTCCGACTGCCATGCCTGGCCAATTGTGCATGCTGAAGACTTGCGAGATTCCGAACCGGTCCATAATCCCTTCCTGGACCATTCTTTCGGCGCCACGGCCATCTTCTTCCGCAGGCTGAAATATAAGGGCTATCACCCCTTTGAAATTTCGCGTTGCCGCTAGATACTTCGATGCCCCCAGCAGCATTGCAGTATGACCATCATGGCCGCATCCGTGCATGAGGCCCGGTATTTCCGAAGCCCAAGGTTTGTTTGATGCCTCAGGTATCGGGAGAGCATCCATGTCCGCTCGTAGACCGATGGTAGGACCTTCTCCACGTTCGCCATGAATGAAGGCGACGATTCCGGTCTCTGCTATTCCGGTTTCAATATTATTGATACCAAAAGATGCTAGTTTCTCAGTAACGAACTTCGCCGTGTTGTACAGCTTGTAGTCAAGCTCCGGATGCCGATGGAGATAACGGCGCCATTCAGTCGCCTCAATCTGCAAATCCCGGAATTCCTCTACACGATGCATGTTACGATTCCTTCAACCAAATTCCGCTTCGCTCGGCTTCTCCTGCACAAACATCAATCGTTCAGAAGGCACTACTACCAATTCGCTTGCCGGTTCGGAGTACCTTTTATGAGGCGGCACCAGTGCTGCGAAAAGAGCAGTTGATCCGGCGTTATGGAGATTGCTGACTGCTGTCACAATCTCGTCCTGCCATTGAGGACCAATGCAATCGCGAGAGATATGCCTGAACTTTTCCTCAATCTGTTTGCTCGACAGCGGATTGGCTGTGTCACCGAGCGGATGTAGGACAACCATCTCCTCGGGACCATAACCTTGATCCAATATAACGCGTGCCGGGGTGAGAGCCGGGAAGGCGTTGGCAAATTCGAGAGATGCCTCCAACTCAATGCGAGCTGCCAGTTCGAGGACCTGTGAATCTCGAAAATGCTCTGGCTGGACCGGTTGCAGAGCGGTGGGTCCATAAAGCGCCGCAACAGCGCAATTGAAGTAGAAGCTGTACTGCCCGCCCTCAAGCGTGCGAGGCGCACGCTCATTCGCTAGTCGCATCGCATGGGGAAATGTTTCAATACGCAGCTTAAAAACCGGGTGACTTGATTTTCGGATGGAAAGGATCGCATCGATTGCACCGTGTATATAGCGGCAGCAAGCGTACGGCTTTATATAGCAGTTTTGTACTTCCCAAGAAGAACCAAGATTTCCTATTAACGAGCTCCGAGTGTACCGCGCGTCGTCATCTAAAAGCTCAATTGGGCCCGTTGCACACGCCTGCGCCCTGTAAGCGGCTGTTATACCCGCTACCACGGCTGGCGGAATGCCTTCCTTAATACTGGTGCCGTCAAACTTAGAAGAAGCGTTGAGAAAGATGACTGGGCCTTCACAGCCGGCGATCGCAAGGGCATGGGCTGTTTGATCGGCATTCAAACCGAGTAGTCGCGAAGCTGCAGCAGCAACCCCAAAGTTCACCCACCGCCCGCTCGCGTGCATTTCGATCGTTTGCAGGGGGCGGCAACTCGCAACCCGAAGACCAACTTCGTATCCTAACGCGATTGCGCTCATGAGCTCAGATCCCGAAGCGCCAACCGCTTGCGCGACAGCCAAGGCTGCGGGGATGATGCCAGCTCCAGGATGGCCGCCTGCTCCTCGGTGGCCATCGTCGATATCGAGAGCGCTAGCAGCCGCGCTGTTTGCCATCGCACCTCCGACCACGCTGGTGCGCATACTCGTTAGCCAGATATCAATCTCGCCTTGACCGTACGATTCGAGGGCAGCCGTTCTGGCGGCTTTCGCTAGCGGTGTATCGATACCAGCTGCCGCGGCGCCCAGAAGGTCTAAAACCAGCATGGAGATCCGCTCTCGCCCGGCGGCAAGAACTTCCTCAGCCGGGAAATTGCTTACGAACCTAGCGAGTTCGTTGATCGCATGCATGTCTGGCCTTCTCTGAAAGGAAGAGGCTCGGGCTTATAGGTGCCCGAAACCGCTTTTGGGGCGCCACTTGCGCCTACCTCAAACTGGCACCTCGCCGCCTTAGCTTTTCTTGCTGTGGCGCGTGGCACTCTTAAATAAGTGGCAAAGCCGGCCCCCCGTCAACTTCGTTCTTGTTATTGGAACGAAAAATGCGAGACCATTTCAATAATTAGAATCTGGGAGATTCCACAATGTCCAAATTTGCATCAAACGCGGCCCGAGTCTCGATATCATGGTGACTGTAAGGGCAGCAGGCTCGACAAAGCGCATCGTTGGCCGTTGCGCGGCTTCAACGATCGCCTCCGCATCCGCGGCATCGTTCTTATGCCGATTTATGAACGGTTTAACGTAGCAAGGTGCGAGTAGTTTCGGCTGATGGCCCAAGCCGGGTCATCTCACGAGCCCAGTAGTGGAACTGCCGCACGCCTCCACCGCCACGATACAGGGCGGATGACCCGCCGTGAACTTACGGATTGGGTGCGTGTCAGCTTCTTGCGGAACACAACAGATCCACCGCCCGCCGCTCCGTGCCACATCCCAGTCCGTCTTCACCGTGCGCCAGATGCGGCTGACGACGTCTGTTCCGATCGCGCCGCCGAACAGCGCGGCAAGCACGCCGGCACGCGCCTGGTATCGTGCCGGCGAGGTATACAGAGGCGATCAGCGCTGGCCTTGCTCTTCCATTCCACCGTCTCGGCCTCGAGGGGCCCGCGGAACTGTGATCTCGGTGGTGCCGAAGGTCAGCGTGCGCGTCCGACGGCCGTGGCGGTGGCCGGCGACACCGGTGGTCTCATCACTGCGCGCCGCCGGCTGCCGGCCATAACGGCGACGGGCCAGCACCGCGTCCAGCTCGGTCTCGATCATCGTCTCGATGAAGCCGCGCACCCGCTCGCGCAGGCCAGCTTCGATCGGACCAAACCAGTTGTCGAAAAGATAGCTCGTCGCCTCATCCCCAGGATGAACAGCTTCGGCATTGATGGTAGTCCTCGTCATGGCGTAGTCTCCTGTCCGGCGCTCTAACGCCGGATCATTCGAGGTTTGACGCCCCGGAGACTAAGCCAACTCACAATTCCAACCACTCCCGCGACGGCACCCGCCTCGATGTTACACTCGAGATTCCTCGATACCATGCGTGCTGACCTACACTAT
>SAQE01000096.1 GCA_004020545.1 Mesorhizobium sp. | reverse complement strand
CGGCGCCTCTTCACGCTTGACCACAGCACGAAGCAAATGTGTGCGCACGCTAGCCACAAGGGGAGAAGGTGGCGTTGGTGCTACCCCTGCGAAGGCGTAAACCTCGCCACCAGCGTGTGGCTTTCCGCCGGATAGATGAAGCGCACATGGGTGACCGGGTGCTCGGCGCTCCAGGTGCGGCGTTCGACCACCAGGCACGGCGCGCCGGGATCGATGTCGAGCGCGTCGGCGATAGTCTCATCGGCAGCCATGGCTCGAATACGGTGCTCGGCCTCGCTCCACGGCACGCGGCCGATCAGCCAGGGGCCTGGCGCAATCTCGAAGAACTCTTCCTCGCCGGCTCCCGCTACCGCTGAAAGATTGATCAGCCGCTGCTCGAGCGCGAACGGCCGTTCGCCGGCAAAATGCAGGCTTTCCAGCCAAAGTACCGGACCCGGAGCGGAGAGCCCGAGCAGCGCGCGGTCCTCGGCGCTGCTGCGCCGCTTCAGGCGCTCAAGCCGTTCGTAGCGATAGGGCAGGCCGAGCGACTCGACCTCGATCCGGATGTCGTGGAGCTCCAGCACCGCCGCCTGCGATTGCGGCTGGCGCACGAAACTGCCCGAGCGGCGGCGGCGCTCGATCAGCCCCGCCTTGGCAAGCTGCGACAGCGCCTTGTTCACCGTCATGCGCGAGCATCTGTATTCGGCCGTCAGCTCGTGCTCGAAAGGAATGCGATGGCCAGGCGCCCAGGCGCCGGACAGAATTTTTTCGCGGATGTTAGAGAGGATGCGCTGATGCAGCGAGATGCTTTCGCCGCTCTCGACATCATCCGTTTCAACCAGGCTCATCGGTCTTTCCCCGCTCAGCCTTGGGAAAGCGCGGTCATGACCGCGCGGAATCGCTCGGCGACCGCCTCGCGCTTTGCATGCCTGCCGCCGCTGACCTGCTTTTTCCCATGCACCCAAACGCAATCCACCTTGCTGCCGTTGGCGAAGATCCAGGCGTCGAGGATCGCATCGCCCGCCTTGCCGGCAAGCGAGGGATGGCCGGCGTCGAGCGAGGCGAAATCGGCGGGACCGCCGACTGCAATCCGTGACAGTCCAGCGCCGAGCGCCTGGCTGCCGCCATCCAATGCCGCATCGAACAGCGCGCGCCCCGTAGAGCCGCCGGCGCGCGCCAGAACGTTGCGGGCGCGATGGGCAAGGCGCTGCGAATATTCGAGTTGCCTGAGCTCGTCAGGCAGGCCGATCAGCACATTGGAATCGGAGCCAACGCCGAAGCGGCCGCCATGTTCGATGAACAACGGCGCGGCAAAAGTACCGTCGCCAAGATTGGCCTCGGTGATCGGGCAGAGCCCTGCTATCGCGCCGCTCTTGGCCATGCGAAGCGTCTCCGCCTCAGTCATGTGCGTGGCGTGGATCAGGCACCAGCGCTTGTCCACCGCGGCATGGCCAAGCAGGAACTCGACCGGCCGCGCGCCAGACCAGGCAGTACAGTCCTCCACTTCCTTCACCTGCTCGGCGACATGGATGTGGATCGGGCCGTCCGGCGCCAGTGCCGCGACTGCATTGAGCTCGTCCGGCGTTGCCGCGCGCAAGCTGTGCGGCGCGACGCCGACGACCGCTTGTTCCAGCTTCGAGACGCTTTCACGGCTTTTCTCAAGCAGGCGCCCGAAGCGCCCGACATCATTGATGAATCGCCGCTGGCCATCATTCGGCGCGGCGCCGCCGAAAGCGGAATGGGCGTAGAAGACCGGCAGCAGCGTCAGCCCGATGCCTGTCGCTTCGGCGGCGGCTGCGATCCGCTCCGCCATCTCGGCGATGTTGGCGTAAGGCTCCCCGTCGCGGTCGTGGTGCAGATAGTGGAATTCGCCGACGCGCGAGAAGCCGGCCTCCAGCATCTCGACATAGAGCTGCGCCGCCACTGCCTCGACCTGGTCCGGCGTCATCGACAGAGCGAAGCGGTACATCACCTCGCGCCAGCTCCAGAAACTGTCGGCCGAAGGGCCGCGCAATTCGGCGAGCCCCGCCATGCCGCGCTGGAAGGCGTGGCTGTGCAGATTGGGCATGCCGGGCAACAGAATGGCATGGCGCTCGTCGCCGGCCTGCGGGGAAGTGCCGGTCTCGACCGCGGTGATGCGGCCGCCGTCGAAGGCGATCCTCACATTGCCTTGCCAGCCCTCGGGCAGCAGCGCCTGTTCCACAAAGATCGCCGTCACGAACATCTCCGAATCTGAATGCTCCAGCGACATTACCGCTTGCGTCGCGTTCCGATATGTATATACATAATTGCCATCCTTTCAAATGGAAAAGATGATGGGTGGAGAGAACGGAAAGAGTGGCCTTCGTCTCTGGCGCAATGCGCGCCTGGCGACTCTGGCTGAGGGCGCGGCTGGCCTCGGCATCGTCGAGAGGGGTGCGGTCGCCGCACGCGACGGCTTGATTGTCTATGCTGGCGCCGAAGCCGACATGCCGGCCGGGCTCGGGCAGGGCGCCGACACCGTCGATTGCGCGGGACGCTGGATCACGCCCGGTCTGATCGACTGCCACACGCATCTTGTCTATGCCGGCAACCGTGCCAACGAGTTCGAGATGCGGCTGGCCGGCGCCACTTATGAAGAAGTGGCCCGCGCTGGAGGCGGCATCGTTTCCTCCGTGAAGTCGCTGCGCGCTGCCAGCGAGGACGAACTCGTCGCTCAGACGCTGCCGCGCCTCGACGCGCTGATCGCCGAAGGTGTCACGACCGTCGAAGTCAAATCCGGCTACGGCCTCGACCTCGACAACGAGAGGAAGTCGCTGCGCGCCGCCCGCCGGCTTGACGGTGAACGGAAGGTCACGATCCGTACGACCTGTCTCGCCGCGCACGCGCTGCCGCCGGAAGCCAAGGGCGACAAGGACGCCTTCATCGACCTCGTCGCCGGCACGATCCTGCCGGCAGCTGCCGCCGAAAAGCTCGCCGATGCCGTCGACGGTTTTTGCGAGGGCATCGCCTTCTCGCCGGAGCAGATCGCGCGCGTTTTCGATAAGGCCAAAGCGCTCGGCCTGCCTGTAAAACTCCACGCCGACCAGCTCTCCAACCTGCATGGCGCGGCGCTCGCCGCCCGCTATGGCGCACTGTCCGCCGACCATCTCGAATATGCGGATGAGGCGGGTGCCGCAGCGATGGCTGACGCTGGCACCGTCGCGACGATCTTGCCCGGCGCCTATTACTTCATCCGCGAGACGAAGAAGCCGCCGGTCGATCTGTTCCGCCGGCGCGGCGTCAAGATGGCTGTCGCCACCGACAGCAATCCAGGCACTTCGCCGCTCACCTCGCTGCTGCTCACCATGAACATGGCCGCGACGCTGTTCGGCATGACCGTCGACGAATGTCTCGCCGGCGTCACCCGCGAGGCCGCGCGTGCGCTTGGCCTGCTCGACAAGACCGGCACGCTGGAAGCCGGCAAGTCGGCCGACCTTGCTATCTGGGACATCGAGCGCCCGGCCGAGCTCGTCTACCGCATGGGCTTCAACCCGCTCCATGCCCGCATCTGGAGAGGACAATGACCGAACTGATCCTGAAGCCCGGCAGCGCGACGCTTGCCGACTGGCGTGCCATCTATCGCGGCGCCGTGCCGAAGCTGGACGCCGCTTGCCGGCCGAAGATCAAGGCCAGCGCCGAGTCGGTCGCTCGCATCGTCGCCAAGGGCGAGCCGGTCTATGGCATCAACACCGGCTTCGGCAAGCTCGCCAGCGTTCGCATCCCGGCAAACGATCTCGAAACGCTCCAGCGCAACATCGTGCTGTCGCATGCCGCGGGCGTCGGCGAGCCGATGCCGGTCGCGGTGGTGCGGTTGATGATGGCGCTGAAGCTGGCCAGCCTTGCTCAGGGCGCCTCCGGTGTGCGCGCCGAGACCATCGAATTGCTGGAAGGGATGCTCGCCAACGACGTCACCCCGGTGGTGCCGGCGCAGGGTTCGGTCGGAGCTTCCGGCGACCTCGCGCCGCTTTCCCATATGACCGCCGTCATGATCGGCGTCGGCGAATGCTTTACACCCCATGGCCGCTTCCCGGCCAAGGTCGCCTTCGTCTCGCACGGGCTGGAACCGGTCACGCTCGGCGCCAAGGAAGGCCTGGCGCTGCTCAACGGCACGCAGTTCTCGACCGCCTTCGCGCTTGCCGGCCTGTTCGAGGCAGAGACGCTCTATCAGTCGGCGTTGGTCTCCGGCGCGCTTTCGACCGATGCGGCACGCGGTTCCGACGCGCCCTTCGATCCGCGCATCCATCTCTTGAGAAAGCATCGCGGCCAGATCGAGACGGCGGAGGCGCTGCGCAACCTGATGGCTGGCAGCGCCATCCGTGAATCGCATCGCGTCGGCGACGAACGCGTGCAGGACCCGTACTGCCTGCGTTGCCAGCCGCAGGTGATGGGTGCGGCGCTCGACGTGTTGCGCAAGGCGGCCGACACGCTCGAAACCGAGGCCAACGGCGTCACCGACAACCCGCTTATCTTCGCCGAGGACGACACCGCGCTTTCGGGCGGCAATTTCCACGCAGAACCGGTGGCCTTCGCCGCCGACATGATCGCGCTTGCCGTCTGCGAGATCGGCTCACTGTCGGAGCGGCGCATCGCCATGCTGGTCGATCCGGCGCTCTCCGGCATGCCGGCCTTCTTGACGCCGAAGCCTGGCCTGAATTCCGGCTTCATGATCCCGCAGGTGACGGCGGCCGCACTCGTTTCGGAAAACAAGCAGAAGGCCTATCCGGCGAGCGTCGATTCGATCCCGACCTCGGCCAACCAGGAAGACCATGTCTCGATGGCCGCACATGGCGCGCGCCGGCTGCTCGGCATGATCGAGAATGCGACCGCCGTCATAGGCATCGAATTGCTGGCCGCCGCTCAAGGGTGCGATTTCCACGCGCCGCTCGCCTCGAGCGATGCTCTGGAAGCGGTGCGCAAGCTGGTCCGCGCCGAGGTTCCGCACCTCGATAATGACCGGCATTTCCATCCCGACATGGAAAAGGCGATCGCCCTGGTGCGCAGCGGGGCGGCGGTGAAAGCGGCGGGCGCGATCGCGCTGCCATCGATTGCGGGAGCCGCATGATGGCCACGCCCTGGCTCACCGTCACGCAAGGAACGGCCCCGCTGCTGGTCTCGATCCCGCATACCGGCATCGATCTTGCCGGTCTCGACAGCCGGCTGGTCTCGACCTGGCTCGGCCGCCGCGACTGCGACTGGTGGATCGACAAGCTCTATGATTTCGCCGCCGATCTCGGCGCCACGGTCGTCCACACCGCCATTTCGCGCACCGTCATCGACGTCAACCGCGACCCTTCCGGCGTCTCGCTTTATCCTGGACAGGCGACGACCAGCCTATGCCCTACCGACACGTTCGACGGCGATCCGCTCTACAACATGGGCGATGAGCCGACGCCGTCCGAAATCGATGAGCGCCGCGAGACTTATTTCGTTCCGTATCATGCCGCCTTGCAGGGCGAAATCGACCGGTTGCGCGGCATCCACGAGAACATCGTTCTCTATGACTGCCATTCGATCCGCTCGGTGCTGCCGCGCCTGTTCGAAGGCACGCTGCCGGTCTTCAACCTCGGCACCAATGACGGCAAGAGCGCCGATCCGTCGCTGCAGCAAAAGGTGGCTGAGATCCTCGCCGCGACCGGGGAGAGCTGGGTGGTCAACGGCCGCTTCAAGGGCGGCTGGATCACGCGGAGCTTCGGCCAGCCGCAGAACGGTGTCCATGCGCTGCAGATGGAGCTCTCCAACCGCGGCTACATGCGCGAGCCGAACAAGAAGGGAGCGCCGGAAAACTGGCCGGTGCCTTACGACCCCAGCTACGCCGCGCCGATCCGCGCCACTCTGAAGACCATCCTCGAAACCGCCATTGACTGGGCAAGGCGCTGACCCGCGCCGCCCGCCTTGCTTGAAAGGGACAATGATGAACAATCCCCGTCACAACATCCGCGAAGTGCGCGCGCCCCGGGGCGACAAGCTCAACGCCCGGTACTGGACCACCGAGGCGCCGCTGCGCATGCTGATGAACAACCTCGATCCGGAGGTCGCCGAGAACCCGAACGAGCTGGTCGTCTATGGCGGCATCGGCCGGGCGGCGCGCACCTGGAACGATTTCGACCGTATCGCCGCCACGCTGAAGACGCTCGGCGAGGACGAGACGCTGCTGGTGCAGTCGGGCAAGCCGGTCGGCGTCTTCCGCACGCACAGGGACGCGCCGCGCGTGCTGATCGCCAACTCCAACCTCGTGCCGCATTGGGCGAATTGGGAGAAGTTCAACGAGCTCGATAGGAAGGGCCTGATGATGTACGGCCAGATGACGGCCGGCTCCTGGATCTATATCGGCACGCAGGGCATCGTGCAGGGCACGTATGAGACTTTTGTGGAAGCGGGCCGCCAGCACTATGGCGGCAACCTCAAGGCCAAGTGGATCCTGACCGGCGGTCTCGGCGGCATGGGCGGCGCCCAGCCGCTCGCCGCCGTCATGGCCGGCGCCTGCTGCCTGGCGATCGAATGCAATCCGGACTCGATCGATTTCCGCCTGCGCACCCGCTATCTCGACGAGAAGGCAGAGACGCTCGACGAGGCCATGGAAATGATCGAGCGTTGGACCAGGGCCGGCGAGGCGAAGTCGGTCGGCCTGCTCGGCAACACGGCGGAGATCGTGCCGGAAATGTTCAGGCGCGGCATCCGCCCCGATATCCTCACCGACCAGACCTCGGCCCACGACCCCATCAACGGCTATCTGCCCAAGGGCTGGACCATGGCTGAATGGCGCGAGAAGCGCACCTCCGATCCCAAGGCGGTGGAGAAGGCGGCCCGCGCCTCGATGCGCGAGCATGTCGAGGCGATGGTGGCGTTCTGGAACGCCGGCGTGCCGACGCTGGACTACGGCAACAACATCCGCCAGGTCGCCAAGGACGAGGGCTTTGAGAACGCCTTCGCCTTCCCGGGCTTCGTGCCGGCCTATATCCGTCCGCTGTTCTGCCGCGGCATCGGCCCGTTCCGCTGGGCCGCACTCTCCGGCGATCCGGAGGATATCTACAAGACCGACGCCAAGGTGCGCGAACTCACCCCCGGCAACACGCATCTCCACAACTGGCTGGACATGGCGCGCGAGCGCATCTCCTTCCAGGGTCTGCCGGCGCGCATCTGCTGGGTCGGCCTCGGCGACCGCCATCGCCTTGGCCTCGCCTTCAACGAGATGGTGGCCAAGGGCGAGCTCAAGGCTCCGGTGGTCATCGGCCGCGACCATCTCGATTCCGGCTCGGTCGCGTCACCGAACCGCGAGACCGAGGCGATGAGGGACGGCTCCGACGCCGTTTCCGACTGGCCGCTTCTCAACGCGCTGCTCAACACCGCGTCCGGCGCCACCTGGGTTTCGCTGCATCATGGCGGCGGCGTCGGCATGGGCTTTTCGCAGCATGCCGGCATGGTGATCGTCGCCGACGGCACGCCGGACGCGGCGAAGCGCCTGGAGCGCGTGCTTTGGAACGACCCGGCGACCGGCGTCATGCGCCACGCCGATGCCGGCTACGACATAGCGATTGCCTGCGCCAAGGAGCATCAGCTCAACCTGCCGGGCATTCTGGGCTGAAGCGATGCGCATCCTTCGTGCCGCCGGCTACCGGGTCATGCCGTGGAAGAATGGCGGCGGCACGACGACCGAGATCGCCGTCTCGCCTGACGCTGCCGGCCTCGACGATTTCGACTGGCGCATCTCGATGGCTCGCGTCGAGACGGGCGGGCCGTTCTCCAGCTTTGCCGGTATAGACCGCACGCTCGCGGTGCTCGAAGGCGAAGGCATCGTGCTCGACATTGCCGGCCAGCCGCCGTCGCCGCTGACGACAGTCTCGATGCCGCTTTCCTTCCCGGGTGACGTGCCGACCAGCGCCACCCTGATCGGTGGCCCGATCACCGATCTCAACGTCATGACGCGCCGGGGTCGCATGCGCCATACCGTCGAGCGCCTGTCGCTTTCGTGTGAAAGAGAGATTGATGCGGGTCGCGGTACGACCCTTGTCCTGCCGGTCGGTGTCGGCGTCAAAGCCTTCTCCGACGACCTCGCAAGCCTCGGCTCGCTGGACACTTTGATCCTCGACCGAAACAGCCCGAAATTGCGCCTGGAGCCTGAAGGGCAGGGGCGCCTGTTCGTCATCAGGCTGTTGAGCTTCGACGCCAACGATTAACGGCTGTTTCCAAACATGATCGCGGCGCGGGCGAAATATCGCCCGGCCCCTTGCATGCACCACGAAAAAGCCTGAATCCTTTCCCTCATCGGACCCCGGGGCGGGGAAGCGAGGGGCGTTCGCCCTTGAGTTGTCGAAAGGGGACGCCCCTGTCATGGAGCGCAAAAAACTTTCGACCGGACCTGCCATGCAACCAATTGCATTTGAACCGGTTTTAGGGCCATTGCCGTGGCGGTGACGCCGCATTGCGCCCCGCCTTACGGAATAATCAATGAACATTCAGACGAACCCCACCAAGATCGAACAGACAAGCGCCGGCTTCCCGGTTGTCACGGAAGCGCCGATACGCTCCAATTTCCTGCCTGAGGACCGGCTGCGCGCGCTGGGCGCAGCACTTGCCGACGGCGAAGTCCGGGAGCTGTTCGGCCTGGCGCCGTTCGAATTCCAGGCCCGCATCCGCGACAGCGCCAAGAAGATTCTCGAAGTCTACCGTTCGACCAACGCCGCCCAGGCCAAGGGCGAGACGATCACGCCCGCGGCGCAATGGCTGCTCGACAACAATTATCTGGTCGAGGAGACCATCTTCCAGGTCAAGCGCGACCTGCCGCGCCGTTTCTACCGCCAGTTGCCGACGCTCAAACTTGCCGATGGCACCGTCCTGCCGCGCGCCTTTGCCGTTGCCTGGAGCTATGTCGAGCATTCCGACAGCTCGGTCTCGGCGACCATGTTCAAGGCGATCGTCGAAGGTTTCCAGGCGGTCGAGCCGCTGAAGATCGGCGAGCTCTGGGCGTTGCCCTCGCTGCTGCGTTTCGTCCTGATCGAAAACCTCCGCCGTATCGCGGTGCGCGTCAACCGCACCAGGCAGATGCGCCAGATCGCCAACGAGGTCGCCGACCGCGTGCTCGCGACCGACGACAATGCCGACCGGACCAGGATCCTGTCGACCTACGCCGCGCATGCGCAGGACACGACTTTCGCCACTCAACTCCTCTACCGCCTGCGCGACGGCTCGCAGAATGCCGGCCGGGCGCTGGAATGGCTGGAGGGCGAGCTCGAGAAGACCGGCTCCGATGCCGAGGAAATCATCATCTCCGAGCATCAGACGCTCTCCAGCGGCAACGTCACCACCGGCAACATCATCCGCGGCCTGCGCCTCATCAACGACGTCGACTGGACGGTCTGGTTCGAGGGCGTCAGCCGCATCG
This sequence comes from Mesorhizobium sp., assembly GCA_004020545.1. GTDB lineage: Bacteria > Pseudomonadota > Alphaproteobacteria > Rhizobiales > Rhizobiaceae > Mesorhizobium. The sequence goes on along the minus strand of SAQE01000096.1, from coordinate 9,868 downwards.
ATACGCTGCTGCGCGAGAAGACCGATTTCGCCGCGCTCGATTTCTTCTCACGCGACCAGTACCGCACCGCGATCGAGCAACTGGCGCGCCGCTCCGACCTTTCCGAGTACCGCGTCGCCGAAAAGGCGATCGAGCTTGCGGGCCACACGCCTGGGGTCACCGACGCGTCCGGTGTGCCCGAGACCGCTGATCCCGCGGTGCATACCGATGTCGGTTTCTTCCTGGTAGGGCCGCGCAGGCCGGAGCTGGAAAAGGCGATCGGCTACCGGCCACCCTTCTATGTGACCTTCAAGCGCGCATTTGCCAGCGCCGGCTGGCTCGGTATCGTCGTGCCGGTCTTTCTACTGACCGCGCTGCTGCTTGTGCTGTCGGGAAGGGCGCTCGCCAATCTCGGGCTGTCGGTGGAGTCGGTCACGCTGATGCTGGCGCTGTTCGCGGTGCCCGCCAGCGAAGGCGCGTTGGCCTTCTTCAACACCGTCGTGGCGCTGTTCCTGAAGCCGACACGGCTTGTCGGCTATGATTACAAGCACGGCATCCCGGCCGAGGCGCGCACGCTCTGCGTGGTGCCCTCGCTCATCGGCTCGCGCGACGACGTCGAGGAAAACATCCGCAACATCGAGGTGCATCACCTCGCCAACATGGCGGAAGAGATCCATTTCGCGCTCTTGTCCGACTGGCCGGATTCCAAGACCGAGATCGACGCCGCCGACATCGAGATCCTGCAATATGCCCGTGACGAGATCGCCAGGCTGAACGCCCGCTATCCGTCGGAAGGCGCGCCGCGCTTCTATCTTCTGCACCGCCGCCGGCTCTACAATCAGGCGCAGGGCTGCTGGATGGGGTGGGAGCGCAAGCGCGGCAAGCTGCACGAGCTCAACCTCCTGCTGCGCGGCGACAGCGACACCACCTTCCTGCCGCTCGACGTGCCGCTGCCGGAAAAAGTCACCTATGTGATGACGCTCGACGCCGACACGCGCACCACGCGCGACGCCGTCTCGACGCTGGTCGGCAAGCTCGCGCACCCGCTGAACCGCCCGCATTTCGACCCGGCAAAGCGCCTCGTCACCGCCGGCTACACCATCCTGCAGCCGCGCATCACGGCATCGCTGACCAGTGGCGACGACGCCTCGTTCTTCCAGCGCGTCTTCTCGGCCAATCGCGGTCTCGACCCTTACGTCTTCGCCGTCTCGGACGTCTATCAGGACGTCTTCGGCGACGGCTCCTTCACCGGCAAGGGCCTCTATCACGTCGATGCCTTCGAGGCGGCGCTGAAGGGCCGCATCGAGGAAAACACCATCCTCAGCCACGACCTGCTCGAAGGCGCCCTGGCGCGCGCCGCACTTGTCACCGACGTCGAGCTGGTCGAGGACTATCCGACCCGCTACTCGGTCGACGCCTCGCGCCATCACCGCTGGGCGCGCGGCGACTGGCAATTGCTCGGCTTCATGTTCGACCCGCGCTCCGGCGTGCCGGCACTGTCGCGCTGGAAGATGGTCGACAATCTGCGCCGCTCGCTGACCCCGATCTTCTGGGTGATGGCCTGTATCGCCGGCTGGACGCTGCTGCCCTTCACGCAGGCCGCGCAGTGGCAGGCGCTTTTGATCCTCAGCCTGTTCATGGCGCCCACCTTCGACATCGTCAACGGCATCCTGCCGAAGAGCGGCGACCAGACGCCGCGCGGCCATTTCTCGGCGCTGGCGCGCGACACGGTCTTCGGCACGGCGCTGGTGGCCTTGAAAGTGCTGTTGATGGCGCATCTCGCCTGGATGATGGGCGATGCCATCATCCGCACGCTTTACCGGCTCTTCGTCAGCCGCCAGAACCTTCTCGAGTGGCGCACCGCCTCGCAGGCGCACAAGAGCGGCGGCAGCGATCTCGGCTCCTATTACAGCATGATGTACGGCGCCGTGATCATCGGCATCGTCGGCCTTGCCATTCCGGTGCTGGCCGATTCCACTGGCGCGTTCGTCGCCTTTTTCTTCGCGCTTTTCTGGATCGGCTCGCCCGCCGTCGCCTGCTGGATCAGCCGCTCGGCAGAGACCGAGGACAGGCTGCGCATTTCGGCGTCCGACATCCATGCGCTGCGCACCGTGGCGCGCCGCACCTGGCACTATTTCGAGACCTTCGTGACGGCCGAGCATCATTACCTGCCGCCTGACAATTTCCAGGAAAGCCCGGCGCCGGTGGTGGCGCCGCGCACCTCTCCGACCAATATCGGCGTCTACCTGCTCTCGGTGGTATCGGCGCGCGATTTCGGCTGGATCAGTCTGGCCGACGCCATCACCCGCATCGACGCCACGATGACCACCATCGAGAACATGCCGCGCGACCGCGGGCATCTCTACAACTGGTACGACACGACGACGCTGAAGCCGCTCTATCCGCTCTATATCTCGGCGGTGGACAGCGGCAATCTCGCCGGCCATCTGGTCGCGGTGGCCGCGGCCTGCGCCGAATGGGCCGAGGCGCCTTCGGTCCACCTGCAGGGCGATTTCGAGGGCATCCTCGACACCGTCACCATCCTCGACGAGAGCCTCGAGGACCTGCCCGACGACCGCCGGCAGTTGCGGCCGCTGCGCCAGCGTCTCGCCGACCGGCTTGACGGCATGCGCCGCGCGGTGATGACCATCAAGGCGCAGCCCGAGATGGCCTCGATCCGCACCATCAACCTCGCGGTGCTGGCCGGTGAGATCCGCAAGCTCGCCACCGCGATCCACACCGAGGCGGCATCGCCGAAGAGCGATGTCATCGCCGACTGGGCGGCCAGGCTGGAGGCGACCTGCGAGGCGCATGTGCACGATTCGCACAATGACGAAAGTGCGGTCTCGGCGCTCCGCACCAAGCTGCTGGCGCTGCGCGGACGCTGCCGCCGCTACGCCTTCGAGATGGATTTCTCCTTCCTGATGCGGCAGGAGCGCAAGCTGCTGTCGATCGGCTACCGTGTCGAGGAGCACCAGCTCGACGAGAGCTGCTACGACCTGCTCGCTTCCGAGGCGCGGCTTACCAGCCTGTTCGCCATCGCCAAGGGCGACCTGCCGACGGAGCACTGGTTCAGGCTCGGCCGCCCGATCGTCGAGATCGGCTTCAAGGGCGCGCTGATGTCCTGGTCGGGCTCGATGTTCGAGTACCTGATGCCGCCGCTGGTGATGAAGGAGGCGCAAGGCTCCATCCTCAACCAGACCAGCAAGCTCATCATCAAGCGCCAGATCCAGTATGCGCGCTCGAAGAACGTGCCCTGGGGCATTTCGGAAGCGGCCTACAACGCCCGCGACCGCGAGCTCACCTACCAGTACACCAATTTCGGCGTGCCCGGCCTCGGCCTGAAGCGCGGCCTTGGCCAGAACACCGTGATCGCGCCTTACGCCGCGATTCTCGCGGCGCAGTTCAACCCGCGCGAAGCTGTACAGAACCTGATGCGCCTGCGCTCGATTGGCGCACTCGGCCGCCACGGCTTCTACGACGCGGTCGATTTCACGCCGCAGCGCGTTCCGGAAGGCGCCGACCACGCCGTCGTCCAGAACTACATGGCCCACCATTCCGGCATGTCGATCGCCGCCGTGGCGGACGCCATCTTCGAAGGCCGGCTGCGCGACCGCTTCCACAGCGATCCGGTGATCGAGTCGGCCGAGCTGCTCCTGCAGGAGAAGGCGCCGCGCGACATCCCGGCCGCCACGGTCAGGACCGAGGCCGACGAGCGCTCCAAGGACGAGACCGAGACCGAGAGCCCGGACACCCGCATCATCCTCGATCCCATCAGGGAACTGCGCGCGACCAATGTGATGTCCAACGGCCACTATTCGGTAATGGTCACCGCCACCGGCTCCGGTTACAGCCGTTTCGGCGAGCTGGCCGTCACCCGCTGGCAGCCGGACCCGAGCGAGGACCGTCTCGGCACCTACATCTTCCTGCGCGACACCGCGACCGGCGACTGGTGGTCGGCGACCGCCGAGCCGAAGCGGGCGGAGAACGAACGCGTCCAGACGCTGTTTGCCGACGACAAGGCGAACTTCACCAAGTCGGTCGGCTCGCTGCGTTCGGAAGTCGAATGCATCGTCATTTCCGAAGGCAACGGCGAGGGCCGCCGTATCACGCTCTACAACGACGGCGCCACCGACCGGCATATCGAGGTGACCTCCTTCGCCGAGCTGGTGCTGGGCAACGAAGCCTCCGACAACGCCCATCCGGTGTTTTCGAAGATGTTCGTCGAGACCGAGATTGCGCAGAACAACGGCGCGATCTTTGCCACCAGGCGCAAGCGCGACAAGAACGAGCCCGACCTCACGATGGTGCATTTCGTCACCGATCCATCCGGCCCGTCGCGCGACGCGGAGGCGGAAACCGACCGCCGCGCCTTCATCGGCCGCGGCCGTACCATCGTCGACGCCGCCGCTTTCGACATGGGCGCCAGGCTTGGCGGCCACCAAGGCTTCACGCTCGACCCGGTGGCGGCGCTCCGCCGCCAGGTGCGCGTGCCGGCCAACAAGAAGATCTCGCTGACCTTCTGGACCGTCGTCGGCGCCAACCGCGGCGAGCTCAACGAGGCGATCGGCCGCCTCGACCATCAGGAAAGCTTCGCCCGCCAGGCGATGCTTGCCTGGACGCGCAGCCAGGTGCAGACACGCCATCTCGGCCTCAGCCTGACCGACGCCGCAAATGTGCAGAAGCTGGCGCGTTACCTGATCTATCCGGACCCGTTCCTGCGTCTGCCCGCGGAATCGATCGCCTCGGGCCTCGGCCGTCAGTCGAGCCTCTGGCCGACCAGCATCTCCGGCGATTTCCCGATCTTCCTCGTGCGCATCGGCGACGTCGCCGATCTCGAGATCGTCGCCCAGGCGCTGCGCTTCCAGGAATATATGCGCGCCCGCGGCATGATGATCGACTTCGTCGTCGTCAACGAGCAGGCGTCCTCCTATGTGCAGGACCTGCAGCGCGCGGTGGAAACGCTGTGCGAGAACAGCCGTCTGCGCGGGCGCGAACTTGGGCCCCGCCAGCACATCTTTGCCGTGCGCCGCGACCTGATGGACGAGCCGACTTACAAGACCCTGCTGTCGGTCGCGCGCGTCGCGCTCCATACCCGCAACGGCACCATCTTCGACCAGCTCGAGCGAGCCGAGATGGCTGCATTGCAGGCCCGCGACGCCTTGCAGCAGGCCGAGGGCGGGACGCCGCGCGAGCCGACCCTTCCGCCGCCCTTGCCGGTGCCGGCAAGCCGCGGAGCCGATATCGCCGCCGACGGCAGCGGCCTCGGCCTCTGGAACGGCTTTGGCGGCTTCGACGGCGATGGCCGTCACTACGTGACGCGGCTGACCGGGCGCCGCACGACGCCGCAGCCCTGGATTAACGTCATCTCCAACGCTTCCTTCGGCTTCCATGTTTCGGCCGAAGGCGCCGGCTTCACCTGGAGCCGCAACAGCCGCGACTACCAGCTGACGCCGTGGTCGAACGACCCGGTGTCGAACCGGCCGGGCGAGGGCTTCTACATCTACGACCAATTGACCGGCAAGGCGTTCTCGCCGATGGCCGCGGTGGTGCGCGACCCCTCGATGACTTACGAGACCTGGCACGGCCAGGGGTTCTCGACCTTCCGCTCGAAGCGCGGATCGCTGTCGATGGACCTGACGCAGGTGGTCGACCCGGTGGATCCGGTCAAGATCACCCGGCTGCGCATCCAGAATGCCGGCCCGGCGCCCGCAAGGCTGCGCGTCTATGCCTATGCCGAATGGGTGCTCGGCGGCCACCGCTCGCGCACGGCGGCGACCATCGTGCCGACGCGGGACCCGGCAACCGGCGCGCTTCTGGCGCAGAACCCTTATGGGCTCGACTTCGGCGAGCGGGTGGCTTTCCTCGCCACCACGGGTCCGGTGCATTCGGTAACCGCCGATCGCGGCGAGTTCATCGGCAGGCACGGCACCACGGAATATCCGCAGGCCGTGCTTGGCGGGCTTGCCCTGTCCGGCCGCGTCGAGGCGGGTGACGATCCGTGCGCGGTGATCGCCAGCGACATCGACATTCCGGCCGGCGGTGACGTGACGCTGTTCTGGCTGCTTGGCGACGCGGCCACGGCCGCCGGGGCGAGCGCTTTGGTGCAGACCCATCGCGGCAAGGATTTCGACCAGCGGCTGGCCGACAACGAGCGCGTCTGGCGCGGCTTCCTCGACACCATCCAGGTCGATACGCCGGACAAGGCGCTGAACGCCATGGTCAACCACTGGCTGCCTTACCAGAGCCTGGCCTGCCGCATCCGCGCGCGGTCGGCCTTCTACCAGGCGAGCGGCGCCTTCGGCTTCCGCGATCAGCTTCAGGACACGCTGGCCTTGCTGGCGCACGATCCGAACCTGGCGCGCGACCAGATCCTCAATGCCGCGCGCCGGCAGTTCCCGGAGGGCGACGTCCAGCACTGGTGGCTGCCGCGCACCGATGCCGGCGTGCGCACCATGATCTCGGACGACGTAGTGTGGCTGGCGCACGCGACGGCCCGCTATATCGAGGTCACCGGCGATGCCGCGATCCTCAAGGAGCACATCCCCTTCATCGACGGACAGGAGCTCGGCGAGGGCGAGCACGATGCTTTCTTCACGCCCGAGATCACCAAGACCACCGCCTCGCTATACGACCACTGCGCAAGGGCGCTCGACCTCGCCATCAAGCGCAGCAGCCCGGCCGGCCTGCCGCTGATCCTCGGCGGCGACTGGAACGACGGCATGAACCGCGTCGGCGAGGGCGGCAAGGGCGAGAGCGTATGGCTGGGCTGGTTCCTTCTGAAGACGCTGGGCGACTTCGCCCCCGTCGCCAAGGGACAAGGCGATCCCAAGCGGGCGCAGGCCTGGACCAGGCATGCCGACGCGCTTAAGCGGGCGCTAGAGAGCACGGCCTGGGACGGCCAGTGGTATCGGCGCGGCAGCTTCGACGATGGCACGCCGCTCGGCTCTCACAACTCGGATGAGTGCAAGATCGACTCCATCGCTCAATCCTGGAGCGTGCTTTCGGGCGAGGGCGACCCGGCGCGGTCGACGACGGCCATGGAGCAGGCGACGAAGATGCTGGTCGACGACGAGCTCAAGATCGTCAAGCTGTTCACTCCGCCTTTCTCGAACAGCGACAAGGACCCCGGCTACATCAAGAGCTACCCGCCGGGCGTGCGCGAGAATGGCGGCCAGTACACCCACGCCGCCACCTGGTTCGTCATCGCGCTCGCCGAAATGGGCCGCGTTGACGAAGCCTATCGCTGCTTCTCGATGCTGAACCCGGTCAACCATGCCTCGGACGAGGCGGCTGCCGAGCACTACCGCGTCGAGCCCTATGTGGTGGCCGCCGACATCTACGCCGGCGAAGGAAAGGGAGGCCGCGGCGGCTGGACCTGGTATACGGGCTCGGCCGGCTGGCTTTACCGGGCCGCTGTCGAGGGAATCCTGGGCATCGAGCGGCGCGGCAAGCAGATCACGTTTAGGCCGAAGCTGCCCAGCCACTGGGACGGCTACGCCGCCACGCTCAGGATGTTCGACGGCGAAATCAAGGTCCGCGTCATCCGCGACAAAAAGGCCAAGTCGATCTCGCTCGAAGTCAATGGTTCGAAGACAAAATCGGGGTCTTTCGAACCGAAGGCTGGCGAGAAAACCGAGGTCTTGGTCAAGATACCTGCGTAAAATCAAAGGTTTGGCTTATAAGCCGCGCGTCCCTTCGGACGCGCGGCCAAGCTCAGCGTTTTACTTGGCGATAATCCCGGCCAGCGCCCCCCATCTCCTTTAGATCCGGCTAAGCAAGCGCCTTGTGATTAAAAATGTGGCAGCATGGGGCAAGTGCCATTATTTTGCCGCAAGGCTGACATTTCACCTTTTATCTCAAACCGTTAGGTGATCACGTCAGATTTCGCACCGTCGTCATCTTTTGTTCGCTAAATGGGAACGGAAGCGATAGACGGGCATTGTTTTGCGACGCGTTAACCGGTACGTGTCAAAAAATGGTGCAGTGCACAAATCCGGAATTGAGCACGGCTAGAGAGTTTGGCGGAGTAGCTGAAGTGACACTTCTGCAGATTTACTTGAGAGCGCTGGGTTATCTGGCAGCTGACAAGAAGCGCGTCGCGCTCATCTGCGGCGCCAACATCGCGCTCGCAGCGATCGCGATCCTCGAGCCGATCCTGTTGGGTCGGGTGATCGGAGCCATTTCCGAAAAGAGCGCGGTGTTTTCGACACTCGCCGTCTGGGCCGCTCTCGGTGCCTTCAACGTCGTCGCTTTTGTGTTGGTGGCGCGCGGCGCCGATCGCTTCGCGCATGCCCGCCGTTCCGAAGTGCTGTGCCAGTCCTTCGAGCGCGTGATCACCATGCCGCTCGCCTGGCACCACCAGCGCGGTACATCCAATTCGCTGCATACGCTGCTGCGCGCTGTCGAGACCCTGTTCAGCCTGTGGCTCGAATTTATGCGCGTGCATCTGTCGACGGCTATCGCACTGGTGCTGCTTGTGCCGACCGCGCTCGCCATGGACATCCGCATGTCCATCGTGCTGCTTGGCCTCGGCGTGCTTTACGTTGGCATCGGCCGTATCGTCATGCGCCGTACCAAGTCAGGGCAGACCGCCGTGGAACGCCACTACCACACCGTCTTTGCCCATGTATCCGACAGCGTCAGCAACGTCGCCGTGCTTCAGAGCTATAACCGCATCGGCCATGAGACCGCGACGCTGAAGCGTTACGTCAAGGACCTGCTCGACGCGCAGAATCCTGTGCTCGACTGGTGGGCGATCGCCAATGCGCTGAACCGCTTGTCGTCGACCATCTCGATGATGATCGTGCTCTCGATCGGAGCCTATCTTGTCACCCGTGGCCAGCTCCGCGTCGGCGATGTCGTCGCCTTCACCGGCTTTGCCGGAATGCTGATCGCCCGTCTCGACCAGGTGTCGGCCTTCACCACTCAGATTTCCGAGGCGCGCGCCAAGCTCGAGGATTTCTACCGCCTCGAGGACTCGGCCGCTGAAACCGTCGAGCCCGATGGCCTGCGCGAGCTCACCAACGTGACCGGCCACGTTCGCTTCGAGGATGTCAGCTTCGAGTTCGCCAACTCGGGCCACGGCATCGAGAACGTGTCGTTCGAGGTGCCGGCCGGCAAGACGGTCGCCATCGTCGGCCCGACCGGCGCCGGCAAGACGACGCTCATCAACCTTCTGCAGCGCGTCTTCACGCCGGCCAGCGGCCGCATTCTGATCGACGGCATCGATACCCGCACGGTGACCCGCAAGTCGCTTCGCCACTCGATCGCCACCGTGTTCCAGGACGCCGGCCTGCTCAACCGCTCGATCGAGGACAACATCCGCGTTGGCCGCGCCGAGGCGAGCAATGACGAGATCCACGCCGCCGCCAATGCCGCCGCCGCGCAGGACTTCATTCTGGCCAAGAGCTGCGGCTACGACACGGTCGTCGGCGAGCGCGGCGGCCAGCTCTCGGGCGGCGAGCGTCAGCGCATCGCGATTGCCCGCGCCGTGCTGAAGGACGCGCCGATCCTGGTGCTCGACGAGGCGACCAGCGCGCTCGACGTCGAGACCGAGGACCGCGTCAAGGAAGCGATCGACGAACTGCGCCGCGACCGCACCACCTTCATCATCGCCCACCGCCTGACCACCGTCCGCGATGCCGACCTGGTCGTGTTCATGGACAAGGGCAAGGTGGTCGAATATGGCGGCTTCACCGAGCTATCGCTGCGCAACGGCCGCTTCGCAGCCCTGCTGCGCGCTGGCGGCCTGCTCAACGACGAGGAGGTCCGCCGCCTCAGCCGTCCGGTGAACGAAGCGGCGTAAGCTCAGGTCTTCCCTTCTCCCCTTGTGAGGGCTTTGCACGGGGGAGCGAGTTCTGTTTGTTGGGCTAATGAGGCGTTTTTT
>SAQE01000095.1 GCA_004020545.1 Mesorhizobium sp. | reverse complement strand
TGTACCAGTCGACGATCCTGGGCACGTCGGTGCGGCCGCGCGCGCCGCCGAAGGCAGTGCCCATCCAGGTGCGGCCGGTGACCAGCTGGAACGGCCTGGTCGAAATCTCCTGGCCGGCGCCGGCAACGCCGATGATGACCGACTTGCCCCAGCCGCGATGCGAGGCCTCCAGCGCCTGGCGCATCACCTTGGTGTTGCCGGTGCAGTCGAAGGTGTAGTCGGCGCCGCCGATCTGGTCGGCGCCGCGCTTGGTCAGGTTGACCAGGTAAGGCACGATGTCGCCGTCGATCTCCTTCGGATTGACGAAATGCGTCATGCCGAACTTCTCGCCCCAGGCCTTCTTGTCGTTGTTCACATCGACGCCGATGATCATGTCGGCGCCGGCAAGGCGAAGACCCTGGATGACGTTGAGGCCGATGCCGCCGAGGCCGAAGACGACGGCCGTGGCCCCCTGCTCGACCTTGGCGGTGTTGATCACCGCGCCGATGCCGGTGGTCACCCCGCAGCCGATGTAGCAGATCTTGTCGAAGGGGGCGTCCGGATTGACCTTGGCGACCGCGATCTCGGGCAGCACGGTGAAGTTGGAGAAGGTCGAGCAGCCCATATAGTGGAACAGCTTTTCGCCATCGACCGAGAAGCGCGAGGTGCCGTCGGGCATCAACCCTTGCCCCTGCGTGGCGCGGATGGCGGTGCACAGATTGGTCTTCCTCGACAAACACGACGGGCACTGCCGGCATTCGGGCGTGTAGAGCGGGATGACATGGTCGCCCTTCCTGACCGAGGTCACCCCCTTGCCGACATCGATGACGATGCCGGCGCCCTCATGGCCGAGGATGGCCGGAAAGATGCCTTCCGGATCGGCGCCCGAGAGCGTGAACTCATCGGTGTGGCAGATGCCGGTCGCCTTGACCTCGACCAGAACCTCGCCCTCGCGCGGCCCCTCGAGGTCCACCTCCATGATCTCAAGCGGCTTTCCGGCACCAACAGCGACTGCGGCACGCGTTTTCATGAGGCATTCCTCCCAAGGCTATCGACGAATTTCATGTTCCGGCGGGCTTAAGGCCTGCCTCGCAACAAAATGTCCGTTTCCTGGTTGCCGTGAGGTCGCGATAATCGAACGATCCATCTCATAAGTCTATTCTACCAAGGTCCTCCACCCCACCCGCCTCAAGGCAGCCGCGCTATGGACGCGGTGGTGATGAGTTCGGCACTTTCCGCGCAGTTTCCCAGAAGCCGCGATGCCGACCTCCCTTGCCGCGGGAATAGGACTAAAGCAGAGCCAGGACGCCTGCCCACGAGGTTGATAAATCCCGCAGCTTCACTAAGCTCGCCATGGGGCACCTTGGCTTCGCGCTAGTCCGGCAACGACCGAGCAAGCGCAAGAAGTGGTAATTTTGTCGATGACAAGTGCGGTGCCGGGCACCTTGGCGGCCCTTTTGTGCTTTCTGTCCCTGACCGCTGGCGCGTTGGCCCAGCAACCGACCTTGCAGCCGGCGGGCGCGATCAAGCCGCAAAGCAAGACAACCGAAATCAAGATAGGCTATTTACGGGCCTACGCGCCGCGACTGACGCTTTCCCTGCTCGATGCGCCGCCGCGCGACGAAGGTGTCGCCGGCGCCAATGTCGCCATCGGCGACAACAATACGACGGGCAAGTTCATCAATCAGAAATTCAGCCTCGACGTCACCGAGATAAAGCCGGAATCCGATGCGGTTCAGGCATTCGACGACCTGATCGCCAAAGGCGACCGCTATGTTGTTGCGGACCTCTCGGCCAAGCAGTTGCTGTCGATCGCCGACATCGCGCGCGACAAGGGTGTGCTGATTTTCAACGTCGGCACCACCGACGACAACCTGCGCGAAGAGGACTGCCGCATAAATGTCTTCCACATCGCGCCGACGCGAAGCATGCTCGCCGACGCGCTGGCGCAGTATCTCATGGTCAAGAAATGGCCGAACTGGGCGCTGCTCTACGGTTCGCATGAGCAGGACCACCTCTATGCGGACGCGTTGCGCCGCGCTGCAGCCCGCTTTGGCGGCCAGATCGTCGCCGAGAAGGAATTCAAGGACACCGGCACGGCGCGCCGCACCGACACCGGGGCCACGCAGATACAGCAGCAGATCTCGGTATTCACGCAGGACCTGCCGGAGCATGACGTGCTGCTTGTGGCCGACGAAAGCGAGGTGTTCGGGACCTACGTGCCCTACCGCACCTGGACATCGCGGCTGGTCGCAGGCACGGCCGGTCTCGTGGCATCGTCATGGCATCCGGCGAGTGAACAATGGGGCGGTATCCAGATGCAGAGCCGCTTCCTGAAGACGACAGGCCGACGAATGCTGTCCAAGGACATGTCGGCCTGGACGGCCGTGCGGACCGTCGGCGAAGCCACCACGCGCACCAATGGCGACGATCCGAAAAAGATCAGCGACTACATCCGCTCGGACGATTTCTCGGTCGCGGCCTTCAAGGGACAGAAACTGACCTTCCGCAAATGGAACCTCCAGCTTCGCCAGCCGATCCTGCTTGGCGATACCAAATCGGTCGTTTCGACATCCCCCCAGGAAGGCTATCTCCATCAGGTCTCCGAGCTCGACACCCTCGGCATCGATCAACCGGAAACGAAATGCGTTCTCAAGTAGCGCCAATCGGGAGGAATTCGTGCAGAGACGAGCTTGCGTACTCGCCATTGTCGCAACCGGCATCATGGCCAGCCCGGCATCGGCCTACACGGCCTATGTCTCCAACGAGAAGGACAATACGATGACCGTCGTCGACACTGTGACCATGCAGGTGGTCAAGACCGTCGACGTCGGCCAGAGACCGCGCGGCATCACCATCTCGCACGACGGCAAGTTCATCTATTTGTGCGCCAGCGACGACAATATGATCCAGATCATCGATACCGCGACGCTGCAGGTGGTCGGTACGCTGCCCTCCGGCGACGATCCCGAATTGTTCGTGCTCTCGCCGGACGGCAAGACGCTCTACGTCGCCAACGAAAACGACAATCTGGTCACCGCGATCGACGTCGACAGCAAGGAAGTCAACACCGAGATCCCGGTTGGCGTGGAACCGGAAGGCATGGCCGTCAGCCCAGACGGCAAGATCATGGTCAACACCTCGGAGACCACCAGCATGGCGCATTTCATCGACACCGAGAGCCATGAGGTAACAGACAACGTGCTGGTCGACACGCGCCCGCGCTTCGCTGCGTTCAAGCCCGACGGATCGCAGATCTGGGTCAGCGCCGAGGTCGGCGGCACCGTCAGCGTCATCGATAACGCCAAGCGCCAGGTCGTGAAGAAGATCAGGTTCGCGATTCCGGGATTGCGGGCCGAAACCATTCAGCCGGTTGGCATCGCCATCAGCGCCGACGGCAAGAAGGCCTATGTCGCGCTCGGCCCGGCGAACCATGTCGCGGTGATCAACACCGAAAGCTACGAGGTGGAAAAGTACATCCTCGTCGGCCAACGCGTCTGGCATCTGGACTTCACCCCCGATCAGAAAACACTGATCACCACGAACGGCAATTCCAACGATATCACTTTCATCGATACGGCGACCGACGAGCCGATTCAGTCGGTCACCGTCGGCCAGCAGCCCTGGGGCGTGGTCATATCGCCCCAATAGAAGCAGCCGGAAGACCGGCGTCGGCGACATCGAGCGCGCTGGGCAAGTATCCTTAAGGAGCATCCATGCAGCATGCCGGGACGGGGAAAGCGGGAGACGAGGTGGCGGCGCTCGACGTCGCCGGCGTCAGCCATTCCTACGGTCCGAAGCGTGCGCTCAACGACGTTTCGTTTTCGATCGCGCCGGCGACTTTCACCGCCCTGCTCGGTCTCAACGGTGCCGGCAAGACAACTCTGTTCTCGTTGATCAGCCACCTTTACGACACGCGCCGCGGATCGATCCGCATCTTCGGCCATGACGTCAGCCGTGCTTCCGGCGAGGCGCTCAGACGTGTCGGCATCGTGTTCCAGGCACGCACGCTCGACCTCGATCTGAGCGTATACCAGAACCTCTCCTATCACGCCTCGCTGCATGGCATCGGAGGACACGAGGCCCGGCAGCGCATCGAAGCGCTGATCGAGACAGTTGGCATGCAGGGCCGTCTGCATGACAAGGCCCGCAGCCTTTCCGGCGGCCAGATGCGGCGCATCGAGATCGCCAGGGCGCTGCTCCACCGCCCTTCCCTGCTGCTGCTCGACGAAGCGACGGTCGGTCTCGACATCCAGTCGCGCGCGGGCATTCTTGCCACCATCCGCAAGCTGGTCGAGACCGAGGGCATCGGCGTGCTTTGGGCCACGCATCTGATCGACGAAGTCGATGACGGCGACCATGTCGTCGTGCTCAGGCAGGGTGACCTAGTCGCCAAGGGCAAGGTGGCCGACGTCGTCAAGGCAAGTGGTGCCGGTTCGATCGGCGAGGCATTTTCGAGACTCAGCCGCAGCGAGGCGGCCGGCATTGCGGAGATCTCGCCATGAACTCTCCCGCAATGCCGGAAAAGGTCACCGCCGTCACGCCAGCCAAGTCCGGCGCGTTCGGCCTTCGTCACTATCTCATCTGCCTCAAAGGTATCGTCGTACGGGAATGCCTGCGCTTCCTGCACCAACGCGAGCGTTTCATCTCGTCGCTGGTTCGACCGCTCGTCTGGCTGTTCATTTTTGCCGCCGGATTCCGCCAGGTGCTCGGCGTTTCGATCATCCCGCCCTACAAGACCTACGTGCTCTACGAGGTCTACATCACGCCCGGCCTGTGCGGCATGATCCTGCTGTTTTCGGGCATGCAGTCTTCGCTGTCGATGGTCTACGACCGTGAGATGGGCAATATGCGCATCCTGCTGGTCAGCCCATTTCCCCGCTGGTACCTGCTGCTGTCGAAGATGCTCGCCGGTGTTTCCGTATCGATCACGCAGGTTTACGCCTTCCTGATCGTTGCCTGGTTCTGGGGCGTCAAGGCGCCGCCGCTCGGCTACTTGTTCGTGCTGCCGGCCCTGTTCCTGTCCGGCATGATGCTTTGTGCGCTCGGCATGCTTTTGTCCTCGATGATCAAGCAGCTCGAGAACTTCGCCGGCATCATGAACTTCGTCATCTTTCCCGGCTATTTCGCGTCCCCGGCGCTCTACCCTTTGTGGCGCATCCAGGAAGCGAGCCCGCTGCTTTACAAGCTCTGCCTCGCCAACCCCTTCACCTATGCCGTCGAACTGATCCGCTTCGCCTTCTACGGGCAGGTCGATTGGGTGTCGCTGGGTGTCGTCGCCGGCTGCACGCTGCTGTTCCTGGGAGGCGCCATCATCGCTTATGACCCTTCGCGCGGCCTGATAACCCGCAAACAGGGCGCAGGAGGAAACGGTTGATGGAACGGATGAGCCTTGTTCGCAGCCTGGTTGCGGCTGCCATGCTTGTACCGAACGCCGGCGCCATGGCCGCGAATACCGATCCGGACTGGCCCTGCATGCAGCGCAAGGTGCCGCAACTCTCGCTCCGCCAGGTGTGGAACGGACCGGAACTTCCGCCAGCGGCGAAGGACTGGTCGGAGGACCCTTCCGTCTCCGCCTTGGTCGAGGAGGTGGCGGCTCGCAGGCTGCCGATAGCAGACGCGCAGAAGAAGATCAGGGCTTTTGCGGCCTCCCTGCCGGCCGAGCAGCTTGCGCCGAAAATGGCGATGCTGGTGCAGGGCATGTTCGACCACATGGACGCCGAGCGTTCGCATGTGATTTCCGGCATATCCCGTTACGCTCACAGGCAGCTCGAAATGGCCGCCGAATTGCGCAAGAGCGCGTCCGGCCTCGATGTTTTGCGCGCAAAACCCGACGCGGATCAGGACGAGGTCGAGCGGCAGACCGACCAACTGAATTTCGCGACGCGAATCTTCAATGAGCGTGCGCAGTCGCTGACTTACGTCTGCGATGTGCCGACGATAATCGAGCAGCGGCTTTATCAGCTGTCCAAGACCGTCTCGGAAACGCTTGCCGCGAAGAAATAACGCCTGCTTCGAAGACGCCGTCAGCTTCCCCGGCCCGGCAGCACGCGCCAGCGCTGCACGAAATAGCCGGGATGTGTGTCCAGCCAATGGGCGACCAGCGGCTGCGCCTGCATGAAGGCCACCCCGGGATTCATGGCCAGGCCGTCCGCCATTTCCTCGCGTTGCTCGCAGGTCTGCGGCACCGCCGTCATGCAGACCATCATCACGATCGTATAAAGCATGCCCCTTCCCCTTCGAATTCCCGAACCCACGCCCGGGACCCATAGCGATTTGTCTGCAGGGGTTGGCTGCCTATCCGTCTTGTTTGCGAGTATGAAAGCGCGTGCCCCTGCCCTTTCGCACTGCAACATACCATGCGAGCCCACCAACCGCCATCGATGGCGGTGCGTTTTCCACGCCCTTGTCGGCTTTCTTTCGCATGATTTCTTCGGCCGGTATGTCGGGCGCTTCACTCTGGCCGCTTTCCAGGCGCTCTCATTTTTTGCATCCGCGCGGCTTCATTCGCTTCGGCGTATGGATACAGCTTGCCGAACAGGGGCAGGTACGTTGCGCCCTTGCGCATCAGGAAATCGTTGAAGGTCGCCATGGCCGGCGAGATCACGTGATCGGTGCGCATCACCGAAAACCATTGCCGGCGGATCGGCATGCCGACCACGTCGAGAATAACGAGCCGGCCGGCTTCCGTTTCGGCGGCGATGGTGTGGGCGGAGATGAAAGCGATGCCGAGACCTGCCATCACCGCCTGCTTGATCGTCTCGTTCGAGCCCATCTCGACGCCGAGATCGTCGATCCGGCCGGGCACGTCGCTCAGGAATATCTCCAGCGAGATGCGCGTGCCCGAGCCCGGCTCGCGAATGAGGAAATGCTCCTCGGCGATCCTCTGCTTGGAAATGTCGCGTGCCGACGCCAGCGGGTGTTCGGGCGGCGCGATGACAACCAGCGGATGATCGCCGAAGACCGAAGCGCGCACCGAGACTTCCTTGGGCGGACGGCCCATCAGTGCGATGTCGATGTCGTGATTCTTCAGACTGTCGACCGTTTCGGCACGATTGCCGACGGCAAGCCGCATGTCGATATCGGGATGCTCCTTCATGAAGCCGGCCATGAGCCGAGGCGCAAAATATTTGGCGGTGGAAACGACGCCGAGCCTCAGGCTGCCGGTGCGCACGCCCTTGATGGCGTCCATCTCGTCTTCGAGCAGGCGAAGCCGCTCCTCGATAGCCTGCGCCGCCTCGACGAAGGCCAGCCCTGCGGCGGTGGGACGCATGCCGTCCGACGTCCGATCGAACAGGGCCAGTTGGACCTCCTCCTCCACTTGTCGCAACTGGATCGTCACCGCCGGAGGAGAAAGACCTAACACCTTGGCCGCGCTTACGATTTTCCCGTGGCTGACGATTGCCTGAACGGTCTTGAATTGCCTAAGCGTGAGGTTTCTCATGCGGCATACTAAATTATTTTTACTGCTCAGGTAAAGTTATTGAATTTTACTTAGCGCGTATCGTTTGGTTTCATCCCTCCATCCGGCCCCGAGGAGATACGGCCGGACCCGGGAGGCTACGATGCCAGCGGCAACGCTCGACGCTTTTCTGAACTCCTATCTCGGCGACTCGCCGGACGAACGCCGCTCCGCGGTCGTGACCACTGTTCGTCAGCTCACGCAGGCTGCAACCAGGGTCCGCAATGCCATCAACCAGGGGGTGCTCGGCACCGCCTTTGCCGGGACCCGCGGCGCCAACGCCGATGGCGACGTTCAGAAGGACCTCGACATCTTTGCCGACGACATCTTCCTCGACTCCATGCGTCACGCTCCGGTCGCGCTCTATGCTTCCGAGGAGCTGGAGCGGCCGGTCCTGCTCGACGGACAAGCCCCCCTCGCCCTTGCCATCGACCCGCTGGATGGCTCCTCCAACATCGACACCAACGTGTCGATCGGAACGATTTTCTCGCTCCTCCCTGCAACTGGCGCGCCGGACGCCAATCCGGCCGCCTCCTTTTTGCAGGCAGGCGTGAGCATGTTGGGCGCCGGTTTCTTCATCTACGGGCCGCAGCTGGCGCTCGTCCTGTCGCTCGGCAGCGGCACGCACGTCTTCGTGCATTCGACCAGGCTGGGCACCTTCATCCAAGCCTACGAAAGCCGGATCATTCCGGAGCGGACCCAGGAGTTCGCCATCAACGCCGCCAATTACCGCCATTGGGACGAGGCCGTGCGGCTCTATGTCGACGACTGCCTGGAAGGCACCGAGGGCCCACGGGAGAAGGATTTCAACATGCGCTGGATCGCCTCGCTCGTCGCCGATTGCTATCGCATATTGATGCGCGGCGGCGTGTTTCTCTATCCCGGCGACCAGCGCCGGGGTTACCGCCAGGGCCGGCTCCGGCTCGTCTACGAGGCCAATCCGATTGCCTATCTGATCGAACACGCAGCCGGCGCCGCGACCGATACGATCACCCGCATCCTCGAAATCGAACCCGAGAGCCTGCATCAGCGCGTCCCCGTGGTCTTCGGATCCGCGCGGGAAGTCGCGCGGATCACCCGCTACCACACCGAACCCAGCGCTATCGGCGAGCGCGCGCCGCTGTTCAGCCGCCGCGGACTTTTCAGGGCCTGAGCAGCATCATGTCGGCAAGGCACCCCATCATCACCATCACCGGATCGTCGGGCGCGGGCACAACCTCGGTCAAGCGCATCTTCGAGCTGATCTTCCGGCGCGAGAACATCGAGGCTGCTTTCATCGAAGGCGACGCCTTTCATCGCTACGACCGCGCGGCGATGAAGGTGGAGGTCGCCAAGCAGGAAAAGGCAGGCAACCCGAACTTCACCCACTTCCATGCCGAGGCCAACGAGCTCGGGATCCTCGAGGGGGTTTTCGAGGAATATGGCCGCCGGGGGACCGGAAGGACCCGCACCTACGTCCATGACGAGGACGAGGAGAAGCTGTACGGCACGCCGCCGGGGAATTTCACCGAATGGCGCGAATTCGCCCCGAGCGACCTGCTCTTCTACGAAGGCCTGCATGGCTGCGTCGTCACCGACAAGATCGACCTGGCCAGGCATGCGGATCTCAAGATCGGCGTGGTGCCGGTCATAAATCTCGAATGGATCCAGAAGATCCATCGCGACCGCGCTACGCGCGGCTACTCCACCGAGGCGGTGATGGACGTGATCCTGCGCCGCATGCCGGACTATGTCCGCTACATCGTCCCGCAATTCTCGCAAACCGCGATCAACTTCCAGCGCGTGCCGATCGTCGACACGTCCAACCCGTTCATCGCGCGCTGGATTCCGACCCCCGACGAATCGATGCTGGTCATCCGCTTCGCCAATCCTCGCGGCATCGATTTCCCCTACCTGCTTTCAATGATCCACGACTCGTTCATGTCGCGGCCGAATTCCATAGTGGTGCCGGGCAACAAGCTCGACCTTGCCATGCAGCTGATCCTGACGCCGCTCATCCTGCAATTGATCGAACGCAAGAAACGTGTGTCGTGAGGAGGACGCCATGACCAGCCTGGCAGCATTGAAGTCCGTCGCCGCCTCCGTCTCCGAGCGCGACATGGCGAACGCCATCCGCGCGCTGGCGATGGACAGCGTGCAGAAGGCCAACTCCGGACATCCAGGCATGCCGATGGGCATGGCCGATGTCGCGACGGTGCTGTTCAGCCGCTTCATCAATATCGACCCGACAGCGCCGGACTGGCCCGATCGCGACCGCTTCGTGCTTTCAGCTGGGCATGGCTCGATGCTGCAATATGCGCTGCATTACCTTCTCGGCTACGAGGATATGCCGATCGAGGAGTTACAGCGGTTCCGTCAACTGGGCAGCCGTACCGCCGGACATCCGGAGCATGGCCACGCACTTGGCATCGAGACGACGACCGGTCCGCTCGGACAAGGCATTTCGACCGCTGTCGGCATGGCGCTGGCGGAACGCATGCTTGCCGCCCGCCACGGCGCCGATCTCGTCGATCACTACACCTACGCCATCGCCGGCGACGGCTGCCTGCAGGAAGGCATCAGCCACGAGGCGATCGACCTCGCAGGTCACCTGAAGCTCTCCCGGCTGATCGTCTTCTGGGACGATAACGCCATCTCCATCGACGGACCGACCTCGCTGTCGACATCGATGGATCAGCCAGCCCGGTTCAAAGCCGCCGGATGGCTTGTCCAGTCGGTGGACGGCCATGACATGGAGGCCGTGGCCGCGGCAATCGAGGCCGCACGGCAGGCGGATCGGCCATCTCTGATCGCCTGCCGCACGGTGATCGGCAAGGGCGCGCCCAATCTGGGCGGTTCGGAAAAGACGCATGGCGCGCCGCTGGGCGATGCGGAGATTGCCGCGACGCGGCAAAACATCGGCTGGGCCTACGCACCGTTCGAAGTGCCGGACGATATCCTTTCCGCCTGGCGCGAGATTGCCGGGCGCGGGCAAGCGGCGCGGCGCGCCTGGGAGCAGCGGCTTGCCGCCTCGCCGCAGCGCAAGGCCTTCGAGCGCGCGATCGGCGGCAAATTGCCCGATGCGGTATTCGAGGCCCTTGGCGCCTTCCGCAAGGAGCATGTCGAGAAGGCGACCAAGGTTGCAACGCGCAAGGCCTCCGAGATGGCGCTTGCCGCGATCAACGGCGCAACCGGGCTGACGGTCGGCGGCTCCGCCGACCTGACGCATTCGAATCTGACGATCACCAAAGGCATGGATCGCATCGTGCCGGGTGGTTATGCGGGTCGCTACATTCACTACGGCATCCGCGAGCACGGCATGGCCGCGGCCATGAACGGCATCGCGCTGCATGGAGGGTTCGTGCCCTACGGCGGCACCTTCCTGTGCTTCGCCGACTATGCGCGCGGCGCGATGCGGCTCTCGGCGCTCATGAGCCAGCGTGTCGTCTATGTAATGACGCACGATTCGATCGGCATCGGCGAGGACGGGCCAACCCACCAGCCGATCGAGCACCTGGCGATGCTGCGGGCGACACCGAACCTCAACGTCTTCCGCCCGGCCGACATCATCGAAACGGCGGAATGCTGGGAACTGGCGCTGAAGAGCGAGACGCGGCCGAGCGTGCTGGTGCTCTCGCGCCAAAACCTGCCGATGCTGCGCCAGGCACACAGCGACGAGAACCGATCCAGCCGCGGCGCTTACGTCTTGCGCGAGCCGTCCGCGCACCGTGCAGTGACGCTGATCGCCACGGGCTCCGAGGTCGAGATCGCCCTTGCCGCCGCCGAACGGCTCGAACGGGAGCACGGCATCGCCGCCGCCGTCGTCTCGATGCCATGCTGGGAACTGTTCGAGGAACAGGATGCGGACTACCGCAAGTCGGTCCTCGGTTCCGCGCCGCGCGTCGCCGTCGAGGCGGCCGCCCGTCTCGGCTGGGACCGCTGGATCGGCGACACGGGCGCCTTTGTCGGCATGACCGGTTTCGGCGCAAGCGCCCCTGCTCCGGATCTCTACAAGCATTTCGACATCACGCCCGAAGCCGTCGCCGCAGCGGCGATGAAGCTCATCATCTAGGAGGACCGACAATGGCCCGCATCACCCTTCGCCAGCTTCTCGACCATGCCGCCGAGCACGGCTACGGCGTGCCGGCATTCAACATCAACAACATGGAACAGGGCCTCGCCATCACGGAGGCGGCGAGCGCTTGCGACGCGCCGGTGATCATCCAGGCCTCGCGCGGCGCCCGTTCCTATGCCAACGACATCATGCTGGCCAAGATGATGGAGGCGCTGACCGAGATCCATCCGGCCATTCCGCTGTGCATCCATCAGGATCACGGCAACAACGAAGCCACCTGCCTTTCGGCGATCCGACACGGCTTCACCTCGGTGATGATGGACGGATCGTTGATGGCGGACGCCAAGACCCCTGCGAGCTACGACTACAACGTCGCCATCACCGAGCGCGTCGCGCGCATGGCGCATTGGGTCGGCGCTTCCGTCGAAGGCGAGCTCGGCGTGCTCGGTTCGCTGGAGACCGGCCGGGGCGAGGCCGAGGACGGTCACGGCGCAGAGGGCGCGCTGTCGCACGACCAGCTCTTGACCGATCCCGATCAGGCGGTCGACTTCGTGACCGCCACCCGCGTCGATGCGCTGGCGATCGCCTGCGGCACCTCCCACGGTGCTTACAAGTTCACGCGCAAGCCGGATGGCGACATCCTGGCCATGCAGGTGATCGAGGCGATCCACGAGAAGCTGCCAAACACGCATCTGGTCATGCACGGTTCGTCCTCCGTGCCACAGGAACTGCAGGACATCATTAACAAGCATGGCGGCGAGATGCCCCAGACCTTTGGCGTTCCGGTCGAGGAGATCGAGCGCGGCATCCGCTACGGCGTGCGCAAGGTTAACATCGACACCGACTGCCGTATGGCCATGGCCGGGCAGTTCCGTCGCGTCGCAACTCAGGACCCGCGCGAATTCGATCCGCGCAAATTCCTGAAGCCCGCAATGGACGCCTTGCGCGACCTTTGCCGCGATCGTTTCGAGCGCTTCGGTACCGCCGGCAACGCCTCGAAGATCAAGGTCATCGCCATGGACGAGATGGCGAAACGCTATGCCGCCGGAAAACTCGACCCGCAAATCGCAACCGCCAAAGCCGCCTGAGCGGCGGTCCGCCAAAAAAGGAAAGGACCAGCCTCATGCCCAACAAATCCGAAACCGTGACCGGCAAGGACCGCTACAAATCCGGTGTCATGGAATACAAGAAGATGGGCTATTGGGAGCCCGACTATGAACCTAAGGATACCGACGTAATCTCGGTGTTCAGGATCACGCCTCAAGATGGTGTCGACCCGATAGAGGCCGCGGCAGCCGTCGCCGGCGAATCCTCGACCGCAACCTGGACAGTGGTCTGGACCGACCGGTTGACGGCGTCTGAAAAATACCGCGCCAAGGCTTATCGGGTCGACCCCGTGCCGAACGCGCCCGGACAGTATTTCGCCTATATCGCCTACGACCTCGACCTGTTCGAGCCGGGATCGATCGCCAACCTTTCGGCCTCGATCATCGGCAATGTCTTCGGCTTCAAGCCGTTGAAGGCGCTGCGGCTGGAAGACATGCGGTTCCCCGTCGCCTATGTGAAGACGTTCCAAGGCCCGGCGACCGGCATCGTCGTCGAGCGCGAGCGCCTCGACAAGTTCGGCCGTCCGCTGCTTGGCGCAACGGTGAAGCCGAAGCTCGGCCTGTCTGGCCGCAACTACGGGCGCGTCGTCTACGAGGCGCTGAAAGGCGGGCTCGACTTCACCAAGGACGACGAGAACATCAACTCGCAGCCCTTCATGCATTGGCGCGAGCGCTTCCTCTATTGCATGGAGGCGGTCAACAAGGCGCAGGCCGAGACGGGCGAGATCAAGGGCACCTATCTCAACGTCACCGCCGCCACGATGGAGGACATGTACGAGCGCGCCGACTTCGCCAAGGAACTCGGCTCCAACATCGTCATGATCGATCTGGTGATCGGCTACACCGCCATCCAGTCCATGGCTAAATGGGCGCGCAGGAACGACATGATCCTGCACCTGCATCGCGCCGGCCATTCAACCTACACGCGGCAGAAGTCGCACGGAGTCTCCTTCCGCGTCATCGCCAAATGGATGCGGCTTGCCGGCGTCGATCACATCCATGCCGGCACCGTGGTCGGCAAGCTGGAAGGCGACCCGGCAACGACCAGGGGCTACTACGACATCTGCCGCGAGGACTATAACCCGATGAAGCTGGAGAACGGCATCTTCTTCGACCAGCACTGGGCTTCGCTCAACAAGCTGATGCCGGTAGCGTCAGGCGGCATCCATGCCGGTCAGATGCATCAGCTTATCGACCTGCTCGGGGAGGACGTCGTGCTCCAGTTCGGCGGCGGCACCATCGGCCATCCGATGGGCATCGCCGCCGGCGCCACGGCCAATCGCGTTGCCCTCGAATGCATGATCCTCGCCCGCAACGAGGGCCGCGATTACCTGCGCGAAGGGCCGCAGATCCTGGAGCACGCGGCCAGGAGCTGTCTGCCGCTGAAACAGGCGCTCGAGACCTGGAAGGATGTGACCTTCAACTATGCCTCGACCGACACGCCGGACTTCGTTCCGGTGGCAACGGCAGCCGAATAAGGAGAACAGCCATGCGCATCACCCAGGGAGCCTTTTCCTTCCTGCCCGACCTGACCGACGACCAGATCCGCGCGCAGGTGCAATATTGCATCGACAACAAATGGGCCGTCAGCCTGGAGTTCACGGACGATCCGCATCCGCGCAACGTCTATTGGGACATGTGGGGTCACCCGATGTTCGACAATCCCGACGCGGCGGCGCTGATGATGGAGCTGAACGCATGCCGTAAGCTCTATGGCGACCGCTATATCCGCGTCGTCGCCTTCGATTCCTCGCATGGCTGGGAATCGGTGAAGCTGTCCTTCATCGTCAACCGTCCGGCCGAGGAACCCGGCTACCGGCTCGAGCGGCAGGAGGCAGCGGGCCGCATGATCCGCTACGCTACCAAACCCTACGCTGCCGACAAGCCGGCTGGAGCGAGGTACGGCTGATCATCGGGACGAGAGGAGAATGCCATGTCGGCGCCAGCCTTTGCCGAAACGGAAGCGCCTCAAGACGCGCTCCCGGCGGCGATCGACCTGCATGAGGAATTCGAAACCTCCGGCGTCAAGGACATCCTGGCCGAGCTCGACCGCGAGCTGATCGGGCTCGCCCCGGTCAAAAGGCGCATCCGCGAGACGGCCGCACTCCTGCTGGTCGAGCGGGCGCGCCGCCGCATGGGCCTCGCCCATGAGACGCCGACACTGCATATGAGCTTCACCGGCAACCCCGGCACCGGCAAGACCACCGTCGCGCTGCGAATGGCCGACCTGCTGCATCGGCTGGGCTATATCCGCAAGGGCCATCTGGTTTCGGTGACGCGCGACGACCTGGTCGGCCAGTATATCGGCCACACAGCGCCCAAGACCAAGGAGATCCTGAAGAAGGCGATGGGCGGCGTGCTGTTCATCGACGAAGCCTACTATCTCTATCGCCCCGAGAACGAGCGCGATTACGGCCAGGAGGCGATCGAGATCCTGCTGCAGGTGATGGAGAACCAGCGCGACGACCTGGTGGTGATCCTTGCCGGCTACGCGCAGCGCATGGACCGCTTCTTCGAAAGCAATCCGGGATTCCGCTCGCGCATAGCCCATCACATCGACTTTCCGGATTACACGGACGGGGAACTGCTCAGGATCGCCGAAAAGATGCTCGACCAGCAGAATTACCTGTTCGACGATGCGGCAACTCAGGCAATGACCGAGTACATCGCACGCCGGCGCGGGCAGCCGCATTTCGCCAACGCCCGCTCGATCCGCAACGCGCTCGACCGGGCACGGCTGAGGCAGGCCAACCGCCTGTTCGAGCGCGCCAAGGGACCGCTCGATGCCAAGGCCTTGTCGACGATTTCGGCAGAGGACATTACCGCCAGCCGGGTTTTCGCAATAAAGTCTCGGGAAGGAGAAAGGAAATGACGCCAGGAACCATCATCGCCCCGTCCGTCCTGTCGGCCGATTTTTCGCGCCTCGGCGAGGAGGTGGAGGCCGTCTCGGCAGCAGGCGCCGACTGGATCCACCTCGACGTGATGGACGGGCATTTCGTGCCCAACATCACCTTCGGTCCTCCGGTCATCAAGGCGATCCGCGGCCGGACCGCCAAAGTGTTCGACTGCCATCTGATGATCGCGCCGGCGGACCCTTATCTTGCCGCCTTCGCCGATGCCGGTTGCGACATCATTACGGTGCATGCCGAGGCCGGGCCACATCTCGACCGCTCGCTGCAGGCGATCAGGAGCCTTGGCAAGAAGGCCGGCGTATCGCTTAATCCGTCGACACCGGAAAGCGTCATCGAATATGTTCTCGACCGGCTCGATCTGGTGCTTTTGATGACGGTCAATCCGGGGTTCGGCGGCCAAGCCTTCATTCCGGCGGTCATCGACAAGGTCAGGCGGGTCAAGGCGCTCGTCGGCCAACGTCCGATCGACATCGAGATCGACGGCGGCGTCACGCCCAAGACGGCTCCCCTGGTCACCGCGGCGGGCGCCAATGTGCTCGTCGCCGGATCTGCCGTCTTCAAGGGCGGCACCGAGGGCGCCTATCGCGCCAATATCGGCGCGATCAGACAGGCGGCCGACGGAGCGATCCGGCAAGCTGCGTGAACTGCTTGGTTTGGAGGGTGACATGGCGGCAATCCCACCCGTTTGCGATTTCGGCTGGCAAGCCGTCGATGCCGTTCTGCCCGGCACCGACGGCAAAGCGCATTCGATCTTCGGCCAAGCCGGTCCCAACGGGCTGGTCGTGGCCTTCATCTGCAATCACTGCCCCTATGTGAAGGCTGTGATTTCACGCATCGTGCGTGACGCCAACGACCTCAAGGCCGAAGGGGTGGGCTTTGTCGCGATCAACTCCAATGATGCCGACAGCTATCCGGACGATTCCTTCGACAACATGAAGCTCTTCGCCAAGGCGAATGCTTTCACCTTCCCGTACCTCCACGATGAGTCGCAGGCAGCGGCACGCGCCTATGGAGCCGTGTGCACCCCGGATTTCTTCGGCCTCAACAGCGAGCTGACGCTGCAATATCGCGGCCGGCTGGACGCGTCGCGACGGGACGCGGGACCGCCCGGGCTGAGGCGCGATCTGTTCGAGGCGATGAAGCAGGTTGCCCGAACCGGCGACGGACCGCTTGACCAGATCGCTTCGATCGGCTGCTCGATCAAATGGAAGGAGGCCGCATGAATGTCGGCGCAAGCAGGCCGTTTCGATCTCCGAGGGCGATCCTGTTCGATCTTGACGGCACGCTGATCGATTCGGCGCCCGATATTGCGGTAGCCGTCAACGAGCTGCTGGCCGGCAGCGACCTGCCGCCGCTCAGCGTGGATCAGGTCAAGGCCATGATCGGTGGCGGCGTCAGGAAGTTGGTCGAACGGGCTTTCGCGGCATCCGGAGCCCCACTTCTCGCCAGCGCGCTCGAAGAGGCCAACCGCGCCATGGCGCCAATCTACCGCAGGCATTTGACCGGCCTGACGAGGCTGATGCCCGGCGTCAGGGAGGTTCTCACCCACTTCCACCTGAACGGCATGGCCATGGGCGTTGTCACCAACAAGCCGCAATTGGCGACCCGCGAAGTCCTGCTGCATTTCCACTTGACGGAATATCTCGGCGCGATCGTCGGCGGAGACGCGGTGACACACCTGAAACCGGCACCCGACGCTCTGCTGCTGGCGCTGGACCAGCTTGGGGTCGACCCCTCCGAGGCGCTGATGGTGGGAGACAGCAGCAGCGATGTCGGCGCCGCGCGCGCCGCCGGCATGCCCGTCGTTCTGCTGCGCGGCGGCTACACCCAGATCCCCGTCGAAGAGCTTGGCGCAGACCTTGTCTGCGACAGCCTGCTCGATCTGCCTTCCGCGATGCAAAGACTGCAAGCCGCTGCTTGATCAGCAGCGTCGATTAAAGCATGTCTCCCGAAAGTGGGAACCGGTTTCGGGACAAAGACATGCGTAAAATCAAGAGCCTAAAGCGCAGGGAGCGAATCTGAAAGATCGCGATGCGCTTTAAGGAGGCAGTCGCCGGCCGATCGCAAATCGAACGGCCGGCGAAGCCGTTACTTGGAGAATTGCCGTTACTTCGAGAACTGCTTGAGATAGGCGATGACGTTGGCCACGTCCTTGTCGTCCTTGAGACCGGCAAACGCCATCTTCGTGCCTTTCACCATGGCCTTTGGATCATGGAGGTAGGTCGTCAGCGTGGGTTCGTCCCATTTGGTGCCGGACTTGCCGGCGGCCACCATGGCCTGGGAATAGCTGAACCCCGGATGCGTGCCGGCCGTCCGGCCGATGACGCCGTTCAACGACGGACCGACTTTGTTCTGGTCCTTGTCCGCGACGTGGCAGACCTTGCATTTCATGAAGACCTTCTCACCCGCCGCAGCATCCTGCGCATGGGATTGGTTCGTGATGAAAGTCACCGAAAATACGACAGCGAAAAATGCGATAGTGCGCATGGCAATTCCTCATTGATCGTCAAGATGCCCCGGATGATTTGCATGCCATTGCTTCGACGAAGTCAACCATACGAAGGTCCACAGCAAATCTGGAACCGAGGAGGGCTGCCTTGTCCTTTCGCCTTTGTTGACGGCCTTGGGGCGAACGCGTAGCTTCAGATCATTCCGGATTTCCATGGGCACCTCGGGAACCCGGTCAGGCTGAGTTTGTCCAGGCTGATATTTTCCCAGGCAATGGGGCGGGCAGGATTTCGCCAGAGCGGGCATCTTTGCGCGCAAGAGGTGCTGAATGAATATGGTCGACCTCATATTGACGGTTTGCCTGAGTGCCAATCCCGGCAATTGCCGAAACGAGCATCTCTATTTCGAGAGCCGCGGCTCGCTGTTCCAATGCATGATCCTGGCGCCCAGCGAAATCGCGAGATGGTCGCAGGAACACCCGACCTTCAAGGTCAGGCGCTGGAAATGCGCCTTCCCGACGAAGGACCGAGCGATCTGACCGGCGCCCCTGGTTTGTTGCAGTCCCGGGAGGAAACATCATGATTTCGCGGCGAAAAACGCTCCGTTTGGCAGCTCTTGGGACGGCAGCGATATTTGGATCACATCCCATTGCCGCCTCCGCCGCGCCCAAGGTTCGCATTGGCGTGCTGAAGTTCGGTACGGTGAGCTGGGAGCTTGATACGCTGAGGCAACACAGGTTCGACGCGGCCAACGGCATCGGTCTGGACGTTGTCTATTTCGCCGGCGAGGATGCGACCAATGTCGCGATACTGGCCGGCGCGATCGATATGATCGTGACCGACTGGCTGTGGGTCTCGCGCCAGCGCTCGGACGGCGGCGATGTCACATTGGCCCCCTATTCGACGGCCGTCGGGGCGATCATGGTGAAGGACGCATCGCCGATACGCTCGATCACCGACCTCAAGGGTAAGAAGATCGGCGTCGCCGGCGGGGCCCTCGACAAGAGTTGGCTGCTGATACAGGCGCTGGCCAGGCGCGATCACGGCCTCGACCTGCCGGAGGTCAGCGACGTCGTCTTTGGCGCGCCGCCGCTGATCTCGGAAAAGGCAATTCAGGGCGAACTCGATGCGGTGCTCAATTTCTGGCATTTTTGCGCCCGGCTCGAGGCCAACGGCTTTCGTCGGCTGATCGGCGCCGCCGATGCGGAGAAGGCGCTCGGGGCTTCCGGCCCGGTATCCGCGCTCGGCTATGTATTCCACGACAAATGGGCGAACGAAAATCCGCAGGTCGTCCGCGGCTTCCTCAAGGCTTCCGCGCAAGCCAAGGATCTGCTGGCCAGGTCCGACGAGGAGTGGTTGCGCCTTGCGCCGATTGTCCGCGCGGAAGGCAAGGAACTTGCAAAGCTGCGCGACCGCTATCGCGAGGGCATCCCCAGGCGGGCGATCGCCGAGGAAGCGGCCGATGCCGGCAGGCTCTATCGGGTGCTGGCCGGGATCGGCGGCGAAAAGCTGGTCGGCAGCGCGCCGGAGATGGCGCCGGGCACGTTCTGGCAGGAGCCCGCGAAATGATCGCAAGAGATGCCGGCGATCATACGCCTGGCGGCACGGCCAACATTTCCAGCCGTTCCGGCCCTGCAGCGGCACTGATACCCGCGCTGACGGTGACGATCTCCCTGCTCGGGCTTTGCGTGCTGTGGGGCTTGACGGCGAATGCCTGGCCGAGCCGTGCCTTTCCGGGACCGGGACAGGTCTGGCAGGTATTGCTGAGAGAGGCGGCGAGCGGCGACCTTTTCTACCATCTCGGCGCAACGCTGGGCCGGGTTGCAGCGGCATACGTCATCGCGATGATCGTCGGATCGGTGATCGGCATTCTCCTCGGCAGCTACCGCGGCGCGGACCGGTTCTTCAACCCCTGGGTAATCCTGTTCCTCAATATCCCCGCGCTGGTGATCATCGTTCTGGCCTACATCTGGTTCGGCCTCAACGAGGTGGCGGCGATAGGCGCGGTTGCCGTGAACAAGATTCCGAATGTCGTGGTGACCATGCGCGAGGGCGCCAGAGCGCTGGACCCGAGTTACGCCGAAATGGCGGCTGTCTACCGCTTCGGTCCGCTCGACCGCGTTCGCCATATCCTGCTGCCGCAACTGCAGCCCTATCTGGCCGCGGCCTCGCGTTCCGGCATCGCCCTCATCTGGAAGATCGTTCTGGTGGCTGAACTGCTCGGCCGCTCCAATGGTGTGGGCTTCCAGATCTATCTCTACTTCCAGCTTTTCGACGTCGCTGCCATTCTTGCCTACACGCTGGCGTTCGTGGCGGTGATGCTCGTCGTCGAACTTCTTCTGGTGCAGCCCCTTGAACGACATGCAACCCGTTGGCGCCGCCGTCCCGCTTAGGGTCGACATCGCCGAAAAGACCTTCAGATCCGCGCAAGGCGTCTCGATCACGGCGCTCAAGGACCTTTCCTTCGAGGTCCGGCAAGGCGAATTCGCTTGCCTGTTCGGACCATCGGGCTGCGGCAAGACCACGATGCTGCGCATTCTGCTTGGACTCGACAGGCAGTTTTCCGGCTCTTTCCAGTTGCCTGAAGGCGGCTCGAACCGCATAGCCGCCGTGTTCCAGGAACCCACCCTGCTGCCCTGGCGGACGGTGGAGCAGAATGTCAGGCTGGCGCTGCCGAAAGACCTGCGAACGAAAAATCTTGACGGGCTGTTCGATACTCTCGGTCTCGCCGGCATGCGCTCGCTCTATCCGGCCGAGCTTTCGCTCGGCCTTGCACGAAGGGCAGCACTTGCGAGGGCCTTCGCGACCGAACCGGCGGTGCTTTTCCTGGACGAGCCTTTCGTCTCGCTCGACGGGCGGACCGCCGAGCAGCTCCGGCGCCTGCTTCTTAGCGTTTGGTCGGCCCGGCCCACGACCGCTCTGATGGTGACGCACAACCTGGCCGAGGCCCTGACGCTGTCGGATCGCATCATCGTGCTCGCGCCGCGGCCCGCGCATGTGCTCGGCATTTTCGACGTAAGGCTGCCCAGGCAGCACCGCAGCCCGGAGGCGACGAGCGACCTTTTGCGGTCGTTCCATCAGCAATTCCCAGGCGTGACCTGATCACCCAGCAGTGGGCGGAATGATCTTGACGGGGCGCTGAAACGGCCGACGCATTAGACTAGAGCACGTCCGGGGATCGATGAATCGATTGTGATGTGACGGCCGGTGCAGC
>SAQE01000094.1 GCA_004020545.1 Mesorhizobium sp. | reverse complement strand
TGGAAGAGAAGCTGCGCTTCGCCATCCGTGAAGGCGGCCGCACCGTCGGTGCCGGTATCGTCGTCACCATCAAAGAGTAATCGATCCGGCTCTGCCGGCTCGAAATGGGCAGGGCGGTCTTCGGGCCGCCCTTTTCCGTTTCCGGCGTCCGTCGGTTCAGTCCTTGCGCGTCCGGTTTCAAAGCTGTTGCAACCGCCATCGGCGCAACTAGTATGGGTTGTATCCGAGGGGCTTGCAAAGCGTGGTTCGGGAACGCCGTTCAGACAGCATTCAATGGTGGCGCGGGCTGATCAGACTGGCGTTGGTCGCTGCGATCGGCTTGGTGAGCCACGCCGCGGGTGCCAAGGAGGATGCGCCCGATCTCGGCCCGACGATGCGCTTTGCTATCGTGCGCAGCAGCGCGCCGGGTTGCGAACCCAATTGCCCGGAATGGATTTCGGCGGAAGGCACCATCGAGGCCGGCACGCCGACGTTGCTCAAGCGCTTGCTGAAGACGCTGGGCGGCCGGCAACTGCCGATCGTCGTCAATTCTCCAGGAGGCAATGTCGACGCCGCACTTCAGCTCGGCCGCATGATCCGCAAGAACAAGCTCGACATCGCCGTGGGCACGACGGAGTTTTCCGGCTGCTCGCCGGAGACGAAGAATTGCCGGGACAATGACAGCAAGGCCGCGCCGTATTCCGGCATCGCCTATGACAGCGGCGCGATGTGCAACTCGGCCTGTCCGCTGATGTTTTCCGGCGGCGTGCGCCGTGTCGTGGGCGAGTGGGCCTTTCTCGGCGTCCACCAGATCACGACGACATATCACAGGGAAAAGCTGCTCTACCGCACGACCTACAAAATCGTGAACGGCAAGAAGAAGATCCTCGGCACCAGAATCGTCAGCCGCAAGAACGCCGGCAGCTACAAGACCTTCGAGATGAGCAAGGCGGTCGAGAAGCGGCTCTCGGCCTATTTGAGGGAAATGGGCATCGGTCAGGGCGTGCTGGAGGTGATGAAGGCGACGCCAGCCAGTGACATAAGGCAGATCGAGCCAGATGACATGCTGGAGATGAAGCTCGTCACCAGCCTCGATTCGCTCGACATCATGACGGCGGGAAGCGTGTGCCGGCGCGATCCGCCGCCAGTGAACTGCCGCGAAATACCAACGGGCGCCAGGCCGGTCGAGGTGGCGACCGCCGAGGCCAATCCCGCTTCTGCCTCTCTGCAGGTCGAGGTTGCACCGCCGAAGGAGGCGCAGGATATGCGCTTCGTCCTGGTTCGCGGCAGCAACCCGCTCTGCAATCCCGATTGCCCGGAATGGATTTCGGCTGAAGGAACGATCGTTGCCGGCACGCCCGACAGGCTGCGCGAGCTGCTCGACACGGTCGGCGGGCGTAGGCTGCCGCTCGTGGTCAACTCACCGGGCGGCGACATACAGGGTGCGCTCGCCGCCGGCCGGCTGATCCGCGAGCGCAGGCTGGATGTCGCGGTCGCCCGGACGGATTTTCTCGATTGCGATCCAGGCGCCACGGAGTGCATCGCCAAGGACGGCCTCCATACCGGCCTCACCATCGACGCCGGCGCCGAATGCGACGCGGCCTGCGCGATGATGATCGCCGGTGGCTCCAAGCGCCTGGTTGGCGCTGATGCGCATTTCCTCGTTCACTCCATGGGCATGGAAGAAAAGGTCAGGGCCTATCTCGAGGAGATGGCGATCGGCTCGGGCCTGTTCGCCGCGATGCAGTCGGCCCAATATGCCAAGCACAGGGAACTCAGTCAGGACGAATTGGCGAAGTTCGGGCTCGCCACCGGCCGCCAGTCGGTGGATGCGTTGACGGGCGCCACCATCTGCAAATCGTCGCCGAAGCCCGACAACTGCCGGGTTCTGCCGTCCGCCAATGCCGAGGCGGAGGCGCCGGCAAAACTATAGCGCGGCGCGCCAACTGGCCATTGAGGCAGGTTGAGCCATGGCCGGCCTTGCCGCTATCGTCGGGACCCTTCCAGAACGAGGATCGGCAATGCGCGAGGATGTCCCGACTTTGTTCGAATGGGCCGGCGGTGCGGAGGCGCTCAACCGGCTGACGCGGACCTTCTGCGACAAGGTCGGGCGCGACCCGGTCGTCGGCCCGGTGTTCAAGCACATGTCGCCGGATCATCCGGCCCATGTCGCGGCCTTCATCGGCGAGGTTTTTGGCGGACCGAAGACATACAGCGAAAGGCATGGCGGCCACCGCGAGATGGTCATGCATCATCTCGGCAAGCACCTGACGGAAGAACAGCGGCGGCGCTGGATCAATCTCCTGGCCGATGCGGCGGACGAGGTCGGTCTGCCCGACGACCCCGAATTCCGTTCCGCCTTCACGGGCTATGTCGAATGGGGATCGCGGCTGGTCAAGATGAATTCCAATCTTGGCGAGACCTGCGATCCGGAGACCGAGCCGATGCCCGCCTGGGGCTGGGGCGTGCCGGGCGGGCCTTACAAGCCGCCGGTCGGGAAATCGTAGCCGAGACAGTGCGGAGCAGCGGCACGGGGGAAGGATGCTGCATTTCTGCAATTTTCCGCGGCAGTAGCGCCACAAAGATTTGAGACGATCGTTATGTCTGCAACCGTTGACGATCGCCATGCTGATTGCCCATCTCCCGTCCGGCTACATTCTAGGCAGATTTGCGCAGGCACGCTGGTGTCAAATGGTGTCGGGCGTGGTGACTGCGGCGATGGCCGGCAGCGTCCTTCCCGACATCGACATGCTGTATTTTCATCTCGTCGACGGCGGACGCACACACCACCACGCCTACATCAGCCATTGGCCGCTGTTTTGGGTGGCCGCCGGGGTATTGAGCCTTTCTCTCGGCCGGTTGTTTGGCTCGACGCTGACGTTGATCGGCGTATTCTTTGCCGGAGCCATGCTGCATATGGTGCTCGACACGGTGGCATCGCCGATCATGTGGCTGGCGCCATTTGATCGCCACGCCTTCGAATTCGTGACTGTACCGGCCAGGTATGGGAACTGGGTCCTGAGCTTCATTCTGCACTGGACTTTTGCGCTTGAACTCGTGATTTGCACCTGGGCTTTGTGGCTCGGATGGCTGCGACCGCCCCTTCCGGTCGACGCGCCACAAAAGGGCACTTGAGTTCTCATCGGCTTTGTGAAATAGCAGCGCCCGTGTACGGGCATAGCTCAGTTGGTAGAGCGGCGGTCTCCAAAACCGCAGGTCGTAGGTTCGAGCCCTGCTGCCCGTGCCATTCCTCAAATGGCGAATCGAAGATCAGGGCGTTCCGCCGTTGAAAACCGGTGGGTGGCTTGCCATATTGGGGAAATTGGGGCATAAGCCCCGCATAGCCGGGACGGAACGACTGGATGGTTCCGAGGCGGCGCTCGAACATAAAGCGGAACACTTGCCACTTGCGTGGATCAAGAATCGGTTTTATGTAGACTGAACAGACACGCGACGCGTGGAGCTGGGAAGCCGGCTTTACGCGTCTGATTTGCGTGGGCGAAATGGTGGCACTGATTCGGCGCCGGCACGTAACCCAGGCGGCACGTCCCGGCCAGCGGGATCATCCAGGAGACCCGGCCAACGGGTCTTGAAGACAGAGCGGCAGATGGCTTCGAAAACCACTAATCCTTTCACCTTTCTCCAGCAGGTGCGCGCGGAGACGGCCAAGGTGACATGGCCCTCGCGCCGCGAGACCATGATCTCGACGGTGATGGTCCTGGTGTTCGCGGTTATCGCCATGATCTTCTTCTTCGCCGCCGACATAGCCATGGGCTATGCGATCGAGTGGGTCCTGGGCCTCGGGCATTAATTCGGCGATTACGGAGAGTCGTGAAATGACTGCGCGCTGGTACATCGTCCACGCTTATTCGAACTTCGAGAAGAAGGTCGCCGAGGACATCGAGAACAAGGCCAAGCAGAAGGGCCTGTCCGGCGACATCGAGCAGATCGTGGTGCCGACCGAGAAGGTCGTCGAGATCCGCCGCGGCCGCAAGGTTGACGCCGAGCGCAAGTTCTTCCCGGGCTATGTGCTTCTGAAGGCCAACCTGACGGATGCTGTCTTCTCGCTGGTCAAGAACACGCCGAAGGTCACCGGCTTCCTTGGCGACTCCAAGCCCGTGCCGATCACCGAGACCGAGGCGCAGCGCATCCTGAACCAGGTTCAGGAAGGCGTCGAGCGGCCGAAGCCGTCGGTCACCTTCGAGATCGGCGAGGCGATCCGCGTGTCGGACGGTCCGTTCGCGTCCTTTAACGGCTTCGTCCAGGAAGTGGACGAGGAGCGGGCCCGCCTCAAGGTGGAAGTGTCGATCTTCGGGCGCGCGGTGCCCGTCGATCTGGAATTCGGACAGGTCGAAAAGGGCTGATCCGAAAATCCCTTTTGCCGACAGGCAAGAGGGTCGGCGGCGCGAATGTCGCGCTGCCATGAACGGGTGGGAGGCGATAGCGGCTTAGCCGGCCGCTGGAACCGCACCACCAGACTGCAACCGCCGGCGTTCCCAGGATAGTGGGGCCGGCACGAGAAAAGGCAGGAATAGAGATGGCTAAGAAAGTTGCAGGCCAGCTCAAGCTCCAGGTTGCCGCGGGCTCGGCCACGCCGTCGCCCCCGATCGGCCCGGCGCTTGGTCAGCGCGGCATCAACATCATGGAGTTCTGCAAGGCGTTCAACGCGCAGACCCAGGAGCTGGAGAAGGGCTCGCCGATCCCGGTCGTCATCACCTACTACCAGGACAAGTCGTTCACTTTCGTCATGAAGACGCCGCCGGTGAGCTACTTCCTGAAGAAGGCCGCCAACCTCAAGTCGGGCTCCAAGGAGCCGGGCAAGGTCAAGGCCGGCACGATTTCTCGCGACAAGGTTCGCCAGATCGCCGAGCAGAAAATGAAGGACCTGAACGCAAACGATGTCGAGGCGGCCATGCGCATGGTCGAGGGCTCCGCCCGCTCGATGGGCCTGGAAGTGGTGGGCTGAGATCATGGCAAAGATTGCAAAGCGTGTATCCAAGACCCGCGAAGGCATCGATCCGAACAAGGCCTATGCGCTCGCTGAAGCGCTGCAGCTGTTGAAGGACCGGTCTTCGGTGAAGTTCGACGAGACCATCGAGATCGCCATGAACCTCGGCGTCGATCCGCGCCATGCCGACCAGATGGTCCGCGGCGTGGTCAACCTGCCGAACGGCACCGGCCGCTCGGTGCGCGTTGCCGTGTTCGCGCGCGGCGACAAGGCCGAGGAAGCCAAGGCCGCCGGCGCCGATATCGTTGGCGCCGAGGACCTGGTCGACATCGTCCAGAAGGGCACGATCGACTTCGATCGCTGCATCGCCACCCCGGACATGATGCCGCTGGTCGGCCGCCTGGGTAAGGTGCTCGGCCCGCGCGGCATGATGCCGAACCCGAAGGTCGGCACCGTGACCCCCGATGTCGCGGCTGCCGTCAAGGCTTCGAAGGGCGGCGCCGTCGAGTTCCGCGTCGAGAAGGCCGGCATCGTCCAGGCCGGCGTCGGCAAGGTATCGTTCGACGTCAAGGCGCTGGAAGAGAATGTGCGGGCCTTCGCCGATGCGGTGAACAAGGCCAAGCCCGCTGGCGCAAAGGGCAACTACGTCAAGAAGGTGTCGGTCACCTCGACGATGGGCCCCGGCCTCAAGCTCGACATCGCGACGCTCGCCGCGTCGTAAGTGTCGCCTGACCGGCGTCAGGCCGGTCGCGCAAGAATTCCGGACCGCCGATCCGTCGGCGGCCCGGTACCCCGGAAGCCGAAAGGTTTCCGGATATCCTGTCCGAGATTGCAGGCGGCTCAAAGCCTTAATTCCATCTGGGCCTGCATGAGACGGGTGAAGACCCGACAAAGGAGCGAAGGCTCCAATGAAAGGTTCGAACCGTGTTTGCCTTTTGTCAGCGCATCGCCGGCTTGGCCGTAGGTGTGGCGAAAGGGGGCAGGATCCTCGAGCGCCGTTCGGGAGATCCGTTTTTGGATAGCCCGGCCGGCAAAAGGCAACCCGACGCCTGACCTCGTGAATGAGGCAGGGGTCAACTGGAGATAGGCAGTGGACAGAGCGGAAAAACGCGAACTCGTCACGGGCCTGAACGAAGCGTTCTCGAACGCGGGTTCAGTCGTCGTGGCCCACTACGCCGGTATCACCGTGGCGCAAATGAACGACCTCCGGTCGAAGATGCGCGCCGCCGGTGGCACCGTCAAAGTCGCGAAGAACCGTCTCGCCAAGATCGCTCTTCAGGGCACGGACTCCGCATCGATCGTCGATCTGTTCAAGGGACAGACGCTGGTCGCTTATTCGGAGGATCCGGTTGCGGCGCCGAAGGTCGCGTCCGATTTCGCCAAGGGGAATGACAAGCTGATCATTCTCGGCGGCGCAATGGGCTCGACCGCGCTCAACGCCGACGGTGTCAAGGCACTCGCCACGATGCCGTCGCTCGACGAGCTGCGCGCCAGGCTGGTTGGCATGATCGCCACGCCGGCAACCCGGATCGCCCAGATCGTCAATGCGCCCGCGGCTTCGGTCGCGCGCGTCATCGGCGCTTACGCCCGGAAGGACGAGGCGGCATGAGGCCGTTCCTCGCTGTCAACAACACACGTTCGAACCTAGTAAAGGAATACAAAAATGGCTGATCTGGCAAAGATCGTAGACGACCTTTCGAAGCTGACCGTCCTCGAGGCGGCCGAGCTGTCGAAGCTCCTGGAAGAGAAGTGGGGCGTTTCGGCCGCCGCTCCGGTGGCGGTTGCCGCTGCTGCCGGTGGCGCTGCCGCCGCTGCTGCTCCGGCTGAAGAGAAGACGGAATTCGACGTCGTTCTCGCCGACGCCGGCGCCCAGAAGATCAACGTCATCAAGGAAGTCCGCGCCATCACCGGCCTTGGCCTCAAGGAAGCCAAGGACCTGGTCGAGGCGGCTCCGAAGCCGGTCAAGGAAGGCGTTTCCAAGGCCGATGCCGACAAGTTCAAGGCTCAGCTGGAAGCAGCTGGCGCCAAGGTCGAGCTGAAGTAATAGGCGAGGGCGGACGGTCTCGCGCCGTCCGCCCCCTCCCTTGACGAAGGGAGGCATGCGTAGCGCGAGACGTTTGAAAACCTCTTTCCTGAGGGCCGGAAGCGGCCTTCAGGAAACGGGTTTTCTCCCGTTTTAGCCGGCAGCCGCCAAGCGATTGGAAGGGCAGCCGGAAAACAGACAAGGGCAGCCGGCGAGGTGGCCCGTTGGTGCAAGGCGAACCGCGGCGAGGTTCGTCCCGAGTTTTGAGCTAAGGAGCGACGATGGCCCAGACCCAGACTTTCAATGGCCGCAGACGCGTACGCAAGTTCTTCGGAAAGATCCCGGAAGTTGCGGAGATGCCGAACCTGATCGAGGTTCAGAAGGCATCCTATGACCAGTTCCTGATGGTGGACGAGCCCAAGGGCGGGCGTCCTGACGAGGGACTGCAGGCCGTTTTCAAGTCGGTCTTCCCGATCTCCGATTTTTCCGGCTCCTCGATGCTGGAATTCGTGAAGTATGAGTTCGAAGGACCGAAATTCGACGTTGACGAATGCCGTCAGCGCGACCTGACCTATGCCGCGCCGCTCAAGGTGACGCTGCGTCTCATCGTGTTCGATATCGACGAGGATACCGGCGCGAAGTCGATCAAGGACATCAAGGAGCAGGACGTCTACATGGGCGACATGCCGCTCATGACGTCGAACGGCACCTTCATCGTCAACGGCACCGAGCGCGTCATCGTCTCGCAGATGCACCGCTCGCCGGGCGTCTTCTTCGACCATGACAAGGGCAAGTCGCACTCGTCGGGCAAGCTTCTGTTCGCCGCCCGCGTCATCCCCTATCGCGGCTCGTGGCTCGACATCGAGTTCGATTCCAAGGATGTCGTGCACGCCCGTATCGACCGCCGCCGCAAGATTCCGGTGACGTCGCTGTTGATGGCGCTCGGCATGGACGGCGAGGAGATCCTGTCGACCTTCTACAACAAGATCATCTACAAGCGCGCCGGCGACCACTGGCGTATCCCGTTCAACGTCGAGCGTTTCCGCGGCCTGAAGGCCGTCGGCGACCTGGTCGACGCCGACACGGGCGAGATCGTCGTCGAGGCCGGCAAGAAGATCACCGCCCGCCAGGCCCGCCAGCTCGGCGAAAAGGGGCTCAAGGCGATCAAGGCGACCGACGAGGACCTGCTCGGCAACTATCTGGCCGAGGACATCGTCAACTACGCCACCGGCGAGATCTTCCTCGAGGCGGGCGACGAGATCGACGACAAGACGCTCAAGGTCCTGCTCGGCACCGGCGAGGACGAAATCCAGATCCTCGATATCGACCACGTCAATGTCGGCGCCTATATCCGCAACACTTTGGCCGTCGACAAGAACGAGAGCCGCCAGGACGCGTTGTTCGACATCTACCGCGTCATGCGCCCGGGCGAGCCGCCGACGCTCGAGACCGCCGAAGCCATGTTCAATTCGCTGTTCTTCGACAGCGAGCGCTATGACCTGTCGGCCGTCGGCCGCGTCAAGATGAACATGCGCCTCGAGCTCAAGGCCGAGGACACTGTGCGTGTGCTGCGCAAGGAAGACATCCTGGCCGTGGTCAAGACGCTGGTGGAACTGCGCGACGGCAAGGGCGAGATCGACGACATCGACAATCTCGGCAACCGCCGCGTGCGCTCGGTCGGCGAACTGATGGAGAACCAGTACCGCGTCGGCCTGCTGCGCATGGAGCGAGCGATCAAGGAACGCATGTCCTCGATCGAGATCGACACGGTCATGCCGCAGGACCTGATCAACGCCAAGCCGGCGGCCGCCGCCGTGCGCGAGTTCTTCGGCTCCTCGCAGCTCTCGCAGTTCATGGACCAGACCAACCCGCTGTCGGAAATCACCCACAAGCGCCGCCTCTCGGCGCTCGGACCGGGCGGTCTGACCCGCGAGCGTGCCGGCTTCGAGGTGCGCGACGTGCACCCGACGCATTACGGCCGCATCTGCCCGATCGAAACGCCGGAAGGCCCGAATATCGGTCTGATCAACTCGCTCGCCACCTTCGCGCGCGTCAACAAGTACGGCTTCATCGAGAGCCCGTACCGCAAGATCGTCAACGGCAAGCTGACCAACGAAGTCGTCTATCTGTCGGCGATGGAAGAGGCCAAGCACCACGTCGCGCAGGCCAACGCCGAGCTGGACAAGAATGGCGGTTTCGTCGACGAATTCGTCATCTGCCGTAACGCCGGCGAGGTGATGATGGCGCCGCGCGAGAACGTCGACCTGATGGACGTGTCGCCGAAGCAGATGGTGTCGGTCGCTGCGGCGCTTATCCCGTTCCTCGAGAACGACGACGCCAACCGCGCGCTGATGGGCTCGAACATGCAGCGTCAGGCCGTGCCGCTGGTGCGCGCCGAGGCGCCGTTCGTCGGCACCGGCATGGAGCCGGTCGTCGCCCGTGACTCCGGCGCCGCCATCGGCGCCCGCCGCGGCGGCATCGTCGACCAGGTGGACGCGACGCGTATCGTCATCCGCGCCACGGAAGATCTCGATCCCGGCAAGTCCGGCGTCGACATCTACCGGTTGATGAAGTTCCAGCGTTCGAACCAGAACACCTGCATCAACCAGCGTCCGCTGGTGCGCATGGGCGACCGGGTCAACAAGGGTGACATCATCGCCGACGGCCCGTCGACCGAGCTCGGCGATCTGGCGCTCGGCCGCAACGTGCTGGTCGCGTTCATGCCGTGGAACGGCTACAACTACGAGGACTCGATCCTGCTCTCCGAGCGTATCGTGGCCGACGACGTCTTCACCTCGATCCACATCGAGGAGTTCGAGGTCATGGCCCGCGACACCAAGCTCGGACCGGAGGAAATCACGCGCGACATTCCGAACGTCTCGGAAGAAGCGCTGAAGAACCTCGACGAGGCCGGCATCGTCTATATCGGCGCGGAAGTGCAGCCGGGCGACATCCTGGTCGGCAAGATCACGCCTAAGGGCGAAAGCCCGATGACGCCGGAAGAAAAGCTGCTGCGCGCCATCTTCGGCGAGAAGGCCTCGGACGTTCGCGACACCTCCATGCGCATGCCTCCGGGCACCTTCGGCACGGTCGTCGAAGTGCGCGTCTTCAACCGCCACGGCGTGGAGAAGGACGAGCGCGCCATGGCGATCGAGCGCGAGGAGATCGAGCGCCTGGCCAAGGACCGCGACGACGAGCAGGCGATTCTCGACCGCAACGTCTATTCGCGCCTTTCCGACATGCTGGTCGGCAAGGATGCGATCGCCGGACCGAAGGGCTTCAAGAAGGGCTCGAAGCTGTCGAAGGACACGCTCGACGAGTATCCGCGCTCGCAGTGGTGGCAGTTCGCCGTGGAGAACGAGAAGCTCCAGAGCGAGCTGGAAGCCCTGCGCGGCCAGTACGACGACTCCAAGAAGGCGCTCGAGCAGCGCTTCATGGACAAGGTCGAGAAGGTGCAGCGCGGCGACGAAATGCCTCCGGGCGTCATGAAGATGGTCAAGGTCTTCGTGGCGGTGAAGCGCAAGATGCAGCCGGGCGACAAGATGGCCGGCCGTCACGGCAACAAGGGTGTCGTGTCGCGCATCGTTCCGGTCGAGGACATGCCTTTCCTCGAGGACGGCACGCATGCCGATATCGTGCTCAACCCGCTGGGCGTGCCGAGCCGCATGAATGTCGGCCAGATCCTGGAGACGCATCTGGGCTGGGCCTGCGCCGGCATGGGCAGGAAGATCGGCGAGCTGATCGACGCCTACAAGGCGGGCGGCGACATCAAGCCGCTGCGCAAGACGCTGGAAAGCTTCATGCCTTCCAACGACCGCAACGAGCCGATCCGCGAGTATGACGACGAGAGCATCATTCGCCTCAGCGAGCAGATGCGCCGAGGCGTCTCCATCGCGACCCCGGTGTTCGACGGCGCGCATGAGGCCGACATCAACACCATGCTGGAGCAGGCGGGCCTGCACACCAGCGGTCAGTCGCAGCTCTATGACGGCCGCACCGGCGAGCCGTTCGATCGCAAGGTGACGATGGGCTACATCTATATGCTCAAGCTTCACCACCTGGTGGACGACAAGATCCACGCGCGCTCGATCGGTCCGTACTCGCTCGTCACCCAGCAGCCGCTGGGCGGCAAGGCGCAGTTCGGCGGCCAGCGTTTCGGCGAAATGGAGGTCTGGGCGCTGGAAGCCTATGGCGCCGCCTACACGCTGCAGGAAATGCTGACGGTGAAGTCGGACGACGTCGCCGGCCGTACCAAGGTCTACGAGGCGATCGTGCGTGGCGACGACACGTTCGAGGCGGGCATCCCCGAGAGCTTCAACGTTCTCGTCAAGGAAATGCGCTCGCTGGGCCTCAATGTCGAACTGGAGAACACCAAGCTCGACGACGCACCCGTGCGGTTGCCGGACGCAGCCGAATAGGGCGCGGCCGAGTAAGGCAATGGCGCGCCGCTACCCAAGATGCGGCGCGCCGAGCATGACCCCGAAAAGCGGCCACCGGTTTTCGGACAAGATCATGCTCAACCAAGAAGTATTCTTCGGCCGGTCGGGCCGACCAGTCTGCGGGCATTCGGCTCGCGAATGATGCAAGGGGTTTTCGAGGACCCCGAAAAGGAGAACGGCATGAACCAAGAGGTCATGAATCTCTTCAACCCCCAGGCGCCTGCGCAGGTGTTCGATTCCATCCGGATCTCGCTTGCCAGCCCTGAGAAGATTCTGTCCTGGTCGTTCGGCGAGATCAAAAAGCCGGAGACCATCAACTACCGCACCTTCAAGCCGGAGCGTGACGGTCTGTTCTGCGCGCGTATTTTTGGGCCCATCAAGGACTACGAGTGCCTGTGCGGCAAGTACAAGCGCATGAAGTACAAGGGCGTCATCTGCGAGAAGTGCGGCGTCGAAGTCACGCTGTCGCGCGTCCGCCGCGAGCGCATGGGCCATATCGAGCTCGCCGCGCCCGTCGCCCATATCTGGTTCCTGAAGTCGCTGCCCTCGCGCATCGGCACGCTGCTCGACATGACCCTGAAGGACATCGAGCGTGTGCTTTACTTCGAGAACTACATCGTCACCGAGCCGGGCCTCACCGCGCTGAAGGAGCATCAGCTGCTCAGCGAGGAAGAGTACATGCTGGCCGTCGACGAGTATGGCGAGGATTCCTTCACCGCCATGATCGGCGCCGAGGCCATCCATGACCTGCTCGCCGGCATGGACCTGGAGAAGATCGCCGGCGACCTGCGCTCGGAGCTGGCTTCCACCACGTCCGAGCTCAAGCAGAAGAAGCTTTTGAAGCGGCTCAAGGTCGTCGAAAACTTCATGGAATCCGGCAACCGTCCGGAATGGATGATCATGAAGGTGGTTCCGGTGATCCCGCCGGACCTGCGTCCGCTGGTTCCCCTGGACGGCGGCCGTTTCGCCACGTCCGACCTCAACGACCTCTATCGCCGCGTCATCAACCGCAACAACCGCCTGAAGCGGCTGATCGAGCTGCGCGCGCCCGGCATCATCGTGCGAAATGAAAAGCGCATGCTGCAGGAGGCCGTCGACGCGCTCTTCGACAACGGCCGCCGCGGCCGCGTCATCACCGGCGCCAACAAGCGTCCGCTGAAGTCGCTGTCCGACATGCTGAAGGGCAAGCAGGGCCGGTTCCGCCAGAACCTGCTCGGCAAGCGCGTCGACTATTCCGGCCGCTCGGTCATCGTGACCGGTCCGGAGCTCAAGCTGCACCAGTGCGGCCTGCCGAAGAAGATGGCGCTCGAGCTGTTCAAGCCCTTCATCTACGCCCGCCTCGACGCCAAGGGTTTCTCCTCGACCGTCAAGCAGGCGAAGAAGCTGGTCGAGAAGGAGCGTCCGGAGGTCTGGGATATCCTCGACGAGGTCATCCGCGAGCATCCGGTGCTGCTCAACCGTGCACCGACGCTGCACCGCCTCGGTATCCAGGCGTTCGAGCCGATTCTGATCGAAGGCAAGGCGATCCAGCTGCATCCGCTGGTCTGCACGGCCTTCAACGCCGACTTCGACGGCGACCAGATGGCGGTCCACGTGCCGCTGTCGCTGGAAGCGCAGCTCGAAGCCCGCGTGCTGATGATGTCGACCAACAACATCCTGCACCCGGCCTCCGGCGCGCCGATCATCGTGCCGTCGCAGGACATGGTTCTCGGTCTCTACTATCTGTCGATCGTCAACCAGAACGAGCCGGGCGAAGGCATGGTGTTCGCCGACATGGGCGAGCTCCAGCATGCGCTGGAGACCAAGGCCGTGACGCTGCACGCCAAGATCAAGGGCCGCTTCCGCACGGTCGACGCCGAAGGCAAGGTCGTGTCGAAGATCTACGACACCACACCTGGCCGCATGATCATCGGCGAGCTTCTGCCGAAGAACGTCAACGTGCCCTACGAGACCGCCAACCAGGAGATGACCAAGAAGAACATCTCCAAGATGATCGACACCGTCTACCGCCACTGCGGCCAGAAGGAGACGGTCATCTTCTGCGACCGCATCATGGCCCTCGGCTTCGCGCATGCCTGCCGCGCCGGCATTTCGTTCGGCAAGGACGACATGGTGATCCCGGACACCAAGCTGAAGCTGGTCTCCGACACCGAGGCTTTGGCCAAGGAGTACGAGCAGCAGTATAATGACGGCCTGATCACCCAGGGCGAGAAGTACAACAAGGTGGTCGACGCCTGGGCCAAGTGCTCGGAAAAGGTCGCCGACGAGATGATGGCCCGCATCAAGGCCGTCGAGTTCGAGGACAACGGCCGTCAGAAGCCGATGAACTCGATCTACATGATGTCGCATTCAGGTGCGCGCGGTTCGC
The DNA here is from genome assembly GCA_004020545.1 of Mesorhizobium sp. Taxonomy (GTDB): domain Bacteria; phylum Pseudomonadota; class Alphaproteobacteria; order Rhizobiales; family Rhizobiaceae; genus Mesorhizobium. Next base: position 7,700 of record SAQE01000094.1, on the reverse strand, counting down.
CCACCCAGATGCGCCAGCTCGCCGGCATGCGCGGCCTGATGGCCAAGCCTTCGGGCGAGATCATCGAGACGCCGATCATCTCGAACTTCAAGGAAGGCCTGACCGTGCTCGAGTACTTCAACTCGACCCACGGCGCCCGCAAGGGTCTGGCCGACACCGCGCTCAAGACGGCGAACTCGGGTTACCTGACCCGTCGTCTGGTCGACGTGGCGCAGGACTGCATCGTCAATTCGCTGGATTGCGGCACCGACAAGGGCCTCACCATGCAGCCGATCGTCGATGCCGGTCAGATCGTCGCTTCGGTCGGCCAGCGCGTGCTGGGCCGCACGGCGCTCGACGACATCAACCATCCGGTCTCCGGCGACTTGCTGGTCAAGGCCGGCAAGCTGATGGACGAGCGCGACGTGGAGCAGATCGAGAAGGCCGGCGTGCAGTCGGTGCGCATCCGTTCGGCGCTGACCTGCGAGGTCAGGACCGGCGTCTGCGCCGTCTGCTATGGTCGCGATCTTGCTCGCGGCACGCCCGTCAACCAGGGCGAGGCCGTCGGCGTCATCGCGGCGCAGTCGATCGGCGAGCCGGGCACCCAGCTCACCATGCGCACCTTCCACATGGGCGGCACCGCGCAGGTGGTGGACTCTTCGTTCCTCGAAGCCTCCTATGAGGGCAAGGTCGAGATCCGCAACCGCAACGTGGTGCGCAACTCCGACGGCCAGCAGATGGTCATGGGCCGTAACATGGCGGTCCTGATCCTCGACGAGACCGGCAAGGAGCGTGCCACGCACCGCGTCGCCTATGGCTCGCGCATCTTCGTGGACGACGGCGACAAGGTGAAGCGCGGCCAGCGCATCGCCGAGTGGGATCCTTACACCCGCCCGATCCTCACCGAAATCGAGGGCAAGGTGGCGTTCGAGGATCTGGTCGACGGCATCTCCGTTCAGGAAACGGCCGACGAGTCGACCGGCATCACCAAGCGTGAGGTCATCGACTGGCGCTCGACGCCGCGCGGCAGCGACCTGAAGCCGGCGATCGTCGTTCAGGACGCCAAGGGCAAGGTGGGCAAGCTGTCGAAGGGCGGCGATGCACGCTTCCTGCTCTCGGTCGAGGCAATCCTCTCGGTCGAGCCTGGCGCGCATGTCCGTCCGGGCGACGTCCTGGCGCGTATCCCGATGGAAAGCGCCAAGACCAAGGACATCACTGGTGGTCTGCCGCGCGTTGCCGAACTGTTCGAGGCTCGCCGTCCGAAGGATCACGCCATCATCGCCGAGATCGATGGCACGATCCGCTTCGGCCGCGACTACAAGAACAAGCGCCGCATCATCATCGAGCCGCACGACTCGACGCTGGAGCCGGTCGAGTACCTGATCCCGAAGGGCAAGCCGTTCCATCTCCAGGACGGCGACGTCATCGAGAAGGGCGACTACATCCTCGACGGCAACCCGGCGCCGCACGACATCCTGGCGATCAAGGGCGTGGAGGCGCTTGCGTCCTACCTCGTCAACGAGATCCAGGAGGTCTACCGCCTGCAGGGCGTGTCGATCAACGACAAGCACATCGAGGTGATCGTTCGCCAGATGCTGCAGAAGGTCGAGATCACCACGCAGGGCGACTCGACCTACATTCCGGGCGACCATGTCGACGTGATTGAGCTGGAAGAGGTCAACGAGCGGCTGATCGAGGACGGCAAAAAGCCGGCCGAAGGCCAGCCGGTGCTGCTCGGCATCACCAAGGCCTCGCTGCAGACGCCGTCCTTCATCTCGGCCGCCTCCTTCCAGGAGACGACCAGGGTGCTGACGGAAGCCGCGGTTGCCGGCAAGACCGACATGCTGCAAGGCCTGAAGGAGAACGTCATCGTCGGCCGTCTGATCCCGGCCGGTACCGGCGGCACGATGAGCCAGATCCGGCGCATCGCCACCTCGCGCGACGAGCTCATCATCGACGAGCGCCGCAAGGCGTCCGGCGTCGAGGTCGCCGAGCCGATGCTGACCAACATGGTCAACGCCGCACAGTAAGTGCGGATGGAATAAGAGAAAGAAAAAGGGGCCCGCGTGGCCCCTTTTTGCATTTGAGCTTCACGAACGAGGAAGAGCTTATGAGCAGCAAGACCTGGACGGCTGTCGACCACTACATCGTTTCCTCTCTTTTCGAAGCGGACCCCGTGCTGGACGCAGTCCTGACGGCCAATCGCGACCAAGGCTTGCCGGCGATCGACGTCTCGGCTGCGCAGGGCAAGTTGCTGTCGCTCCTGGTACGCATTCGGGGCGCGAAAAAGGTGCTCGAGATCGGCACGCTTGGTGGCTACTCGACCATCTGGATGGCAAGGGGCCTGCCCGCCGACGGCAAGGTCGTGACGCTGGAGCTCGATCCCCACCACGCCAAGGTCGCGCGCTCGAATTTCGAGCGGGCAGGGGTTTCCGACAGAGTGGATCTGCGGCTCGGACCGGCGCTTCAGTCGCTGGCCGCGCTGGAGCGCGAAAATGCCGGTCCGTTCGACCTGATCTTCATCGATGCCGACAAGCCGAACAACCCGGATTATCTGAGCTGGGCCATGCGGCTGTCGCGCTCCGGAACGGTCATCGTCTGCGACAATGTCATCCGCGACGGCGCCGTCGTGAAAAAGGACAGCGGCGATGCCAATGTCGAAGGCGCCCGCGCGGCGTTCTCCTTCATCGGCGGCGAGAAGCGGCTGGACGGCACCGTCATCCAGACCGTCGGCGCCAAGGGCTATGACGGCTTTGCGATTGCGATCGTGGACTGACGCGGGCCCGCGCCAGTTCGGTCAACTCGGTCGATGCCCGTCAACTCAATCGAAGAACGGCTCGACCACGTTGCGCTTGCCGAGCATGAAGGCGTCGGCGACATGCTGGAGCGGCGCCAGGTCGACGTCGGAGACGCCGGCGCGAACGATCTCGGCAAAACGCTTGTAGAGCATCGGATATTCGGCTTCCGGCTCGTCATGGATGATCTTGCCGTCAATGGCGAGCTTTGCGCCGCCGCCCGAAAGCACCATCTTGCCCCGATCGGTCTCCGCCAGGATGTCCCAGCTCTGCGGGCCGGTCTGCAGCCAGTCGAGTTCCATAGTCACCGGCAGCCCGTTCGAGGTGCGGAAGGTGACATGCGCCGCCACCGGCGAAGCGCGATTCTCGGGGAAGTCGAGCACGGCCGACGTGATGAACATCGGCGGCAGGATGTGGGTTGCGATCGACAGCGCGTTGATGCCGGGATCGAACACGCCGAAGCCGCCCGGCGCCCAGATCCATTCTTGGTTCGGGTGCCAGCGGCGCACATCTTCCTTCCAGTTGATGGCGGCCGAGCTGATCGTGGCCGAGGCGAGGAAAGCGCGCGCTGCCTCGACCGCCGGCGCGTAGCGCGAATGCCAGCTGGCGAACAGCGAGACGCCCTTCTTCGCGGCAATCATCTTCAGGTCTTCGACCTCGCTGACAGTGGCGCCCGGCGGTTTCTCCATGAAGACGTGCTTCTTCGCCTCGAGCGCGGTACGCGCCGCGTCGTAGCGGAATTGCGGCGGCATGCAGAGCGAGACGGCGTCCAGGCCGGGCTCGGCGTCTAGCATCGCCTCGATCGTCGGATAGTTCGGGATGCCATCGACCTTGCCGTGGCGGCTCGCCGCAGCCGCAAGCCGGTAGTCGGCGTCCCTCGCCAGGGCCGGCAGGTGCTGGTCGCGGACGATCTTTCCCACGCCGACGATACCGAGCCTGATGGGATTGCTGGTCATGGGAACTCCGGAGGATTTGGTGGATATTCTAGGCAGAGCGGAAGGCCCGGCAAGTCGGGAGGCTACGTTGTCGTGGTCGCTGCTCAGCTAGGCTCGTCGAAGGTGACGATCGACACTTCACCTTCCAGCGCTCCCTGGTAGGCCGACAGATGCGGCTCCTCGTCCGGCGCGCCTTCCATGTCGCCGATCTGGTCGAGCTCGGCCTCCGCGAATCCTTCGGCAGCGAGCGATTCGAGCGCGCGGCGCACAGCCGAATCGTCGTCCGGCGCGACCAGCATCACATGCACGCCCTCCGGCTTGCCGCCCTTCTTCTTCCAGACCCGTCCGGTGATGATGGTGACCGGGCGTTCTTCGTTGTCGTTCACGGGCTGATTCCTCCGGACGGGGGGACTTTTGCCATTCATGCCGCCTTTTGGCACGAAGCCGGCTGAGAAGACAGCCGAAAGCCGGTCACTTTCTTCCCCGCTCTTGAAAAAAGACGCAAGAAAATTACATGCGTTTTCCGCATGGCTGCCAAGCCTCGGAATGGGCGCAATATTTGCCGCTTCGGGGTTGACGGACATCAGGCTTGCGAGTAGAAGCCGCCACGTCAGAACCGATGTGAGACTTGCCTGTCCGAAGCGACACGCTTTGGAGTTTGCCTCAAACAGGGTTCGTTTTACGAGCGAAAAGACATCTCCGGCGCGCATGAAGCGGCTTCCGCTTCCTCTGCAATTTTGTTCGGGCAGGACCGCGAGGCGCGGTGTTTTGCCCGAATTCGCGTATGGAAATGACGCTTTGAGCGGCCCTGACAGGGCAAGCCACGGAATTGAGAGACAAGAGGGTTTAATGCCTACCGTCAACCAGCTGATCCGCAAGCCGCGCCTGGCGCCGGTGAAGCGCAACAAGGTCCCGGCCATGCAGCAGAACCCGCAGAAGCGGGGCGTCTGCACGCGCGTCTATACCACGACGCCGAAGAAGCCGAACTCCGCGCTGCGCAAGGTGGCCAAGATCCGCCTGACCAATGGTTTCGAAGTGATCGGCTACATCCCGGGCGAAGGCCATAACCTTCAGGAGCACTCGGTGGTCATGATCCGCGGCGGCCGCGTCAAGGATCTGCCGGGCGTCCGCTACCACATCATCCGCGGCGTGCTCGACACGCAGGGTGTGAAGAACCGCAAGCAGCGCCGTTCGAAATACGGTGCGAAGCGTCCGAAGTAAGGGTTTCCGGCTTCGGCGCTTTTTTTGACTGCGCCGTGCCACGAGATTGAGAGACAAAAGCCATGTCCCGTCGTCACAGTGCAGAAAAGCGTGAGATCAATCCGGACCCCAAGTTCGGCGACCTGATCGTCACCAAGTTTATGAACGCCGTCATGTATGACGGCAAGAAGTCGGTTGCCGAGACCATCGTTTACGGCGCGCTGGATCAGGTCCAGGCCAAGACCAAGCAGGAGCCGGTCACCGTCTTCCATCAGGCGCTCGACAATGTCGCGCCGCATGTGGAAGTGCGCTCGCGCCGCGTCGGCGGCGCCACCTACCAGGTTCCGGTCGACGTACGCCCCGAGCGCCGTCAGGCGCTTGCGATCCGCTGGCTGATCGCCGCCGCGCGCAACCGCAACGAGACCACCATGATCGACCGCCTCTCGGGCGAACTGATGGACGCGGCCAACAACCGCGGCACGGCCGTCAAGAAGCGTGAAGACACCCACAAGATGGCGGAAGCCAACCGCGCCTTCGCGCACTACCGCTGGTAAAGCGCGAACGAGACTGAGAGGCACCTTCCATGGCCCGCGAATACAAAATCGAAGACTACCGCAATTTCGGTATCATGGCGCATATCGACGCCGGCAAGACGACGACGACCGAGCGCGTGCTGTACTACACGGGCAAGTCGCACAAGATCGGCGAAGTTCATGACGGCGCTGCCACCATGGACTGGATGGAGCAGGAGCAGGAACGCGGCATCACCATCACCTCGGCCGCGACCACGACCTTCTGGAAGGGTCGTGACGGCAAGATGCGCCGCTTCAACATCATCGACACTCCCGGACACGTCGACTTCACCATCGAGGTCGAGCGTTCGCTGCGCGTGCTTGACGGCGCGATCGCGCTGCTCGATGCCAATGCCGGCGTCGAGCCGCAGACCGAGACGGTGTGGCGCCAGGCCGACAAGTACCACGTGCCGCGCATGATCTTCTGCAACAAGATGGACAAGATCGGCGCTGACTTCTACCGCTCGGTGGAAATGATCGGTTCGCGCCTCGGCGCGCAGGCTGTCGTCATGCAGCTGCCGATCGGCGCCGAGACCGAGTTCAAGGGTGTCGTCGACCTCGTCGAGATGAACGCGCTTGTCTGGCGCGACGAGACGCTGGGCGCTGCCTGGGATGTCGTCGAGATCCCGGCCGACCTCAAGGAGAAGGCCGCGCAGTACCGCGAGAAGATGATCGAAGCCGCCGTCGAGATGGACGAGACGGCGCTTGAGAACTACCTCGAAGGCAACATGCCCTCGAACGACGAGATCCGCGCGCTGATCCGCAAGGGCACCATCGCGGTCAAGTTCTTCCCGATGTTCTGCGGTTCGGCCTTCAAGAACAAGGGCGTGCAGCCGCTGCTCGACGCCGTCGTCGAATACCTGCCGTCGCCGATCGACGTGCCGGCCATCAAGGGCGTCGACGCCAAGACCGACGCCGAGATCGAGCGTCATGCCGACGACAACGAGCCGCTGTCGATGCTGGCGTTCAAGATCATGAACGACCCGTTCGTCGGCTCGCTGACCTTCGCCCGCATCTATTCGGGCAAGCTCACCAAGGGCACCTCGCTCGACAACACCGTGAAGGGCAAGAAGGAGCGCATCGGCCGCATGCTGCAGATGCATGCGAACTCGCGCGCCGACATCGAGGAAGCCTACGCCGGCGACATTGTGGCGCTGGCCGGCCTCAAGGACACGACCACCGGCGATACGCTGTGCGATCCGCTGCACCCGGTCATCCTCGAGCGCATGGAGTTCCCCGATCCGGTCATCCAGATCGCCATCGAGCCGAAGACCAAGAACGACCAGGAAAAGATGGGCCTCGCGCTGCATCGCCTGGCGGCTGAGGATCCGTCCTTCCGCGTCAAGACTGACGAGGAAAGCGGCCAGACCATCATCGCCGGCATGGGCGAGCTGCATCTCGACATCATCGTCGACCGCATGCGCCGCGAGTTCAAGGTGGAAGCCAATGTCGGCGCTCCGCAGGTGGCCTATCGCGAGACGATCACGCGCACCCATGAGCAGGACTATACGCACAAGAAGCAGACCGGCGGTACCGGCCAGTTCGCGCGCGTCAAGATCGTGTTCGAGCCGAACACCGAGAGCGAAGAGTTCGTATTCGAGTCCAAGATCGTCGGCGGCGCGGTGCCGAAGGAATATATCCCGGGCGTCGAGAAGGGCATCCAGAGCGTCATGGGCTCCGGTCCGTTCGCCGGCTTCCCGATGATCGGCGTCAAGGCGACGCTGATCGACGGCGCCTTCCACGACGTCGACTCCTCGGTGCTGGCGTTCGAAATCGCCTCCCGCGCCTGCTTCAAGGAAGCTGCTCCGCGCCTCGGCGTGCAGTTGCTGGAGCCGATCATGAAGGTCGAGGTCGTGACGCCGGAAGACTATGTCGGCGGCGTCATCGGCGACCTCAACGGCCGTCGTGGCCAGATCCAGGGCCAGGAAGCGCGTGGCGTGGCGGTCGTCATCAACGCCATGGTGCCTTTGGCCAACATGTTCAAGTACGTCGACAATCTGCGTTCGATGTCGCAGGGCCGCGCCCAGTACACGATGCAGTTCGACCACTACGAACCGGTTCCGACCGCGGTCGCCCAGGAAGTCCAGAAGAAATACGCGTAACTCGAGCGGGTTGCACGAGACCTTAATTTGAGCCCCGCACGGGCAAGGAATGGAGACATCACATGGCAAAAGGTAAATTCGAGCGCACCAAGCCGCATGTGAACATTGGCACGATCG
>SAQE01000093.1 GCA_004020545.1 Mesorhizobium sp. | reverse complement strand
ACAGCCAGCCGTCGCGATGCATCACGCCCTGCTGGCGTCCGACCTTCCACCACTGCCGCAGCAGCAGGAGCAGGTCTTGTGACAGCATGGCGTTGCGATACCGCCCGCCCCTTGCCGCGCTCGACCCGGATCAGCATGCGCTCGCTGTCGATGTCGGCGACCTTCAGCGCCGAGACCTCGGCGACGCGCAAGCCCGCGCCATAGGCGACCGACATTGCGGCCTGGTGCTTGAGGCAGGTGGTGGCGTTGAGCAGACGGGCGACCTCGTCGCGGCTGAGCACCACCGGCAGCTTGCGCGGGTGCCCGAGACGAACGAGCTTGCGCGCCAGATCGGGACGATCGACCGTATGCATGAAGAAGAAGCGTAGCGCCGACACGATGCTGTTCATCGTCGGCACGGGAACACCGTCATCCTGCTGCTCGATCTGGAACCGGCGCAGGTCGTCGGCTGTCGCTGCATCCGGCGACCGGCCGAGGAACGTCGCCAGGCGTCCGATGTCGCGGAGATAGTTGCGCTGCGTCTCTCGGGAGAAACGCCGCATGTTCATGTCGTCGATCAGTCGCTGGCGCAGCGGACTGATTGGTGCATCAAGAACAGGATAGGTCATGGTCGGGCTCCTTGTTGAAGAAGCCCGTGATGCTCTGCCGCTACCGAACCACCCTCAATGCGAGCGCGACGTCCGGCTCGTGATCTCTACCTCACCCCACGCGCCCCTCCCGCTTAGCGGGTTCGTTCAACGGCGCTTAGCGGACGTTTCGCGGCAGTTCTGAAGGCGCCGTTTGATGAGCCACAATGTCGGGACACAACGGCCGCCGAACCAGCAGCCGCTTGTCCCTTCAATGCCCGAAGGACAGCGCCGGCGCGATGCGGTTGCGCCTGAGCCAACGCACCAGAAGCAGCGCCGCCACCACGGCCAGACCCGACGACAGGCCGATCCAGATGCCGACGCCGTTGAAGCCGAAACGGAAGGCGAGCAGCACGCCGAGCGGCAGGCCGACGCCCCAATAGCCGATCGCGGCATAGATCATCGGCACCTTGGTGTCGTGCAGGCCGCGCAGTATGCCGGCGGCCACCGCCTGCGCGCCATCGAAGATCTGGAACAGCGCCGCAAACACCAGGAATGACACCGCAAGCGCGATCACCCTGGCATTGGCCGGATCGCCGAGATCGATGAAGGCGCTGATCAGAAGATGCGGCCAGAGGATCATCACCAACCCCATCAGCGCCATGAAGGAGACGCCGATGACAAAGGCGGTCCAGCCGGCGCGCGAGACGCCTTCCGGATTGCCTGCGCCATGCGCCAGGCCGACCCGCACGGTCACCGCCTGGTTAAGGCCGAGCGGCACCATGAAGGAAATTGAGGCGATCTGGATGGCAATCGCATGCGCTGCCAGCGAATCCGCGTCGATCAGGCCCATCAGGAGCGCTGCCGCATTGAAGATCGTCACCTCGAAAGCAAGGATGCCGGCGATCGGCAGGCCGAGCCTCAGCAGGCCGCGGAAGCGCGGCCAGTCGGAGCGCCAGAAGCGGCCGAACAGGCGATAGCGGCGGAATTTTTTCTCAAGCGCTACCACGGCGGCCAAGCCGGCAAACATCAGCGTGCTCGATAGCGAGGTGGCGAGACCAGATCCGGCAATGCCCATCGCTCGAACGCCGAGATTGCCGAACATGAAGACCCAGTTGAAGAAGGCGTTGCAGGCAACCGCCACGAACACGATGATCAACGCCCAGCCCGGCCGCTCCAGCGCCGAGATGAAGGAACGCAGCACGATATAGCCATAGAAAGGCAGCACCGCCCATTGCAGCCAGTGCAGGTAGATGCCTGCCTGATGCGCGAGCTCCGGCCTCTGCCCCATGGCCAGCAACACCTCCTCGCCATGCCAGAGGAACAGCCAGATCGGGATCGAGATCAGGATCGCCAGCCACAGGCCCTGGCGCACGGTGCGGCGCAGATCGCGCGCCGAATGGCGGCGACGGCCGAGCTCGGTCGCCATCATCGGCGAGGTTGCCAGCATCAAGCCGAGACCGAAGATCAGCGGCATGAAATAGAGGTTGGAGCCGAGCGCGCCGGCGGCCAGTGTATCAGGCCCCAGCCGGCCCATCATCATGACGTCGGTCGCGGTCATGGCGGTCTGGCCGAGATTGGTGAGCACCATCGGCCAAGCCAACGCCAACGTCGCCCTGATTTCCTGACGCCAAAGATTTTCCGGCGCGCAAGCGCCGGCTTCGATCGCAGACATTTTCCGCTCTTTCAGATCGCGGCGCATCGGGACCAATCCCGGAAGCCGCACGCAACAGCGCGAAATGGCGCCGTTTGCGTCGTCTCTTGAACGAAATGCGACATATTGGCAAGGGAGGAGGAGCGGCCAACCGTTGATCCAGCGGGAGGCCGGACCGGCTGCCGTTCACTTGCCTGCCGGGGGCTGCTACGGATCTACGAAGACACACAGAGCCGGCGAGAGATGCCGGGAGGAATGGATGCCGTTCAGGCGGAGAAAGAACACGGCAGCGATCCCGCGAACGGTGCCGGCCTTCGAGCATATCGTCACCGAGGCGAGCGAGAGCTTCCTGTGGCGGCTGGACGACTATCCGTGGGAGCGCAATGTCTGGAATTTTCACCCCGAATACGAGATCCATTTGCTCAGGAAATCGTCAGGCGTGGTGCTGGTCGGCGACCATATCGGCGAATTCGGACCGGGCTATCTGACGATCGTCGGCGGCGGGTTGCCGCATGACTGGGTGACGGCGGTGCAGCCGGGAGAGTTGATCGAGGGCCGCGATATCGTGCTGCAGTTCGACCCGGCGCGGCTGCGCGGCTCGGCGGGGTTGCTGCCGGAGTTGCGCGAGCTTGAGCCGTTCCTGGAGCGGTCGCTGCGCGGCATGGTCTTCCATGGCCGCACCGCGGTCGTCGGGGCCGAACTGATGGAGCGGATGGGCACCGTGCAGGGGCTCACCCGCTTCCGCTTGTTCCTTGAACTGGTGGATTTGCTGGCCAAGACCGATGAATACGAGCTCTTGTCGTCGCCGGATTTCTCGCCGGTGCTCGACGCCGCCTCGCTGGACATCATCCAGCGCACGCTGACTTATCTCTTCCAGCATTTCGCCGAAGACCTGAAGCTGCCGGAAGTGGCCGCGCTCGCAGGAATGAGCGAAAGCACGTTCTCTCGCTTCTTCCAGAAGAACACCGGCAACAGCTTCAGCGACCACGTTGCCAAGCTGAGACTCTGGCAGGCCTGCAAGCTGCTCGCCGACACCGATATCCCGATTACCGACATCTGTTTCCAGGTCGGCTACATGAACATCTCCAACTTCAACCGCGCCTTCTTGCGCAAGCACAAGATGACGCCGTCATCCTACCGCAAGCTGTCGCGGCAGCGGCTGGCGCTGCGGGCCTGACCAGGCGAAGATCGACTGCCTCTGACGGCACTGATACTCGTGTGACAGACCGACTCAATCAGCACCATTTTTTGCGCCGCACAATGCATAAAAGTACAGGTTTGCCGCAACAAGGCTTCTAGCCTCGTCTCATCCAACTCCTCATTTTGGCGACGGGTGGCAGGTCGCCCGGGCGACGGTGAGGGTCGCTTGACCCGAGGACCTCCGCTTCCCGCGAATGTTCCTGGAGGAGAAAAATCAATGAAATCAAATCGGCTCGCTGCCAGCCTCGGCGCAGCGTTCGTGCTTACCGCTTCCGCATCCACCGCGGCACTGGCGCAGGCGCCGGTCTGCTCGGCACCGGTCAAGGTGCTGGCGCAGCCGCGCGACGGGCTGACGCTTCTGGAGGACTCGAAGGACGAGTTCCAGAAGCTCTCCGGCGCTTCCTTCCAGATCGACTACCTCAACGAGAACGATCGGCGGGCCAAGTCGCGCGCCGACGCCTCCACGGTCGGCAATTACAACGTCTACTATGTCGACGAGGCCAATGTCGCGCTGTTCGCCTCGTCCGGCTGGATCGCGCCGCTGGCCGATTATTATCCGGCCGAGTACGACTTCGCCGACTTCGATCCGGGCCGCCAGAAGGTCGCCACCTATGACGGCAAGGTCTGGTTTGCGCCGCTGACCGGCGGCGGCGACCTGATGGTCTACCGCAAGGACGTGCTGGAGGCCGCAGGCATCCAGCCGCCGAAGACGCTCGACGAGCTGATCGCCGACGTGGCGAAGCTGAACGATCCCGACAAGGGCATGTACGGCATCGCGCTGCGTGGCGCGCGCGGCTCGGGCGCCAATGTCTGGCGCTGGATGCCCTTCTTCAAGGCCTATGGCGGCAAGTGGTTCGACGGCGACAAGCCGGTTTTCAATTCGGACGCGGCCGTGAAGGCGACGGAGACCTACCTCAACCTGTTCAAGGACTCGGCGCCCGGCACGCAGACCGGCAGCTGGGATGAATCGACCGGCGCCTTCCTCTCCGGCCAGGTCGCCATCCTGGTCGAGTCGACGCCGCTTTCCGGCATGGCGGTCGATCCCAAGACCTCGCAGGTGGTCGGCAAGGTCGGCTTCCTGCCGCCGCCCGCGCCGCTGCCCGGCGGCGGCTACGGCCATGGGCTCGCCATCGGCACCAAGGCCAATCAAGACGATGCCTCGAAGAAATGCGCCGGCTTGTTCATCGCCTGGGCGACGTCGAAGGAGAACGAGAAGCGCAGGCTCGACGCGCACCAGTTCGGCGAGCTCAACCGCACCAGCATCCTCTCCAGCAAGGAATTCGCCGACATCTACGGCGCCGATCTCGGGCAGGCGCTGGCCGACACCGGCAAGGTCACGGCGGTGAACTTCTGGCAGGATCCGCGCTGGCCGGATCTCGGCGACCGCTGGGGCATCATCCTCGAGGAGCTGGTCACCGGCACCCGCACCGACATCAAGGGCGGCCTCAACGAGCTCGAGGCCTACGCCAACGATCTGGTGAAGAAGAAGTAATCCTCCCGCCCGTGGCGCGCGGTCGCCGGCGTTCGTCGGAATGCCGGGACCCGTGCGCCGCGGGTTCACGTTAGCGATCCCAATGCATTCGCGATATTCCCGAGGATAGGCAATGCGCCGACGCTCTTCCCTGCCCGTCACGTTTCTCGTTCCGACGCTCGCCATTCTGCTGGTGCTGTCGATGGTGCCGACGCTCTACGCCATCGTGATTGCCCTGCAGAACCGTGAGCTGAGCACGCCGGGTTATTCCTGGGTCTGGTTCTCGAACTTCGCCGACCTGTTCCTCGACCGCCGCTTCCTCAACGCCGTCTGGGTTTCGGTGAAATGGGAGATCGTCACGGTGGTTGCGACGATGGCGGTGGCGATCGGGCTCGGCGTGCTCATGTTCGAGGTCGCCTCGCCACGGCTGCGCAACGTCTACTGCCTGCTGTTCATCATCCCGGTACTGTTGCCGCGCGTCTCGGCGGCCTTCGTCTGGAAGTTCGCCTACCACCCGCTCTATGGCATCGCCACCTATCCCTACCGGCTGATCACCGGCGGGCTGATCTTCGACCCGCTGTCCAAGGCCTCCACCGCGCTCTTTGCCGTCGCCTCGGTCGATGTCTGGCAGTGGGGCCTATTCTTCGCCGTCATCGTGCTGAAGCTCCTGGAGACCCTGCCGCCGCAGCCGATCGAGGCGGCACGGCTCGACCATGCGAAGCGCTGGCAGATCCATGCCTATGTGACCTTGCCGATGCTCAAGGCGCCGCTGATCAGCCTGATGTTCGTCAAGATGATCGAGTCGCTGCGCTCCTTCGACCTGATCTATGTGATGACGCGCGGCGGGCCGGGCGTGGCGACCGAAACGCTCGACATGTATGCCTTCTCGCAGGGCTTTATCGAGTCCGGGAAGGTCTCCTACGCCTCGGCCATGGCGGTTCTGATGATGATCGCGACCGTCATCACCTTCACCTTCCTGTGGAAGCGGGTGCAGGCATGAGACCCGGCCGCCTGATCGCCAAGGCTATACTGGCGCTGGCCGGTTTCCTGGCGGTGTTCCCGCTTGTCTGGACGGCGCTCAATGCGCTGAAGAACAATGTCGACATCATCACGCGCGTGCCGCGCCTGGTGTTTTCGCCGACGTTTGCCAACATCTCTTACATCCTCGGCCGCGACAGCGTGCTGACCGGGCTCTACAACTCGGTCATCGCCTGCGGCTCCGCCGTGCTGATCGGCGTCGCGCTCGGCCTGCCGGCGGCCTATGCGGTGGCGCGTTATCCGAACCGCTTCGCCGGCGATATCCAGTTCTTCGTGCTGTCGCTGCGCTTCCTGCCGCCGGTGGCGGTCGCCATACCGCTGATGGTGATCTGGCTTCAGGTTGGTCTCTACGACACTTTGCCGGCTTTGATCGTCACCTATTCGCTGCTCACCATCTCGGTGATCATGTGGCTTGCGATGCCGGCCTTCCAGGCCGTGCCGAAGGAGATCGAGGAAGCCGCCTTCGTCGACGGCTACGGCGCCTATTCGGTGTTCTGGCGGATTGCGCTCCCCGTCGCGGCGCGCTCGCTTGCAGGCGCCATCGCCTTCAGCTTCGTGCTGGTCTGGAACGAGTTCCTGATCGCGCTGATGCTGTCGAGCTCCAACGCCAAGACCCTGCCGATCGTGGCTTCCGAGCTCTCGCAGCAAGGCATGAACGTGCCGTGGGGGATCCTCAACGCCTCGGTCGTGCTCCTGTCGCTACCGCCGCTGCTGTTCCTCGGCGTGCTGAGCGGCTTCCTGAATTCCGTTTTCCGGCAAAAAAAGACTTGATGCGAGGATTGGCCGATGCAGGCACTGGTGCTTGAGAAGAAGGGTGAACTGTCGCTGCGCGAGATCGCGCTGCCGCTCGATGTCGGACCGGACGACGTCAGGATCGCCATCCATACCGTCGGCGTCTGCGGCAGCGACGTGCATTACTACACGCACGGCGCCATCGGCAGCTATATCGTGCGCGCTCCGATGGTGCTCGGGCACGAAGCGTCGGGGACGATCGTCGAGACCGGCGCCAATGTCACGAGCCTGACGGTCGGCGACCGCGTCTGCATGGAACCCGGCGTGCCGAACATGTCATCGCGGGCGACAAAGCTCGGCATCTACAATGTCGATCCCGACGTCAAATTCTGGGCAACGCCGCCGGTGCACGGTGTGCTTGCTCCTCAAGCGGTGCATCCGGCGGCTTTCACTTACAAGCTGCCGGACAATGTCTCCTTTGCGGAAGGCGCCATGGTCGAGCCGTTCGCCATCGGCATGCAGGCGGCAACGCGTGCCCGGATCGTTCCCGGCGACGTCGCCGTCGTCGTCGGCTGCGGGCCGATCGGCATCATGATCGCGCTTGCCGCCCTGGCCGGTGGCTGCTCGAAGGTGCTGATCTCCGACTTCTCCGCGCCCAAGCTTCAGATCGCGGGCCAGTATCCCGGCATCGTGCCAGTCAACATCGGCGAGCAATCGCTGGTCGAAGCCGTCGCGGCCGCGACCGACAAGTGGGGCGCCGACATCGCCTTCGAGGCGAGCGGCAGCCCGAAGGCTTTTGCCGACCTGTTCGATCTAGTGAGACCCGGCGGCGCGCTGGTGTTGGTGGGGCTGCCGGTCGAGCCGGTCAGCCTCGACGTGCCAGCGGCGATCTCCAAGGAAGTGCGCATCGAAACCGTGTTCCGCTACGCCAACATCTTCGATCGCGCCCTGCAGCTCATTGCCTCCG
Source organism: Mesorhizobium sp. (assembly GCA_004020545.1). Taxonomy (GTDB): domain Bacteria; phylum Pseudomonadota; class Alphaproteobacteria; order Rhizobiales; family Rhizobiaceae; genus Mesorhizobium. The sequence continues at coordinate 13,840 of SAQE01000093.1, read as the reverse complement.
GCAAGGTCGACCTCAAGCCGCTGATCACCGGCACTTATGATTTTCCAGACAGCATCAAGGCATTCGAACGGGCGGCGCAGGGCAACCCGCAGGACGTCAAGCTGCAGATCCTGCTCACCGGCGAGAAGGGCTGACCCATGTCCGCGATCACCTGCTCCCATGTCGACAAGGCCTATGGCGCCACGACCGTCATCCGCGACCTCAACCTGGCGATCGAGGAGCACGAATTCGTCGTGTTCCTGGGGCCCTCCGGCTGCGGCAAGTCCACTCTGCTCAGGATGCTGGCGGGGCTGGAGGACATCAGCGGCGGCGAAATGTCGATCGGCGGCAAGGTGGTGAACGATCTCGACCCCGGCGACCGCGGCATCGCCATGGTGTTCCAGAACTACGCGCTCTATCCGCACATGACGATCTTCGACAACATCGCCTTCGGGCTGCGGCGGCAGAAAGTCCCGGCGCCCGAGATCAAGAAGCGGGTCGAGGCGGTTGCAAGGACGCTCGGGCTGGAGCCCTATCTCGGCCGCAAGCCGACCGAGCTTTCCGGTGGCCAGCAGCAGCGCGTGGCGATTGCGCGCGCCATGATCAAGACACCGAAAGTGTTCCTGTTCGACGAACCGCTGTCCAACCTCGACGCCAAGCTGCGCAACCATATGCGCGTCGAGATCGCCAGGCTGCACCAGTCGCTTAAGACCACGACCGTCTACGTCACCCACGACCAGCTCGAAGCGATGACGCTTGCCGACCGCATCGTGCTGCTCAAGGACGGCGTGATCGAGCAGATCGGATCGCCGGCGGAAATCTATCGCCGGCCGGGCAACATGTTCGTGGCGGGTTTCATCGGCACGCCGAACATGAATTTTGTCGAGGTGACGGTCGGCCGCTCAGGCAACGGCTGGACGCTGACTGGTGCGGGAACGGTTCTTTCGATCACGGGGCAAGGCTACCATATGCAGCATGGCGATCGCGCCGTGCTCGGCATCCGGCCTCCGGACCTGAAGACGGCGGGCGCCGATCGTGGTTGCAATCTGCTGCAAGGCACCGCCGATCTCATCGAATTCCACGGCAATGACGCACTGGTGACGTTCGGCTCCGGCGGCAAGGAGGTCAGCGCGCTGGTGCCGGCCCGCGAATGCCCGGACCTTTGCGCGCCTGTCCGCTACACTTTCGACGAGGAAAGCATCCATCTGTTCGACGCGGCGACAGGCCTGTCGCTGCGCAAGCAGTAAACCCTACCGGCCTTCGGCTTACTCTATCGCATCCAGCGCCCGCCGCTGGCGGTGCATTTCGAGGAAGATGCGATAGTCGCGGTCGAAGCGGGCGCTGGCGGCCGGATTCGAGGGACGCTTCCTGCCGCCCTGCTGCATGGCGACGCAGGCGGCATTGAGGTCGGGGTAGAGGCCGGCCGCGGTCGCCGCAACCATGCCGGTGCCGAGCAGCACGGCCTCGTCGGCCAGCGGCTCGATGACGGTGCAGCCGGTGGCGTCGGCATAGAGCTCCATCAACAACGGGTTCTTGGTGTGGCCGCCGGTGACGTGCAGCGTGTCGATCAGGTAGCCGTTCTCGTTCAGCGCCTCCAGCACATGACGCACGCCAAGCGCGATGCCGACGGCGGTGCGCCAATAGAGCTTGCACAGGCTGTCGAAAGAGGAATCGAGCGTCAGCCCGCTGACGACGCCGACCGCGTGCGGGTCGGCGAGCGGCGAGCGGTTGCCGTGGAAATCCGGCAGGATGTGCAGCCTCGCCGCCAGCGCATCGCCTTCCGCGGCGCGCAGTTCGGCGACGCGCCTGGCGATCCTGGCATGCATCGCCGCATCCGGCTCGCCGCCGGCGCCATGCCAGCGGATGATGTGGTCGAGCAGCGCGCCGGTGGCCGACTGGCCGCCTTCCGACAGCCACAGCTTCGGCAGGGCCGCGCCGTAGTAAGGGCCCCAGACGCCGGCGAAGGGCTGCGGATCCTGTGACATCGCCATGACGCAGGACGAGGTGCCGGCAATCAGCGCGAGGTGCCGGCTGATGTCCTTCTCGTCGCCGGCAAAACCGCCCAAAACGCCGAGCGCGCCGGCATAGGCGTCGATGACGCCGGCGCCGACGCGGCATTTCTCGGTCAGGCCGAGATCGGTGGCAGCTTGCGTCGTCAGTGGCCCGATGTCGGCGCCGACCGGACTGGCCTTTTCCGGCAGGTTGCCATGCTCGAAGAGGTCACCGAGCCCGAGGAGCTGGAAGAAATCGCGCCGCCAGCCCGTCTTCTCATGCGCGAGGTAAGTCCATTTGGCGGTCAGCGTGCATTGCGAACGGGCAAGCGAGCCGGTTGCCTTCCAGGTCAGGAAATCGGCGAGGTCGAACAGATAGCCGGCTTCGTTCCATGTGCCGGGCAGGTTGCGCTTCAGCCACATCAGCTTCGGCGTTTCCATTTCCGGCGACATCACGCCGCCGATATAGTCGAGCACGGCATGGCCGCTTTGCGTGCATTCGTCAGCCTCGGCGATGGCGCGGTGATCGAGCCAGACGATGGTATCCCAGCGCCTCTCGCCAGTGACGGAGACACTGAGCTGGCCGCTCTGCCTGTCGCGCACCACAAGCGAGCAGGTGGCGTCGAAAGAGATGCCGACGATAGCGGACGCGGCGACGTTCGCTTTCTCGCGCGCGGCACGCACGGCGGCACAGACGCCCGACCAGATATTTTCCGAATCATGCTCGGCGTGATCGGGCCTGGGCTGATGCATGGCGATCGGCCGTTCGGCACGGCCGAGCAGATTGCCCTGCGAGTCGAGAATGCCCGCGCGAGCGCTCCCGGTGCCGACATCGACCGCGCAAACGAAACTCGTCGTCAAGATGCTTTTTCTCTCGCTCCCAGGCCTGCAATCAGATCGGGCAATTGCAGCATGTCTGCGAATATAGAGTCCGGTTCACTTGACGCAAGCCGCGCCTTGAGAGCGGGGTTGTCGGCGTGCGATCCGCCGTTGAAGGCGAAGACGCGCATGCCCGCCGCCCGCGCCGCCGCGATGCCGGCCGGGCTGTCCTCGATGACCAGGCATTTGCGCGGATGCGCGCGCATCGTGGCGGCGGCGTGGAGGAAGAGGTCCGGCGCCGGCTTGCCGCGGTTCACCATGGCGGCGCTGAACAGATGCGGCTCCATCATGCCCAGCAGCCCGGTGACGTCGAGGGCGTAGCGGATGCGCTCCAGCGTGCCGGAGGAGGCAACGCAAAAGGGCAGGCCAAGCCTTGGCAGGATCTCCTTGATGCCGGGGATCGGCTTCAGTTCCTCGCGGAACCTGCGCATCAGGTCGACGCGCATGGCGGTGAGATGCTGGTCGCTGATCTCGATCCCGAAATCGCGGCCGAGGATCTCGCGCACGCTCTTCATGCTCTTGCCGAGGAAATGCTCGTAGGCGGTGTCCTCGCTGACCGTGCCGCCGGCAAGCTCGATCATGCCGAGCAACGCCGAAACCGAGAGCGCCTCGCTGTCGACCAGGACGCCGTCACAGTCGAAGATGACCAGTTCGGGCGTCATCCAATCGGCTTCCAGGTGCCTTCAGAGCTTGCCGGCGAGATAGCGCGTCAAGGTTTCGCGCGCGCCGTTGGCCCAGAGCATGTCGAGCGCATGGGCAAAGGCGTCGGCGAAGACGGGCGAGCGGCCGACATCGCCATAGATGTCGTCCATGGCAAGCCAGGCGCCGGGCGTGCTCTTCGCGGTTTTGGCGGTCGCCTGCATCCGGTCCCAACTCGGATCGTTCGGCTCGATGACGGCGCCGCTGTCGGTGGTGCCGAAGCAGTAGCGGCACCAGAGCGCGGATTCCAGCGCGAGGCCGGTGACGCTTTTCCCCGCCTTCAGCCGGTCGGCAATGGTCGGGATGATGAATTTCGGCTGCCGGTTGGAGCCGTCGAGGCAAAGCCGGCGGATGGTGTCGCCGATCTTCGGATTGGAGAAGCGGCGTTCGATGAGCTGGTAGTAATCTTCCAGCACCGTGTCCGGCACCGGCGGCACGGTCGGGATGATCTCGTCGCGCTCCAGCTTGGCGAGGAAGCCGCGCACCAGCGGCTCCTGCATCGCCTCGTGGACGAAATGGATGTCCATCAGGCCTGCCGGATAGGCGATGGTGGCATGGCCGCCATTGAGGATGCGGATCTTCATCAGCTCATACGGCGAGACATCCTTGACGAACTGCACGCCGGCCTTTTCCAGCGGCGGTCGGCCGGCGGTGAAATGATCTTCCAGCACCCATTGCTTGAACGGCTCGCAGAAGACCGGCCAGTTGTCCTCCAACCCGAAATCGCTCACCAGGATGCCGCGCTCGCGGTCGGTGGTGGCCGGCGTGATGCGGTCGACCATGCCGTTCGGAAAAGCGACGTTGTCCCTTACCCAGTTGGCCAGATCCTCGTCGATCAGCCTGGCAAGGCCGATGACGCCGTCGGAGGTGACATGGCCATTATGGGGGATGTTGTCGCAGGACATGACGGTGAAGGGCACAATGCCGTCGGCGCGGCGGCGCACCAGACCGGCAAGGATGATGCCGAATACCGTCTTGGGGACCGCGCCCGGCTGGGCGTCGGCGACGATATCCGGATGCGCCGGATTGAACTTTCCCGAGGCCGGATCGATGAAATAGCCGCCTTCGGTGATGGTCAGCGAAACGATCTTGATCGCCGGGTCGGCGAGCTGCTCGATGATCGCGGCCGCATCGCCGGGCATCAGGAAATCGACCATGGCGCCGGTGACGCGGGCGCTCATATGGCCCTGGTCCTGCTCGACCACGGTGGTCAGCCAGTCCTGTTCCTCGAGCCTGGCGCGGCCTACCTTCTCGCCCTCGAACACGCCGGCGCCGATAAGCGCCCAGTCATGGCCGAGCCCGGAGTTGAACAGGTCGTCGAGATAGACGGCTTGGTGCGAGCGGTGGAAGTTGCCGACGCCGAAATGCACGATGCCGGCTTTCAGAGAGGAGCGGTCGTATTTCGGGCCGGAAACCTTCGAAGGAAGCTTTGCGAGGTTCGAGGACGAGAGTTTCACGGTCATCTTGCTTACCCTTTGGCCGATATGCAGCCCAACAATTCCGCCTCCGATGGGAGAGCGGTGAGGGACGGCACCTGCTTTGCAGTGTGCTGCCCCTCACCTGCCCCTCGGCGCGTTCTCCCCGGAGGAAGGGAGATGCGCCTTCCCCCTCAACTCATCCATTGGCCGCCATCGACGTTGTAGGTCTGGGCGACAATGTATTCGGCCTCGTCGCTGGCGAGGAAAACCGCCATTCCGGTCAGGTCCTCCGCCCGGCCCATGCGGCCATAGGGAACGCTTTCGCCGACCAGGCGCTTCTTCTCGCCCTTCGGCCGGTTCTCATATTTGGCGAACAGCGCATCGACATGGTCCCAATGCTCGCCGTCGACGACGCCCGGCGCGATGGCGTTGACGTTGATGCGGTGCTTGATCAGGTCTAGCCCCGCCGACTGGGTGAGCGAGATGACGGCGGCCTTGGTGGCGCAGTAGACCGCAACCAGCGGCTCGCCACGGCGTCCGGCCTGGCTCGCCATGTTGATGATCCTGCCGCCTTTGCCGCGCGCGATCATCGAGCGGGCTGCGGCCTGCAGCATGAACAGGGTGCCGGCGACATTGACGGAGAACAGCCTGTCGTAGCTCGCCCGGCTGATCTCGACGATGGGCGCGAGGTCGAAGAGCGCGGCGTTGTTGATCAGGATGTCGAGGCCGCCGGCCCTGGCCTCGACCGCCTTCACCGCCGCCTCGATCGAGGATTGGTCGGTGACGTCGAGCTGGACGGCGTAAGCCGCCGAACCGATCGCCTTGGCGCTCGCTTCCGCCGCTTCGAGGTTGATGTCGGCGATCGCCACCGTGGCGCCTTCGCGCGCATAGGCTTCAGCGAAGGCCCTGCCGATGCCGCGCGCCGATCCGGTGATCAGCGCCGATTTGCCTTTCAGCCTCACTGCGCCAGCGCCTTGCCGTCGGCGCCGAAGCGATGGAGCTTGGACTTGTCGGGCGTCAGATAGACGGTGTCGCCATGCTTCACGGCGACCTCGCCGTCGGCACGCACATTGATCGTGCCGATGCCGTCCGTCTGGACATGCAGGAAGGTGTCGGAGCCGAGATGCTCGGCAACGCCGACCGTTGCCTTCCAGTCGCCAGCCGTGGTCGAGATGTTGATGTGCTCGGGCCGGATGCCGATGGTCTTGGCGCCGTATTTGTCCGCCGGCGCGCCTTCGATGAGGTTCATCTTGGGCGAGCCGATGAAGCCGGCGACGAAGAGGTTCTTCGGCGTGCGATAGAGCTCCATCGGCGAGCCGACCTGCTCGATGTTGCCGGCATTGAGCACGACGATCTTGTCGGCCATGGTCATGGCCTCGACCTGGTCGTGGGTGACGTAGATCATCGTCGTCTTCAACTGATGATGCAGCTCGCTGATCTCCAGCCGCATGGTGCCGCGAAGGGCGGCGTCGAGGTTGGACAGCGGCTCGTCGAACAGGAAGGCCGACGGCTGGCGCACGATGGCGCGGCCGATGGCGACGCGCTGGCGCTGGCCGCCGGAGAGCTGGCCCGGACGACGCTCGAGATAGTTGGTGAGGTTCAGCACTCTAGCTGCGTCCTTCACCTTCTTGTCGATGGTCGCCTGGTCCTCGCCCGCCATCTTCAGCGGGAAGGCGATGTTCTTGGCGACGGTCATATGCGGGTAGAGCGCATAGGACTGGAAGACCATGGCAAGCTTGCGCTTGGCCGGCGCCTCCTGGGTGACGTCGCGACCATCGATGGTGATGATGCCGCCGCTCACGTCCTCCAGCCCGGCGATCAGCCTGAGCAGCGTGGACTTGCCGCAACCGGACGGGCCGACGAACACGACAAACTCGCCGTCCTCGATATTGAGGTCGATGTTCGGAATGATCGTCGTCGACCCGAAGGACTTGGAGACGTTCTTGAGCGTGATGTTTCCCATGGTTTCCTCCCGGGGGATTTTCGTCGTCCGCATGGCGCGCGGCTACTTCGAGGGGCCACCCCCTATTTCACAGCACCAAAGGTTAGGCCGCGCACCAGCTGCTTCTGGCTGAACCAGCCCATGATCAGGATCGGCGCGATCGCCAGCGTCGAGGCCGCCGAGAGCTTGGCCCAGAACAGGCCTTGCGGGCTGGAGAAGGAGCTGATGAAGGCGGTGAGCGGCGCGGCATCGGTGGTGGTCAGCCGGATCGTCCAGAACGCCTCGTTCCAGGCCAGGATGATGTTCAACAGCATGGTCGAGGCGATGCCGGGGACCGCCATCGGCGTCAGCACATAGATGATCTCGTTCCACAGCGAGGCGCCGTCCATGCGCGCCGCTTCGAGGATCTCGCCCGGGATCTCGCGGAAGTAGGTGTAGAGCATCCAGACCACGATCGGCAGGTTGATCAGCATCAGCATGACGGTGAGCCCGATGCGGCTATCGAGCAGGCCGCCGTCGCGGAAGATCAGGTAGATCGGGAACAGCACAGCGACGGCCGGCATCATCTTGGTGGAAAGCATCCACATCAGGATGTCCTTGGTCCGCTTGGTCGGCGAGAAGGCCATCGACCATGCCGCCGGGACGGCGATCAGGAGCGCCAGGACGGTCGAGCCGACCGACAGGATCACCGAATTCAGGAAGAACTTGAAGTAGCCGCTCTGCGCCTGCACCTCGGCATAGCTTTCGGTGGTGCCCGACGGGATGAGCGCGAAGCCCTGGATCGCCTCCTGCTCCGACTTGAACGAGGTGATGATCGTGTAGAGGATAGGGAAGAAGATCAGCAGGGCGACAATCCAGGCCGCGGCCGTGGCGATCGTCTTGTGCTGGGTGGTGACTGCGCGTGCCATGTCAGGTCCTCCCGTATCGGCGATGTTGGCGGCAGGGTCGACCCCCACCCCGGTTTGCTGCGCAAACCACCTCTCCCCCGATCGACGGGGTAGAGGAAGGGCGCGGCTTCGACGCAGGCGTTTCCTCTCCCCCGGGCAGGGGGAGAGGTGTCCCGCGCAGCGGGACGGATTGGGGGTGGTTCAGCGCGAGCGACATCGTCTTCCCCCTTACTTGTCCAGGTTCTTGCCAACGGCGCGCATGACGAAGAAGGCGACGATGTTGGCGAGAATGACCGCGATGACGCCCCCGGCGGAAGCCTGGCCGATTTTGAACTCCAGCAACGCCTTCTGGTAGACGAGGAAGGGCAGGTTGGTGGAGGCGTAGCCTGGGCCGCCATTGGTGGTGACCAGGATCTCGGCGTAGATCGAGAGCAGGAAGATCGTCTGGATCAGGATGACGACGGTGATGGCGCGCGACATGTGCGGCAGCGTCAGATACCAGAAGCGGCTGAGGAAGCCGGCGCCGTCCATTTCGGCCGCCTCCTTCTGCTCAGTGTCAAGCGATTGCAGTGACGTGAGCAGGATCAGCGTGGCGAAGGGCAGCCATTGCCAGGCGACGATGAGGATGACCGCCGTCAGCGGGTGCTGCCCGAACCAGTCGATGGGGTTGGCGCCGAAGAAGCGGGCAATATCGGCGAAGACGCCGTATTGCGGGTGCATGATCATGTTCTTCCACACCAGAGCGGCGACCGGCGGCATGACGAAGAACGGCGAAATCACGAGGATGCGCACGAAACCCTGGCCCCAGATCGGCTGGTCGAGGAGCAACGCCAAAAGGATGCCGCCGATAACGGTGATGACCAGCACGCTGACGACGATGGCGAGCGTGTTGAGGATCGACTGCAGGAAGGCCGGGTTGGAATAGAACAGCGCGTAATTGGAGAAGCCGACGAAACCGTCGCGGATCGGGTTGAGCGGGTTGTATTGCTGGAACGAGAACCACAGCGTGAAGGCCAGCGGCACGATCATCCAGATGAACAACAGGATCACCGATGGCGCCATCATGAAACGGGCAAGCGAACGGGTCTGCTGAGTAGCCATGACGGTCACCCTCCAAAGGTCAGCCAGATTTCAGAGTCGTGCCAGAATTTTCCTGATTGTGAAGATGGCCGCCCGAACTGGGTTTCGGGCGGCCAATGCCGGTCATGATGCGCTACCGGCGTTCGGCACCGGGAGGAGCCTTACTTGATGTAGCCGCCTTCGGTCATTGCCGCGGTGGCTGCGTCCTGGGCCTGCTTCAGCGCATCGTCGACGCTCGACTGGCCGGCAAGGGCGGCTGAGAAGAGCTGGCCGACGGTGGTGCCGAGGCCCTGGAATTCAGGGATGGCGACGAACTGCACGCCGACATAAGGCACCGGCTTGACGGTCGGATGCGTCGGGTCGGCCGCGTTGATGGAGTCCAGCGTCATCTTCGCGAAGGGCGCCGCCTTCTGGTACTCCGGATTGGCATAGAGTGAAGAGCGCGTGCCGGGCGGAACATTAGCCCAGCCCTCCTTCGAGGCGACCAGTTCAGCATAGTGCTTGCTGGTGGCCCATGACACAAACTTCTCGGCGGCGTCCGCCTTCTTGGTGCCGGCGGGGACGGCGAGCGACCAGGCCCACAGCCAGTTGCCGCGCTTGCCGAGGCCAGTGTCGGGCGCCAGCGCATAGCCGACCTTGTCGGCGACCTTCGAGGCCTTCGGATCGGAGACGAAGGAAGCGGCGACGGTGGCATCGATCCACATGCCGCACTTGCCCTGCTGGAACAAGGCCAGGTTCTCGTTGAAGCCGTTGGAAGAAGCGCCCTCGGGGCCATCGGCCTTCATCAGATCGACATAGAACTGCAGCGTGTTCTTCCATTCCGGCTGGTCGAACTGCGGCTTCCAGTTCTCATCGAACCAGCGGGCGCCGAAGGAGTTGGACATGGCGGTGAGGAAAGCCATGTTCTCGCCCCAGCCGGCCTTGCCGCGCAGACACACGCCGTTCACGCCATTGGCGCGGTCGGTCATCTTGTCGGCGGCCTGCTTGATGAAGTCCCAGGTCGGGGCATCGGGCATCTTGAGGCCAGCCTTCTCCATCAGGTCCTTGCGGTACATGACGAAGGAGCTCTCACCATAGAAGGGCGCGGCGTAGAGCTTGCCGTCGACCGAAAGGCCACCGGCAATGGCCGGGATGATGTCCTTGACGTCGTAGTCGTCGCCAAGCTTGTCGAGCGGCAAGAGCCAGCTCTGCTTTGCCCAGATCGGGACCTCATAGGTGCCGATGGTCATCACGTCATACTGACCGCCCTTGGTGGCGATATCGGTGGTGACGCGCTCGCGCAGCACGTTCTCTTCAAGCGTGACCCAGTTGAGCTGGATGTCGGGGTTAGCCTTGGTGAAGTCGTCCGTCAGCTTCTGCATGCGGACCATGTCGCCATTGTTGACGGTGGCGATGGTGATGGATTCGGCATGCGCGGCGAACGCAAGGGCGCTGGCCGACAACAGGCCCAGGGTGAGCGTGCGAAGTTTCATCAATTCCTCCCTAAAACCAAGATGAGCATTTGCCTTGGCTGTGAGCAATTACTCACCTAGCGTGAATTATGTCAAGGCGGAATCGATGCTGCAGCGCAGCACAAATCGACGCCACGCCCTGCCTGGGCGGCGCGTTAGAGCAGTTCACCGTTTCACGGAAACGGCGACCCGCTCTATCTCTTTATTTTGACGCAATTCCAGACGGAAAACCGCTCACACTTTTCCTGGAATTGCTCTAGGGACTGCTTCGGTGGCCGGGTTGCCGTCCGGTTACTGGCAGGCGATCTCGGCGAGGATCCAATCGCGGAAGGCGCGGATCTTCGGCACGTTGCGCCGCGCCGTGGGATAGACCAGCCAGTAGGCGTGACCATCGTCGCCGACCAGGTCGAAGGGCTGGATCAGCCGGCCGTCGGCGAGCTCGTTCTTGAACAGCGCCCTGGTCAGGATCGCCACGCCGTGGCCGGCCATGGCGGCATTGGCCTCATAGGCCTGCGCGCCCATGCTGGTGCCGGGGCGACTGGCGAGTTCCTCGGCCGGCAGACCCGCGAGCTCGAACCATTCCTGCCACCAGATGTCGCCCGGATCGAGGATGGGGAGCTTGAGCAGGTCGGCCGGCTCGTTGACACCGCCGATGCTGGCCGCGAGCCTGGGGCTGAGTACCGGGGTGAAGTCGGCCTTGAACAGCATATGCGTTTCCACGCCCGGCCATTTGCCGCCGCCGGAACGGATGGCGATGTCGATGTCCTCGCGGGCGAAATCGACGACTCGGTTCGAAGTGTCGACACGCACGGCCAGCGAGGGATGTGCGACCTGGAAGGAGCCCAGATGCTGCGCCAGCCAGTTGGAGGCGAAAGTGAGCAAGGTAGAAACGCAAAGCACGCCTTCCGCGCCGGCGCGGGCGGCCGAGTAGGCGCCGCTCAGCAACGAAAACGCCTCGCTGACGGCCGGCGCCAGGCGCTGGCCGGGCTCGGTCAGCTCGATCTGCTTGGGCCGGCGCAAGAACAAAGGCGCGCCGATGCGCTCCTCGAGCAGCTTGATCTGATAGCTCGCGGCGGCCTGCGTCATGCCGAGCTCCTCGGCGGCCTTGGTGAAGGAGAGGTGCCTGGCCACGGCCTCGAACACGCGGATGGCCTGCAGCGGCGGGAGTTGGGCAAACTGTCGGGCGTTGAGATCGGGCATAAGGCCTCTTTATGGATCATGATCGACGTTTGATTGGAAGCGCTGGCCGATCAGACCGATATGTGGTCGACGATCAACCCAGTTCAAGCATGGCGAAGGCTGACGATCATGACCACGATACAGGAAAAAATCGTTTCGACCCCGGCACGCGGTTGGATTTCGCTGCTGGCGCGGGAGTTTTCATGGTTCGCCAGCCGCCGGCGCGGCTATGTCGATGTAAGGGAACTGTCGGAGCATTTGCAGCGGGATATGGGTTTTCTCGACGGCAATGATCCGCGCGGACACTACAAATAGCCGGGTCTTTTTTATTGGCGGCTGCCCGCCGGCGCATGATCCATTTGGAGCCTGCGGCTCCGCTCATGCGCTGCTGAGCAGGGCTGCGGCGGTCCGTTCATCGGTGATGAGGCCGTTGACCAGCCGCCGGTTCACGGCGGCCAGGATGCCCGGCAACTTGCGCTCCCCCATGGCCAGCGCAATGACCAGCGACTTCTCGCGCGAGGGCAAGGCGGCGGAGGACACGCGATTGTTGGTGATGCCTTCGATCATGCGGCCCTCGCGGTCGAAGACCCAGCCGACGATCTCGGCGACGCCGCCGGCTTTCTGCAATGCCTTGAGCTCCCCTTCCGAGATGAAGCCGTCCTCATAGAGCGGCGCCTTCGGGCCAAGGTCGCCGATGCCGACGAAGGTGACATCGGCCTCCGCGGCGAGCGCCAGCGTCGGCTGGATCATCGGCTGGTTGAGCAGCATGTCGCGCTCTTCCGGCGAGGAGGCGATGACCGGCAGCGGCATCGGGAAGGAGCGCGCCTTGACCCGATCGGCCATGGTGAAGATGACGTTGTAGAAGGCGGCCGAGCCGTCGGGCGAGATGTTGCCGGTCAAGGACACGACCTTGTGCTGCGGGCACTCCATCGGCGGCAGCAGCTCGATCGCCGCCTTCAGCGTGCGCCCGGTGCCGATCGCCATGACGATGGGCGTCGGCGAACGCAGCCGCCGCTCGATCTCGGCCGCCGCCGCCTCGGCGACGCCGATCGTCGTCGAGGTCGAGGTCGGATCGCTCGGCACCACTTCGACCAGATCCAGCGCGAAGCGCGACTTCAGCCGCGCGGCGAGGTCGAGGCAATTGGCGATCGGATGATCGACCCGCACCTTAATCAAGCCTTCGGACATCGCCAGCGACACGAGCCGCTGCGCCGTCTGCCGGGAGATGCCGAGCTTGGCGGCGATCTGGTCCTGCGTGTTGCCGGCGACATAGTAAAGCCAGCCGGCGCGCGCAGCGTCGTCCAACCTGGTGCTGCCGGTTTCCTGTCGCGCGTTCACATCCTGCCTCCCCGCCCGCTTTGTTGACGGGCGCTATAGATTACAGCGAAAGCAGTTATGCGCAATTGTCAATTGAAAGGGCAATTGCTTGCGGCAGTCAGCAGTCCCGAACGGGCCAATCCGCCCTTGCGCCAACCATTTGCCGGCGGGACGGTTTATCTCGGCGCGCAAACGCATTAAGGGGAGCGGCGAAGGAGCCTTGCATGACGCCGAAAGCGGTTTTCTGGGACATGGACGGCACGCTGGTCGACAGCGAACCGCTGCACGAGGCAGCACTGGTGGCTGCGCTGCGAAGCGTCGGCATAGCGCCGCCGACCAATTTGCACGAGCGGGTGCTCGGCGTCGCGGCATGGCCGGTCTACGAAATGCTGCGCGACCAGTTCGGCCTCGACCTGCCCTTCGATGACTGGATCGTGCGCAAATACGACCACTATCTGCCGATGGCCGAGACGCTGAAGCCGCGCCCCGGCGCGATCGAGGTCTTCAACGAATTGCGGGCGCTGGGGGTCGAGCAGGCGGTGGTGTCCAATTCCGACCGGCTGATCGTCGACGCCAATCTGAGCGCTGTCGGCCTCCTCTATCCCGGCATGCACACCGTGAGCCGCAACGACGTGCGCCAAGGCAAGCCGCATGCGGAACCCTTCCTGCGCGCCGCCTATCTCGCCGGCATCGATCCAGCCGACGCCGTCGCGATCGACGACAGCCAGACTGGCGCCATGGCCGGGCTGGCGGCAGGGATGAGGACGATCTTCTGGCCTGAGGCGCCGATGGAAGGACCGCCCGGCGCGATCGTCATCAACAGCGCGGAGGAGTTGCGGGCTCAGTTGGGACTCTGAACAAATTTCCGGACGTCGGCGCTGCCCCTCATCCGCCCTCCGGGCATCTTCTCCCCGTTCACGGCAGGGCTATCGCATATGGAAAGCGACGGCTTGCGCCCTACGATACCCCCACCCCTAACCCCTCCCCACAGGGGGAAGGGGACGCTCATAGCCGCTCA
>SAQE01000092.1 GCA_004020545.1 Mesorhizobium sp. | reverse complement strand
AAACTATCTCAGCCAAAGCCTTGCAAGCAGGGGGCCGTCCACATATGAGCACCGGCCTACGCCGGCGTAGCCTTAACTACAACCGCCACTCATGAGTGCTTCGGCCAGCGAAGGCCGGAAGCGCAGAAAGCCGGCGTTTGCAGGCCGGCCTCACCTGAATATCGATACATCTAGCGGAGCATCGGCCAGAGCGTCGCCGCCAGCAGCAGGCCCATGGCGATGTTGAACCATTTCAGGCGCACGGGATCCGACAGGAAGCCGCGCAGCGCGGTTCCGAATCCGGCCCAGACGGAGACGCTGGGCAGGTTGACGATCGTGAAGGCAATCGAGATCAGCGCCACCGAGACGAACGGGTGGTCCGGGTTGGTGTAGACGGCCATCGCCGTGATTGCCATCACCCACGCCTTGGGGTTGACCCACTGGAACGCGGCGGCGTCGATGAAGCGCATCGGCCGCGCCTCCGTCCCTTTTCCGTCGCTCATCGAGCGCGACATGGCGATCTTCCAGGCGAGGTAGAGCAGGTAGCCGGCGCCCGCGACCTTCAGCGCCATATGCAGCGCCGGAAACGCCGTCAGCACCGCGCCGAGCCCGAAGCCGACCGCCAGCAGCAGGATCAGAAAGCCGATGCTGATGCCCAGCATGTGCGGAACCGTCCTGGCGATGCCGAAATTGACGCCGGAGGCCAGCAGCATCAGGTTGTTCGGTCCCGGTGTGATCGAAGTCACCAAGGCGTAGACCAACAGGGCAAGGAATGCGTCGAACGACATGGATCCTCCCAGATATGTCAGCCTTATTGTCCTTTTTTGGTGGAAGCGCAAAAGCCACGGACAGACGACTGCCGGGCCAGAGAGAAGACTAAGGCAGTCCGAGCGGTGGTCGCCGCGCTCACATGCCCTGTGGGCCGCGGTTCATTGCCGCCACGCCGGTGCGGCAGATCTCGACCAGGCCGAGCGGTTTCATGATGGCGATGAACTGATCGAGCTTCGAGCCCTTGCCGGTGATCTCGAAGATGAAATGCGCGGTGTTGGCGTCGATGACGCTGGCGCGGAAGGCGTCGGCCAATCGCAGCGCCTCGACGCGGGCGTCGCCGGTCCCGGCCACCTTGACCAGCGCAAGTTCCCGCTCCAGCGGCCGCTCCTGGCCGAGCTCGTGCGAGCGCACGGTAAGGTCGACCACGCGGTGCACCGGCACGATGCGCTCGAGCTGATGCTTGATCTGCTCGAGCACATGCGGCGTGCCGCGTGTCACGATGGTGATGCGCGACAGATGCTTCTCGTGCTCTGTCTCGGAGACGGTCAGGCTTTCGATATTGTAGCCGCGTCCCGAGAAAAGGCCGATGACGCGGGCAAGCACACCCGGCTCATTGTCGACCAGCACGGAAAGCGTATGCGTTTCCGGCTTCTCGGTTTCCTTGGCGATGAAATAGGCGGAGCCGGTGGGCTGAAGCTGTGCGTTCATGACGTGAATCTCGATTTCAAACTCTTGATCTAAAACTCTGTTTCCACACGGCTTCCAGCCGCGAATCGCCGCCAGCGACTACACCAGTTCCCTGCCCTTGGCGTCGATGGCATTGGCCACCGCCTCGTCGGTAGCCTCATCCGGCAGGAGCATCTCGTTGTGCGCCTTGCCGGACGGGATCATCGGGAAGCAGTTGGCTAAAGTCGCCACGCGGCAGTCGAACAGCACCGGCTTCTTCACCGAGATCATTTCGCGGATCGCGTCGTCCAGTTCGTCCGGCTTGTCGCAGCGGATGCCGTGGCCGCCATAGGCTTCCGCCAGCTTGACGAAATCCGGCATCGCCTCGGTATAGGAATGCGACAGCCGGTTGCCGTGCAGCAGTTGCTGCCATTGGCGCACCATGCCCATATACTGGTTGTTGAGGATGAAGATCTTGATCGGCGCCTCATACTGCACCGCCGAGCTCATCTCCTGCATCGTCATCTGCACGGAGGCGTCGCCGGCTATATCGATGACCAGGGCATCGCGATGCGCGATCTGCACGCCGAGCGCGGCCGGCAGGCCGTAGCCCATCGTGCCCAGTCCGCCCGAAGTCATCCAGCGGTTCGGCTTGTCGAAATGATAGTGCTGCGCCGCCCACATCTGGTGCTGGCCAACCTCGGTGGTGATGTAGGTGTCGAGATCCTTGGTCAGCGCATAGAGCCGCTGGATCGCATATTGCGGCATGATCACGTCGTTGTTCATCTTGTAGGCGAGCGAGTCACGCGCGCGCCATTTCGCGATCTGCTCCCACCATGGATAGAGCGCTTTCTTGTCGGCCTTGGCGGTCGCCCGCCACAGCCGCACCAGATCCTCCAGCACCCGGCCGACATCGCCCAGGATCGGCACGTCCGCATGGACGTTCTTGTTGATCGAGGACGGATCGATGTCGATGTGGATCTTCTTCGAGTTCGGCGAAAAGGCGTTCAGCCGGCCGGTGATGCGGTCGTCGAAGCGCGCGCCGATGCAGATCATCACGTCGCAATCATGCATGGCCATGTTGGCTTCGTAAGTGCCGTGCATGCCGAGCATGCCGACCCAGTTCTTGCCCGAAGCCGGATAGGCGCCGAGGCCCATCAGCGTCGAGGTGATCGGGAAGCCGGTGAGGTCGACCAGCTCGCGCAGCAGATGGCTGGCTTCGGGGCCGGAATTGATCACGCCGCCGCCGCTGTAGATGATCGGCTTCTTGGCGCCGGCCATCAGCTCGACCGCTGCCTTCACCTTTTCCAGATCGCCCTGGACCTTCGGCTTGTAGCTGGTGCGCGGCGCCGTCTGCGGCGGCACGTAGGTGCCTTTGGCGAACTGCACGTCCTTCGGAATGTCGACGACGACCGGGCCGGGACGCCCGGTGGTCGCGACATGGAAGGCTTCGTGGATGGTGGCCGCGAGATCGTTGACGTCCTTCACCAGCCAATTGTGCTTGGTGCAGGGCCGCGTGATGCCGACCGTGTCGCATTCCTGGAACGCATCGGAGCCGATCAGCGAGGTCGGCACCTGGCCGGTCAGGCAGACCAGCGGAATGGAATCCATCAGCGCGTCCTGCAGCGGCGTCACCGCATTGGTGGCGCCGGGGCCGGACGTGACCAGGAGAACGCCGGCCTTGCCGGTCGAGCGGGCGTAGCCTTCAGCCGCATGGCCGGCCCCCTGCTCGTGCCTGACCAGGATGTGCTCGACCTCGTCCTGCTGGAAGATCTCGTCATAGATCGGAAGGACCGCGCCGCCCGGATAGCCGAAGACGTGCTTGACGCCGTTGTCCTTCAGCGCCTGCACCACCATTTCGGCACCCGTCATTTCGCGCCGCTCGTTCTGTCCGTTGCTCATCGGTCTGGTCCCGTACTGTTCGCCGCCTGGCGATTTGCTGGTCGTTTAGTTGGGTTTTGGGTAATAAAAAAGGCCCCCGAGGGAGCCTGTGGGATGCGCATGGGAGGTTTTCGCCCGGCGGTTACACCACCTTGCCCACGCGCCAGCCTACGAGAATGAGTGCCGTTTTCATGGGCGCGGACAATAAGGGCCAAAGCGCGGGCTCGTCAATGGGGCGTGACGCGAATTCACCCGCCTGTGAAATCGGCGCCAGGGCACAAATGATGGTCGCGCTACCATAGTACAGTTGAGCGCGTATCTCCGAGGCACCACTATGCGGCCGCAAAGAACGTTAGCTGCGAGGAGGACGCATGGCTGGCGAACGGGAGCATATCCGCGAGATCGAGCAGGTTCTGTCCGGCGCGCGGTCGGCCCGTGACGATATCGTGGTGCAGTCCTGGCTGCGCTGCGTCGACACTCACCGGCTTGATCCGGCCCGGCCGACTGAAGCCTACATCGTTCCCGACACCCAGTTACGCGAGCACCGCGAGCAGTCGGAGCGGCTGATCGCGATTGCCCGCAGCGGCCTGGAGACGTTGTTCAAGCAGGTGGCCGGACAGAACTACGTCCTGCTGCTCGCCGACGCCAAGGGCGTCACCGTCGATTTCCTCGGCGATCCGCTGTTCATGGACCAGTTGCGCAAGGCGGGGCTCTATCTCGGCTCGGAATGGTCGGAGAGCCGGACCGGAACCTGCGGCGTCGGCTCCTGCATCGTCACCGGCGAGGCGATGACCATTCATCAGACCGATCACTTCGACACCACCCACACGCCGCTTTCCTGCACCGCCGCGCCGATCTTCGACACCAAGGGCGAGCTGACCGCTGTGCTGGACATATCGCTGCTTCGCTCGCCGCAGCCGAAGGGCAGCCAAAACCTCGCGCTGCATCTGGTGACCGCCTCCGCGCGGCGCATCGAGCTCGCCAATCTGATGGCGCAGATGCACTCCGAATGGGTGCTGCGCTTTTCGCGCTCGCCGGAATTCCTCGACGTCGATCCGGAGGCAGCGATTGCGCTCGACGCCTCGGGCCGCATCCTCGGCACGACGCGCGGCGCAGCGCTGCTTTTGGCGCAGGCCGGCGGTATCGACTGGAGGCATTCGCCGTCGCCGATCGGCCAGCCGATCTCCCGCTATCTCGACATGGGCATCGACGACCTGCCGAACCTGACGCGCGGGCGGCCGACCGAGGAGCGGCTGGTGTTCGGCCGCAACGGCAGCGCCCTCTTCGCGCACGCCATCGAGCCGCAGCCGCCGACCGGGCGCCGCGCGCCCGTCGAGCTGCTGCCGAAGCCGATCGCCGAGCTTTCGGGCGGCGACCCGGCAATGGCGGCGATGCAGCTCAAGGCCGCCAAGCTGGCGCGCACATCAATTCCGATCCTGATCCATGGCGAAACCGGCTCGGGCAAGGAGGTTCTCGCCCGCGCCATCCATGACAGCTCGGCGCGCAGTGGTCCGTTCGTGGCCATCAATTGCGCGGCCATCCCGGAGCATCTGATCGAGAGCGAACTTTTCGGGCACACCGCAGGCGCCTTCACCGGGGCCGCGGCCAGGGGGCGCAAGGGACTGATCGAGAGCGCCGACGGCGGCACGCTGTTCCTCGACGAGATCGGCGATATGCCCTACGCGCTGCAATCGCGGCTGCTGCGCGTGATCGCCGAGCGCGAATTGATCCCGGTCGGCGGCATCGCGCCTCGGCCTGTCGACATCAAGATCATCTCCGCCTCGCATCATGACCTGCGCAAGCTGGTCGCCGAGGGCCGTTTCCGCGAAGACCTGTTCTACAGGCTGAACGCCGCCTCGCTGACCCTGCCGGGGTTGCGCGAGCGCACCGATTTCGAGTGGCTGCTCGACCGGCTGGTAAACGAACGCGCCCGCATTGCCGCTCGGCCGGCGAAACTGTCGCCGGCGGCGCGGCTGGCGCTGATCCGCCATGGCTGGCCCGGCAATATCCGCGAGCTCGTCAACGCCATCGACCTGGCGGTGGCGCTTTGCGAAGACGGCACGATCCAGCCCGCGGACCTGCCCGATTTCGCACATGCGGCGCCAGCGGCCGTGCCGGCCAGCGTCGTTGCGTTGCGGGCGCCCTCGCCTGAGGAAGAGCGCGCAGCACTGTTGACTGCACTGGTGGCGGCGGGCTGGAATATTTCCGAAGCCGCTCGGCGTCTCGGCGTCGACCGCACCACAGTGCATCGCCGCATGAAGCGCCTGCGGCTGGAAGCGCCGAACTAACGTTGCGGCGGCTGTGGCGCGCCGTAGCGCGTGCAACACCGCCGCAACGGGCAAGACGACGGAACAGCGCCCAACAAATTGATTCCATTGCGATCCTTACCGGGCGCCATGGTTGGCACGCCGCTTGCTATTCATACCTGGACTCTAGCAAGCGGAGGAGAACACATGCTCGAGAGGACACCCACCACCAAGGCGCAGGCGCTGCTCGACAAATTCGGCAAGGCGCTTGAAGCCGGCGACATCGATGCCGCCGTCAACTGCTTCCAGGAAGACTGTTACTGGCGCGACCTCGTTACATTCACCTGGAATCTGAAGACCATGGAGGGCCGCGACCAGGTCCGCGACATGCTGCAGGCGACGCTTGCCAACACCAAGCCGACCGGCTGGTCGGTGGCCAGAGGCGAGGAAGCGACAGAGGATGGTGGCATCACCACCGCCTGGATCACTTTTGAGACCGGCGTGGCGCGCGGCTTTGGCCTGGTGCGTTTCAAGGGCGATCTGATCTGGACGCTGCTGACCACTATTGCCGAGCTCAAGGGCCATGAGGAGAAAGCGGGCTTTACCCGCCCCCTCGGCGCCAAGCACGGCCACGGCAAGGGCCGCAAGACATGGCGCGAGGAGCGCGACGACGAAATCACCGAGCTCGGCCACGCCCGGCAGCCCTATGTCGTCATCATCGGCGGCGGCCAGGGCGGCATCGCGCTCGGCGCCAGGCTGAAGCAGCTCGGCGTGCCGGCCATCATCGTCGAGAAGAACGAACACCCGGGCGATTCCTGGCGCAAGCGCTACAAGTCGCTCTGCCTGCACGACCCGGTCTGGTACGATCACCTGCCCTATATCGACTTTCCAAAGAACTGGCCGGTCTTTGCGCCGAAGGACAAGATCGGCGACTGGCTGGAGATGTACACCAAGGTGATGGAGCTGAACTATTGGAGCTCCACCACCGCGAAATCCGCCAAATACGACGAGAAGGCCAAGGAATGGACCGTCGTCGTCGAACGCGACGGCAAGGAGATCGTGCTGAAGCCGAAGCAGCTCGTGCTGGCGACCGGCATGTCCGGCAAGGCGAACTGGCCGAAATACAAGGGCCAGGACATCTTCAAGGGCGAGCAGCAGCATTCCTCGACCCATCCCGGTCCGGACAAATATCGCGGCAAGAAGGTTGTCGTCATCGGCTCCAACAACTCCGCCCACGACATCTGCGCGGCGCTGTGGGAAGCGGGCGCGGACGTGACCATGGTGCAGCGTTCGTCCACCCACATCGTCAAATCCGATACGCTGATGGATATCGGCCTCGGCGCCCTCTATTCGGAACAGGCGGTGGAGAACGGCATGACGACGCGCAAGGCTGACATGATCTTCGCCTCTCTGCCCTACCGCATCCTGCATGAGTTCCAGATTCCGCTCTACGAACAGATGAAGGAGCGCGACGCGAAATTCTACGAGGATCTGGAAAAGGTCGGTTTCATGCTCGACTGGGGCGATGACGGCTCGGGTCTGTTCATGAAGTACCTGCGCCGCGGCTCCGGCTATTACATCGACGTCGGCGCCTGCGACCTTGTCATCGATGGTTCGATCAAGCTCAAGAGCGGTCCCGGCGCCGCGGTGCAGGAACTCACGGAGACCGGCGTCAAGTTCG
This sequence comes from Mesorhizobium sp., assembly GCA_004020545.1. GTDB lineage: Bacteria > Pseudomonadota > Alphaproteobacteria > Rhizobiales > Rhizobiaceae > Mesorhizobium. Next base: position 14,271 of record SAQE01000092.1, on the reverse strand, counting down.
TCGACGGCACCGAATTGCCGGCCGATCTGGTGATCTACGCCACCGGCTACGGCTCGATGAACGGATGGGCCGCCGACCTCATCTCACAGGAAGTGGCGGACAAGGTCGGCAAGGTCTGGGGCCTCGGCTCCAACACCACAAAGGATCCCGGCCCGTGGGAAGGCGAGCAGCGCAATATGTGGAAGCCGACCCAGCAGGAAGCGCTGTGGTTGCACGGCGGCAACCTCCACCAGTCGCGCCACTACTCGCAATATCTGTCACTGCAGTTGAAGGCCAGGCAGGTCGGTTTGCCCACTCCGGTCTATGGGCTGCAGCAGGTCTACCACAAGGCTTGAGGCCAGATCCTTTTGCGGTAGCCGGAAGCCCGGTTGCAGGCTTCCGTCTGTCATGTTGCCTTGGGCATCGAACTGTGCCGTGCCCGCTACGAGGAGGCCGATATTGACGTAACCCGATGGGCTATCAATCTCGCCCTATCCGCTTCCAGTAGATGAGCGTGCCGGTGAGCCCGCCATGCGGCTTCAGCGCATAGTCCGGAATCTCGCCGGCCAGCGTGAAGCCGAGTTTTTCGTAAAGGCCGGCCGCGCCCTCCTCGCTGGCGGTGTCCAGCACGAGCAGGCTGCGCCCCTTCTCGACGGCCCGTTCCTCGGCGGCCCGCATCAGGCGGGTCGCGATCCCCTTGCCGCGGTGATCAAGACGGGTCATCAGCTTGGCGATCTCGGCACGGTGCGGTTGGTTGGGCGGGCAATCGAGGAGCAGCGTGACGGTGCCGACAAGCGTCTCGCCATCCCATGCGCCGAGCACCGCTCTCTCCCCCCGCGCCGCGGCGGCGAACGATTTACGCCAGAACTCCCGAGCCACATCGGGCGACAACGGATGCATGAAGCTCACCGATCCGCCGGCGGCGACCGTCTCGATCAGCAGATCGGCCAGCATCGCGCAGGTCGCTGCATCATCGCCCAACACCCTGATTTCAAGGGAATTCATGTTGGTGTTCTCCAGGCAAAGGGGGGGGTCGGCTGCCGTCATTCAAAGTGACTTGTTCGTCTCCGCCGCCGCGCCCGGCGGATTTCCGCGATGCGTCCGGCATCGTCCTCGCTGAGATGTCGCCCGCGCTCCAGGATCTCGAGCGTGTATTCCTCGTAGGTCAGGCCAAGCCGCTCGGCTCTTTCCAGCCGCATCAGCATGATGGTCTGGCTCGGCGCCTTCCAGGCTTTGTCGTGGGCGGCACGCCAGGCGAGGAAGGTGTAGGCATCGCCCTTGCCCCAGGGCGGTCCTTCATAATCGTCGAGAGGCGGCCCGCCATTGTGCGAACGTTTCGGCCGGCGCGCCATGCCGTCAGCCCCTGACCAGCGCCACCAGATAGTCGGCGGCTTCCGGTCCGGGAGCATGGAACTTGCAGTCAGACGGGGCGCCTAGCGCCAGGCAATCGCCGGGTTCGAGCCTGTGCAGCACATCGCCTTCGGTGAAGTCGAGGCGACCGCCGATCAACCAAATCTGCTGCTTGATGAAGGCATAGGATGCTGCCGGAAAACTCACCTTTGCGCCCGCAGGCAAGCTGACCCTGATGAGTTCGAGCGGCATCTGCGAGGCCGGCGACAAGTGCCGCCTGACATAGCCGGTCGCAGGATCCTGCCAGACCGGCTGTTCGTCCTTGCGGGAGACACCGCCGCCCTGCGTTTCGGCGCGGGCTATCAGTGTCGACAGCGTCATGCCGAAAGCAGACGCAACGCGCACAAGGAGCGCCGCGGTCGGACTTGTCTTGCCCCGCTCCATGGCGCTCAGCATCGCCTTGGAGACAATCGATCGCTCGGCCAGTTCGGCCAGAGACCATCCCCGCAAGTCCCGCTCGGAGCGTATCCGTTTGCCGATCGTGGATGTGATGTCATTCGATATATCAGCCATTCGTCCAATATATCGAAATCTCAAGATGACGAAAGGGGCTATTCGATCGAATTTTCTCGACTGCTTTAACAGGCTCTACACCATCCAACCTCACGCGACTTTAACTCCAATCCGATAGGGTCGACGCTCAGGGGAATGGGACCAGAGTCACCGATGTTTGTTGAACGCGAAGCCTCCGTAGGGGAGCCGACCTCGCAGGAGCGCCGTGACGGCCAACAAAGCGACAAGCGCATCCTGGGCAATGTCGTGCAGTGCGACGGCGCGCGCGCCACCATCAGCGCTTACGCCGAGGATGCCGAAGGCACGGTCACCGGCCTTTGGACCGTCGGCAAGATGATCTCCATCAACCTTGGCTCGACGCGCACCGTCGGCCTTGTCTATGCAATCGGCAAGTCGGACCGTGTCTGGAGCAACGAAGGCCAGAACGCGATCGAGGTCAGCATCGAATTGATCGGCGAGGTGCGCGACGGTGCCGAGCCTGGCGCCAAGCCGGTCTTCGACCGCGGCATCACCACCTATCCGCATATCGGCGCCATAGCCCACCGTATCCGCAGCCGCGACCTGCAGGCCGTCTACGATCTCGCCGGCCGGCACTCCATCACCATCGGCACGCTGTCCCAGGACGAGGCGATCGACGCCAACATTGCCATCGACGACACGCTGGCGCGCCATTTCGCCATTGTCGGCACGACCGGCGTCGGCAAATCCACGGCGGTTTCGCTGCTTTTGCGCAAGTCGATCGAGGCGCGCCCTGACCTGCGCGTGCTGATCCTCGACCCGCACAATGAGTTTGCCGCCTCGCTTCCCGAATATTGCGTGAAGGTCGATTCCAAGACGCTCGACCTGCCGTTCTGGATGTTCAGGCTGGAGGAATTCGCCGAGGTTCTGTTTCGCGGTCGCGAGACCGAGCCGGAGGAAGTCGACGTTCTCCGCGACCTCATCCCGGCCGCCAAGAACCTCTATCGCAACCCCAGTTCGGGCAGCTACATCAGGCGCGGCAGCGACGCGCTGACCGCGGATACGCCGGTGCCTTACCGCATCGCAGATCTCATCAAACAGATCGACGAGCGCATGGGCATGCTTGAGAGCAAGAACGACCGCCCGACCTTGAAGTCGCTGAAGACGCGCATTGAATCGGCGGCCTCCGACCCGCGCTACCGCTTCATGTTCAATTCGCGGCTGATCGAGGACACGATCCACGAGACGATCGGCAACATCTTTCGCGTCCCCAACCATGGCCGTCCGGTAACCTGCTTCGAGATGGCGGGCATGCCGTCCGAGGTTGTCAATTCCGTCTGCTCGGTGCTGGCGCGCCTCGCCTTCGACCTCGCGCTCTGGAGCGAGGGCCGGCTGCGGTTGCTTTTGCTTTGCGAGGAGGCGCATCGCTACATGCCGGCCGATCCGCGCCTCGGCTTCGCCCCGACCAGGCACGCTCTGTCGCGCATCGCCAAGGAAGGCCGCAAATATGGCTGCTACCTCGGTGTCGTCACCCAGCGCCCGGGCGAGCTCGATCCGACCATCCTATCGCAATGCTCGACCTTCTTCGCCATGCGGCTGGCCAACGAGCAGGACCAGGCGATCATCCGCTCGGCGATCGCCGATTCCTCGGCCTCGACACTGGCCTTCCTGTCCTCGATGGGCCAGCGCGAGGCGATCGCCTTCGGTGAAGGCGTGGCGACGACCATGCGGCTCAAATTCGAGAAACTGTCGCGTGAATTCATCCCGGGAACGGCCAAGCGCGAGCAGACGCTGCCTGCGGAAGCCGGCGATGACGTCGATCTCGCCGGCATCGTCGAGCGGCTGCGCAACGTGCCGAAACCACAGCAGTCCATAGCCTTCGCCGAGGCGGTCGATACCGGCCGTCAGGCCGGGGATCCCGACTACCGCAAGCCATCGTCGCCGCGCGTGCAGCCGGACGACGACTTCGACCTGCGCTACGGCCTGAAGCCCTCGACCTTCGGCATGCGCCAGCAGAACGATTGAGCTTGCGTCCTTCCGCCGTCCGGGCTGGACCCGGCAAGATTACTTCTCTGCTTGTCGGGTCAACGTGGGTAAATCCCGTCAGGGAATTCGTCAGGCCGAGTCGGAGCGGAGCGTACTTTCCCGTACGCGAGCACCGGCCTACGCCGGCCGTAGCCTTAACTGCCACGACCACCATGAGTGCTTCGTCCGGCGAAGGCCGGAAGCGCAGAAAGCGGCACCATACGGCCGGCATCACGAATTCAGTGATGGGATTTTAGGCGCAGACGCGGTTGCGGCCTTGCTTCTTCGCCTCATAGAGTTGCCGATCCGCGCGGCGATAGAAGTCCTCGGCGCTCTCCTTGCGGTCCCAGACGGCAAGGCCGACGCTGGTGGTGACCTTCAGCCGCACGTTGCCCGACAGGATCGACAGGTTGGCGATGGCCTTGCGGATGCGCTCGGCGAAGCGGGCGAGCAGCTCCGCATCCATATTGGGTGTGACCACGGCAAACTCCTCGCCGCCCAGCCGCGCCACCACGTCGTGGTAGCGCGTCATTCCTCTCACGCATTGCGCAACGGCCCTCAACACCTCATCGCCGACATCGTGACCATGCGTGTCGTTGACCTGCTTGAAATGATCGAGGTCGAGGATCATCAGCCCCACCGGCTTGTCGATGCGGCCGAACTCATCGAGATACTCGCGCAGCGCATCGTCGAAGTAGCGGCGGTTCTGCATTCCGGTCAGGCCGTCGGTGAGCGCCGCCTGCTCGAGCGTTTGCGAGCGGGCGCTCAGCGAAACCGTCATGGCGCGCAGCTTGCCCTCTTCCCTCACCTGGCCGCGGATCAGCGGATAAATGAAGAATATCCCGAAGAACAATGCCGCGGCCAGCAGCGCGCCGGTCACGAACAGCAATTTGTTGAGATAGATGATTCTTTCGAGACGCGACGCGGTATCGAGATCGGTCGCGATGTCCTGCAGTTGGCCATAGGCGTGGAAGGTCACCAGGCCAGCGGCCAGGATCACGAAAATAAAAACGAAGAACGCGGATTCCGCCTTGTGAAAACGCATAGCTCCCCGCGGCACTGCGACCCATCGTCGTTATGGCATGCCCGGCCTTACGGAGGGTTAACCCGGACAACTTGAATGAGGGGGCGCATCGGTTAGTCTAAGTTCCTGATTGAAATCGCGTATGATCAGCCTGGAATGATTGGTCCATCGCCTGGGCAAAGCCTCTGCCAACCAGCGCCAAGTTGATGCCTGAACCAGGTCGTTTGACGCTTGGCATATTGGCGTGTCGCGACTTTGGCGCGCTCGATCGCCTCGGGAAAACTCATTTGTCCGGCCAAGGCAGACCGCAGCTCGCGGACCCCGATCGCCTTCATCGCCGGCAGGTCCGGGGAAAGGTCAAGCGCCATCAACTGCCTGACTTCATCGAGCGCGCCTTTGTCGATCATCTGGTCGAACCGCGCCTCGATGCGCGCCACCAGTTGGCCGCGCTCCGGCTCGATCACCAGGAAGCGCGCGCTGTCGCGGTCGATAAGCGGTTGGCCGCGCGACGCCTGCCAATCAAGGATCGACCGCCCCGACGCATCGAGCACCTCGAGCGCCCGCACGATACGCTGGCCGTCGGTCGGCCTGAGTTGCATGGCGACCGCCGAATCCTCGCGCATCAGAATGCGATGCAGCCGCTCGGCTCCTTGTTCCTTGAGCTCGTAGCGCCAGCGCTCTCGCACCGATGGTGGAATGTCGGGCATGTCAGAGATGCCTTCGGCCAGCGCGCGGAAATAGAGCCCCGTCCCGCCGACGAAGACGGCCGGCCGCCCCGACAAAACACCTTCCGCAATCAGCCCGGTGACGTCGCGCAGCCAAGCGCCGGTGGAATAGGCAGTCGAGGGATGCACATGGCCGTAGAGGAAATGCGGCACGCGCGCCATTTCGGCCGCACTTGGGCGCGCCGTCAGCACGTCGAGCACCGAATAGCCCTGCATGGAATCGGTATTGACGATCACGCCGCCGTTGCGTTCGGCAAGATCGAGCGCCAGCGCCGACTTGCCGCTGGCGGTCGGCCCGGCTATCAGGATCGCGTTCTTAACGCGGCCCTCGCCCGCCTGCCTGCCGGAATTTTCGATGCCGCTGATCGCCACGCTTGTGTCCCATCCCGAAGACCGTCGAGTGTCGGCCTCGCTTGCGAATATGGCCTCGCGGGCGGCCGGCGCAAGCTCCGTTCATTGGCTGGCTGAAGGCATCGCCTGCGATCTGGTTTTGCCGGAGACGCCGGACATCGGCGTATTGACAGCCGATCTTCGCGCGGCTTTGGCCTCAGAGCCGGTCGACGTCGTCGTCCAGCCGGCCGAAGGCAGGAGGAAGAAGATCCTGCTTGCCGACATGGATTCGACGATGATCGACCAGGAATGCATCGACGAGCTCGCCGACGAGATCGGCGTCAAGGAGCACGTCGCGGCCATCACGGCGCGATCAATGAATGGCGAGATCGCCTTCGAGCCCGCCTTGCGCGAGCGCGTCGCCTTGCTTAGGGGCCTCGACACGGCGGTGGTCGACCGCATCATTGCCGGCCGGCTGACGCTGGCCGCCGGCGGCCGCGCGCTGGTGCAGACCATGCGCGCCAACGGCGCCTGGACAGCGCTGATCTCCGGCGGCTTCGACGTCTTCACCAGCCGTATCGCAAAAATGCTGGGTTTCCAGGAAAACCGAGCCAACCGGCTGATCGAGGAAGGCGGCCGATTCACCGGCACCGTGGCTGAACCGATCCTCGGCCGCGCCGCCAAGGCCGAGGCGCTGCTCGACATTGCGGCAAGGCTCGGCCTGTCGACCGAGGACGCCGTTGCCGTCGGCGACGGCGCCAACGACCTCGACATGATCCGACTGGCCGGCACCGGCGTCGCCCTCCACGCCAAGCCGACGGTGGCGGAGCAAGCGCGCATTCGCATCGATCATGGCGACCTGACAGCGCTGCTTTATCTCCAGGGCTACCGGAGCGAGGAGTTCGTGCAGTGAAGCCGATCCGCACCGAGCGCCTCATCCTGCGCAACTGGGAAGAGCGCGACCGCGCGCTTTTCTATCGCATCAACTCCGACGAGCGCGTGATGGAGTTCTTTCCGTTCCGTCGCGACCGCGCGACAGCCGACGCCATGATGGACGAATTCCGCGGCTGGATCGAGGAGGATGGCTACGGCTTCGCCGCCGCCGAGATCGCGGCCACCGGCGAATGCATCGGCTTCGTCGGTCTCCTGGATACGGATGATGTGCCATCGCTGTCGGCCGGCACGATCGAGATCGGCTGGCGGCTGGCGCCTGAATTCTGGGGCAAGGGCTATGTCACCGAAGCGGCCGAGGCCTGGCTCGCCTATGGTTTCGAAACGCTCGGGCTGGACGAGATCGTCTCCTTCGCCGTCGCTGAAAACCATCGCTCCATCGCCGTCATGAAACGGCTCGGCATGCGCGCCGACCCAAGCGCCGACTTCGATCATCCCGCCGTGCCGGACAGCCATCCGCATCTCAAGCGGCATGTCCTCTACAGGCTGTCGCGCGATGACTGGCAGGTACAAAAAAGGGCGACCCGCTAGCCGCCTTTTTTTGGAGATCAATTGGTTGCCGGATCTTCCGGACTCAGTCCATCCGGATCGTCACGAAGCGCAGTTCACCGGTCTTCGAGGCCAGCATCAGCAGCGCGTTCTTGCGGCCCTGCTCCTTCAGCGCTCCGATCCGGTCCATGACGTCCTTCGGCGTGCCGACCGATTCCTGCGCGATCTCGGTGATCACCTCGCCGGGCTGGATGCCTCGCTCGGCAGCCGCCGAATCCTTGGCAACGTCGGTGATCACCACACCCGACACGTCGGCCGCGATGCCGAACTTCTGCCGCGTCTGGTCGTTGAGCTCGCCGACGGTCATGCCGAGCACCGAGGCCGTGGACACTGGAGCCGTCTTGTCGCCCTTGTCCTGGTCGGTGTTGCCGTTCTCACCGGTGGCTAGTTTCTCGCCGTCCTCAAGCCGGCCGAGCGTCACCTTCACCGTCTGCTCGACGCCTTTGCGCACGATCACGACGTCGACCGCCTTGCCGACGGGGCTCTCGGCGACGACGCGCGGCAGGTCGCGCATTTCGTGGATGTCCTTGCCGTCGAATTTGATGATGACGTCGCCGGCCTGGACCGTGCCGTTGTCGACCGGCCCGCCCTTGATGACGCCGGCCACCAGCGCACCCTTGGCGGTCGCCATGCCGAGACTCTCGGCGATGTCGTCCGTCACCGGCTGGATGCGCACGCCAAGCCAGCCGCGCCGCGTCTCGCCGTACTGGCGAAGCTGGTCGACCACGCCCGCCGCAAGCTGCGAGGGAATCGAGAAGCCGATGCCGATCGAGCCGCCCGACGGCGAGATGATCGCCGTGTTGATGCCGATCACCTCCCCCTCTGCGTTGAACAGCGGGCCGCCGGAATTGCCGCGATTGATGGCGGCATCGGTCTGGATGAAATCGTCATAGGGGCCGGAGTTGATGTCGCGGTTGCGCGCCGAGATAATGCCGACCGTCACCGTGCCGCCGAGGCCGAACGGGTTGCCGATCGCCATCACCCAGTCGCCGACGCGCATCCTGGTCGAATCGCCGAACTTCACAGCCGTCAGCTTGTGGCCCTTCGGGTCGACCTTCAGCACCGCGACGTCGGTCTTGGTGTCGGTGCCGACGAGCGTCGCCCTCAGCGTCACGCCATCGGAGAAATTGACCTCGATGTCGTCGGCATCGGCGATCACATGGTTGTTGGTCACGACAATGCCCTGGTCGGCGTCGATGACGAAACCGGAGCCCAGCGACTGCACCTTCTGCCCGCCGCCGCCCTTGTCGCCGCCACGGTTCTTGAAGAAGTCGTCGAAGAAATCCTGGAAGGGCGAACCTTCGGGAAGCTGCGGCATCGGCACCGCGCCCGGGCCTTCCGTGCCTTTCACGGTTTGCGAGGTCGAGATGTTGACCACGGCGCCGAGCAGGCGTTCGGCGAGATCGGCGACCGAGGGCGGCCCATCGGATGCGATCGTGGGCGTGACGAAAGACGGGACGGCAATTATGCCGACGACGAACGCGGTGGCGCCGGCGAAAAGCGTGCGCCGCGCCGCGCGCAACAGGGTGTCGGATATCATCGTGGCCTCCGGTCTTTCTGAAAAGCAAAAGCGCTTCCGCAAAGGCGCCTGTCCAACTCATGTTGGCAAGAAATAAGGCACGTTTGCGGCTATAGCCATCGGCGGAAGATAAATCGTCAATCATCGCGGCACCAAGGAAATTCGTCAGCCCCGCACCAGCCAGACGATGCCGACGCCGATTGCGATTGCAACCAATCCGCCGACCCGCAGCACATTCTCCGGCATCGACAGCACTTCCGTCGCCAGTTTCCGGGCGAGGGCCGGGAACCCGCCGTAGACCAGGCCCTCGATGACGAGGACCAGGCCGACTGCCGCGAGAAAATCCTGCACCGCCGCTATTGGGCGGTGCTGGGTTGCGGCGCCGGCGCAGCCGGCGCCGACTGTTGCGCGGCCGGTTGGCTAGGCACAGGCTTGCTCTCCGGGTCGCGGAAGTAGCGGAAGAACTCGGACTCCGGCGACAGCACCATGGTGGTTCCGGTGTTGTCCAGCGCGGTGCCATAGGCATTCATCGAGCGATAGAAATCGAAGAAGGCCGGATCGCGCTTGTAGGCATCCGCGAAGGTGGCGCTGCGCTGCGCCTCGCCCTCACCGCGCAGGATTTCCGATTCCTTCTGCGCTTCGGCGACGATCTCGACGACTTCGCGGTCGGCCCGAGCCCTGATGCGTTGCGCCGCCTCGTTGCCGCGTGCTCTCAGCCGCTCGGCTTCCGCCAGACGTTCGGCCTTCATGCGGTCGTAGGTCTGCTGCGAGACTTCCGCTGTCAGATCCGTCCGGCGAATGCGCACGTCCTCGATATCGAGGCCGAGCGACGTCGCATCCGGCCGTAGCTGGTCACGCACCTCGCGCATCATGACGCCACGTTCTTCGGAAAGTGCCGCCTCGAAGTCTCGCAGACCATAGACGCGGCGAAGCGCTGCATCGAGGCGCGTCTTCAGCCGGGCTTCGGCAAGCTCCACCTGTCCGGACACGGCCGCTCGGAAGGTGCGCGGATCCGAAATGCGATAGGCGATGAAGGCATCGACCTCGTAGAATTTGCCGCCGGAGACCTGGACGCGGATGTTGTCGAGGTCGAAGCGCATGACTTTCTTCTCGATCGTCTGAACGCTGTCGGCATCGAAGAAGGCGAACGGCGCCTTGAAGTAGATGCCTGGCTCGGTCTTGACGTCGATGATCTCGCCGAATCTCAGCACGATGGCCTGCTCGCCCGCCTTGACGACGAACACCGACGAATAGAGCAGAAACAGCAAGACGGCGGCGATGATCGCGATGATGGGAAGACGGTTGGCCATCACTGGTTACCTCCCAGCGCCGGCGCCGGCGGCGCCTTCGGCTGCAGTGCCGGCAGCGGCAGATAGGGAAGCACTCCCTGTCCATTGCCCGGTTCGACGACGACCTTGTTCGAGTCCTTCAGGATCCTCTCCATCGTTTCCAGATACAGGCGCTTGCGCGTCACATCGGGCGCCTTGGCGTATTCGTTGTAGACGGAGATGAAGCGCTGCGCCTCGCCTTCCGCTTCCTGCACCACACGGTTCTTGTAGGCGGCCGCGTCCTCGCGGATCTGCGCCGCCTGGCCGCGTGCTTGGCCGAGCTTCTGGTTGGAATATTGATTGGCCTGCTCGACGAACTTGTCCTCGTCCTGCTCGGCGCGTTGCACCTCGTCGAAGGCGTCGGCGACCTCGCGCGGCGGTGCCGCATCCTCGATGGAAATTGCGTTGACTTGCAGACCCGTCTTGTAGCCGTCGAGCGTGTTCTGGACGATCTCACGCACCGAAGTGGCGATGCCCTGGCGATCATCGCGGAAAATATCCTGCGCCGGGCGCCGGCCGACGACCTCGCGCATGGCGCTCTCGGCCACTTGCGTCAGCATGCCGTCGGGGTCGGAGACATCGAACAGGTAGGCCCTCGGATCGGAAACCTGATAGGCGACCGAGAACTGCACATTGACGATGTTCTGGTCGCCGGAGAGCATCAGCCCGGAACCGCTGCTCGATCCGCCGCCGATGCTGACGAGCTGCTCGGAAATCTTGGCCGTCTCGACCGTTTCGATCGGCCACCAGTGGAAATGCAGGCCGGGCTGCGAGAGCTCTGTCTTCGGCTTGCCGAAGCGCAATTCGACAGCAACCTCGTCAGGTTGCACGGTGTAGATCGCCTTGAAGGCCCAAAGCACGACGAGCGCGAGCGCAATCAGCCCGAGGACCGTCGGACTGGAGCCGCCGCCGCCCGGAAGGGCGCGTCGCAACCTGTCCTGGCCGCGGCGGATGATGTCTTCGAGGTCGGGAGGCGAACCCTGTGGGCCGCTCGGGCCCCTCGGTCCCTGCCCCCAGGGTCCCTGATTGCCGCCGCCGCCCCATGGGCCGCCGCCACCGCTCTTGTCGTTCCAGGGCATGAATGTCCTTTCGCTCCGGTTCCCTCAGGCCTTGCGGCGCGATCCTAGCGCATGACCCTGAAAACCGGTACCGGTTTTCGGAAAGGAATTATGCGCCAAATCAAAGTTTTACAGCGGCCTTTTGCGCGTCCGGTTGGGCACGCGGCGCTGTACCGTTGTTCTTCTATAGGGACGCCGTGACGCGCTTTCAACGCGGCCTGCCACCTGCGCCGTCCGATTTGGGTCGCCAGCGACCCTTTGTCGTCGTCACTGACCGTCGCGTCGCCGCTCGTAGACCGTGTAGCGCGTCGCGTGGCTGTCCTTTTCGCCTGCGGGAAAATCCTCGGAACGGACGATCCGCCAGCTGGCCGGATCGATCGGCGGGAAATGCGCATCGCCGTCGACCGCGGCGAGCACATGGGTGACATGCAGGCGGTCGGCGAGCGGCAGCGCCTGGGCATAGATCTCGCCGCCGCCGACGACGCATATCTCCTCGGCGCCTGCCATGCAGCGCCCGCGCACCTTGGCCAGCGTGATGGCCTCGTCGAGCGAATGGGCGACCTCGATGCCCTCGGCGCGCCAGGTCTTGTCTCGTGTCACCACGACGTTCAGCCTGCCGGGCAACGGCCGGCCGATGCCCTCATAGGTCTTGCGGCCCATGATGATCGGCTTGCCCATCGTGTCGGCCTTGAAGCGCTTCAGATCGCTGGAAAGCCGCCATGGCAGGCCGCCTTCACGCCCGATCACCCCGTTCTCGGCGATGGCAACGTAGATCGCGATGTCCATCAGCCGCCGTTCCCGCTATCCGACGGCTCGAGCAGCAGGATGTCGATATCGTGTTCGGGATAAAAATCCTTGGCCGTCATCTCGAACGTCGTCGGGCCGACCTTGCGGACATTGTCGCCGCAGAACGAAACCAGGTTCTTGGGGCTGCCCTTGTTGATGGTGAGTTTGAAGTTGCCGATGCTGCCGGACGCCCAGTTGCCGCCGGTGGTCAGGATATAAGCGATGCGGCTTTCGAAAAATTTCGGGTAGCCGTCGGGATTTTCCTTCGCCGCCTTGCGCACTGCGTTCTCGAAACCCTCGTCCATGCAATAGCGAGTCTTGTAAGTGTCGTACTGCCCCTGAAATTTGCCTTCATAATAGAAGCTGACCGAGGACGTGCCGCCGACACTCGGCTTGTAGCGGTGCGAAACATGGACCGCCTTGTTGGCCGGAAAGGTCGAGCGCCACCAATAGGTCGAGCGCAATTGCCAGAACGGCGCGTAGGCGGTCTGCATGCCCGAGCCGTCATCGGCGGTATCCTCTATGATGATGCCGCGGTTTTCCCAATCCTCGGCGACGTCCTTGGGCAGCTTCGCCAGCGCCGCCTTGGCGGCATCGCCGAACGGATAGAGCGGCACGCTCTGCGCCTTGAGATCGGCGGTGATGTCGATGCCCAGCGCAAACGCCCTTTGCTCGAGCTGAGGCTTCGCGTCGACGCCGTCGATCGTCACCTCGAAGCCGAGGAAATTGTCGCTCTGCGCTTCCGGAATCGCCGGCATCTCGTTCGGATCGCCCTCGATGTCCGGCATCGGGAACGCAACGATGGAGCTGACGTCCTTGTCGGTGTTGTTGCGGAAGACGTAGTCGACCGTCACCTTCTCCGGCGAGATGAAGAGGTCCTCGCTTTCCATGGCAACCGCATCGCTGCGCGACAGGATCAGCCCGCCGGTGCCGAGCTCGGCGACGGAATCGTTGGCGAAGGCCGGCGCGGCCAACAATGCCAGCGCTGCGGTCAGGACAGTGCGGAACATGGATCCCCCCTCTCGACGGCAAACCGGGATCATCCGGATGCGCTTCCATCTAGAGCAATTCCAGGGAAAGTGTGTAGCGGTTTTCCGTCCGGAATTGCGTAAAACAAATAGCTAGAGCAGTTCAGCATTTCTTCCAAACGATGGACTGTTCCAGGCTTTACGATGGGCGTTTCAAAGCCCTTTGCACTGGCATCCGTCTGCCCACACCTGTCTGGACACCGCGCCCTTGATCGGGCAGGAGAACGCGTATGCGTAAGCTTCTCGTCATCGGCATCGGCGCCGGCAATCCGGAACATTTGACCGTCCAGGCCATCAACGGCCTGAACCGGGCCGACGTGCTGTTCATTCCGGACAAGGGCGCCAAAAAGAACGATCTAGCGGAACTGCGCCGGCAGATCTGCGACCGCTTCGTCACCAATCCTGGGTCGCGCCGCGTCGAGTTCGACGTGCCGGTTCGGGCCGATCCGACATCGTCCTATCGCGTGACCGTCGACGACTGGCACGAGGCGATTGCCGAGATCTATGAGGGACTGATCCGCGACGAGCTTGCCGAAGACGGCTGTGGCGCCTTCCTGATCTGGGGCGACCCCTCGCTTTATGACAGCGCGCTGCGCATCCTGGAGCGCGTGCGCCTCAGGGGCAATGTCGGTTTCGAGCTCGAGGTCGTTCCGGGCATCACCGCGATCCAGGCGCTGGCCGCCGCCCACGCGACCGCGCTCAACCGCATCGGCGATTCCATTCTGGTCACCACCGGCCGCCGCCTCACTGAGGAAGGCCTGCCCGCGAATGCCGGCTCGACGGTGGTCATGCTCGACGGCAAATGCGCCTTCAACACGCTGACCGACCAGGATGTCTTCATCCAGTGGGGCGCCTATCTCGGCACGCCGGACGAGATCATCGTCTCCGGACGCCTCGGCGATGTCGGCGCCGAGATCGAGAAGGTGCGCGAGGAAGCCCGCCGGAAAAAGGGCTGGATCATGGACACGTACCTGCTGAGGAAGCCACGGGAGTAAGGGAGTAGGGGAGTAAGGCAATAGGGAGCTGCCGATTTCGAAGGTGTTGAGCAACTCCAGGACATCACACCCTACTCCCCTACTCCCCTACTC
>SAQE01000091.1 GCA_004020545.1 Mesorhizobium sp. | reverse complement strand
AGACGAAACCCGTCCCCGGTTTGGCCGATGCGCGCCTGGCTCGGGGCTGAATCGCTCTACGCCACAGCCATGATCACATGCGCTTGAATTTTGGCGGCAACCTCGCCGCTGCCATGTCTGTCGGCAATCACGGAGGCGGCGTAATCGGTTGCCGCTTCCAGTTTTCCCGCGTCCCTGGCCTCGATTTCGTTGCGAAGCAGCGTTCCCCGGCAATAGGCGACGGCCGGAATGCGCGGCGAGGATGCGCGGCTTTGCCCGGCCCTCGTCTCGATCGCCACGTCGGAGAACCCCGCGCCCTTCAGTTCGCCTCGGATCAAGGCCGTATTGTGGTAGCCGTGCGGCGTTCGCGCCAGGAAGCGCGGCGGATCGTTCGGAAAAATTCTTGCAAGGGCATTCGTCACATCGTCCGCGAAAATATTCTCCTCGATGCGATCCCATACGCTGAACAGGAATCGTCCGCCGGGCTTGAGCACGCGCTTTGCCTCGCGATAGGCAGCCGGGCGGTCGGGAAAGAACATCGCGCCGAACTGACAGCAGACGAGATCGAAGGCCGCATCCTCGAACGGCAGCGCCAGAGCATCTGCCTGGCGCCACGTGATGCGGCTGTCGGATCCTTGTTGCGAAGCGGCGTAATCGAGCATCGGCTGGTTGAGGTCGGTCACGACATAGCTTGCGCCGGGGGACAATTTCGGCGCCAACGCGCGGGTGACGACTCCGGTGCCCGCGGCGGTTTCCAGGACGGCGCTGGGCGACAACGACGCTGCCCGTCGTGCAATATCGGCGGCGTATGGCTCGAAGATCAGCGGCACCATGTGGCGGTCATAGTTTTCCGGAATCGAGCCGGCGAAGACCTTGTCCGTTTCCAGCATTGCGTCACCCGCAGTTCCGTCTGGTCCGCGAGGCTAGCATACAAATGTTTGTTTTGGCTCGGTTTTGACCAGAGGCGTCCAACGGCATATGCGGCTACGTCGGCAGTTGCCGAGGCCGGGGTTATGGAACATTCCCGCGCAGTCGGAGTTCGCTATGCATCCGGCTTTTGCCGCCAAGCCTGCGAAGAGTTGTGATGTGGCTCGAGGCGGCGCTCGCCACGCCTCCGGGAGGCATTACGATGGCTAACCATACGATCCCCCACAATCCGCACAGCACGGCAAGCATTGCCGGCCATCCTGTGCATGCAATGCTGATACCGTTCCCGATAGCCTTCTTCGTCGCGACCTTCGTTTGCGATCTCATCTTCTGGCGGACCGGCAATCCGGGCTGGGTCACCGCTTCGCTCTGGCTACTCGGGGCCGGTCTGATCATGGCCGCGCTTGCGGCTCTTGCCGGCCTGACCGATGTCCTCGGCGATACTCAGATCCGCAGTCTTCAGGACGTCTGGCTTCACGCCGGCGGTAACGTCATTGTCGTCCTGATCGAGCTCTACAACTGGTATTCGCGCTTCGCGCACGGCGAGGCGGCGGTGATGCCGGCAGGCCTGGTCCTGTCGCTGGTCGTCGTCCTCATCCTTCTGTTCACCGGCTGGAAGGGCTGGGGAATGGTCTATCGTCACCATGTCGGCGTCGCCGATGGACCGGACGAAATGCGCTGAACTCCGCAACGCATGGTTTCTCGCTTCAAGTCACCTCCGCCCTCCGGCTGGGGTGACTTTTTTTGGGGTGATCTGGTGCCGCAATATCTTTCGTCGGCTTTGCCGGCTGGTCCACCACATCATTGGCAGGCTTGTTCCAGTGCCACGCCCGGTCGCATTTCGACCTTAATCGCTCTATACGCGGCCAGAATTGCTGCGGTTCCGATCTGCACGGTTTCTTGACAGAGGCCGGAAAAACGGGCAGCAAAGCGGGTGAGGAAGAGCATTTTTACCGCGGCGAAGACCATGGAAGGCTCTTTTTTCGTATGGACCGTCGCCACAATGGCGATTGGTGGAGGGATTGGTTAACCATCTTTGTCCATCTTTTGAATCAATCGGCAACAGACGCGTGAAGGTGCAGGGGGCACCAGGCGAACTGTGATCGTGACGGATGCCAGGTCCGCGAACCGGCATGCCGATTGAGAGTGGTCGTATGGCGTTTTTGTGTGTGAAGAACCGGGGTGACGCTCCTGAAGAGGGGGTAACTTCGAAGAAATCTGGTGGTCATCGTTGGGTTGTGGTGCCCGCTGTCGGCGCCGCGCTGGCCCTATGGTCCGTGGCCACCCTGGCTGGCCTCTATTCGGTGAGCACCACGCTTACCGCTGCTTCCAACGGATTGCCGCAGAGCCTGCTCGCGCCGCGCAACATCGCGCTCGCCGATCAGCGCCGCAAGCTTGCCAAAGCCTGGGCACCGCGGCTTGCCGCGGCCGGGCCCTACAAGACGGGATCGCTCACCGGGGGCTGCGATAGCGGCTGTCTCAGCCTCGCCACCAGCTTCGCGCACTCCACCCTGACCCCTTCCACCTTGGTACATGACGGCAAGGCGGCACGCCTGAAGCCGGCGGCGCCGGACAGCGTCGCGTTTGAAAAGCTCAGGGTTGCCCGTGAGAAGGCCGTGGAGGTAGCCTCCGCCGCGGACGTCGCCGATCGTTTCGACAGCGTCGTCAAGCGCGCCGGGCTTTCGCCGCAGAAACTTGCCGATGCCCTCCAGCGCGCTGAGCGCGCGCCTTTCCTGCTTGCGAGCCTGCCGGCGGCAAGCCGCTTCGGCGGCGTGGCCCAGACCGACCCGACCCAGACCGACCCGGCCTTGAACGGCCCGGCCGAGGCACGCTTCGGCTCAAATCAGGTCGACGTCCAGCGTGCCTCCGAGCTGGCGCTGGCGCTCGCCAATGTCACGCCCGAAGAGACGGTCGGCGTGCCGACCGCGGTCGCGCTCGCCAACGGCGGTGCGCCGGATCTGGCAGCCGGCGCCTCTGACGGTGCTGAAGCCTCGGGGCAAGCCGCCGCTGGCCAGGGTGAAGTGCAGGTCGCCTCGCTGCCGCCGCAGGGTGATTTGCCCGACAGCATCGCTGTGCCCGGCTTGAGGCCGCGCACCACGCTCGATCGCGCGACCGAGGCGCCCGAACAGAATGCCGCAAGGAAGCCGGAGCCCGCGAAGCCTGAGCCCGCCGCCGTCGATACCGCGGAAGGCCCGCAGTCACCGCGCTCGCTGAGGAGTTCCGAGCAGGCGCTTCCGGGCGTGCAGGGCTCGAAACCAGTCAATGCCGGGCCGGCCAAGCGCGGCAAGGCGCAGCCTTCCGAGATGCTCGCCTACGCCAAGCCGGACACGCCCGAGCGCGGCGGCCTCGGCAGGGCCTTCGGGAGCCTGTTCAACGGGCCTTCGACGGGCAATGGCGTCGCCGTCTACGACATCTCTGCCGGGACGGTCTACATGCCGGATGGCTCGAAGCTGGAGGCGCATTCCGGGTTCGGCTCGATGGTCGACCAGCCGCGCTTCGTCAACCGCAAGAATGTCGGCCCGACGCCGCCCGATACCTACAATCTGTCGATGCGTGAATCGCGCTTCCACGGCGTCGAGGCGATCCGGCTGACTCCGACCAGTGGCAAGAACAAATACGGCCGCGACGGCCTGCTCGCCCACACCTATATGCTGCGTGGAGGCCGCGCCGAGTCCAATGGCTGTGTCGTCTTCAAGGACTACCACCGCTTCCTGTCCGCCTACAAGAAGGGCAAGATCAAGCGCCTGGTCGTAGTCCCGCGCCTCACCAGGTCGCCCACCCAGGTCGCCCAGGAAGGGCGCCAGGGCTGATCTAGGATTTCACGACGTTTGGAATTGGCGGAAGCCTCCTGCTTCGGCCGGATCATGTCCTTTGCCGCGTCAGCGCGCCGAGCACGATGACCCGTGCTTGTGGCACAGCCCGCAAAGCTCAGGGCTTACCGCGAGCGACGGATTGCGAGGCGACCTCGCAGAGCCGGTGGGGAACGTCTAAAATCGATGGGATCAAGAGAACGGCAAGGATATCTGCCCCTCCCAGAAAATAGATATGGCGCACCCCGGGCTTGCGGCAAGACCCCGACCATGCCGTATGTACGCTGCCCTTGACCTGAATTTTAGGAAAGGGAATTCCCGAATGCGGATTTTGTTGTCGACTTACGGCTCGCGCGGCGACGTCGAGCCGGTGGTGGCGCTAGGCGAGCGACTGCAGGCGCTCGGCGCCGAGGTGCGGGTGAGCGTCCCCGGTGACGAGGAATTTGCCGCGCTGTGTGCCCGCGCCGGCGTGCCGCTGGTGCCGGCCTTCGCGCCGGTACGCGAATGGACAAAGGAGATGATGCGGCGCAGGAGATCGGCGTCGCCCGAGGGTCGGGCCGAGCTTATCTCCGGCCAGGCGGCCGAGATCGTCGCCAGGCAATACGATACGCTCATGGCGGCCGCCGAAGGCTGCGATGCCGTGGTGGCCTGCGGCCTTTTTCCTTCCTGCGCCGCCGCGCGGCTGGTCGCCGAGCAGCGGGGCATCCGCTACATTCTTGCCACCTTCTGTCCGATCTGGCTGCCGTCGGCGCACAATCGGCCGTTTGAATATCCAGGACATCCGCTTCCAGCCGGCGTGACCGACAACAGAGCGCTCTGGCACCATGATATCCGGACCAAGAACGCGCTGTTTGGAGGCGCGGTCAACAGCCACCGCGCATCGCTCGGATTGCATCCGTTGGACAATGTCCGCGACTATATCTACGGCAATCCCGTCCTGCTTGCCTGCGACCCGACGCTCGGACCTTGGCTGCCCTCGGACCTGATCGGCGCCCTGCAGACCGGCGCTTGGATCCTGCCGGACGAACGGCCGCTCCCCGACGGTCTGGAAGCGTTCCTCGAAGCCGGCTCGCCGCCGGTCTATGTCGGCTTCGGCTCGATTGCGGTCGCCAGGGAAGCGGGCCGCGCGGCGATCGAGGCGATCCGCGCCAGGGGCCGGCGTACGGTCATCGCGCATGGCTGGGCCGAGCTCGGCCCGATCGACGATCGCGACGACTGCTTCGCCGTCGGCGATGTCAATCAGCAGGCGCTGTTTAGCCGCGTGGCCGCCGCCATGATGCATGGCGGCGCGGGCACGACCGTCGCCGCCGCGCGGGCAGGGGCGCCGCAGGTGGTGGTGCCGCAGATCGGCGACCAGCCCTACTGGGCGCGGCGGGTGGCAGAGCTCGGCATCGGTGCCGCTCATGACGGCCCGACGCCGACTGTGCAGTCATTGTCGGCGGCGTTGGCGACGGCGCTGGCGCCCGAAACCGGCGTCCGGGCGAGCACGGTCGCCGGCAGAGTCCGCGCCGACGGCGCGGCGGTAGCGGCGAAGCGGCTGCTCGATGTGTTGAGACTGCCGTGAACTCACTGCGTCAGTTCCGCCAGCGCCCTTTGCAGCGGCGCCGGCGAGACCTGGATCGGGCCGGAGAAGGGCGTGTCCATGTCCATGATCAGATAGATCGCCGCGGCCGCCAGCGCCCCCGAGATGAGGAAGGTGCCGACGATGGTGGCGTTGCGCGGCGCCCGGAAGCCGAAGCTGGCGAAGATCAGCGTCAGCCAGGCGACGAGAAGCGCGATCAGCGGCACGGGGATGATGCCGTCGGACTGTTCGACCAGCACCCAGCGCTGCTCGATCACCTTCTGCAGCAACTGCTGCGCATTCTGCAGCGTCGCGGCGTGCCTCGCCTCCGGCGGCGTCAGGACTGCCAACTGGTCGCCGACCTGGTTCAGCAGCAGTTCGGACAGCCGGTTGGCGACCGCCGGTGTCTTCTGGGCGGGCGAGGCGGCGTCGACGACCCGCTGCACATAAGCGGCGAGCGAAGCGCGCGCGCTGCCTGTCTCGGGTCCGTATTGCCTCAGCGAGCGGTCGAGCAGGATCAGTTGCGTGGCGAAGCTGTGGACGTTGTGGTCGATGGTCTCGAACGTGTTCTTGGCCGAATTGATCATCAGGCCGAGCACCAGCGAGGACATCACCACGAAGAGGTTCGCGGCGAGCCGTACCACGGCGCTGGTGTCGTCCTGGCGGTGGTGGGCGGGAAAGCGCTCATAGACCAGCAGGCTGACCAGCGCCGCCCCGGCCAGACAAGCAAAGATCGCTGTTCCTACAAGCACTTCGCCCATCGCCAATATTGCGCACGGGAAAGAGCGCTTGCCAATTGGCTGGAGGAAGTTGAATCAGTTTGGTGGCATAGGCCCATGTCATTGTTCGGAAAGGATGCTCTCGGCTGAACTCCACGCGAACCGGAGCGAAGGTCGAAAACCGCTTCCAATACTGGCGCAAGACGCTATCTATGGCGCGGGGCGGCTCCACCCTCACAATCATGCACGAGGCTATCCATGACAATACGCGCTGTCGTCTGGGGCGAGAACATCCATGAGCGGACCAACGAGGTGGTTGCCGGCATCTATCCGGAAGGCATGCACGCGACCATCGCCAACGCGCTGAATACCGACAAGGCGATCTCGGCCTCGACCGCGACGCTGGAGCAGCCCGAGCACGGCCTGCCGGAGCCCCGCCTGGCCGAGACCGATGTGCTTGTCTGGTGGGGCCACAAGGACCATGGCGCGGTCGCCGACGAGGTGGTCGAGCGCGTCGCCCGCCGGGTCTGGGAAGGCATGGGGCTGATCGTGCTCCATTCCGGGCATTTCTCGAAGATCTTCAAACGGCTGATGGGCACGCCTTGCACGCTGAAATGGCGCGAGGCGGGCGAGCGCGAGCGGCTCTGGGTGACGTGCCCCAGCCATCCTATCGCCGAAGGCATCGGCGAGTTCTTCGAGCTCGAGAACGAGGAAATGTATGGCGAGCAGTTCGCCGTGCCGGAGCCGCTGGAAACGGTGTTCATCTCCTGGTTCCAGGGCGGCGAGGTGTTCCGTTCAGGGCTGACCTACCGGCGCGGCGCCGGCAACGTCTTCTATTTCCGCCCCGGACACGAGACCTATCCAACCTACCACGACGCCACCGTGCACAAGGTGCTGCGCAACGCGGTGAAGTGGGCGCACAACCCGCAAGGGCCGAAGCCGGCCATCCTCAGCGCTCCGAACGTGCCGGTGGAGAAGGCGCTTGAGCCGATCGTCGAGCGCGGCGGCAAGCTGCACGCGGCCGGCGAAGCCGGTTTCCGCTAGAGAGCTCCAACAGCGGTTTCCGTCTGGAACTGCGCAGAAATACCACTTAGACACGTTCGCTCATCATTGAATCGAACCAATCTGCTTGGAGAGGCACAATGCGGCTTTTGATACTTGGTACCGGCTGGATGGCGCAGGAGCATGCCCGCCGCTTCAGCGCCATCGACGGCGTCGACATCGTCGGCGCCGTCGATGTCGATCCGGCCCGCGTCGGCGAATATGCCGACGCCTACAAGATCCCGAAACGCTTCACCTCGCTGGAGGCGGCGCTCGACTGGGGCGATTTCGACGCGGTCGCCAATGTCACGCCGGACCGCATCCACCACCCGACCACCATGGCGCTGATCGCCGCGGGCAAGCCGGTGCTGTGTGAAAAGCCGCTGGCCGAGAATTTCGGCAAAGCGAGCGAGATGGCCGATGCGGCGGAAGCGGCCGGTGTCGTCAACATGGTGAACCTCACCTATCGCAATGTCGCGCCGCTGCAGAAGGCGCGCCAAATGGTGCAGGCCGGCGAGATCGGTACGGTGCGCCATGTCGAGGCCTCCTATTTGCAGAGCTGGCTGGTGTCGAAATTCTGGGGCGACTGGCGCACCGACCCAAAATGGCTGTGGCGGCTGTCGCGCGGCCACGGCTCGAATGGCGTGCTGGGCGACGTCGGCATCCACATCCTGGATTTCGCGAGCTATGGCGCCGCCCTCGACATCGACCACGTGTTCTGCCGGCTGCGCGCCTTCGACAAGGCGCCGGGCAACCGCATCGGCGACTACCAGCTCGACGCCAATGACAGCTTCGCCATGACGCTCGACTTCGCCAACGGCGCCTTCGGCGTCGTGCATGCCAGCCGCTGGGCGACCGGCCATCTCAACGAGCTTCGGCTGCGCATCTACGGCGACAAGGGCGGCATCGAGGTGGTGCACAATCTCGATGGCTCGCGGCTCAAGGCTTGCGTCGGCGAGAATGTCGAGAACGCCAAATGGGACGTGCTCGACGCCGGCACGGTACCGACCAACTACCAGCGCTTCGTCGAGGCGGTGACGAGCGGCGTGCAGACCGAGCCGAATTTCCGCCACGCGGCGGGCCTGCAGAAGGTGCTCGATCTGGCGGTGGTCTCGGACGAGAAGCGTGCGGAGCTCAGGGCCCACGCGGACACGCAGTGAGGCCGAAGCTGCTGATCTCCCCCCTTGCGGGGGAGATGCCCGGCAGGGCAGAGGGGGGTGCTGTCCCGCCGACCTGTCAACCGTCCTCAGCGGCGCCGGCCGATGGAAAGTTATCGGGTAGAAATAATCGGCCTACGCTGGCGTTCCTTCACACCCCCCTCTGTCCTGCCGGACATCTCCCCCGCAAGGGGGGAGATTGGCTGTCATCACACACAACTCTTTCAATCATTTCTTGAAGCCTGGACCACGCCTTTCGTGATTTGATGCAGCCACCAGCTCGGGAGGCTTCCATTGACCGACTATATCGGACTGCCGAAGGCCGAAGTGCACATCCATGTCGAGGGCTGCTTCGAGGCCGACGACGTGATCAGGAATTGCGAGGAGGCCGGCATTCCGCTGCGCGCCCCACGCGACAAGCTCTTCGAGGCACACGACCTGAAGAGCTTCCTCGAAATGCTCGATTGGCTGTGCGGCACGTTCCGCACGCGTGAGCAACTGGCCGCCACCGCGTATAAATTTGCGCGGCGCATGGCCAAGAGCGGCGTGCGCTATGCCGACGTCATCGTCAACCCGACCCACTGGCCTCACTGGCATGGGAACATCCCCGGAATGATAGACGCCTTCGATGCGGGTTTCGCGGCGGCCGAGCAGGACGGATACCCGCCGGTCGGGCTCTGCGTCAGCCTGCTGCGCACGCAGTCGGCCGACGAAGCCATAGAGCTGGTGGAGCTGCTGGGCAGGATCAGGCACCCGCGCGTCGTTGCCCTTTCGATCGACGGCAACGAAGCGGCCGCCGGCCGCACCGGTCCGCGCTTCGCCGGGGCGTTCCGCCGAGCCGCGGTGGCCGGATTGCGGCGGACCGTCCATGCCGGCGAGTCGAGCGGTCCTGAAGGTGTCCGCGACGCCATCGAATTGCTTGGCGCCGACCGCATCGACCATGGCGTGCGGGCGATCGAGGATCCGGCTCTGGTCGACCTGCTTGCGCAGAGGCGGATTCCTCTGGGCATCTGCCCGATCTCCAACATTGCGCTCGGCGTCTATCCATCGCTTGCCGAACATCCGATCGATGCGCTCCGCAAGGCCGGCGTTCCCGTCTCGATCAACACCGACGATCCGGCGCTGCTCGACACGACCCTTGAAGCTTCTTACGCCGCCTGCGCCGACACGTTTGGCTGGGACGGCGAAACAATCCGCCAACTCGCCGCGACATCGGTGCATGCGAGCTATGCCGATCCTGCCGTGAAGGCGCGGATCCTGGCGGATCTGGCGATTTGGCGGGGCTGACGGACGAGGCGGACTCAGCCGCCGGAACGTCCTTTCGCCACGCCGTCGAACTGATAAGGTGCTCGATCCTCGTTGGTCCCTCGCGGGAAGCGCGGGCTGAAAGGAGCCAGCATGGTCATGCGTCACGCCGAATGTTCCTGCGGCCAGCTGTCAGCCACTTGCGTGGGCGAACCCGTCCGTATCTCGGTGTGCCATTGCCTCGATTGCAAGCGGCGCACCGGCAGCGCCTTCAGCTACAACGTCCGGTTTGCCGAGGCTGATGTGTCGATAGAGGGGCGAGCCTTACAGTTCACCCGCGTCGGCGAGCAGGGCGGTCGCGTCATCTACAGCTTCTGTCCGGATTGCGGGACCACTGTCCACTACCGCATCGACACGCAACCCGGCCTTACCGCCATTCCGGTGGGCGCATTCGCGGACCCGTCTTTCCCGCCGCCCTTCCAGTCCTTCTACCACGACAGCCGGCGCTGTGAGTGGGTGGACATAAGCACCGAGCCGCTGGCGAAATTCGGCTGACTTCCAGCTCGGGTTCCTCGCCCTCGCCAAAGGCGGGGGAGAGGTGGCCGCGAAGCGGACGGAGAGGGGGCCTTCGTAGGGCGCTCCCCCGCTCCGTCTCGGCTTCGCCGAGCCACCTCTCCCCCACTTCGTGGGGGCGAGGAAACATTTCGTCACCGCTTGCGATAAATGCGCACCGCCGCAGCCACCAGCGCCGCATTCCCGTCGGCGACATTTCCGTCCGGCAACTGCTTGCCGTCCTCCAACCCCACCCGCGTCGAAAATTTCCGCGCCGCCGCCCGCTCGACGAAGGGCCACACGGTCGCGTTCTCGCCATGCAGCAGGATCGCGCGATGGACGCCTTCGCGTTCCAGCACCTTCACAATGCCGTTTGCAATCGCGAATGCCTCGTCCAGCTTCTGCTCGGAAATCTCGATCAGCACCCGCAGCACCCGCCTGCCATGGTCGAGACTGGTCAGCCGCAGGGCGTCGCCGATCGATGCGAGCCCGGCCTCGATGCCGACGCCGCGGTCGCGCAAGGTCTCCATCACTTCCGGCGCCGCCGCTTCGCTGAGGTTGACCGAGGCATAGTCGGGCAGCTCCTTCCAGCCGGCGATTGCCGCAAGCGTGCGCCTGTCGTCCTTCTCGATCCAAGCGCCGGTGGAGACACCGATCAGCGTGCCGGGGCAGGCGCGGCGCAGCGCCGCCATGGTCCGGTCCATCGCTTCCGGGGCGAGGCTTTCCTGATGGTCGGCGCCGCGCGCATGGACATGCAACTCGGCGGCGCCCGTCGCGATCGAGGCCGCGCCATCGCGCGCCATGGCATGCGCGTCGAGTGGCAGGGCCGGATGGAAATCGGCGGAGCGGGCGCCGTTGATGCAAGCCTGGACGATCATGGCGATGGCGATCCTGTTGCTGGGCCAAGTCTAGCGCAGGCAGGGCAAAGCGGAAACGGCGGATGGTTGAGCTTGCCGATCTCTGTCCGGCTGGACACGGGGGGCCTCGCGGGAAACCTCAGGAGGCCTTCCGCCTTCCCATCGCAACCCCCATCACCGCCACGCTCCCGATCAGCACCGACAGCACCCCCGCCGGCAGCTCCGTCGGCGCAAACACCACGCGTCCCATCCAATCCGCGAACACCACCAGCGCAGACCCGATCATCGCGGCGCCGAACAGTTGCGGCTTGGCGCGACGCAGTCCGATGAGCCCGGCCAGATGCGGCGCGAGCAGGCCGACGAAGCTCATCGGTCCGACGATCAGCGCTGCCGCCGCGGTCGTGATCGCCGCCAGCACCAGCACGGTGAGACGCGCTGCGTGCAGCGGAACGCCGAGATTGGTCGCCATGCCTGCTCCTAGCGGCAGGATCTCCAGCCAGCGCCCGGCAAGCGCGGCGAGCAGCAGCCCGGCAATGCCGGCGCCGAGCACGAGGACGGCGAAATCCAGCTCCACCCAATAGGTCGAGCCGCTCAGCCAGGCGAGCACCTGGCCCGAGCGCGGATCGCCGAGCGCCAGGAAAAGCAGGCTCGAGGCATCGAGCAGCGCGGTGATGGCGATCCCGGTCAGCAGCAGCCGCTCCGGCGTGAAGCCGCTGTCGAGCCCGAGCAGCAGGATCGCGCCGGTGACAACCAGCGCGCCGACCGTCGCGCCGACAAGCTGCAGCTCGGCGCCGGCATCGGCGAAGAGAAGCAGCACCGCGATCAGCCCCATGGCGACGCCGCCACCGATGCCGAGGATTTCCGGGCTCGCCATCGGATTGGCGAACAGGCGCTGGACGAGACAGCCGGCGACGCCGAGCCCCAACCCCGCGCCGCAGGCGGCGACGACGCGCGGCAGCCGCCAGGGGAAAGCCGCCGAATAAAAGCCGAAACCATCCGGCGCGCGGCCAACGAGGAAGGCTAGCGCGAGCGCCAACGCGAGCGCAATCGCCAGTCCGGCGAGCACAAGCGCCGGCCGCCTTGCGCCGCCGGTACCGAGGCTTGCCGCCAGCCCGCCGTCAGTCTTCAGCATCAGGCGTGGCACGCGTCTCAGCAAGAAGATCAGCATCGGCGCGCCGATCAGCGCAGTGACGGCGCCGGTGGGCAGATTGGCGGCTTGGTCGGGCGGCAGGAGCTGGATGAGCTGGTCGACCAGCAGCACCAGGGCAGCGCCCGCCAGCGGCGCGGCGACCAGCCGCTCGCCGAGCTTTTCCGCGCCGAGAACACGCGCCAGATGGGGAGCCGCCAGCCCGACGAAGCCGATGATGCCGACGGCCGCCGCCACGCTCGCCGAAAGCAGCACGGCAATAGCCAGAAGCAGCGGCTTCAAGAGCTTGGTCAGGCCGAGGCTCTTCGCCTGCTGGTCGCCGAATCCGAGGATGAGCAAAGGCCGCGCCAAGGCCGCGGTGGCGATTGCGCCGGCCGCGACGCGCAGAGTCAACTGCTCGACACCGCTCCAGCCGTCCTCGACCAGCGAGCCGGCGCCCCAGATGAACATCGAGGCGAGATATTGCTGATTGAGCAGCATAAGCAGGCTGGAGATGGAGCCCAGCGCGAAGCTGACGACGAAGCCGCAGAGTATCAAGGTCGTCGGATCGGCGCGCCAGCGCCAGCCGACGGCCGCGATCAGCCCCCAGGCGGCGAAAGCGCCGGCGATGGCAAGTAGCTCCGGATGCGCGGCATGCAAGGCCGGCGAAGCGAGCAGGCCGATGGTCAAAGCCAGATGCGCGCCGGCATTGACGCCGAGCGTTTCGGGCGCGGCAAGCGGGTTCTGCAGCACCTGCTGCATCAAGACGCCGGCCAGGCCGAGCGCCGCGCCCGCCAGCAGCGCGACTGCGAGACGCGGCCAATAGGCATAACCGAGAAGCAGCGCCCGCACCTCTGCGCTGCCTTGGATATCGGCGATGTTATGGGCGATCAGCCCGACGGCGAGCAGCAGATAGGCGCCGCCTGCGATCAGGATCGCCAGCCGGCGGCGGTCACGATGCATGGCCGCGCTCGAAAAGCCGCGTGTGCTTGAGAAGCAGATCGGCGAAGCGGCCGGCCGACGGCAGGCCGCCGAAACCCCATACGTTGGGCAGGATCGCATAGTTGCCAGGGGCGAAGACCGGCAATTGGCTGAGCAGCCCGTCACGCGCCGCAAGCTTGGCGCGCACGGCCGGCGGCACCGGCTCGATCACCAGCAGGGCGGCATCACGGACCGTGAGGAGCTGGTCAATGCCTGCATTGGCAAAACCCCAGAAATTGCCGCCGCCGGTCCAGGCGTTGGTGATCCCGGCGCGCTTCAGCACGTCGTCGAACAGGCTGCCGCGGCAGAACACCCAGGCATGGCGGTCGTCCTGGAAATAAAGCACCAGCACCGGCCTGGTCTGCGCCGTTCCGATAGCATCCTTCAACGTCGCAATCTTGCCATTGGTGGCGGCGATCAGATCGGCCGCCGCCTGCTCGCGGCCCAGCACCGAGCCGAGCCGCATCGTGTTCTCCTGCGCATGGCGGTAGGGCTCGAGGTCGTTGGTGTAAGTGGCTAGGCTGAGCACTGGCGCGATCTTGCCGAGCACCGGCTCGATCGCCGTGAACTGCGGCGTCGACAGGATCATGTCCGGTTTCAGCGCCGCCAGATATTCGAGGCTGGGCGTGGCCCTCAGCCCGATCTCGGCGACATTGGCGGGCAGGGCAGGCGAGCCGACCCAGTCGCGGTAGCCGGCGCTTTCGGCAAGCCCAAGCGGCGTGACCCCCAGCGCCAGCAGCGTCTCGGCTGTGCCCCAATCGATGGTGGCGACGCGCTCGGCATGTGTGGGCACGGCCTCGTCAGCCGCCGGCGGCACCGGCAGCAACGCAAGCAGGAATGCCAAAAGCCTTGCGATCACGAGCCCCGACCGGTGGCCGTTACCATTTGTAGCCCATCGTCAGGCTGATCTCACGGCTCTCGCCGTAGAAGCAGGTGATGTTGCAGGAGGCGACATAGGCCTTGTCGAACAGGTTGGAGACGTTGAGCGCCGCCTTGAAGTTGTCCTTCTCGTAGCGGATCGCGGCGTCGACCACGGCGTAGTCCGGCACCTTCTGCGTGTTGGCGGCATCCGCATAGGAAGAGCCGACATAGCGTACGCCGCCGCCGATGGTGATGCCTGGCAAGCGGTCGGAGGGGATCGCATAGTCGAGCCACAGCGAAGCGAATTGTTCCGGCGTGCCGGTCGTCACCTTGCCGATCTCGGCCGGATTGCCTTCC
This sequence comes from Mesorhizobium sp., assembly GCA_004020545.1. Classification (GTDB taxonomy): domain Bacteria; phylum Pseudomonadota; class Alphaproteobacteria; order Rhizobiales; family Rhizobiaceae; genus Mesorhizobium. The sequence continues at coordinate 7,768 of SAQE01000091.1, read as the reverse complement.
TTGATCTTGAGGTCGTACCAGGTGTAGGCGCCGGTCAGCTTCAGATCCGGCGTCAGCTGGCCGACGGCTTCGAGCTCGACGCCGCGCGAATTGACCTTGCCGATCTGCCGGTTGAACAGCACGCCGTCGCTGGTCACGACGTTTTCGCGAGTCAGGTCGAACAGCGATGCGGTCAGCATCACATCCGGCAGCCATGTCGGCTGGTATTTGACACCGGCCTCGTATTGCACCGCCGTTTCCGGCTTGAAGGCATCGCCGGTGGCCGTGTCGGTGCCGGTCAGCGGCAGGAACGAGCGCGAGACGCTGACATAAGGCGAAATGCCGTTGTCGAAATTGTAGATGATGCCGGCGCGGCCGCTGAAGGCGTCGGCGGAATAGCTGGTGCGCACCCCGGTCGGGCGATCGGTGACCTTGGTCTGCACGTCGTCGTAGCGGCCGCTGAATACAAAATTCCAGCGGTCGATCTGCATCGTGTCCTGGGCGTAGAGGCCGGTCTGGTTCTGTAGCGTGTTCGACTGGTCGTAGCGCGATGTGACCGGCGGCGCGCCGCTGTAGACAGGGTTCAGCACATCGAGCGGCGGGGCGTCTTCGAAGCCCGACTCGTCATGCAGGTCGAAGCGCTTGTAGTCGAGCCCGAGAAGCAGCGTGTGGTCGATCGGGCCTGTGGACGTCTTCCATTCGACCTGGTTGTCGACGGTGAACAGGCTGAGGTCCGGCTTCGACAGGAAGTTGGCGCGGTCGAGCAGCGCCGTGGTCGTGGTCGGCGGGCTCACCCAGCCCTCGCCATAGACGTTGCGGAAGTCGACATCGAGATGGCCGTAGCGCAGGTTCTGCCGGATGGTCACGTCGTTGTCGAAGCGGTGCTCGAATTCGTAGCCGATCATCTGCTGCGAGCGCTCGAACTTGTCGACGCTGGGCTCGCTGGTGAACAGGTCGCGCGGGATCTTGCCGAACGGCGCGTCGACGACGGTGCCGACATAGGGCAGGAAATTCTGGCCGCGCGTCTTCAGCTTCGAGACATTGGCGTAGACGGTGAGGCTGGTGTCCTCGTCCGGCTTCCAGGTCAGTTCCGGCATGATGGCGAACTGGTCGTTGTCGGTATAGTCGACCTGCGTGCCGCCATAATTGCCGGTGGCGATGAAGCGGTAGGCCAGCGTGCCGTCCTTGTTGACGCCCTCGACGTCGAGCCCGGTCCATAGATTGCCGAACTCGTTGACGCCGATCGCCGTCTCGCCGCGGTTCTGGAAGGTCGGCCGCTTCGAGACCAGGTTGATGAGGCCGCCCGGGTTAGAGGCGCCGTAGAGCGCCGAGGACGGCCCGCGCAGGACGTCGATGCGGTCGAGGAGATAAGGGTTCACCTTCCAGGTGGCGAAACTGTCGCTGGACTGCAACTGCAGCCCGTCGAGGAAGTAGCTGCTGACCTGCGAGGAGAAGCCGCGGATCAGGAACCAGTCGTTGCGGGTGTCATTGCCGAAGGTTTCGGAGCGGATGCCCGGCGAAAAGCGTGTCGCCTCGACCACGCTGCGCGCGGCCTGGTCCTCGATCTGCCGGCTGCCGACCACGCTCACCGCTTGCGGCGTCTTTTCAAGCGGCTGGTCGGATTTGGCGGCGCTGGCGTCCTTCTTCACCTTGTAGCCGTCGAAGTCGGAGGTACCATCGCCGGCCTCGCCTTCGACCTGGATCGGCGCCAGCACTTCCTGTTTCTCCTGCGCCAACGCCTGTGGCGCATGCAGGAAAGTCGTTGCCAGCAAAAGCCCCGTCAGAACGCGCCGGTTGTTCATCACGCCGATCCCATCTCGATACCGCCGGCAGCGCTATTCAAGATGAGTAAAAGAGTCAACTTTTAATTTGTCGGGCAAAACGGAGAGGCTGGCGAGCTCCGCCACGAGGGGGAGATCGGCGATTGCGGCGACGCGCTACCCCAGGTGCTCCGCCCGCAGCTTATCCTTCATCCGCTTGATCGCCGGCTCGCCGCCGGCCGCCAATTTGTCGGCAACCCGGGCCAGCTTGTCGTCGGCCTTGCGATATTTGCTTCCCCAGGCGCCGAGCGTCGCCAGCACCGGCAGCAAGTCGATGCCGGCTTCCGTCAGCCGGTAGATCGCCTTCAGCGAGTGAGAAGGATCTTCGCTGCGGGTGAGGATGCCTTCATCCTGCAGCGTCTGCAGCCGCTCGGCCAGCGTGCGCGAGGAGATGCCTTCGTCCGACTGCAGGAACTCGCGAAAATGCTTTTTCCCGGCGAACACCATGTCGCGGATGATGAGCAGCGTCCAGCGGTCGCCGATGAGTTCGAGCGAGAGGCTGATCGGACAGCCGGACCTATCCCTGGTCGACATGGATACGGTTCCATTTTTAAATCACTTTACAATTGACATCATTCGTTGCGCGGGTCAAATACTTCCAAAAGTAAACCGTTTTCGGAAACACGAGGAGAACCGCGCAATGAAGAAGCTCATCCTGCAGATGCAGATGTCGGTCGACGGCTTCGTCGGCACCGATCAGGACCATCGCTGGCAGCTTTGGGAATGGGGCGACGACAGCGACTGGGACGACGAGCTCAGGCAGGACTTCAATGCTGGATTCGAAACCGTCGACACCATCCTGCTCAGCAGCAAGATGGCCGAGGAGGGCTATCTCAGTCACTGGGGCAATGCGGCGCGGAAATTCCCGCAGGATCGGTTCTATGCCTTCGCCAAGCGTATCGTCGAAGCGCGCAAGGTGGTGCTGAGCGACAGGCTGAAGGTCTCGCGATGGGAGCGCACGAGCCTTGCCAGCGGTGACTTGCCGCGCGAGGTCAGTGCGTTGAAGGCGGGCGAGGGCGGCGACATCGCCGTCTTCGGCGGCGCCGGCTTCGCCTCGGCGCTGATCGCCGCCGGCCTGATCGACGAGTTCCAGCTCTTCATCAACCCGGCGGTGCTGGGCAGCGGCCGCCGTATCTTCGACCAGGGCGGTCTCGCCAGGCTGACGCTGATCGGCTCGAAGGCCTATGCCTGCGGCATGGTGGTGAACCGCTACGCGCCGGCCGGGTGAGGGACCTGAATCAATCCGGCAGAAGGCCGTCTCAACCGCTTGTTCGCTTGCGATTTTCCCGGAGGAAAGGGGAACTGTCAGTGGTCCGCGTTACTGGCTTTGACGAGACCCCAGTACATTGATTTCTCGGTATCCCGCCTCATCGTTGGCCACGGCCGCGAGCCGCAGGGCTTCATGCGATGTCAGGCCAATGAGCACGCGGCCGCCAAATTCGGCGGGCTCCTCACTAGCTGTATCAAACACCGTCCAGCGGTCGGTCGGGTCCTGTAAAGCGACGAATCTCATCCGAGACTCCATCCATGAAGAACTTCTAATATAGAAGGCGTTTCATGGCGGGCCTGTGATCTAGCCCACATACGTTTTTGTCCGATTCGATGCCGGACGGCAAATCCGCGCCGCGCGCTCGGGCAACACGGGAGAGCCTCGCCGCCGTCACTGCCCCGCCTGGTCGGCGTCGGTCAGCGTGCCGAGGAAGGCGACGATGTCGTCGATCTCGGCGTCGGTCAGCGCCGGCCTGTCGCCCGGCTTCCTGCCGTTGAAAGGCGGGTCGGTGTTGAGGTTTCCCCAGTAAGCCTTTGGCAGGTCGTCGAATTTATCAACCGTGCCGTCGGCGTTCTTCGGATACCAGCGGCCGGGATCTGTGTCGCGGCTGGCGTAGAAGGCGACTGCTTCGCGCAGCGTGTGGAAATAGCCGTTGTGGAAAAAACTTTTGCGCAGCGCGACGTTGCGCAGCGTCGGTGTCTTGAACAGGCCGCAATATTCCATCAGGCCCTTGAAGTCGATGCGCAGCGGGCCGCACAGGCCAAGGTCGAAATAGTTGGGATCGGCATTGGCGGCGATCGCCGGGTTGCGCGGCACGGCGATCGCGATCAGCCCGTAATCGGTGAATTGCGGCGGCTCGCCGTCGTTGGCGGGCTCGCTCAGATGGCAGCTCGCGCAATTGCCCTTGGCCTCGTCTTCAAATAGCGCGCGGCCGTGCAACTCCTGCGCCGTCAAGGTCGCCTTGCCGGCGAGGAAGGCGTCGTAGCGGCTGGAATAGGGATAGAAATCGGTGCTGCTCTGCTCGAAGGTGCCGAGCGCCTCGACCGCCGCGTCGAATGCGTCCTGGGGGTGATCCAGCACGTCGGCGCCAAACGCCGCTTTGAAGGCATCGGCGTAAGGCGCCCTGCGCAGCGCTGCCACCACCTGGGCTTCATCCTTGTTGCCCATCTCGAAGGGCGACAGCAGCGGGATCCTTGCCTGGTCCTTGCCATGGTCGGCGCGTCCGTCCCAGGTCAGCCCGCCGGTCGGCCCGTTATCGACGCTCTCGTCGCCCTCGTCCTCGGAATCGTAGAAATGCTCGGTGAAGACGGGCGCCGCCTGCAGGTAGCGCAGCGACGGCACCGCGCGTAGGCCGGGTTGGTCGAGGTTCGGCCCGCCCATCTCGACCGGAGAGGCCGAGGTCGGGCCAAAAGCATGGTTGGGATCGTGGCAGGACGAGCAGGCCTGCTTGCCCGAGGCCGAGAGCGCTGGGTCGAAGAACATCTTTCGCCCCAAGGCCGTCAACGCCTCGGCGCGCGCGAAGGCTTCCGCGCGCGACATCGGCCCTGGATTGACACTGCCCTCCGGCAGGCCGTCGGCGGGCCAGAGGATGATGATGCCGGTGAGTATTGCGAAGGCGGCGGATGTCCAGCGTGTCATGGCTTTTGCGTAGGGGCGCATTGCTACGGATTGATGACTGGCAAACCGCCAGCGTCGACGGGTTGGCAGAAGCGCCGAGCAACGCTCCCCCCTTCCCCTTGTGGGAGAAGGTGGATCGGCGCGATAGCGCCGAGACGGATGAGGGGTGCTCCAGCTTGGCACCATCCAATGAACCTGTCACAAAGCTGACAAGCGCCCGCCCTAGCGTCGCTTCGTTCCTCCAGCCATTCCCCAGCCACGAGGCATCTCCCAATGATCCGGTCCTTTCTCTCCCTTTGCCTCGCCTCCACGGCGCTTGCATCGTTCGCTTCCGTCGCCCATGCCGCTCCGCCCGGCTACGACAAGATCGACACAGTCGTCGTGATCTACGCCGAGAACCGCAGCTTCGATACTCTCTATGGCGATTTCCCCGGCGCCAACGGCCTGGCCAATGTCTCGGCCGAGCAGGCGCGTCAGCTCGACCGCGACGGCGAGCCGCTTACCGAACTGCCGCCGGCCTGGGGCGGGCTGACCGGCAAGGGCGTGACGCCGGCCGTCACCGAGGCGCAGACGGCGCATCTCGCCAACGCGGCCTTCGCGATCGACGACCCCAAGGGCTTCAACGAGAACGCCGGGGTGATCACTCGCGACCTCTGGCACCGCTTCTACCAGGAGCAGATGCAGATCGATGGCGGCAAGAACGACAAGTTCGTCGCCTGGGCCGATTCCGGCGCGATGGTGATGGGTCACTATGACGGCTCGGTGCTGCCGATGTGGGATATCGCCAAGAAATACGTGCTCGCCGACAATTTCTTCCAGGCCGCCTTCGGCGGCTCCTTCCTCAACCACATCATGCTCGCCTGCGCCTGCGCGCCGTTCTACCCGCATGCCGACACCAGCCCGGTCAAGGGCCAGATCGCGGTCGTCGAGCCCGATGGCGTGACGCTGAAGTCGGCTGACAATTCGCCGACGTCGGCGCTGGGCGGCGCGCCGAAATTCGTCAATGACGGCGCGATCACGCCGGACTTCTACGCCGTCAACACCATGCAGCCGCCTTACCAGCCGAGCGCCAACAAGCCGGCAGAGGGCGGCGACAAGGCGCTGGCCGATCCGGCGCAGCCGACCACGCTCCCGCCGCAGCACGACATCACCATCGGCGATCTCTTGTCGCTGAAGGGGGTGAACTGGGCCTGGTATTCAGGCGCCTGGCAGGCGGCGCTCGACGGCAAGAACGCCACGCCGGTGCCGAACTTCCAGTTCCACCACCAGCCCTTCAACTATTTCGCGGCCTATGCGCCGGGCACGGCCGCGCGAGCCGAACATATCAAGGACGGTGGCCTCGATGGCACCGAGTTCATCAAGGCGATCGACGCCGGCAAGCTGCCCGCCGTCACCTTCTACAAGCCGCAGGGCAATTTGAACGAGCATGGCGGCTATGCCGACGTGACCAGCGGCGACAAGCACCTTGCCGATATCGTTGCGCATCTGGAGAAGAGCCCGCAGTGGCAGCATATGCTGGTCGTCGTCACCTATGACGAGAATGGCGGCTTCTGGGATCATGTCGCGCCGCCCAAGGCCGACCGCTGGGGCCCGGGCAACCGCGTCCCGGCCTTTATCATCTCGCCCTATGCCAGGATGGGCACGGTCGACCACACGCAGTACGACACGACCTCGATCCTGCGCTTCATCACCACCCGCTACGACCTGCCGGTGCTGCCTGGCCTCATCGCCCGCGACAAGGCGCTGCGCAACAACGACCAGCCGCCGATGGGCGACCTGACGGCGGCGCTTGATCTGACGAAGTAAGGCGCTTTCCTCTCCCTCCGCGAATGCGGGGGGAGAGGTGGCCGCGCTGCGGCCGGACTGGGGGCCTTCGTAGGGCTATTGCCTCGAAAACTCTAAAGGCCGCGCCAGTCCCCCACTCCGTCTCGGCTTCGCCGAGCCACCTCTCCCTCACATTTGTGGGGGAGAGGAAAACGCCAATCGCCGAGGCCTTCGGCGATTGCCTCGATGAATTCCCGTCCGCTATCAATGGCCGCCAAATCGGAGGCTATGCGATGGCAGAACTGAAAATCAGAACCCGTGCGACCGGCGCGTCTGCCGTCCTGCCGCCTGGTGGCCTGCCGGCGGTGACGACGCCGACCGGTGGCACTCTCGACGTGGTGACTTCGGTCAGCGCGCCGGGCTTCAATCCGCTCGATCTGCTTTACGCCTCTTTGGCCGCCTGCATGGTGCTGAGCGCCCGCATCGCGGCGAACCGCCTCGGCGTCGCCGACCGGCTTGGCGAGGTGAGGGCGGATGTCAGCGGCGACAAGGCCAAGGACGAGCCGTCGCGGGTCGAGATGTTCACCATCAGGCTGGAGATCGCGGGCGATCTCGACGCGACGACCAAGCAGCGGATCGTGGAAGACGCCGAGACGATCTGCACCGTCTCCAACACGCTGCGCGGCGCGCCCGCGCTATATACGACGCTTGGGTGAGGGGCACTCAATGGCGCATCTTCCCCCGATCGACTACGCGATCGCCTCTGACGAAATCCGCGCCGAGCATGACCGGGAGCTTACGCTGCGCGGCCGCATGACCAACATGAAGCGCATCCTGCTGCATTCGCCGGCGGCCCACCGTATCTACGCCGAATGGTTCACGCTGCGCGATCTCTTGCGGCCCACGCTCGAGGACCGCGCCATCTGGCTGTTCTCGAAGGCGATCGCCGGGACTTTGCGCGCCGAGATCCCGGTCGCCTTCTTTCGCCGCGCGCTGATCGACAGCGGCCTCGATCCTGAAGCGATCGAGCCGACCGCCGACGAAGTGTTGTTGATGTCCTTCGGCAAGGCGGTCGCCGCCGACGCCAATGCCGTTCCGGACGCGACCTGGGCCGCGCTCAAGGCGCGCTATGACGAGACGCTCTTGGTCAATCTCGTCGCCTTTGCCGGCATCATGGTGGCGACCTGCGTGTTCACCAATGCGGTGAGGGTGGATCTTGATCCGGAGCTGGAAGGGTATCGCAAGCAGTGAAGCGCGGCCTTGCCTTCTCCCCTTGTGAGGGCTTTGCATGGGAGCCGATATTTGGCGCACATGGCAC
>SAQE01000090.1 GCA_004020545.1 Mesorhizobium sp. | reverse complement strand
CAGGAGTTGGGTGTCTCTCCCCCTTGAGCGACGGGCGCCCGTTGCTGTGGCGTGCTACCCGCCAGATCGTCGCCTCCCTGATCGCAGCGATCTTTACTCAGCCGACCTTGGCGACCCTACGCCGAAATCTCCATGCCTTGCGACATCGCTGGCGCGAGCCACCACGAAAACGCAAGTTTCAGGCCATGCCAAAGCTATCTTAGCGCGTATGCCCGCAAGGGGGAGATCAGCAGCTTCGTCGAAGGCGCTCTTCGTTGGCGATTAGCGAAGCGTTGGTGACGTCCGATCCTCCCCCTTGCGGGGGAGATGGCCGGCAGGCCAGAGGGGGGTGCTGTCCCTCCAGCATATCTAAGTTTCATTTCCCCGCTCGCCGTCCGGCCTCATAAGCCCGCCGCGCCCAGACTGCCATCTCGTCGGGATCGTCGAAGGCGCTGTCCGGCACGCTCCAATAGGGCATCGCCACCTGCTTGCCGTGGCGTGAGCCGGTATAGGTCCACTGGCTGCAGCCGGCGGCTTCGAAATCGGGGATGCTTTCCTCGTCCGCCTTCAGCAGCAGTTCGCCGCGCACGACGATCGCGACGATGACGCCGTCGCAATAGATACCCTTGCCACCGAACAGTTTGCGGATGCTGATCGGCCCCAGGCTTTCGAACAGGTCTTCAAGGCGCGCATTGTCCATGCCGCGATCATCTCATCCGGAATGGGCCTTGTCATCGCCGCAACCAAAGGCATGCTGACAGGTTGAGAACCTGAAACGGAGTTTCCGCCATGCCTGTCCTGCTCAAAGGCTCCTGCCGCTGCGGCGCCGTCCGCTTCGAGGTGGAAAGCCACACGCCGGTGCCGTTCATGCTCTGCTACTGCTCGATCTGCCGCAAGCAGCAGGGCGGCGGCGGTTTTGCGATCAACCTCGGCGCCGACTATGAAACGATGAAAATCCGAGGCAAGCGCAGCCTCGGCGTCTACCGCGCCGAGATCGAGGACGACGAGCATCCGCATCGCGAAGTCTCGACCGGCGAGCGCAATTTCTGCAAGATATGCGGCGCCGCGCTCTGGCTCTACGACCCGACCTGGCCGGACCTGGTCCATCCCTTCGCCTCGGCGATCGACAGCGATCAGCCGAAGCCGCCCGAAAAGGTGCATCTGATGCTGAAATACAAGGCCAACTGGGTCGAGCCGGTGATCGGCAAGAACGATAAGGTGTTCGAGGTCTATCCCGAGGAATCGATCGCCGACTGGCACAAGCGGACAGGGATGTGGGTGGATTAGGATTCCTTCTCCCCTTAAACGGGGCGAAGGAGGAATTCAGGCCGAGGCGCGCGCCTCGGCAAGCGCCTTGAGGTCGGCCGGCTTCAGCTCGACCGATTCGCCGCAGCCGCAGGCCGAGCTCTGGTTTGGATTTCTGAAGGTGAAGCCGGTGCGCAGCGTCGTCTGCTCAAAATCCATCTCGGTACCGAGCAGGAAGAGCGCCGCCTCCGGCGCGACATAGACATGCGCGCCGTCGCGCTCGACATGGTCGTCCTTGGCGTTCGGCTCGGTGACCAACTCGATCGTGTATTCCATGCCAGCGCAGCCGCCTTTCTTGATGCCGAGGCGGATGCCGTTCGCGTTCTCGCGGGTGGCAACGATCTCGCGCACGCGGTCGGCGGCCTTGTCGGTCATCGTGATGACGGCGAAGCGTCCCATGTCATTCTCCACGTTCGCGCGGGTTCAAGGCCCGCGGAATGAGTCTGCCCTTAAAATGGTGAAGTTTCACCTTTGCTGCAAGTCAGCCAATCCTTGTTGGGTCGTTGGTTAGTACCACCCGACCGCGACCTGCGCCTCTTCCGACATGCGGTCGGGCGTCCACGGCGGGTCGAACACCATGTTGACCTCGACGCCGGAAACACCCTCGACGGCGCCGACGGCATTCTCGACCCAGCCCGGCATTTCGCCGGCCACCGGGCAGCCCGGCGCGGTCAGCGTCATGTCGATCTTGACCGAGCGGTCGTCCTCGATGTCGATCTTGTAGACGAGGCCGAGCTCGTAGATATCGGCCGGAATTTCCGGGTCGTAGACCGTCTTCAGTGCCGACACGATGTCGTCGGTCAGCCGCGCCAGCTCATCGGCGGGGATCGCCGAGGCTGAGACGACCCCATCCCCGGCCGGTGCGGTCTCTGCGGTGGTGCTCACGTCGTCCATGGTCGTCACCCGAAGAATTTCCGCGCCTTTTCCAGCGCATCGGCCAAAGCGTCGACTTCGGCCCTGGTGTTGTACATGCCGAACGATGCCCTGCATGTGGAGGTCACGCCGAAACGTTTCAACAGCGGCTGGGCGCAATGGGTGCCGGCGCGGACGGCAACGCCCTGCCTGTCGATCACCATCGAGACGTCATGGGCGTGGATACCCTGCAGTTCGAACGAGATGATGGCGCCCTTGCCCGGCGCGTCGCCGAAGATGCGCAGGGAGTTGATCGCCCGCAGCCGCTCATGCGCGTAATTCTTCAGGTCCGCCTCATGCGCCGCGATGCGCTCGCGGCCGACCTTCTCCATGTATTCGAGCGCGGCGCCCAGCCCGATCGCCTGCACGATCGGCGGCGTGCCGGCCTCGAAACGGTGCGGCGGCTCGTTGTAGGTGACGATGTCCTGCGTTACCTCCTCGATCATCTCGCCGCCGCCCATGAAGGGGCGCATCTCTTCCAGCATATGCTTCTTGCCGTAGAGCACGCCGATGCCCGACGGGCCGTAGACCTTGTGGCCGGTGAAGACGAAGAAATCGCAGTCGAGGTCCTGCACGTCTACGGCCATGTGCACGGCGCTCTGGCTGCCGTCGACCAGCACCGGAATACCGCGGGAATGGGCGATGCGCCCGATCTCCTTGATCGGCGTCACCGTGCCCAGCGCGTTGGACATGTGGGTGATGGCGACGAGCTTGGTGCGGTTGGTCAGCCGCTTCTCGAATTCCTCGATGTGGAAGGCGCCGAGATCGTCGACCGGCACCCAGACGAGCTTGGCGCCCTGCCGCTCGCGGATAAAATGCCAGGGCACGATGTTGGAATGGTGCTCCATAATCGAGATCACGATCTCGTCACTCTCGCCGATCCTCGGCATGCCCCAGCCATAGGCGACCGTGTTGATCGCCGAGGTGGTGTTGGAGGTGAAGACGATGTTGTCGGTGCTCGGCGCGTTGAGGAAGCGGCGCACCGTCTCCCGCGCCTTCTCATAGGCGTCTGTAGCGGCATTCGACAGGAAATGCAGGCCGCGATGGACGTTGGCATATTCCTGGGAATAGGCATGCTGGATCGTGTCGAGCACCACCTGCGGCTTCTGCGCCGAGGCGCCATTGTCGAGATAAACCAGCGGCTTGCCGTAGACCTGGCGCGACAGGATCGGGAAGTCGCGACGGATCGCCTCGACGTCGTAGGGGGTGGTTTCGATCTTCTGGTCCATTTCGAAGTCCTTGCCGGCCAAGGCCGCGATCCTTCCAACACCCCTCATCCGTCTTGGCGCTTTGCGCCAATCCACCTTCTCCCACAAGGGGAGAAGGCAAGGCGCTACCCGTGCGTCAAAAACCAGCCGTCGAGCCGCGCTTCCAGCGCGTCGACCAGCGCCTCGTCGTCCAGTTCCTCGATCACTTCCGCCACGAATGCCTTCACCAGAAGGCCCCGCGCCGTCTTCTCGTCGATGCCGCGCGCCATCAGGTAGAACAGATGATCGTGGTCGATCTCGGTGACAGTGGCGCCATGGCCGCAGACGACGTCATCGGCGAAGATCTCAAGCTCCGGTTTGGTCGAGAACTCGCCGTCGTCCGACAGAAGCAGCGTGTTGCAGGCCATCTTGGCGTTGGTCTTCTGGGCGTATTGATGCACGTTGATGCGCCCCTGGAAGACGCCGCGCGCCTTGCCGGTCACCACGTTGCGCATCACTTCCGTCGAGGCCGTGTGCGGCACCGTATGGTCGAGCACCATGGTGGTGTCGGTGTGCGTGTCGCCGGCCAGAAGGTTGATGCCGCGCAGCTTGAAATCGGCGCCCTCGCCCGTGGTCCTGACGACGACTTCCTGGCGCACCAGCCTGCCGCCGGCGTTCATGACGAAGAGCGTGAGCTTCGCATCCTTGCCGATATGCGCCTTGAACTGGGCGAGATGCGTGGCCGTGTCCGGCTGCTCCTGCACGATCAGCCAGGTCACCTCGGCGCCTTCGTCGAGGACGAGCTGGCTCACCGAGCTGACGAGGGCATCGCCGCCCTCGCCCGCCTGGCGCTCGACGACGATCGCCTTGGCGCCGGCGCCGACGCGCGTCAGCAGCCGCACATGCGTCTGGCCGCCAGACTGCAGGTTCTGCAGTTCGATCGGCTTTTCCAGTTGGGCGCCTTCGGCGATGTCGACGAAATAGCCGTCGGCAACGAAAGCCGTGTTCAGCGCGCCGATCGCGTCATCGGCGCCATAGCGATCGAGCCCGGGCGCGACGCTGCCGTCGGTCAGCTTTTCCGATAGGCGCTGCACCGTGACGCCCTCGATCTCGGGCAGCTTGGCGTTGGAGACGCCGTTCAGCACCGGCAGAACGGCGGAGCCTTCCAAGACCGGCTCAAGCGCCTTAGCGATCGCGTCGGCCTCGAAGGCCGGCACCGAGGTCAGCAGCCGGCGCAGATCGGTATAGTGCCAGGATTCGATGCGCCGCGTCGGCAGGCCGTGCTTGATGGCCTCGATCGCGTCGTCGCGCTTGACCATCACCGCGCCGTCGCCGGGCAGCAGCGACAGGCGCTCGCCGAAGGCATCGATCAGCGCCGTTTCGGCCAGTGTCCGCTGGGGCTGTGCGTGCATGTTCATTGCTCTCGCCTCACTCGGCCCATCTCATGCGGCTTCGCCAATCACGCCGGCATAGCCGTTGGTTTCCAGATCGAGCGCCAGCGACTTGTCGCCCGACTTGATGACCTGCCCCTTGTAGAGCACGTGCACGCTGTCCGGCACGATGTGCTCGAGCAAGCGCTGGTAATGGGTGATGACGACGATCGCGCGCTCCGGCGAGCGCAGCGCGTTGACGCCATCGGCGACGATCTTGAGCGCGTCGATGTCGAGGCCGGAATCGGTCTCGTCGAGCACGCAGAGCTTCGGCTCCAGGAGCTTCATCTGCAGGATCTCGGCGCGCTTCTTCTCGCCGCCCGAGAAGCCGACATTGAGCGGCCGCTTCAGCATGTTCATGTCCATGTTGAGCGAGGCTGCGGCTTCCTTCACGCGTTTCAGGAATTCCGGGACCTTCAGCGGCTCCTCGCCGCGCGCCTTGCGCTGCTCGTTCATCGCCACCTTCAGGAATTCCATGGTCGCGACGCCCGGTATCTCCATCGGATACTGGAAGGCGAGAAAGATGCCGGCGGTGGCGCGCTCGGCCGGATCCATTTCGAGGATCGACTGGCCGTTATAGAGGATGTCGCCTTCGGTGACCTCATAGTCCTCGCGGCCGGCGAGGATGTAGGACAGCGTCGATTTGCCCGAGCCGTTCGGTCCCATGATGGCAGCGACCTCGCCAGCTTTCACCGTCAGGTCCAGCCCACGGATGATCTCGGTGCCGTCGTCGACGATGCGGGCATGCAAATTCTTGATTTCAAGCATTTTCGTTCCGTTCTACGAAATTTCCGTTCAATTCAGTGCAAACGCCAGCGCCACTCGTGGGAGCGCTTCGACCTGAGCTATTTTTCCCCAGTTATCCAACGCTCCCGCCATCGGCTCTGCTTTGCGTCTTCGGTCTCATCCGCCCGACATAACGAAACAGGACAAGGGTTGCAAAAAACCAGAGGGCTCCCAAGGTGGAGACGGAGGCTCCGAGCTGCTTCAGATTCGGAAAGTCGCCGATAGAGCCAACAACCGCCGCCACCGCGCCTGCAATCGCCATGCACAGCGCTATCGCCAGTGAGCCTAACAGCACATTTCCTAAGGCCTTCAGCATTTCTACCCGACACTTCCTTCAAGGCTGATCCCGATCAGCTTCTGCGCCTCGACGGCGAATTCCATCGGCAGTTGCTGAATGACGTCCTTGACGAAGCCGTTGACGATGAGCGCGATCGCCTCTTCCTCGGGGATGCCGCGCTGCATGACGTAGAACTTCTGGTCCTCGGAGATCTTCGACGTCGTCGCCTCGTGCTCGAACTTCGCCGTCGCGTTCTTGGCTTCCATGTAGGGCACGGTGTGCGCGCCGCACTGGTCGCCGATCAAAAGCGAGTCGCAGTTGGTGAAGTTGCGGGCGTTGGCGGCCTTGCGATGCGCCGAGACCTGGCCGCGATAGGTGTTCTGCGAAAAGCCGGCGGCGATGCCCTTGGAGATGATGCGGCTCGACGTGTTCTTGCCGAGATGGATCATCTTGGTGCCCGAGTCGACCTGCTGATAGCCGTTCGAGACCGCGATCGAATAGAACTCCCCGCTGGAATCGTCGCCGCGCAGAATGCAGCTCGGATATTTCCAGGTGATCGCCGAGCCGGTCTCGACCTGCGTCCACGAGATCTTCGAACGGTCGCCGCGGCAGTCGCCGCGCTTGGTGACGAAGTTGTAGATGCCGCCCTTGCCCTCGGCGTCGCCCGGGTACCAATTCTGAACCGTCGAATATTTGATCTCGGCATCGTCGAGCGCGATCAGCTCGACCACCGCCGCATGGAGCTGGTTCTCGTCGCGCTGCGGCGCCGTGCAGCCCTCGAGATAGGAGACGTAGGCTCCCTCCTCGGCGATGATCAGCGTGCGCTCGAACTGGCCGGTGTTCTTCTCGTTGATGCGGAAATAGGTCGACAGTTCCATCGGGCAGCGCACGCCCTTCGGCACGAAGACGAAGGAGCCGTCGGTGAACACGGCCGAATTCAGCGTGGCGTAGAAATTGTCGGTGGTCGGCACGACCGAGCCGAGATATTTCTGCACCAGCTCCGGATGCTCGCGGATCGCCTCCGAGATCGAGCAGAAGATGACGCCGGCCTCGGCCAGCTCCTTCTTGAAGGTGGTGACGACCGAGACGGAGTCGAACACGGCGTCGACCGCGACGCGGCCGGACTTGTAGACGTTGTCGTTGGCTTCCTCGAGTTCCGAGGCCTCTCCCTTCTGCACGCCGGCGAGAATCTCCTGCTCCTTCAGCGGGATGCCGAGCTTCTCGTAGACCTTGAGCAGCTCGGGGTCGACCTCGCTCAGCGACTTCGGGCCCGGCGTGCTCTTCGGCGCCGCGTAGTAGTGGATGTCCTGGAAGTCGATCTTGGGATAGTGGACGCGCGCCCAGGTCGGCTCCTCCAGCGTCAGCCAGCGCCGATAGGCCCCCAGACGCCATTCCAGCATCCAGTCCGGCTCGCCCTTCTTCTCGGAGATCAAGCGAATAATGTCTTCGCTCAGGCCCTTAGGGGCCTTGTCCATCTCGATCTCTGTCTGGAATCCGTATTTATACTGGTCGACGTCGATCTTTCGGACTCGATCGATCGTCTCCTGCACAGCAGGCATAAGCGTTCTCCATCCACGCCGGGGTCAAGGCCCGGCAGTTTTCAAACTATGGCACCGCTGAAAACCGGTCCCGGGAGAGACCTGCAGCGGAGTAAGCTCCATATAGTGCATTCCGACCGGGAATTCACCCGGCCAAAACGAAACGCACGGCTCTACCAGGCCCGAAGGCCTGAAACTTTCCTTTTGGCCGCTAGGCGGCCCTTTCCTTATCGGCCCGGCGCGCGACAATGCCTGCGAGCGCCGTCCGGAACGCCTCGATCTCCTCGGCGCCCGTCGCGCGTCCGATCGAGACGCGCAAGGCGCCAAGGCTGTCGCCGTGCCCCATCGCCTTCAGCACATGGCTTGGCCCGACTTTTCCCGACGAGCAGGCCGAACCCGCCGACAACGCCACACCGGCGAGATCGAAGGCGATCTGCGCCGTCTCGGCCTTGATGCCCGCAATAGCGAAGAATGTCGTGTTGGCAAGCCTTGGTGCCGCCGCTCCAAAGATTTCCGCGTCCGGGACGATTTCCCGGATGATCGCTTCGACCTCGTTGCGCCGACGCGCAACGGCGTCGATTTCGCTCAGACCGGCGAGTGCTGCCCGCGCCGCGGCGCCGAAGCCGGCAATGCCGGGGAGATTCTCGGTGCCGGCGCGATGGCCCTTTTCCTGGCCGCCGCCATTGATCAGCGGCTTCGGCATCATCAGATCGGCCGCAGCGACGATGGCGCCGACGCCCTTCGGGCCACCGATCTTGTGCGAGGACAGGATCAAATAGTCGGCGTAACCGGCTGACATATCGATCGGAATCCGCCCGGCCGCCTGCACTGCGTCGACGACGATCACACCGCCCGCGGCCTTGACGATCTCGGCGATGCGGCCAACCGGCTGGATCACGCCCGTCTCGTTGTTGGCGGCATGGATCGCCACCAGCGCCAGGCCCTCGGCCTTGTCATGCGCGGCCAGCGCCTTCGTCAGCGCCTCGAGATCGGCGATACCATTCCCATCGACGCCGATCCGCGTCACCTGTTGCGCCGCAAAGCGCCCGCCGCCAAGCAGGCAGGGGTGGTCGGCCTCGGAGACATAGAGATGGCTCATGCGGATGGCGCCGCGCCCCATCTGCCAGTCGGGGGTGAGCAGCGTCGAAGCGGCCTCGGTCGCGCCGGAAGTGAAGATGACATGCTCCGGCTTGGCATTGACCAGCCTCGCCACGTCGCGCCTGGCGTCCTCGATCAGCCGGCGCGCTGACCGGCCCTCGGTGTGGACCGACGACGGATTGGCTGCATCGAGCGCGGCGATCATCGCGGCCCGCGCTTCCGCAAGCAGCGGCGCGCTGGCGTTGTAGTCGAGATAGGCGCGAGTTGCGGCCATTTTCCTTCAGTCGATCCCGTCAGCAGCCATTCCGCGAGGATAGCGCGTTATTTCCTTGAAATTGCAAGGCAAGCCGTCCTATTTACCCGGCTTGCGGCGCGGGCGGCCGGACCATTGCGTTTCAGCCACCCAGTTTTGAACAATTCTAAACTAGCTTCTAGGAAGACGCTTGCCCGGCGTCAAGGCCACAGAAGATAGGCCGAAGCAAGAGTTCCGGGCCAGGGAAGTTCCTGACAAGCGCCTTCGTATGCCACGTGGAGTATTTTATGCCTGAGGTCATTTTCGCCGGTCCGGCTGGTCGCCTGGAGGGTCGCTACCAGCCCTCCAAGGAAAAGAGCGCGCCGATCGCCATTGTGCTGCACCCGCACCCGCAGTTCGGCGGCACGATGAACAACAAGATCGTCTACGACCTCTTCTACATGTTCCAGAAGCGCGATTTCACCACGCTTCGCTTCAATTTCCGCGGTATCGGCCGCAGCCAGGGCGAGTTCGACCACGGCACCGGTGAACTGTCGGACGCGGCCGCCGCGCTCGACTGGGTGCAGTCGCTGCATCCGGATTCCAAGAGCTGCTGGGTTGCCGGCTATTCCTTCGGTTCCTGGATCGGCATGCAGTTGCTCATGCGCCGGCCGGAGATCGAGGGCTTCATCTCGGTCGCGCCGCAGCCCAACACCTACGACTTCTCCTTCCTGGCCCCCTGCCCGTCGTCCGGCCTCATCATCCACGGCGATGCCGACAAGGTGGCGCCGCCCAAGGACGTGCAGACGCTGGTCGACAAGCTGCACACGCAAAAGGGCATCACGA
Source organism: Mesorhizobium sp. (assembly GCA_004020545.1). Lineage (GTDB taxonomy): Bacteria > Pseudomonadota > Alphaproteobacteria > Rhizobiales > Rhizobiaceae > Mesorhizobium. Next base: position 12,670 of record SAQE01000090.1, on the reverse strand, counting down.
TCACGCAGAAGACGCTGCCCGGCGCCAACCATTTTTTTGCCAACCACGCAGAACTGCTGATCGAAGAGTGCGCCGACTACCTTGACCGCCGGCTGGCGGGCGAGCTCGCCGATCCGCGACCGAAGCGGCTGAGATAGACCGTGCCAGAGCAGTCCGGCGTTTCCATGAAACGGTGACTTGCTCTAACGGCGGTCGGCCGATAGTTGCTCGCGGCTCCGCCCTGCCAGCGGTGTTTTACTCTTCGGCCCGCTCGACCACCCCAGCCGGAACGTGCGCTTAGGCACCGGTCTGGTCGACGACGGCCGCTGGAAGATGAAGCCAAGCCGCGCGAAGACCAGTCCCGAGACGATCGCGAAAGCCAGGCCAAGCCCGAAACCGGCCACCGTGTCGCTTGGATAATGCGCGCCGACGAAGACGCGCGTCGATGCGATGCAGGCCGTGACCGCCAGCGCGATGTGCCAGCGTTTTGGAAACAACAGCAGCAGGATGCCGAACACCGCGCCCATCGTCGTGGCATGGCCCGACGGAAAACCGGCGAAGCGCGCATCCATGGCGAAGGGATGCAGCGATAGGACGCCGAAACTGTCGAAATAGAGCGGCCGCGCCCGGCCGATGCCGTATTTCAGCAAATTGACTGCCAGTCCGGAAAGGCCGACGGCGCAAAGCACCAGGAAGGCGAAGCACGTCCAGTTGTAGACCATCATCCGCGCCTGCCGCGAAAGGCTGCGCCAGTCGGTCAGATTGGCGGCGACGAGACAGAGTGCCGCTGGGATGAGATACCAGCCGCCCAGGCCGAAATCCGTGAAGAAATCGGTGAAATGGACGAAGCCTGGCGTCCATTCCCCGCGCATCCTGCCGGCGGCGCTATCGAGGCTGAAGAAAGCGGCCGCCGCCAGCAGCACCCAGGCGAGTGCCCAGACCGGCCACGCGATTTCCGGGTAGCGCGCCGGGCGCACGGCAAAGCGCCGCCTCACAATGGCAATCGTGTCGAGGAAGTTGCCGAGTGAGCGGCGATAAAGGGCTACGGCGGACATGGCTGAGTCTACAGAGGTGTTTGGGGCCCGACACTATTCCTCACGGGGCCACCCGATAAAGGCCGAGCGCCAGCTTGTCTCCTGACGAATAGTTGAGCCCATCGATCTCGGTAAGACGCTTTGCCGACCTGCCCTGCCCGCCAAGCAATTCGTTGAGCTTCTGCTCGTCCTTGACCGGAGCGAGCCCAAGCGCGCAGGCCGGATCGGCGAGCAGGTGTTTTGCGACGCCGTCGACGTCGGTCAGCACCGTCTTGGTGCCGACCAGGAGCACCAGGCTCGGCTCATGATAAGGCGCCGAGGCGAGCACGGTGGTATCGCAGGGACGGTTGGCGTCGACGGCCGCCTTGATGGCGGGACTCAGCCAGATCGGCTTCAGCGATGGCGCGATGACCCCGAACAGCAGGCTGAAGGTGATGCCCGCGCCGACCGCGATCGCCGCGATGCGGCCCAGCGGCACCTGCAATTGGCGTGGGAAAGCCAGATAGCCGGTGACGAGCGCGGCGATTGCCGCCGGGATACTCCACCAGGAAAGGGACTTCGCGAAATAGATCGGCGCCGCGACGCACACCGCGGCCAGCCCGATCGACACGACGACGACGCCAAAAGCGGTCGCCCACCAGAGCCAGCTCTGCCAGCGCTTCAGCGGCGCGTTCGCCTGATCCGCCGGCAAGGTGAGCAGCCAGCCGACGAGCAGCGCCATGCCTGGGTAAGCGGGCATCACATAGTGCGGCAGCTTGGTGGGGATCGTCTCGAACACCAGCCAGAACGGAATATACCATGCAAGGCAGAAGCGCAGGCGCGGATCGTCCCAGAAGCGGTTGATGGCCTGCAGCCCGGCGCCGACCGCGATCAGGCCGAAGGGCCACATGAACAGCGAATAGGTGAGCATGTAGAAGCCGGGCGGCAGGCCATGCGATTCCTCGCCCTGCGCCACCTTGTTCAGCATGTCCTTGCCGACCGCTTCCTGGAAGAAGGCGCCGCCGCTCTTCCAACTGATGAGGATGATCCAGGGCAGCACGATGACGAGCACGATGAGGACGCCGCGCACCAGCTTCAGCTTCAAAAGCCAGCGCCAGTCGCGCTCGAAGGCGAACAGCGCGGCGGCCGTCAGCAGCGACAGGAGCGGGGTCACCGGCCCCTTGATGAGAATGCCCAACCCCTGCGCGATCCAGAAGATCCAGGGCAGATGGCCGGCAACCGGCTCTTTGCGGCGCGCGGCCAGATAGACCTGTGCCAGCGCGCCTTGCGCGGCCACGCAGCAGGCGAGCAGCATGGCGTCGGTCTTGGCGTCCCGGCCCTCGAAGGCGGAGGCGAAGATTGCCGCCATCATCAAGCCGGCGGCCAGACCGGCATTGGCGCCGAAGAGTTTCGTGCCGGTCCAGCCGATCCCGACGACGGCGAGCGCAATGCCAAGCATGGAAACCAGCCGATAGACCCAGATCGGCGCTTCAGCCCCCTCGCCGCTCAGCGCCACCGCTGCCGATTGCAGCCAGTAGATGCCGATCGGCTTTTTGTAGCGGGAGACATCCTGCAGACGGATGTCGATATAATCGCCAGTCTCGACCATCTGCTTGGTCGACTGGATGAAGCGGGATTCATCGCGGTCGACCGGCGGCAGGCTTGCCAGCCCGCTGACGGTCATAAGAATGCTGAACAGAAAGAGGATGAGGGAGTTCCTGTTCATCGCGGGAGCTTGTCCGTTCTGATCTGCGGGATAGCCCCGTCGCGACGCTTGGGGCGCGCTGCCCTTGCGCGGGCGCCTCATTACGCCAGCAAAAGGGGCGAAGCAAGGATGCGCGGTGCGTCAAGCGCGGCTGCAAACCGGAAACCACTTTTGCTGATCGCGCAATTTGAGTGGCGGGCGATCGAACGCAAAACCGGAAACCACTTTTGCTGATCGCCCGCTGATGCTAAACGCGCGCCTTCAAGTCACGCTTGGCCCAAGCCAGGTGAACTCCAGGAAGAAAAAATGTCCGCCTTCAAATCCGATTTCCTGCGCATCATGAGCGAACGCGGCTTCATCCATCAGATTTCGGATGAGACCGGTCTCGACCAGCTTTTCGCCAAGGAAACGGTGAGCGCCTATATCGGCTTCGACGCGACAGCCAAGAGCCTGCATGCCGGATCGCTGATCCAGATCATGATGCTCCACTGGCTGCAGAAGACCGGCCACCGGCCGATCGCGCTGATGGGTGGCGGCACCACCATGATCGGTGACCCCTCCTTCAAGGACGAGGCGCGCAAGCTTCTGACCCCGCAGGACATCGAGGACAATCTTGTCGGCATCCGCCGCAATTTCGGGTCCTACCTCAAATTTGGCAGCGACGCCGGCGACGCGGTCATGATCAACAACGCCGACTGGCTGATGCAGATCAACTACGTCAACTTCCTGCGCGATGTCGGCCGGCATTTCTCGGTCAACCGCATGCTCGCCTTCGATTCCGTGAAGCTGAGGCTCGACCGCGAGCAGTCGCTGTCCTTCCTCGAATTCAACTACATGATCCTGCAGGCCTATGATTTCGTCGAGCTCTACAAGCGTCTCGGCTGCCGGCTGCAGATGGGCGGCTCGGACCAGTGGGGCAACATCGTCAACGGCATCGACCTCGGCCACCGCATGGAAGGCGTGCAGCTGTTTGCGATGACCACGCCGCTGCTCACCACCTCGTCCGGCGCCAAGATGGGCAAGTCGGCCTCGGGCGCCGTCTGGCTCGATCCCGAAATGTTATCGCCTTACGAGTTCTGGCAGTACTGGCGCAACACCGAGGACGCCGATGTCGGCCGCTTCCTGAAGCTCTACACGACGCTGCCGCTGGATGAGATTGCGCGTCTCGAAAAGCTCGGCGGCTCGGAAATCAACGAGGCGAAGAAGATCCTCGCCACCGAGATCACCGCCATGCTGCATGGCCGCGAGGCGGCCGAGACGGCAAGCGAGACCGCGCGCAAGACGTTCGAGGAAGGCGCGCTCGCCGACACGCTGCCGAGCGTCGATGTGGCCAAAACCGATCTCGAGGCCGGTATCGGCATCCTATCGCTGTTCGTGACGGCAGGGCTCGCCGGCTCCAATGGCGAGGCGCGCCGGCATGTCCAGGGCGGCGCCGTCCGCCTCAACGACCAGCCGGTAACGGACGACCGCAGCGTTGTGACGCTTCAGGATCTGGGCGCGGAGGGTGTCGTAAAACTCTCGCTCGGCAGGAAGAAGCACGTTCTGGTGCGGCCGATCTGACCATTCGCTACCGCACCTCTTATCGGCCGCGACCCATGCCGGAATGCGCGGGGCCGGTCAGCTTCGCAGGTATTTGACCAGCGCCGCTATGCTGAGCAAAAGCGTGATGAAGATCAGGACCCAGATGAGCGCCATGCCGCCCATCATCCAAACCGAACCATCCATCATGGCGATCATCCTCCACGGGTGGCGAGATCTGGCCTCGCTGGTGCGTATCGGCGATTGCAGGGTGAACTAGGTCGCCGCGCATGCCCGTCAAGAAATGTCACTTCCCGGCAAGCCTTACATCCCGCCCCCGCAGCCGTCGGAAAGGTTCCATACGTCGACGATCTGCTCGCCGGTGAAGCGGTGCTCGTGGATCAGATATTTCGCCAGTCCGCCATACACCTTCCACCGCCAGCATGGGCAACAGCAAGGACCCTTCTCCTCGGAATTAGTCATCGCATAGTCATAGGCCTTCTGCTCGTCGCCGGTGAGCTTCAGATCGTAGTAAGGCAACATCTGCTGCGCTGTCGCCGCGGCTATGTCGTACGGATCGCCGGGGATCATCGGGATGGCGCGGTACTTGGCGAGCCCTCTCACCTGCTCGCCGTAGCGCTTCAGTTCCATCGGGCTGCAGCACGAGCCCTTGATGCGAGCCGTCGCTGGCATGGTCGCGATCGAATCCGTGAACTTGGCCGAGCAGGTGCTGTTGCCGCTCTCGCTGAGCTCCTTGAAACGCCTTGCCAATTCCGGATCCTCGGCGGCGATTGCCGGCGCCGTCAGCTCGAAAAGGCCTGCGGCCGCGGCGACGCCTAACACGCTTAGAACAACCGTGCGCCGGTTTGGGGTGTCGGTCATTTGCCGGCCCTCGCTTGATTGACGAATGTCTTCAGTGTCGCAAGATCGGTCGCGCCGGGATAAATCTGGTCGCCGGCGACGAAGCCCGGCGTCCCCGTGATCCGCAGCGCCTGGGCCAGTTCCGTATTGCGGTCGATCGATGCCTGGATATCGGGCTGCCGCATATCGGCCTTCATGCGTTCGACGTCCAGCCCGGCCTCGGCGGCGGTCTTGAGCACGACCGCCTCGGTCACTCTTGTCTTTGCCGCATAGAGCGCCTTGTGAAAGGCTGCGTATTTGCCCTGCTTGTCGGCGGCGAGCGCGGCCTTGGCCGCGAACACGGAATCGGGGCCGAGGATGGGAAATTCCTTGTAGACGATTCTGAGCTGCGGATCGTCGGCCACGGCCTGCTCCATGATCGGCGCCATCATTCGGCAATAGGGGCAATTGTAGTCGAAGAACTCGACCAGGGTGACATTGCCTTGCGCATTGCCGCCGACGGGGCTCTGCTTGTCGTGGAAGATGTCGGCCGCTCGCGCCTTGAGCACCTTCCTGGCCTCGGCCGCCTCCGCTTGACGCTGGCGCTCGTCTAGGCTCTGCAGCGCCTGCACGAGAACCTCCGGATGCGCCAGGATATAGTCATGGATCCGCTGGTCGAGCTGGTCCTGCGACATTTCGCCGGCCGCGACTGCCGATCCCCGCTCGCCTTGAAAACCTGGATTGAGCATGAACCATCCCGCCAGTGCAACGAGCGGGATGGTGCGAAAAATGCCTCCGAAGAATCGGCTCGTGCGTGCCTTGGTGAACATGTGTTTCCTTTCCCTGTCGGAGCGGTGGTCCTGCCTCACAGCAGGTTCTTCAGTTTCGCCAGCCAACCCTCGTCCTGCTCATGATGCGGGCGCTCGACATTGTTGGTGAGCGCGTTGACGAAGGTGACGAGGTTGACGGGCTGGAAGTTGAGCCCGTGGAAATTCGCCCGCCAGTGGCCCTCCCTATCGATCACATGGGTGACGATGCCGTGCATCTGATAGCCGTCATCGGTGAGCGTGAACTTGTGGCCGAAGGCTTCCGCCAGTTTGCGGGTCGCATCCTCCGGCTGGTCCGGAGCGGTGGTCAGGAACAGCCAGTTGACCGGGTCGAGCCCATGTGTCGGCCCGTAGGCCCTGAGCACATCGGGCGTGTCTTTCCGCGGGTCGGTGGTTATGCTTATGAAGACGACCCGATCCTTCATCGGTGTCGAGTTCACCATCTTCTGGACCTCGGCGATCTTCTCAGCGTGCAGCGGGCAAACGTCCGGGCACGAGGTGTAGATGAAGTGGAGCACGACAACCTTGCCGGCGAGATCGGCCGGCCGAACGATGCGCCCGTCGGCGCCGCGCAGCGTGAAGTCCGGCACCGGCTTGTCGATCGGCTGGAAGTACCTCTCATCGCTCTTGAGCATGGCGTCGATGTCGTCCAGCGAATGCGCCCGCGCGCCATGAATGAACCCGACGGCCAGCGCCGTCAGCGCGATCAGGCCGAGCAGCAGGCGCGTCCACCGATCCCAACACGACGACTCGCACCGGACCTCCGGCTTGTTCATCCGGACAGACATCAGGCACTGCCCTTCATGTCAGTCGAAATCGTTTTGGACCCATCAGCGCCCTCCCCGGGAGGAACGTTTTCGGTCGAGCACGCTGTCATCCGGTTCATGCACAGGCCAAGCGCGCACATGGCGACGCAGGGCACGACGCTGAGCAGCACCGGCGCGATGCCGGCGGCGACAAGCCACGACCAATTCAAGGTGAGGCCGGCGACAACAACCGCAGCGCCGGCGACGATCGGGCCGCGGCGTCCGCCGGAACGTATGATGGAACGGATATAGCGGATTGGAGAGGCTTGCCCGGCCTGGGACATTCCTGTCGTTGTCATGTCGTTTCCTTTCCCATTTGGCGGCGATGCGGCCACGGATGAAGTCGACCATGTCGGGAGCGTCCCATTCGGCCGGGCCGATTAGCCGGCCGATTTCCTTGCCGTGACGATCGATCAGTAAGGTCATCGGCAAGCCGACGGCGCCGAGCGTGAACATGGCCTTGGCCGAGGTGTCGATGTTCAGCGCAAGGTGCGTGACGCCGGTCTCGGCGTAGAATTTCTTCACGGCGTCGGGGCCCTTCCGGTCCATCGACAGCGCGACGATCTCGAAGTCCGGCCCGCCGAGCTTCGCCTGCAGCTGGTCGAGCGTCGGCATTTCCTTGCGGCAGGGGGCGCACCATGTCGCCCAGATGTTGAGCAGCACCACCTTGCTGGAATAGTCGGAGAGCGTCTTCGGCTGACCGGCAGCGTCCGCGAAGCCGATCTCCGGCAACGCCGCGGGCGTGTCGAGAACGGCGAAGTTCTGCGGCGCCTCTGCCGCCGCTGCGGGCAGTAAGGCCGCGAGCAGCATTGCCGAAAGGGCCACGGCCAGTTTGCTTGCGATCATGGACGCTCACTCCGTCGCATAGACGGTCGGCGCCTTGCCGTCCTTGGTGAAGGCATAGACGGTCCAGGTTTCGGTCTTTTCGCCGCCCATGCCGGGCGCGCCCGCCGGCATGCCGGCCAACGTGATGCCCGTGATGGCCGGTCGTTCGGTCAAAAGCTTCTTGACGATCTCGACAGGGACCAGGCCGTCGACGACATAGCCGTCGACCATGATCGTGTGGCAGCCTTCGAGATCGGCGGGCACACCGGCATCGCTGCTGATCTCGGACAGATTGTTGACGGGCTTGATGTCGACCTTGAAGCCATTCTCCTCGAGGTAGGCGGCATAGGCCTCGCAGCAGCTGCATTGCGGATTCTTGTACATCACCGCGTTGATCGTCGCGGCGAGCGCCGGCAGCGGCGTTGCGATCGCGAGGCCGAGGGCGGTCAGCACGTAGGTCAGTTTCATTTTGCAGTTCTCCTTGGTTGATGGGTTGGATTGAAAATCAGGTCGCCCGGAACACGGTCATCAGGCCGGCCATCTGGTGGTCGGCGACATGGCAATGCAGCATCCAGTTGCCGGGATTGTCGGCGACGAAAGCGCATTCGATCACGTCCTTGGGCGCCAGCAGCACCGTATCCTGCCATTGCCGGTGCGGCACCGTCGCGCTGTTGCGGGAGAGCACCGACAGGCTGAAGCCGTGGATATGCATCGGGTGCCACCAGGCGGTCTCGTTACGGATAGTAAGATGACAGGTGGCGCCGCGTTCGAGCGTGAACTGCGGCGCCATGCCGGCATGGCCGTCGCCGGTCATCGACATGCCGTTGATCGCCCAGGCGGCGCCTCCGTTCATGCCGGGCATCCCCATGCCCATCATGCCGCCGACGCTGGCAAGCTTGCCGCCGCCCATCATGCCGCCCTGCAGCACGACCTCCTGGCGCACGGCGTTGGCGAGGGCGGGTTCGGGCAGCGGATTGCGCGGCAGGGCAAGGGGCGCGTCGAGCGGATGCGACCGGAACGGAAACGCCTTGTCATAGGCAAGATTGGTCAGCGTGTAGGCGAGCCCGTCATAAAAGTCGTCGATCACGGCATGCCGGCTGCCCGGGTCGCCCCGCATGTCGAGTACGATGTCGATGCGCATGGCCGGCGCCAGCACCAGTCGGCCGTCTTCTGGCTCGTGCGGATCGCAGGGCTGGCCGTCGATCGCCAGGACCACCGGCCGGTGGCCTTCGAAGCGCAGCGCCATCATGCGGGCAAGCGAGGCATTGGCGAGCCGCAGCCGGAGGCGCTCGCCGGCCCTCACGCCGAGGTCGGCCGGCACAGTGCCGTTGATGGTGACCAGATTGCCGACCCGGCCGGACATCGATGCATCCATCATGTTGCCGAAACCGCCCGCGATCTGGCCGTCCTTGGTAAGCCGCCAGTCCTGCAGCAGCCAGAAAAGGTCGCGGTCGAAGGCGGCGGGCTCGGCCTCCTCCACGATCAGCGGGCCGGCCAACCCGCGACCGAGTTGCACAAGGCTGTCGGCGTGCGGGTGATACCAGAAGGTGCCTGCATCCGGCGGCGTGAACTCGTAGACGAAGCTTTCGCCCGGCTTGATGGGCGGCTGCGTCAGGCCCGGCACGCCGTCCATGGCGTTCGGCAAGCGGATGCCATGCCAGTGGACGGTAGTGTCCTCGTTCAACCCGTTTTCGACGGTGATGCGGACCGGCTGGCCTTGTCTGAGCCGCAACGCCGGACCGGGTATGGTGCCGTTATAAGTCCAGGCAGCGGTGGGCGGACCGTCCTCCCCGCTGAACCGGGCTTCGCCGGGCGCGACTTTGATTCGGCGTTCGTCGACGGCGGAGGCGCGAGCGGGGGGCAGCGAAGCAGACATGGCGGCGCCTGCCAATGCCGCGAGAAACCCGCGACGCGAAACCGTGCAATGGTAATCATATTTCACCTTCAAACCCCTTTGCGATCTCGATCGATGGCGAACGGCTCGACCACGAACTGGATTGCAGTGCGCGCCCGCGGCGCAACGATGCGACGCAGACGATCAGGCGCCGGGGATCAGCCGTGTTGCGGCTGAAACGGCGTCAGGCGTCAGGTCTGGGAGGGAATGGATCGGGTGGGGAACTTCGCCCATGCAGGAACAGGGTGGGCTGCGCTGACGGCTGCTGCGGGCGCGGCACCGTCGTCACGGCAAAGTCTTGCGGCAGCACCGCGAGCACCGGCGCAATGCAGACAGGCGGACATTGCTTCGGGCTGCCATTGTCGCCCATATCCTTGAGGCACGCCTTGCAATCACCCTTCATTGCGCCGCCGGCGCCCATGCCGGCATCAGCGGTCATAGCCATGTCGCTCGCCATCGCCGCCGACATGACGCCGGCCTGAGCTGCAGACAGGCTAAACCCGACGGTCAGAAAGACCGCCAGCAACATGACGATGAGATGTTTTGGCGACAGCCGTGCCATTATCGGCTCAGGCTGACGGCAAAGTGCGGTTTTTGCAAGTCCCAAGCCCGTGATCGCCCGCCGCTGCGACATCAAGACAGGCCCAAGCCCCTGCCCGCACGATGCGCCGCCAGCCTTCACCTGTACTCGAAGATCGACCGGAATATTCCGGGCGCGATCACCGATAGCGGGTTGATGTCGAGGCTCGGCTTGTTGGCGTTGCCCCGCAGCCGGTAGGTGACGCCGATCAGGCCGCGGTCGCGGCCATTGCCGAGCAGCGGCCCGAACAACGGCAACTCGCCAAAGATGCGGTTCAGCCCATAGACCGGCATGAAGGTGCCGGTCATGTCCATGTTGTTGTCCTTGTCGTAGAGCGTGCCCTGGAAGGTGGTGCCGATACGCGGCCCGCGCAGGACGCCGTTAGCCAGTCTGAGATAGCCGGAGCCCTTGTCGATCTCGGCGAAGCCGCGCTCGAACTGCACTCTCGAGGTGTCGATATCGGCCTTCACCGCCTGGTTCAGGCTGCGGGTGTCGCCGGCCGGCTTGGTCGACACGATCGAAGCGAGCTTCGGCTCGTTGACGACGTAGAAATTGCTGGCGTCGACCTGGCCCTTCATCGGCCCGTCGGCGGCGCCCGAGAGCGACAGCGTGATCGCCCCGCCCTCCATGTGTTCGTATATGTTGAGGAAACGCAGGATAGCCCCGGCATCGGCCGACTTCATCCTGAGCGCGCGGCCGCCGTCGCCGGTGCTGTTCTTGACGGTGATCGCGGCACCCGAACTCGCCGTCGCGCTGACATCGAGACCGTTCACTCGGGAGCCGGCGCCGCTGTAGTCCAGTTTCAGGTTCGACAGCACTTCGTCGTGGAAGCCCGTGAGCGCCTTCACGTCGGCGCTCACCGAGATCGCGTCGGCGCCGGCGCCTTTCGTGGCCGTGTCGACGTCGGAGGTGAACTGCTTGATCAGCGAGCGGGCATCGAGCGACTCGCCGCTGACGTCGACCGCATAGCTCTTGCCCGACCGTTTCACCGTGACGGCGACATCGTCGCCCCTGTTGAGCGCGACCCTGCTGAAGCGGGCCGAGGACAGCGCCCCATTGACCAGCGTCACGTCGCCGTCGACCGAAAAGGTCTTCCCGTCGAGATTGAAATCCGACAGCGTGGTGGTGTTGCCCGACTTGGCCATCGTGAAGGTGGCTTTGGCCGGAATGCCCGCCCCCTTGCTCCATCCGACCCAGGGAATGTCGAGCCTGGCGTTGGTCAGGTCGGCCGAAACTTCCTGACCACCCTCGCCGCTCTTGTCGATCGCCACCTTGATGGTTCCGGCAAGCAGCGGCGACAGACCAGGCATCGTCGCCTCGCGCGTCTTGTCGTCGAGGACGAGCGCGACCTTGCGGCTGCGCGGCGGCCCGTTGTCCTCGAGCGGCTCGACCAGGTCGAGCTCCGCCGGAATGCCGTTCAGCTTCGCCTTGGCCGATATCACCGCGCGGTCGGGGCTGACGGTGATTGAGCCGTCTGCCTCGGTCACCGTCTGGTCCTCGAACGGCTTGGCTAAAGAAAGGTCCTGGTAGTCCAGCGCCACCAGCCAATCGAGCGTCGCGGTGTCGACGCCGGAGGTGAGCGGGATGTCGGCCCGCACATGGCCGGTGACTGTGCCGGTCAAATCCTCCGGCGCAAGGCCGACATGGCGCATGGCGTTGATCGGCTCGTAGGAGGCGAGTTCGGCGATCGCCGGCGCTTCGCCTGCGACGTCGATGTCGAGCGCGCCGATGACCGGCGAGCGGTTCGCCTGCTTTACCGTAAGCGTGCCGCCGCTTGCCGCCACGGTGCGGCCACTCGCCATGTAGACGCTACCCGAGGAGAGCGAAATGTCGACGTCGTTCCCATGGAAGGCGACGACGCCGACGGCGTCGCGGATCGGCGGGATGCGGCCCGCCGTGTCGAAGCGCGAGCCCTCGACCTGGAAGCGGCCGAACACCTCGTCGCCGGAAAGCGGAACGCCGTTGCCGAGCCGCCCCGGTACCACCTGGAACTGCAGGTTGGCGTCGACCACCCGGCCGCCGAACAGATTGTCCAGCACCCAAAGTCGCGCGTTGCGGGCGGAGAACCATGGCCACAACTGCTTCACATGCGAGACCGGCATGTCGTGGACGTTGAGCGAAAGCGAAACGCCCGGCGGACCGTTGTCGATGAAGGCAAGCGAAGCCGTGCCCAGCACTTCGCTCGAGCCACCGGAGCGGACGCCGATCTGCTCGGCGACGAGCTTGCGGCTCTTGGTCTGATAGACGCCGGCTATACGGGCGAGGAACTGGAGCGCCGGCTCCGGCGATTCCGACGGCGCGAGCGTCGAGCCGTCGCTGACGAGGTCGTAGCGATAGGACGGCTCCTCGCCCGCGGCTGCCGGCTTCGGCCCGATCGATCCGGCGAAATCGAAGGTCGAGCGGCCGGTCCTGATCAGCAGCCTGTCGACCGAAATCTTGTTCGATCCCGCCACCAGCGCGACATTGGCGTCGACGTCGGCCGGCAGAAGCCCTCGCGAACCGAGATCGAGCACCGAGCCGCCGAGCGACAGTGAAGCCGTCAACCGCGATGGCGTTTCGCCGGACGCTTCAGCGCCCGAGAGCTTCAGCGCAATCGAGCCAAGCTTGCCGCCCTGGGTGACGGAGTTCCCATCGCCGGAGCTTGCCGCGGCCAGGTTTCGGCCGGACTCCGCCACCTCAAGGC
>SAQE01000008.1 GCA_004020545.1 Mesorhizobium sp. | reverse complement strand
CCTTCGGTGAGAGTGTCGCCGATGCGCAGCGTGCCGTGATTGGGGATGCCGACGACGTCGCCGGCGAAAGCCTCGTCGGCCGTGACTCGCGTGCGGGCGAAGAAGAACTGCGGCGCCGACAGGCTCATCGGCTTGCCGGTGCGCACGAGTTTCGCCTTCATGCCGCGCTCGAGCTTGCCCGAGCAGACGCGGACGAAAGCGATGCGGTCGCGGTGGTTGGGGTCCATGTTGGCCTGGATTTTGAAGACGAAGGAGGTCATCTTCTCCTCGGTCGCCTCCACCGTTCGTTCATCGGCCTCCTGGGCGCGCGGCGGCGGCCCGTAGGCGCCGAGCGCCTCGATCAGGTCGCGCACGCCGTAATTGCGCAGCGCCGAGCCGAAATAGACCGGCGTCAGGTGACCCTCGCGGAAGGCGTCAATATCAAGAGGCCGGCAAGCCTCCCGCGCGAGCTCCAGTTCCTCGATGAAGTCGTTGCGCTCGTTTTCGGGCAGTAGTCCGGCGACGCGATTGGAATCCGGGCCGTGGACCGGCGTGCGCTCTTTCTCGTCGTCGCTCCTGCGCACCGCGTTCTGCGCCAGGTGATAGGTGCCGCAAAAGGTCTTGCCTCGGCCGATCGGCCAGGTGACGGGTGCTGTGTCCAGCGCCAGCTTCTGCTCGATCTCGTCGAGGATCTCGAAGGGATCGCGGCTCTCGCGGTCCATCTTGTTGACGAAGGTGATGATCGGGATGTCGCGCAGGCGGCAGACCTCGAACAGCTTCAGCGTGCGCGGCTCGATGCCCTTGGCGGCGTCGATGACCATGACGGCCGAGTCGACTGCCGAGAGCGTGCGATAGGTGTCGTCGGCGAAGTCCTCGTGGCCGGGCGTGTCGAGCAGGTTGAAGACATTGTCATCATACTCGAAGGTCATCACCGAGGTGACGACCGAGATGCCGCGCTCGCGCTCGATCTTCATCCAGTCGGACCGCGTCTGGATGCGGTCCTTCTTGGCCTTGACCTCGCCGGCAAGCTGGATGGCGCCGCCGAACAGAAGCAGCTTTTCAGTGAGCGTGGTCTTGCCGGCGTCGGGGTGGGCGATGATCGCGAAGGTGCGGCGGCGCGATACCTCTTCGGGAATAGTCTCGGGCATATCTTTTAAGGCGTTCCGTGTGACAGGCGGCGCTTCTACCAGCGCTGCGCCGGCCTGTCGACATGGGCCGGGAATTGCATTGCCCGGCCTGCCTCGGCTCAGGCCAGTTCAACCATGCTTTCCACCCGAGCGATTTCCTGAAGCCAGCCGGCGATGGCCGTGCCGATGGCATCCGGGTGGTCTTCTTGCAGATAGTGGGCGCCCGGGCCCAAATTGATGAACCGGCAGTTCTTGAGCCCGGCCGCAAATTCCTGTGCCGCCTGCGGCGAGATCAGAGCACCGGGATCGCCTGCGAAAAGCAGTTTTGGATAGGAGGAAAGCCGCAGCGCCCGGTGATCGTGTTCGCTGATGGCAGCGACGTCGGCAGGCTGGCCTTGGATCGGAAGCTCCCTTGGCAGGCGCAGCACCGGCTTGCGCGACACGGGTGTCGGGAACGGTACCCGGTAGACGACCATCTCCTCCTCGCTTATCGGCCGCAACACGGAAGCTGGCAGCACTTTCTCGATGAAGACATTGTCTTCAAGAACCAGCTTTTCACCGACGCCAGGCGTGCGCAGCGCCTTGAACAGTTCGCGCGCCTGCGGGCGCTGGTGAAAATCCTCCCAGCGCTCGATGGGCCGGATGAATTCCATGAAGGCGAGACCCAAAATGCGTTGCGGCCGCCGTGCCGCGAGATGAAACGCAAGGGCGGTGCCCCAGTCCTGTGCGACGATCACCAATTCCTTGATATCGAGCATATCGAGCAAGGTATCGAGGTAGCGGACATGATCGAAGAAGCGATAATCGATGTCGGGCTTGCCCGACTGACCATAGCCGATCAGGTCCGGTGCGATGCAACGGCCGACCGGCACGACATGCGGAATGATGTTGCGCCAGATGTAGGACGAGGTCGGGTTGCCGTGCAGGAACAGCACCGTCGGGCCGGATGTGCCGGCCTCCAGATAAGACATGGTGGAATCGAGCACCGCGACCTCTGAACGCCGCGGCGCGGCAGCGCCGGTCTGTTGTCCGTCGATTTTCGAATTCATCGCACTGTCTCCTTCCCAAACACGGTGCCGAAGATGATCTTCTTGAACCGCTCGAGCGGCTCCGGACTGCGCTCGACCTTCATGCGCAGCATGGCGCCCTGCCAGGACGACAGCAGGAAATCGGCGAGATCCTCGGCGTCGAACGCCTTGGTGATGTCGCCGGCAGCCTGGCCTTCGGCGATGCATTCGGCGAAAGGCTTGCGCCAGCGCTCGAAAATGTCGACCAGCCGCAGCCGCAGCGGCTCGCTGTGAACCGCCGTCTCGAGGCTGAGATTGCCGATCATGCAGCCGCGCGCCCAGTCATGCGCCTCGAGCTTCGACGTGATGACATCGAGATAGCGGCGAAGCCTGCCGGCGGGAGGCGTGCCGTCATGCGCAAGCGCTTCCTCGACCAGCCCACCGACATAGGCGAAGTAGCGCTCGAGCACCTCGCCAGCGAATTCCTCCTTGGAGGCAAAATGGTTGGTGAAGGAGCCCGGCCGGGCGCCAGCCGCGGCGACGATGTCGCGTACGCCGGCCGCCGAATAGCCGGAATCCCAAATGGTCTTTAAACCGGCGTCGAGGAGGTTTTCGCGGAGTGATTGTCTAGCCATGCGCAAATAATACGTACGTACGTATTGATGTCAAGCGACGAAAATTTTGCGTTGGCAAGGATCGCGGCAAATGGCAGTGGGGAGGTCCGGGACGTGAAGCCGAGGAGGAAAATATCGTGGCCAAGGAAGTCATCGTCATCGGCGCCGGCATCATCGGCGCCTCCATCGCCTGGCATTTGACGAAGGCCGGCGCGCGGGTGACGGTCGTTTCCGAGAGCAGCGCCGGCGGTGTGGCAACTCCCAATTCTTTCGCCTGGATCAATGCAAGCTGGGGCAATCCCGAGACCTATTTCCGGTTGCGTATTCGCGCCATGGCCGAATGGAAACGCCTGGTGAATGACTTGCCGGGGCTGCCGCTCGCCTGGTGCGGCGCGCTGTGCTGGGACCTGCCGGCGGACAGGCTCGAAGCCTATGCCGCCGAGCACGCGTCCTGGGGCTACGGCATCGAACGCGTCGGCCGCGAGCGGGCGGCGCGCATAGAACCAAATATCACCGAGCTTCCCGATTTTGCGCTCTACGTGGCCGAGGAAGGCGTCGCCGAGCCCGTTGCCACCGCCGAGGCGCTGCTTGCTGATGCCAAACGGCGCGGGGCGCGGATCGTCGCAGGAACCGTCGATGCGCTGGCGCTGTCCAACGGCAAAGTCAACGGCGTGGCCGTCTCGGGCGAAATCATAGCCGCCGACGAGGTGGTGATCGCCGCCGGCGCCGGCGCTCCGGCGATCGCCGCCACGGCCGGCATCAAGCTGCCGGTCGAGACGCCGCCCGGCCTGATCGTGCATTCGCGCCCCTACAAGAAGCTGCTCAACGGGCTGGTACTGGCCGAGAGACTGCATATGCGCCAGACGGCGGAGGGGCGCATCATCGCCGGCTCGGATTTCGGCGGCGGCGATCCGGGCGAGTACCCGGAAGCCACGGCGCGCGAGCTGTTCAGGACGATGAAAGCGATGCTGCGCGGCGCCGAGGGACTGGAGTTCGACTTCCACACTGTCGGCTACCGGCCGACCCCGATCGACGGCTTCCCGATCGTCAGCCGCGCCGATGGCGTTGGTGGGCTCTATATCGCCGTCACCCATTCCGGCATCACGCTGGCGCCCGCGATCGGCCTTTTTGCCGCCCGTGAAATCCTCGATGGCGAGCGCGATGCGTTGCTGGCGCCCTACGCGCTGTCGCGTTTCGCTCAGTAGCCAGGCGGCCGGCGAAACCCTCCGGTGAGCGGCGCGATCGCTGCGGCGATGCCGAGCAGCCGCGCTTCCGACCAATGCCGGCCGACGAGCTGCAGGCCGACGGGTACGCCATTGCTGTCTTGCCCACACGGTATCGCCACCGCCGGGTGACCAGAATAGTTGAAGACCGCGCCATAGGCGGGCAGCATCCAGTAGCTCTCGTCCTTGCCGTTGACCTTGAGCGTGGTCCCCGGCTTGCAGTGCGCAAAGGCCGTGGTCATGGCGACCGGGCAGAGCAAGGCGTCGCAGGTCTCGAAGAAGCGCTCCCAGGCAAGGATCGACCGGTCGCGGCGGGCAAGTGCGGCGAACCAGCGCGACACCGGCGTCGGCTGCTCTGGCTGTTCCGGCTGTGCTGCCTCCGACATCATGCCGATCAGCCGGCCGCCCTCGGCGAGATCGTCATGCAGGTCGAGCTTCGGCAGTCTTGCTTGCCCGATGCCCCCGCCGGCGGAGGCCAGCCCAGCGGCCAATCTTTCCACCGCGGCGCTGATCTCGGCCGCTATTGGAAAACCCGGGAAGGTGCTGGCGAAGGCGATGCGCAGCGAGTTCAGTTCGAGCTTTGACGTTGGATCAATCGGCACCGGCGCCAAGTCGGTATCGGTTCCATCCGGACCGGCAATGATCCGATAGATCAGCGCCAGGTCCTCCGGATTCCGGGCGAGCGGGCCAACACATGACATCAATCGGACACTGCGCGGCGCACCGCCAGGATCGGGGAAAGCGCCGGCCAACGAAATGCGATGCTCCGTCGGTTTCAGGCCATAGACGCCGCAGAACGCGGCAGGGAGGCGGATGGAATCCTGCATGTCGGTGCCAACCTCGAACGGCGTCATACCTGTCGCAACCGCGGCCGCGGCGCCGCCGCTGGAGCCGCCGGCCGTACGCGACAGATCCCACGGATTGCTGGTGCGGCCGAACAGCGGATTGTCCGACTGCCAGTCACCCAGCATGGTGGCGACATTGGTTTTGCCGACCAGCACGGCTCCTGCTGCCTTCAGCCGGGCGACGACCGGGCTGTCCTTCCTGGCCACATAGTCGGCAAAGGGCGGGAAGCCGACGGTGGTCCTCATGCCCGCCGTCTCGTGCGCGTCCTTCAAGGTGAAGGGCACGCCATGCAGCGGGCCGAGCGTGTCGCTGCGAGCCAACGCCGCATCGGCTTGTCTGGCGCGTTCGCGCGCGCCCTCCCGGTCGAGGATCACGACGGCGTTGATCGCCTTGTTGTGCCGATCGATCTGAGCGAGATGCGCGTCGAGCGCCTCGACCGCCGATATCTTGCGCCTGGCAATCGCGGCGGCGAGTTCGACGACCGAGGAGAAGGCGGTATCCATGGTGACAGCTCCGGCTTTGGCCGCGCCCAGCATGAAGTGGCGGATTGGCGCGTGGCTTCAAGCCGAGTTCAGCATTCAAGACTGGGTGACGCTTGATCGAAATTGCGCGTCAAGTTCGATCAGGCCTGCGCTCTACGGCGCCCCCTCTGTCCCGCGACGTGGCCGAAATTTTTGGAGTTACACGGCCATTGCCAGTTGCGCGACCGCAGGCGCAAACGGCCGGGTATTGATGCCGTTCTTCGTCATGGTGACGAAGCTCGACGGCGGGATCGCCTGCCAGTCGCCGCCATCGCGGTCGAAGGGTTCCGAGACGATGCAGCGGCCGTCGCCTCTGGCACCGGTATAGAGCGTCGGCGCGTGGCCGTCAGTGGCGTAGCGGATGGCATGAAGTGCCTGCCCATCGGAAAAGGCCGCGGTCAGTTTCAGGGACGGCTCGATGCCGGCGCGGCGCGACGCCTCGATGACGCGGCTGGTGGCGCGGGACACTGCGCCTTGCGGGTCGACGGACAGGCCTTCGTCCAGCATCAGCAGAAAGAAGAGCTCGGAATCGGTCGTCCCTTCGCGCTGGTCGAAGACAGCATCCGACAGTGAATTTTCCAGCACGCGGCGGATCTTTTCGAAGCCGCCGATCTGGCCGTTGTGCATGAACGACCAGCGGCCGGAGACGAAAGGATGGCAGTTCATGCGGCTGGTGGCGCCGCCCGTCGAGGCGCGCACATGGGCGAGGAACAGGCCGGACTTGATCTGCCGGCAGAGGCTTTTCAGGTTGGGGTCCGACCAAGCCGGCAGGATGTCGCGATAGAGGCCGGGCTCGGGCCGATCGCCATACCAGGCGAGGCCGAAGCCGTCGCCATTGGTCGGCGACTTGGCTTCCTGGGCGCAATGGCTTTGGACGATCAGCGAGTGGCAGGGCGCGGTGACGATGTCTTCGAGGAAGACCGCTTCACCAAGATAGGCCGCCCACCGGCACATCGCATTTTCACCATCTATCAGGCGCGGTCCATGAGAGCCGCCGGCTCCTTCACCGCGTGTGAGCCTCTGTTTTGCGTGCGCTCATAGAGCTCGCGAACGATTCGGCTGGCCGTAGTCTCGAACAGAAATGGCAAGAAAGCGTGAACGAAGGCAGCACCGGCGGCCATCGACAGGCGCGAACAGAACCAGGCGGCAAAGGCCATGTGGCCGAAATAGGTCTCGCCCACCTTGGCCGGGTGAGCGGTGAAGAGCGCCGTAAACCGCGTCGTCATGGTGATCCCTCCTGCCGGGATAAGCCCCGATGTTGAGTACCTTGCCACAGGTCGAAGGTTCATCGGTCTCAATTTGTCCTTGAATGAAAGGCAATTATGAGACATTTATCCCAATATGACCCATGAACTTGATGCAATCGATCGAAGATTGCTGGCGGAGCTGCAGCGCGACGGCACGCTTTCCGTCGACCAGTTGTCGGAGCGCGTGGCGCTGTCGCGCAATGCCTGCTGGCGGCGCGTCAGGCGGCTGGAGGAGGACGGCGTCATCACCGGGCGCGTGGCGCTGGTCGACGCCGACAAGGTCGGGCTCGGCCTTTCCGTCTTCATCCTGATCCGTACGTCGAACCACGACCCGGACTGGCTGCAGAAATTCCGGGCGGCGGTGACCGGCTTTGCCGAGATCACCGGCGTCTACCGCATGTCGGGCGACCTCGACTATGTGCTGAGGGCCCGCGTCGCCGACGTCAAAGCCTATGATCGGCTCTACCAGCGGCTGATCGCCAAGGTGGCGCTGTCGGACGTCTCGGCTTCCTTCGTCATGGAAGAAATCAAGGAGACGACCGTCGTTCCGGTGGAGCTGCGCTGAAAACCGGCGGAACCGCGTTCAAAGAAAGCCGTTGATAGGCTTGCCGCCGAGTTGACCGAATCGCCATTCGCGCCGATAGGAATGGGCTCATGCGCACCGCTGTCTATCCTTCCTCCGTCATCGGCCCCACCGTCGGTTTCGTCAGGCTTCCGCATGGCGAGGGCTTGCCGTTGCCAGCCTATGAAAGCACGGGCGCTGCCGGGATGGATCTGCGTGCCGCTGTGCCGGAAGACCGGCCGCTGCTCATCCTGCCGGGAAAGCGCGCGCTGGTGCCGACCGGACTGATCCTGGAAATCCCGGAAGGCATGGAAGGCCAGGTCCGGCCGCGTTCCGGCCTCGCCTTCAAGCATGGCCTCACCTGCCTCAACACGCCCGGCACCGTCGACAGCGATTATCGCGGCGAGGTGAAGGTGCTGCTCGTCAATCTCGGCGACGAAGACTTCGCGGTGACGCGCGGCATGCGGATTGCCCAGATCGTCTTTGCAGCGGTGACGCAGGTCACTGGCGAGGAACGGTCGCTTGCCGGCGGCACGGCGCGCGGCGCCGGCGGTTTCGGGTCGACCGGCACGGCCTGATGCAAGTTCCAAAGCTGGTCATCTTCGACTGCGACGGGGTCCTGGTCGACACCGAGAACCTTGCCAACCGGCGCCTGGCCGAATGGCTGAGCGGAGCCGGCTTTGCCACAACCTTCGAATATTGCCGCAAGCATTTTTCCGGCCGCAGCATGGTCTCGGTGCAGAAAGAGATCGAGGCGGAAACCGAGGTCAGGCTCGGCGCCGATTTCGTCGAGCGCTGGAATGCCGGCCTGCCGGACCTGTTCGCGCATGGCGTCGAGGCGATCCCTTATGTCCGCGACTTCATCGAGAAGGTGCGCGCCGCCGGCATCGCCTATTGCGTCGCCTCGTCGGCTCGGATCTCGAAGATGCATATCACGCTCGGCCAGACCGGGCTTTTGCCGCTGTTCGAGCACGCCATGTTCTCCTCGACCATGGTCGGGCGCGGCAAGCCCTTCCCCGACCTCTTCCTCCACGCGGCAAAGACAATGGGGATCGCGCCGGCCGGCTGCATCGTCATAGAGGACAGCGTCGCAGGCACCCAGGCCGGCATCGCGGCCGGCATGCGCGTGTTCTCTTACCACGCCGATCCCTTCTCCGACCCCGACGGCCTGGCGGCGGCCGGCGGCATCCTGTTCGACGACATGCGGGAGCTCGCCGGGCTGGTGCCGATCCACTGAGTTCATTTCGGCGCGGACAATCCGGCTGTTTGTCGCCGTTAGCCATGCTAGCCTGCACGCTCCCAAGGGGGGCACTCCATGACATCCATCCTCCTTCGGTTCCTGCTCGCTTGCCTGCTGTTGCCGTGGCTGTGGGCGACCGCGGATGCAGAGACCGTCAGCTTCCCCGAACCTGGCAGCGCCGTTCCCGGCCACCCGGACACGACCTATCTCGACCTCGCGAAACTGATCATCCCGGATGACGGCACCGCGCCGATCCAGATGCGTGACCTCACCGACGATGGCGGTACGCCGCCTCCGACCGCAAATCTGACGGACGCTGCCGTGCTCACCATCAAGGCAGGCGGCAAGGACCGGCTGGCGATGCTCTATGACCTCGGTTACTCATCCGACAGCGCCGAAGGCTTCGCCGTTCTGGCGCTCTTTGATCTCTCCAGCAAACCGCGACTGCTCGACGCGGCAAACGTCGCGGTCGACAGGAGCACCTATTTCGGCGAACCGGCCAAGCTCTCGCTCGGCGCCGGCGACGATGCCATCGTCACCACGAGCACGCATTTCAACTCGAACCAGGGCTATGTCGGCACATTGCTGATCATGGTCCGCAACGACCGCTTCGAACTGATCGACACAATCTATACGTTCAACGAAAACTACTGCGCCTACAGGCGCACCCAAAACCTGGCCTTCCAGACGCGCGGCGGCAAGAAACCGCACGCGGCGATCAAGGTAACGGTGACCGACGCCACGGCGCCAAGCAGCGAAAGCTGCGAGGAGCCCGCACCTAAAGCCGTATCGCACGACATTTCGGTCACCTATCGCTGGGACAAGGCCAAGTCGCGTTATGTGAGGAATTCCGACGCGTTCGGGCGTTTGTCAGCAGAGAACGAGAAACGCTTCTAAGCCAACCGCATTCGTTTGCCCGACCCGGGCGGCCGCGATAAATTCCCCGCACCACCCCGATCACGATTGAGGACCCGCCATGGACAAGGGCAAGATTTTTCGCGATCTGCATGCCTCCACCTTCGTCATGCCCAATCCCTGGGACATAGGCACGACCAAGCTTCTCGCTTCCTTCGGCTTCAAGGCGCTGGCAACGACAAGCGCCGGCTTCGCGTTCTCGCGCGGGCTGCCAGACGGCGCCGTGACGTTCGAGGCCATGATCCACCATTGCCGCGAAGTGACGGCGGCCACCGACCTGCCGGTTTCTGCCGACCTCGAACGCGGCAAGGGCGACAGCCCCGAGCAGGCTGCCGAAACCATCTTCGCGGCCGAAGCCGCCGGCCTTGCCGGCTGCTCGATCGAGGACCACACCGGCGATCCCGACAATCCGATCTACGATTTCTCGCATGCCGTCGAACGCGTTGCCGCGGCGGTCGAGGCGGCTCGCGCGCTCAAGCACGATTTCGTCTTTACCGCGCGGGCCGAGAACTTCCTTTGGGGCAAGACCGATCTCGACGACACGATCATGCGGCTGCAGGCCTTCGAGAAAGCCGGCGCCGATGTGCTCTATGCGCCGGGCCTGAGCGATGTCGACACGGTGCGCACGGTCTGCTCGGCGGTGACGAAGCCCATCAATATCATGGCACGGCCGGGCTTCACCGTCGCCGAACTTGCCGCAGCCGGCGTCAAACGCATCTCGCTCGGACCATGGCTGACGAATTTCGCCTACGGCATGCTGGAAACGGCGGCGCGCGAAATCCAGCAGGACGGCACCTTCGGCTTCACCCGCGCAGCGATGCCGTTCGGCAAGCTGCAGGCACTGTTCCGCGGAGGCGGTACTGAGCAGGACTAAACCAGTTCGCGCGCCGAAACCGCCTTGTGCAGATGCACCATCATGGCGGCGGCGAAGAGCGGCGTCAGTAGGTTGAGCAGCGGCACGGCAAGGAAGACGGCGATAACCAGCCCGGCCAGGAGCACGGTGCCGGCGTGTTTCCGGCGCAGCGCTTTGGCCTCTGCCTCGGGACGGAACCGCATGGCGGCGAATTCGAAGAACTCGCGCCCAAGCAGGTAGCCATTGACGATGAAGAAGGCGGCGATGTTGATGCCCGGCACCAGGAGCAGCAGCAGGGCGACGATGTTGCCGAGGATCACGACGCCGAAGAATTTTATCGCCAGCGCCAGCGAATGCAGCGCCGGCACGGCGCGGCCGAGCGGGTCGTTCGGATAGTCGGTGCGCTCGACCACCTCGGCGACGTCGTCCAGGAACAGGCCGGCGACGATCGCCGTCACCGGCGCGATGAGCAGAGCCATCCCAACGGCCAGAACGATGCCGGCGATGATGGCGCTGAGCCAGCCGGCCCAGGACGGCAATCCGGGCAGAAGCGTGTGCAGCCACGGCCAGGCCAGCCATTCGAGCAGGCTCTCGATGCCGAACCACAGCGCCACCAGCGCCAGCAGGGTCATGCCAAGCGTCTTCAGGAAGACGGTGCGGAATTCAGGCGAGAACAGTCGGCTGGCGGCGGCGCGGGCAGCGTCTAGGATCACGGCAGGTCCAAGCCCTTATCGAGAAAGATGCTTCCGAGATAGGCGGGCCTGGCGACCAGCGCAACTATTGCGCTAGTTTCGTCTGCCGGGCCGGTATGGTCATGGCGGCGACGCCGACGACGACAAAGGCCATGCCGAGCCATGCCGTCGGGCCGAGGCTCTCGCCTAGGAAGGCGGCGCCGATGCCGACTCCGATCGGCACGCGCAGATAGGCCTGCGAGGTGGTGCCGACCGAGCCCAGCGTGTGAATGAGCCGGAAGAAGATCGAGAAGGCGAGCGCGGTGGAGAAGACCGAAAGCCCGAAGAGAGCAAGGATCGATGCCGTCGACGGCATCAATGTCCAGGGCCGGTCGAAGACGAAACTTAAGGGAATCAGGATCGCGGCGCCGCAGATCATCGAGCCGGCCGCCGGCACCATCGGATCCAGACCCCTGAAGTTTCGGCCGAAGATGGCGGCGCCCGCATAGCAGATGGTGGCGGCGACCACCGCGAGCTGTGCCCAGAGCTGATGGCCGAGACCGCCAAGCGCCTCGGTGCCGACGATGAGGCAAATGCCCGCAATGCCGGCGCCGACGCCGACCAGCTTGCGCAGCGTCACCGGCTCGTGGCGGGTGATCAGCGCCGTCAGCAGGAAGGTGAAGATCGGCGACGTCGCGTTGAGGATCGTGGCGAGGCCGGCGTCGATCGACCGCTCGGCGGCCGCGATCAGCGTGAACGGAATGACGCTGTTCAGGCAGGCCTGGAACATGAAGCGGCGCCAGTTCACCACGTCCCGAGGCATGGCGAGGCCGCGCCAGCGGATGAGGCCAAGCAGAATGCCGCCGGCGATCAGCGTGCGGCCGGCGATGAAGGTCACCGGCGGGATCGTCTCGACGCCGATCTTGATGAAGGTGTAGGAGGCGCCCCACAACACCGCCAGCACGGCCAACAGAGCCAGTTCGATGGTCATATCGGTCTTTGCGGGCATGGCAGTGCCTTCGGCCTGTTGCGGGAACGACCCGCTTCTAGCTCGCGGCGGGGCGGATATGTTTCGATGACGGCGAAACCATAGCCGTCAGGGTCGCAACTGGTATGGGCCAGTTCGACGCGAACACTGCCGCAGCCGGTGAACAATCCCGGCCAAGGCCGGCGCGATGCAACTGGGCCGATTTTCGGGGTAGGCAAAGCAGTTGCAAGCCGCTAGACCCGCGCCCGGCCGGCATGGCAGAAAGCCGGTGGTCGTTGGCGGAGACATTGATGCCGGAATATGACGTGCTTTGCATCGGCAATGCCATTGTCGACATCATCGCCCAGTGCGACGAGGCCTTCCTCGAAACCAACGGCATCATCAAGGGCGCGATGAACCTGATCGACACCAGGCGTGCCGAGCTGCTCTACAACCGCATGGGACCGGCGATCGAGGCCTCGGGCGGCAGCGCCGGCAACACGGCCGCCGGCGTGGCGAGCTTCGGCGGCCGCGCCGCCTTCTTCGGCAAGGTGTCGAACGACGCGCTCGGCGAGATCTACACCCACGATATCCATGCCCAGGGCGTGGCCTTCGACACCAGGCCGCTCAGGGGCGAACCGCCGACGGCGCGCTCGATGATCTTCGTCACGCCGGACGGCGAGCGCTCGATGAACACCTATCTCGGTGCGTGCATCGAGCTCGGACCGGAAGACGTCGAAGCCGACAAGGCCGCCGGCGCCAAGGTCACCTATTTCGAGGGCTATCTGTGGGATCCGCCGCGCGCCAAGGAGGCGATCCGGCAGACCGCGAAGCTGGCGCACGCCGCAGGCCGCGAAGTGTCGATGACGCTGTCGGATTCCTTCTGCGTCGACCGCTACCGCGATGAGTTCCTCGAGCTGATGCGTTCGGGCACGGTCGATATCGTTTTCGCCAACAGCCACGAGATCAGGTCGCTCTACCAGACCGCTTCCTTCGAGGACGCTCTCGCCGCCATCCGCAAGGACTGCAAGATCGCCGCCGTCACCCGCTCGGAAAAGGGCTCGGTGATCGTGCGCGGCGACGAGACCGTCCCCATCAAGGCGACGGCGATCAAGGAACTGGTCGACACGACCGGCGCCGGCGACCTCTATGCCGCCGGCTTTCTCTATGGCTATACGACCGGACGCAGCCTCAAGGATTGCGGCGATCTCGGCTCGCTGGCCGCCGGCTTGGTGATCCAGCAGATCGGCCCGCGGCCCCGACAAAACCTGCGCCGCGAGGCCGAGCAGGCGGGTCTGCTGTAGCGACGGCCTTTCTCTTCTCCCCTTTGTTGTGGGAGAAGGAAAGGACACCATCTGTCGCGCGCCTGTCACAGAGCGCTCCTACAGGCAGTTTGGGCCTTTCCGTGACTGACATTTCGGGATGCCCGCAGCAGTTGGGGTGCCAAAAATGCAAGACAGCAACCTTCACGGTCGCTGCATCTGTCGCCATGGTGATTGCCGCTTTCCGTTGTAGCCGTTCAAAAACCAGTCGCGGCTAGGGGAGGAGAGCGCGGCGCGCAAGACAGATGCATGACCAGATTTCAGAATCCGCCTGAAGGAATTTCGCAGGAGGCCTTGGCCGGCCTGGTGGCCGAGGCGGTGCAACAGGCATTGATGCAGCAAGGCATTCTGCTGGACGCGGAAGCCCTGGCCTCCGCCAGCGCGATTGCAGGCAGCGTTGCCGCCGCCCTTCCCTTTCTGCCCCAGACGCAACGGCTTGCAGTCACGTCCTTCAAGGGCGGCTGGACCGAGCTGACGTCCGCGTTTTTCCGCGCGATGGCGGAAAAAGTCGTGCAGACAGACCAGGCAGGCGACGAGACCGTGGACGAAGGCCCGACAATCGGGCCTGCCAAGCCTGTCTCCCCGCCTTTGGCTGAGCGAGCCTCCGAGCTCCAGTCGATGCTCATCGAAGACTGGGCCGGCGAGGTTGCCGGGTCGACCTACCTGGAAGAAAGATTCCGCATCCCGCGCTCGACGCTGCATCGCTGGCAAAGGCGGGGCGAGGTCGTCGCGCTTCGCAAGGGCGGCCGCAAGCACGTCTTCCCGCTCGCCCAGTTCGTCGACGGCAGGCCGGCCCCGGGCATAAGCCAGGTGTTGGCGGCGATCACCAGCCCGAGGCTGGCCTGGTTCTGGCTCACTCGCCCGTCCGCTGAACTGGGCGGGCGCATCCCCATCGAAATGCTGCGCGAGGACATGATCGAGGATGTGGTTCGCGTCGCACGCACCTTGTCCCGAGCCTGAGTCTGCAGCGCGCCTCTGTGCCTCTGGCTCACTTGATTTTCAAGAACTTTAGCCGACTGTTCTTTTGTCACAAAACTATAACAAATGGCACATCTGGGACATCTATCAGGTAAAATATCATTTTATAACGTATACATTGTGCAATATGTGCCATTCTTTCAAATATGTGACGTGATATTTGCGCAACAAGACTTTCATAAGATTCCAAAAGCGGTTTTAAGACACAATCTCTGTTGTGAACGACAGCCAATTAGGCCATGTCGAGGGCGAAGAAGCGGCGCCGGTGCGCGGCTTTTTCAACGATGGGGACGGGGTGGCAAAAAAGCCGGATGGCATGCCGAGCCTGTCTTGAACCTTTGACTGGAGATTCAAGAAAATGAACATCAAGAGCCTTCTTCTCGGCTCCGCTGCGGCGCTGATCGCAGTTTCGGGCGCCCGCGCCGCCGACGCGGTCACCGTCGCCGAGCCGGAACCGGCCGAATACGTCAAGATCTGCGACGTTTATGGCGCGGGTTACTTCTACATCCCCGGCACCGAGACCTGCCTGCGCGTCGGCGGCTACGTCCGCTATGACGCCGGCTTCGGCGACGTCGGCTCGTTCGACGGCCGCATGGCCACCGACCACGAAGACGGCGACGCCCAGGACACCTGGAAGAAGAACGCCCGCTTCACGCTGAAGACCTGGACCGGCCAGGAAACCGAGCTTGGCACGTTGAAGACCTACACCGAGACCAAATTCGACTTCTCGAATGGCGGCCCCACGTCTACTCCTAAGCTGAGCTTCGCCTGGATCCAGCTCGGTGGCCTCCGCGTCGGTAAGGACGAATCGGCCTACGACTCGTTCATCGGCTACGCCGGCAACGTCATCCAGGACACGATTATCCCGTACGGCATGAAGGACACCAACGTCGTCCAGTACTACTTCGACGCCGGTAACGGCTTCTCGGGCGTGGTCTCGCTCGAAGAGGGCTCGGACGGTTCGGGCATTTCCGGCACGATCGACAGCTATGTTCCGCATGTCGTCGGCGGCGTGAAGTACAAGGGCGACTGGGGTGCCGTTACCGGCGTCGTCGCCTATGACAGCGCCTATGAAGAAGTGGCCGGCAAGGTTCGCCTGGACGTCAATGTCACGAAGGAACTGACGCTGTTCATCATGGGCGGCTACGGCACAGACGACAATCTCAGCGACGACGCAGGTAACGTAATCGACACCCACGGCCGCGGCTTCTACAAGCCGTGGGGTGGCAACTGGGCTGTCTGGGGTGGCGGCACCTACAAGTTCAACGACAAGACCGCATTCAACCTCCAGGCTTCGGCCGACGACGACAAGAACTATGCGCTGGCGGCGAATATCGCCTACACCATCGTTCCTGGCTTCACGATCACGACCGAAGTTGATTGGGACCATTTCGGTCACTTCGACGACGGCACCCCGTTCGGCAACTGGACCAAGGCCGACAAGAAGAACAGCGTCGGCGGCATCGTCCGCTTCCAGCGGTCGTTCTGATCGATCCCAGCGATCTCACATGGAAAGGCCCGCGGCGTCGCCGCGGGCCTTTTGTTTGTTCCCGATCAATGTCGTTGAATGCGCCGGCCGCTCGTCAATTCCCCGCCGTATAGGCCGCGATCGCCGCCATGTTGACGATGTCTGAGTCCTTGGCGTTGAGCGAGACGATCTGCACCGGCTTGTTCAAGCCGACCAGCAGCGGGCCGATGACGGTCGAGCCGCCGAGCTCCTGCAGCATCTTGGTCGAGATCGAGGCCGAGTGGAATGCCGGCATCACCAGCACGTTGGCCGGGCCGGTCAGCCTGATGAACGGATACTGCGCCATGGCGCGCGGGTTCAGCGCCACGTCGGCGGCCATCTCGCCGTCATATTCGAAATCGACGCGGCGCTTGTCGAGGATGCGCACCGCCTCCTGCACGCGCTCGGAGCGCTCGCCCTGCGGATGGCCGAAGGTGGAGTAGGCCAACATCGCGATCCTCGGCTCGTAGCCCATGCGGCGGGCAAAGCCGGCCGCCTCCTCGGCGATGTCGGCGATCTGCTCGGCATTCGGCATGTCGTGCACGGCGGTGTCGGCGACGAGCACGGTGCGGCCCCTTGCCAGCACGATCGACACGCCGATGACGCGGTGACCCGGCTTGGCGTCGATGACGCGGCGGATGTCGTCGAGCGCGGTGGAATAGTTGCGGGTCACGCCGGTGACGATGCCGTCGGCATCGCCCAGCGCCACCATGCAGGCGGCGAAATGGTTGCGGTCGTTGTTGATCAGGCGTTGACAGTCGCGGAACAGGTAGCCCTTCCGCTGCATGCGCTCGTAAAGATAGTCGGTATAGATCGAGTTGCGGCGCGACAGCCTGGCGTTGATGATCTCGAGGCCCTGCTTGTTGAGATCGATGCCGGCGTTCTTGGCATTCTCCTTGATGACGTCGTCGCGACCGAGCAGGATCGCCGTGCCGAGCTTCTGGTTCACATAGGAGACGGCGGCGCGCATCACCTGCTCCTCCTCGCCCTCGGCGAAGACGATGCGCTTGGGCTGGCGGCGCACGCGGTCGTAAATGCGCTGCAGAGTCGACGCGATCGGGTCGCGGCGGGCGGAAAGCTCCTGCGCGTAGCGGTCGAGGTCGAGGATCGGCTTGCGCGCGACGCCGGACTCCATCGCGGCCTTCGCCACCGCGAGCGGGATGGCCGAGATCAGGCGCGGGTCGAACGGCACGGGGATGATGTAGTTGGGGCCGAATTTCGGCCTGTTGCCCTGATAGGCCGCCGCGACATCGTCCGGCACATCCTGGCGCGCAAGCTCGGCCAATGCCCTGGCCGCGGCGATCTTCATCTCGTCATTGATGGTGGTGGCCCGGACATCCAGCGCGCCGCGGAAGATATAGGGGAAGCCCAGCACATTGTTGACCTGGTTCGGGTAATCCGAACGGCCGGTCGCCATGATGGCGTCGGTGCGTATCTCGCCCACTTCCTCCGGCGTGATTTCCGGATCTGGATTGGCCATGGCGAAGATGATCGGGTTCTTCGCCATCGACTGCACCATGGCGGGGGTCAGCGCGCCCTTGGCGGAAAGGCCGAGGAAGACGTCGGCGCCGTCCAGAGCCTCGGCGAGGCTGCGCGCCTCGGTCTTAACCGCATGCGCCGACTTCCACTGGTTCATGCCCTCGGTGCGGCCTTGGTAGACCACGCCCTTGGTGTCGCACAGGGTGATGTTCTCCGGCGAAAAACCCATCGCCTTCATCAGTTCGATGCAGGCTATGCCTGCGGCGCCCGCGCCGTTGCAGACCATCTTCGTGGTCTTCATGTCGCGGCCGGTGATCTCCAGCGCGTTGATCAGCCCGGCGGACGAGATGATGGCGGTGCCGTGCTGGTCGTCATGGAAGACCGGGATGTCCATCAGCTCGCGCAGCCGCTGCTCGATGATGAAGCATTCCGGCGCCTTGATGTCCTCGAGATTGATGCCGCCGAAGGAGGGCCCGAGGAAGCGCACGCAGTTGATGAATTCCTCGGCGTCCTCGGTCGCCACTTCAAGGTCGATGGAATCGACGTCGGCGAAGCGCTTGAACAGCACCGCCTTGCCTTCCATCACCGGCTTCGAGGCCAGCGCGCCGAGATTGCCGAGGCCGAGGATGGCGGTGCCGTTGGAGATGACGGCGACCATGTTGCCGCGCGCCGTGTAGTCGAAGGCGCGGCTCGGGTCTTCCGCGATGGCGCGCACGGGAACGGCGACGCCAGGCGAATAGGCGAGGCTCAGGTCACGTTGCGTCGCCATCGGCTTGGTGGCGACGATCTCCAGCTTGCCTGGCCGCCCCATGGCGTGGAATTCCAGCGCCTCCTGCGCGCTAACGGAGGGTCCGCTGCTTTCGGTTTTCCTGGCCATGATGCTTTTATTCCCTCACCTTTCGACACCGCTTGGAACGGCTGCTTTCTTATGGATTTCCGGATTAAGGCCACACGCGGCCGCTGTAAACCGCCAAGCCGGGCAAAGCAGCTTCAACATGGAAGGCGGCGGCTCGATTGACGGCCGGCTGGCAGCATGGCGCGCGGTTTCCCCCGCTTTTCGAGGCGCCGGCATTAAACCCTACTGTCACATCTGCTAGCGTCGCGGCATGAACATGCACATGCCGACCGACACCGACGCCCAGGAAACGACGACACCGGCGCCTGCCACGGGCGGCGTCACGCCGATGATGGAGCAGTATATCGAGATCAAGGCGGCGAACCCGGATTCGCTGCTCTTCTACCGCATGGGCGATTTCTACGAGCTGTTCTTCGACGACGCCGAGAAGGCGAGCCAGGCGCTCGGCATCGTTCTCACCCGGCGCGGCAAGCACCAGGGCCTCGACATTCCGATGTGCGGCGTGCCGGTGCATGCGGCGGACGACTACCTGCAGAAGCTGATCGCACAAGGCTTTCGCGTTGCCGTCTGCGAGCAGATCGAGGACCCGGCGGAAGCCAAGAAGCGCGGCTCGAAATCGGTGGTGCGGCGCGACGTGGTGCGGCTGGTCACGCCCGGCACCATCACCGAGGACAAGCTGCTCGCGCCCTCGGAATCGAGCTTCCTGATGGCACTTGGGCGAGTGAAGGGCGGCAATGCGGCCAGCCAAGGCAGTTTCGCGCTGGCCTGGATCGACATCTCGACCGGCGCGTTCCGCGTGGCGGAAACCACGGCCGAACGGCTGCTTGCCGACATCTTCCGCGTCGATCCGCGCGAGCTGATCGTCGCCGAGCCGGTGTTCCACGACCCGGAATTGCGGCCGGTCTTCGACGTGCTCGGGCGAGTCGCCAACCCGCAGCCGCCGTCGCTGTTCGATTCGGCGTCGGCCACCGGCCGTATCGCCCGCTTTTTCGAGGTGGCTACGCCCGACAGCTTCGGCACGTTCTCGCGCGCCGAATTGTCGGCGATCTCCGGCACTATCGCCTATGTCGAGAAAACGCAGAAGGCCGAGCGGCCGCCGCTGTCGCGGCCCGAGCGCGAGGAGAGCGGCTCGACGCTGTTCATCGATCCGGCGACGCGCGCCAATCTGGAGCTGTTGCGCACGCTGTCCGGCAGCCGCGACGGCTCGCTGTTCAAGGCGATCGACCGCACCGTGACCGGCGGCGGCGCGAGATTGCTCGCCGACCGGCTGATGGCGCCGCTGACCGACCCGGCGGCGATCTCGGCAAGGCTGGATTCGGTCTCGTTCTTCCGCGCCGAGACGCGGCTCTGCCAGGGCCTGCGGACGAGCCTGAAAAGCGTCGCCGACATGCCGAGGGCGCTGTCCCGACTGGCGCTCAACCGCGGCGGCCCGCGCGATCTCGGCGCGCTGCGCGCCGGTTTCGAGGCGGCGGGCGCGATCGCCGCGCTGTTCGCGACGACGGCCCTGCCCGCTGAACTCGGCGCGGCGCTGGCAGCGATCAATACCTTGCCCGAAGCGCTCGCCCGCCATCTCAGCGAGGCGCTCGACGAGGAACTGCCGCTGATCAAACGCGACGGCGGCTTCGTGCGGTCGAGCTACAATGCCGAGCTCGACGAAATGCGGGCGCTGCGCGACGAGTCGCGAAAAGTGATCGCCGGGCTGGAACGCTCGCTGATCGAGGAGACCGGCATCCGCTCGCTGAAGATCCGGCACAACAATGTGCTGGGCTATTACATCGAAGTCACCGCCAACCATCATGGCGTGATGACCGGCAGCGACGCGGCGAAGGCGCGGTTCATCCATCGCCAGACCATGGCCAACGCCATGCGCTTCACGACGACGGAACTGGCCGAGCTGGAATCGAAGATCGCCAACGCCGCAGACAAGGCGCTGAGCATCGAGCTTGCCACTTTCGACCGGCTGACGGCGGAAGTGGTCGGCGAGGCCGACAGCATCCGCGCCGGCGCCGAGGCACTCGCGGTGCTCGACGTGTCGGCGGCGCTGGCCCTTCTTTCCGAAAGCGAGGGCTGGTGCCGGCCGGTGGTCGATGCCAGCCTCGCCTTCGAGATTGCCGGCGGTCGCCACCCGGTCGTCGAACAGGCGCTCAGGCGTTCGGGCGAAGGCCCGTTCGTCGCCAATGACTGCGACCTCTCGCCGGAAGGCGGGGCGAAGGCCGGCGCGATCTGGCTGCTGACCGGTCCCAATATGGGCGGCAAGTCGACCTTCCTCAGACAGAACGCGCTGATCGCCATCCTGGCCCAGACCGGATCCTTCGTGCCGGCCGAAAGCGCCCATATCGGCGTCGTCGACCGGCTGTTCTCGCGCGTCGGCGCTTCCGACGACCTCGCGCGCGGCCGCTCCACCTTCATGGTCGAGATGGTCGAGACGGCGGCGATCCTCAACCAGGCGGGCGAGCGGGCACTGGTCATCCTCGACGAGATCGGCCGCGGCACCGCGACCTTCGACGGCCTGTCGATCGCCTGGGCGGCGGTCGAATATCTGCATGAGAAGAACCGCTGCCGGGCGATCTTCGCCACCCATTTCCACGAGATGACGGCGCTGGCCGGCAAGCTGTCGCGGCTCTCCAACGTCACCATGCGGGTCAAGGAGTGGGAAGGCGACGTGGTCTTCCTGCACGAGGTGGGCAAGGGTGCGGCCGACCGCTCCTACGGCGTGCAGGTGGCGCGGCTCGCCGGCCTGCCGGAAGCGGTGGTCGCCCGCGCCAAGGAAGTGCTGCATCAGCTTGAGGAGGGCGAGGTTTCCGGCAAGACCAATCGGCTGGTCGACGACCTGCCGCTGTTTTCGGTGGCGGTGAAACGCGAAGCGCCGAAGCCGGCAAAGAACGATGCGCTGGGCGACGCGTTGGGTGCCATCAACCCCGACGAGATGACGCCGCGCGAGGCGCTGGAGGCGCTCTACCGGCTGAAGGGGCTGGCGACGAAGCAATAGAATCTGATGCGCCGTTGACTCATTGTACCATTCGGTACAATGTCGCTTATCGATGACCGAAAGCGACAGGAGATTTCCATGAGCCGCCCGCCATTACCGCCCTTCACGGCCGAAACAGCAGCGCAAAAGGCGCGGCTCGCGGAGGACGCCTGGAACAGCCGCGATCCGGAGCGGGTTTCGCTTGCCTATACCGAGGACAGCATCTGGCGGAACCGGGCCGAGTTCATTTCAGGCCGCGGCGAGATCGTCGGCTTCCTGAAGCGCAAGTGGGCGCGCGAGCTGGACTACCGCCTCATCAAGGAGGTCTGGACCTGGAACGACAACCGCATAGCCGTGCGCTTCGCCTATGAATGGCACGACGACAGCGGCCACTGGTTCCGCTCCTACGGCAACGAGAATTGGGAATTCGACGCAGCCGGGCTGATGCGCCGCCGCGTGGCGAGCATCAACGACATGCCGATCACTGAGCGCGAACGAAAGTACCATTGGCCGCTCGGGCGCCGGCCGGACGACCATCCTGGCCTTTCGGAACTCGGACTCTAGGGGCGACTGGATGCGGCGCATCGCTCCGGATCGCGACCAGCTGCTTGCGATCGTGGCCGAGGTTTTTCGCGAGCATGGTTATGAAGGCGCCAGCCTTTCGCTGATCGGCGAGGCGACGGGGCTGGGCAAGGGAAGCCTCTACCACTTCTTTCCCGGCGGCAAGGAAGAGATGGCGAGAGCCGTCATTGCCCATATTGATGGCTGGTTCGAAGACAATGTCTTTGCACCTCTGCGCGACAGCGCCGATCCGCAGGCCGGGATCGGGCACATGTTCGAGGCGACGGACAGCTACTTCCGCTCGGGGCGCCGGGTTTGCCTCATCGGCGCCTTCGCGCTGGATGAATCGCGCGACCTCTTCGCCGGCCAAATAAGGGACTATTTCGGCCGCTGGGTCACGCGTCTCGCCGAAGCGCTCGCACGATCTGGGCACCGACCGGGCGAGGCGAGCGAGCTAGCCGAGGAAACCGTCGCCGCCATCCAGGGTGCACTCACGCTTGCCCGCGCCGCCGACGACCTCGATGTATTTTCAAGGGCATTGCGGCGACTGCGGATGCGGCTTGGGCTATCGGTCAAGATCTAGCCCCGGTTCCTACAGGGGTTCGAAGCGGAAGCCTGTTTCGGTTCGAAGAATCCGGCCGACGCCCGGTGAATCGAGATGTGCTCCTGCAACGCAATAGGCGTTGTCGGCGGCAAGAGCCAATATTTGCAACCGGCTTGCCCGCGCCTGTTCCTGGTCGGCGTCGAATTCCCATGCGACCTCCGGCCGATCGAACTGAAGTGACGGCACATGCACGGTGTCGCCCCAGATCAACAGTGTCTCACCCCCACTCGCAACGCGAAAGCATGTGTGACCGACTTCGTGACCGGGAATGGCGATCGTCTCGATATCCGTGCTCAGGCGTTGCCCGGCGTCGAAGGGCTGGGCTCGATCATGGAAGCGCTGCAGCCTTGCCACTGCCCGGAACATGTCAAGCTCCGGCCGAGGGACAAGCAAGCGGGAGAGCTGCGGGAAACCGTCCCGGCCATCCGGAAGGATGAGCCCATGGATATGATCGAGATGCGTATGGGTGAAGGCAACCGTGCGTATCCGATCGATTGCGATCTTCGCCTCGCTCAGCGCCTGCGGAAGAAGCCCCATCGTCGGATGCCAGGCGTTCGAGGACCCTGTGTCGATCAGCGTGATTTCGTGGCCGTCGTCAATGGCAAAGGCATTGACCGACAATCTCAGGGCGCCGTCGAAGAGCGGTACCTGCGGCGGGAGATCATCGCCGAAGGGCTTGTCTCCCGGCTGGCGCAGTCGCCGGATCGGCATGTCGACATAGCCGTCGCGCAGCGACGTGACCCTGATGTCTGCGACCTTGTAGGTCGTGTGATGCGGCCCGGCTGAGATTCGTTCCAACGCCTGCTCTCTTTCAACCGCACATTCCGAAGTGAGGTTTTCGGTTAAATCATCTCCAGCCCGCGCTTGCGCGTCGGCGGCGGGAAGGCGCGGTCGAGATCGGCGAAATCCTGGGCCGTCAGCTCAATATCGAGCGCGGCGGCGTTCTGGCGGACATGCTCCTGCCGGCTGGCCTTCGGGATGGCGATGACGCCCTTCTGCGCCATCACCCAGGCAAGGGCGATCTGCGCGGCCGTCGCGTTATGGCGATCGGCCACGGCGTCGAGCCTGGCGTTGCGCGCCAGCGCGCCCTGCTCGACCGGCGAATAGGCCATCAGCGGAATGCCGCGCTTAAGGCTCCAGGGCGCAAGGTCGAATTCCGGGCCGCGCCGCGAGAGATTGTAGAGGACCTGGTTGGTCTGGGCGTTGCCGCCGGAGGGCAGGCCGACCAGTTCTTCCATCTCGTCAGTGTCGAAATTGCTGACGCCCCAGTGGCGGATCTTGCCGGCCGCCTTCAAGGCCTCGAAGGCCTCGACGGTTTCGGCCAAAGGCACACTGCCCGGCCAATGCAGCAGATAGAGATCGATGCGGTCGGTGGAAAGCCGCCTCAAACTGTTCTCGCAGGCCCGTTTCACGCCGGCGCGCGAAGCGTTGGTCGGCAGCACCTTTGAAACCAGAAAGGTCTCGTCGCGGCGCCCGGAGATCGCCTCCGCCACCACTTCCTCGGCGCCCCCACCGGCGTACATCTCCGCCGTGTCGATCAACGTGATACCGAGGTCCAGGCCGAGTTTCAGCGCCGCGACCTCGTCGGCGCGGCGCCGGCGGTCCTCCCCCATCTTCCAGGTGCCCTGCCCAAGCACCGGAACCGCTTCGCCGGACGGTAGAGTGGTGGTTCTGATTTCAGAAGACATGGTCTGCTCCGCGTGAGGCCGGATCGCAGCACAGCCGTGGCCGGAAATCCAGACTGAAGTCCTCGCCTTCGTCCGGATTCCCGGCGCGGGAGTTACTTCACCGGATGCTTGGCAAGCCAGTCCTGCATCTCTTTGATCTCGGCTTCCTGCGCCTTGACCACGCCTTCGGCGAGCTTGCGGATTTCCGGATCCTTGCCGTTGGCGAGCACTACCTTGGCCATGTCGATCGCGCCCTGATGGTGCGGGATCATGCCGCGGACGAAATCGACATCGGCGTTGCCGGTGTACTCGATCATCATGTCGCCGTGCATCTTGTCCATCGCCGCCTTGTAGCCGGCGGTGGCGGGGCTCTCCGCGCCCATCGCCATGCCCGACATGTCGTGCTTCATCTCCTCGGACTGCGCCGGAATGCTTTCGAGGAACACCGCGAGCAGCATTCCCGCCGCCATCAGCAGCAGCACGATCTTCTTGGCCAGGGTCATTCAGGTCTCCTTTGCGGTTGGATTGCGTATCTGGGAGCTTCGCTCAGAGTTTCAATGTTCCCAGCCGCAAGGCGTTGGAAATGACGGAGACCGACGACAGGCTCATCGCCGCCGCCGCAATCATCGGCGACAGAAGCGTGCCGGTGAGCGGATAGAGCACGCCGGCCGCGACCGGCACGCCGAGCACGTTGTAGAGGAAGGCGAAGAACAGGTTCTGGCGGATGTTGCGGATCGTCGCCTGGGCGAGCGTGCGGGCTCTGACGATGCCGTTGAGGTCGCCCTTGACCAGCGTGATGCCGGCGCTTTCGACCGCGACATCGGCGCCGGTGCCCATGGCGATGCCGACATCGGCGCCGGCCAGCGCCGGGGCGTCGTTGACGCCGTCGCCGGCCATGGCGACGCCTGCGCCGTGAGCGCGCAGCTCGTCGACCAGCGCGCCCTTCTCGTCCGGCAGCAGCCCGGCGCGCACCTCGTCGATGCCGAGCTTGCCGGCAATCGCTTTTGCCGTGCGCTCGTTGTCGCCGGTCGCCATGATGATCCTCAGACCCTTGTCGTGGAGCGCCCTGATCGCTTCGGCCGTGGTCGCCTTGACCGGGTCGGCGACAGCGACGAGGCCGGCGAGCTTGCCGTCGGCGGCAACGAACATCGCCGTCTTGCCCTCGGCCTGCAACGCCTCCGCCTTGGCGGAAACAGGCGCGGTGTCGACGCCAAGGTCGGCCATCATCGCCGCATTGCCAAGCGCCACCTTTCTGCCCGACACCGTGCCGGCAACACCCTTGCCGGTGATCGCCTCGAAGTTTTCGGCATTGGCAAGCTTGACGCTACGCTCTGCAGCACCATCGACGATCGCCTCGGCCAACGGGTGTTCCGAGCCTTTTTCAAGGGTGGCGGCAAGCGCCAGCAATTCGTTCTCATCGACGCCCGCGGCCGCGACGACGTCGGTCAGGCGCGGCCTGCCCTCGGTCAAGGTGCCGGTCTTGTCGACGATCAGCGTGTCGACCGAGGCGAAGCGCTCCAGCGCCGCCGCTTCCTTGATCAGCACGCCGGCATGGGCGCCGCGCCCGGTCGCGGTCATGATCGACATCGGCGTGGCAAGCCCCAATGCGCAGGGACAGGCGATGATCAACACCGATACCGCCGAGACGATGGCGAAGATCAGGCTGGGCTCAGGTCCGAAGAACGACCAGGCGATGAAGGCAATGACCGCCACCAGCACGACGGCCGGGACGAAATAGAAGGATACACGGTCGGCCAGCCCCTGGATCGGCGCGCGCGAGCGCTGCGCCTTGGCGACCATTTCGACGATCCGCGACAGCGTGGTCTCGGCGCCGACCTTTTCGGCGCGCATGATCAGCGAGCCGTTCTTGTTCAGCGTGCCGCCGGTCAGAGGATCGCCTTCCGTCTTCTCGACCGGGAGCGGCTCGCCGGTGATCATGGATTCGTCGACCGCCGAGCGGCCTTCCAACACGATGCCGTCGACCGGCACGGCATCGCCGGGGCGGATGCGCAGCCGATCGCCGGTCTTGACGCTGTCGAGCGGCACGTCCTTCTCGGAACCGTCGGCGCCGATCAGGCGCGCCGTCTTCGGGGCAAGGTCGAGCAGGGCGCGGATGGCCGAGCCGGTGCGTTCGCGGGCTCTAAGTTCCAGCACCTGGCCAAGGAACACCAGCGCGACGATGACCGCGGCCGCCTCGAAATAGACAGGCACGGCGCCGTCATGGCCGCGGAACTGATGCGGGAAAATGTCCGGGAACAGGGCGGCGACCACGCTGTAGAGATAGGCGGCGCCGACACCAATCGAGATCAGCGTCCACATATTCGGACTGCGGTTCAGGATCGAGTCCCAGCCGCGATGGAAGAACGGGAACGCCGCCCACAGCACCACAGGGCTCGCCAGCGCCAGCTCCGCCCAGGTCTTCGTCCGGCCGTCGATGAAGCTTTCGAAGCTGAAACCCAGCATCGGCGCCATGGCGAAGACGAGCAAAGGCAGAGACAGCACCGCGCTTACCCAGAATCGCCTGGTGAAATCCACCAGCTCCGGGTTCGGCCCCTCATCGCCGGTCGGTACGCCCATCGGCTCCAGCGCCATGCCACAGATCGGGCAGGAGCCGGGCTTGTCGCGGATGATCTCGGGATGCATCGGGCAGGTGTATTGCGTGCCCTTCGGCATCGGCTCCGGCGCCGGCCGGCCGTCAAGGTATTTTGCCGGTTCGGCCTCGAACTTGCCCTTGCAGCTTGCCGAGCAGAAATAGAAGCCTTGGCCTTCGTGGCGAACGAAATGCTTCGCGCTCGCGCGGTCGACATTCATGCCGCAGACGGGATCGGTGGCCGTCAGATATGTTTCCGGCTCGGCCTGGAATTTCGTGCGGCAGCGCTCGCTGCAGAAATGAAATGTCCGGCCATTGTGTTCGGCCGTAGGCTTGCCGGCGGAAGAATCCACCGTCATGCCGCAGACCGGATCGCGAATCACGGCTTCCGCGGCCGGCGCAGCGCCCTTTGCGGAACAGCAGGATGCGCCATGCGCGTGA
This sequence comes from Mesorhizobium sp., assembly GCA_004020545.1. GTDB lineage: Bacteria > Pseudomonadota > Alphaproteobacteria > Rhizobiales > Rhizobiaceae > Mesorhizobium. The sequence goes on along the minus strand of SAQE01000008.1, from coordinate 124,497 downwards.
TGGTGATGATGGTCGGAATGGCTCATGTCGAAACGCCTCGGAATTATCGAATGGGGCGGAGGTAGTCCTTCCAGCAACTGGAAGGTCAAGGGGCGGTTTCGATTTTTGGGAATTTTGGCCGTCCGGCCTTGCGCTGCATCAATCGCACGTCGTTGGGAACGGCCGCCCGCCCCATACACAGCGCCGCGAAAACACGCTATAGACGCCGCCGAATGGCAAAGATCTCCCTGAAACTCGACGAAATCATCGAAGGCGACGCCTTGCGCCGCGACATGACGGCGCTGACGGCGGCGAGCGCCGGCGACGGCTCCGGCAAGGCCACGCGCACGGCCGTCCTGCAGTTGCTCAAGGGCAGGCTTGGCGAAGGGCGAAAGATTGCCGAGGCCATGCTAAAGGAGGATGGCGGCGGCAATGCCTGCGCCGAGCGGCTGTCGCATCTGATGGATGAGCTGATCCAGGCGCTCTACGATTTCGCCGCCAGCCACGTCTACCGGGTCAAGAACCGCTCGGCCGCCGAGCGCATGGCGGTCGTCGCTGTCGGCGGCTATGGCCGCGGCACGCTGGCGCCGGGCTCCGATATCGATCTGTTGTTCCTGCTTCCCTACAAGCAGACGCCCTGGGGCGAGCAGATCGTCGAATACATGCTCTACATGCTGTGGGACATGGGGCTGAAGGTCGGCCACGCCACCCGCAACATCGAGGAGTGCCTGAGGCTGTCGCGCACCGACATCACCATCCGCACCTCGATCCTGGAGGCGCGCTTCCTGTGGGGCGAGCGCAAGCTTTATGACGAACTGCTCGCCCGCTTCGACCACGAGGTGGTGCGCACGACCGGGCCGGAGTACGTACAGGCCAAGCTCGCCGAGCGCGACGAGCGCCATGCCAAGGCGGGCGAAAGCCGCTATCTGGTCGAGCCCAACGTCAAGGACGGCAAGGGCGGCCTGCGCGACCTGCAGACGCTGTTCTGGATCGGCAAATATTTCTATCGCGTCCGCACCGGCGAGGAGCTGGTCGAGAAAGGCGTCTTCACCGAGGCCGAATATCGCGAATTCCAGAAGGCCGAGGATTTTTTGTGGGCGGTGCGCTGCCACATGCATTTCCTCACCGGCAAGGCGGAAGAGCGGCTGCATTTCGACATCCAGCGCGAGATCGCCGAACGGCTGGGCTACACCACGCATCCCGGCCTGTCGGCGGTCGAGCGCTTCATGAAGCACTATTTCCTGGTCGCCAAGGATGTCGGCGACCTGACCCGCATCTTCTGCGCCGCGCTCGAGGAGGAACAGGCCAAGCACGTGCCCGGCTTCAACCGCATCTTCCTCACCTTCTCGCGGCGCAAGCGCAAGCTTGCCGGCACAAGCGATTTCATCGTCGACAACCACCGCATCAACATTGCCGACGACATGGTGTTCGAGCGCGATCCTGTCAATCTGCTGAGGCTATTCTGGTTCGCCGACAAGCACGGGCTGGAGTTCCACCCCGACGCGCTGAAGCTGCTCACCCGCTCGCTCGGCCTGGTCAACAAGTCGCTGCGGCGCGACGCGGAGGCCAACCGGCTGTTCCTCGACATCCTGACCTCCGACCGCAATGCCGAGCTCAATCTCAGGCGCATGAACGAGGCGGGGCTGCTCGGCAAGCTGATCCCCGACTTCGGCAAGATCGTCGCCATGATGCAGTTCTCGATGTACCACCATTATACGGTGGACGAGCATCTCATCCGCTGCATCGGCGTGCTGGCCGAGATCGAACGCGGCGACGGCGCCAAGGTGCATCCGCTGGCGCACTCGCTGATGCCGGGGCTGAAGAAGAGCCGCGAGGCGCTCTATGTCGCCGTGCTGCTGCACGACATCGCCAAGGGCCGGCCGGAGGACCATTCGGAGGCCGGCGCCAGGATCGCGCGGCGCATCTGCCCGCATATGGGGCTGTCCGCCGCCGACACCGAGACCGTCGCCTGGCTGGTCGAGAACCATCTCGTCATGTCGATGACGGCGCAGACGCGCGACCTCAACGACCGCAAGACGATCGAGGATTTTGCTTCCATCGTGCAATCGGTCGAGCGGCTGAAGCTGCTTCTGGTCCTCACCGTCTGCGACATCCGGGGCGTCGGGCCGGGCGTGTGGAACGGCTGGAAGGGACAACTGCTGCGCACGCTCTATTTCGAGACCGAACTGCTCTTGACCGGCGGCTTCTCGGAAGTGTCGCGCGCCGAGCGCACGGCCGCGGCGCGCGAGCGCCTGGCCGAGGCGCTGGCCGCCTGGCCGGCGAAGGAGCGCAAGCGCTATGTCGCCCAGCACTACGAGAATTACCTGCTGACCGTCGATCTGCCCGACCAGTTGCGCCACGCCGAATTCATCCGCGAGGCGGACGCCGCCGGCAAGAAGCTCGCGACCATGGTGAAGACGCACGAATTCGAAGCGGTGACCGAAATCACCGTGCTGGCGCAGGACCATCCGCGCCTGCTGTCGGTGATTGCCGGCGCGTGCGCTGCGGCCGGCGGCAACATCGTCGACGCACAGATCTTCACCACCTCGGACGGACGCGCGCTGGACACCATCCTGATCTCGAGGGAGTTCGACCGCGACGAGGACGAGCGCCGCCGCGCCGAACGCGTCGGCCGGCTGATCGAGGATGTGCTGTCCGGTAAGACCTGGCTGCCCGAGATGATCGAGAAGCGCACGAAGCCGAAGCGCGGCGCCAAGGCTTTCCGCATTCCGCCGCGCGCCGAGATCCGCAACACGCTGTCGAACCGCTTTTCCGTCATCGAGATCGAGGGGCTGGACCGGCCAGGCCTGCTTTCCGAGATCACCGGCGCGCTTTCGGACCTTTCGCTCGACATCGCCTCGGCCCACATCACCACCTTCGGCGAAAAGGTCATCGACACTTTCTACGTCACCGACCTCACCGGACAGAAGATCGACAGCCCGACGCGCACTGCCACCATCCACAAACGGCTGATCGATACGCTGGACGGCAACGCGCCCGAACGTAACGGCAAGGCCAAGGCGGCGGCGGCCGAGTGATCATCACCATCCATTTGACGCAATTGCGCAGGCAGTCATCCACCGCATGAGCCTTGTCAAGAAATTCGCCACCGTCGCTTCCGGCACGCTGATGAGCCGCGCGCTGGGTTTCGGCCGCGAGATGCTGATGGCGGCGGCGCTCGGCACCGGGCCGGTCGCCGACGCCTTCAACGCCGCCTTCCAGTTCCCCAACACCTTCCGCCGGCTGTTCGCCGAGGGCGCTTTCAATGCCGCCTTCGTGCCGCTCTTCGCCAAGGAGATCGAGACGCACGGCACCGACGGCGCCAAGCGCTTTTCGGAGGAGGTATTCGGCGTGCTGTTCTCGGCGCTGCTCGCGCTCACCATCGCCATGGAACTGGCGATGCCGCTGATCGTCCGCTACCTGGTGGCGCCGGGCTTTGCCGACATTCCGGGCAAGTTCGAGACGACCGTCCGGCTGGCGACGATCATGTTCCCGTATCTGATCTGCATGTCGCTCGGCGCCATGATGGCGGGCATGCTGAATTCGCTCCGCCGCTATTTCGCCGCGGCGATCGCGCCCGCTTTCCTCAACATCATCCTGATCGGCGTGCTCGGCTATGCCTGGTATCACGGGCTGGATGCGCGTGATGTCGGCTACGGGCTCTCCTGGGGCGTGCTGGCGGCGGGCATCGTGCAGCTCGCCATCGTCTGGGTGGCGGTGCGCCATGCCGGCATCTCGATCGGTTTCCGCCGGCCGCACCTGACGCCGAACGTCAAGCGGCTGCTGATCCTGGCGCTGCCTGCGGCGATCACCGGCGGCATCACCCAGATCAACCAGCTTATCGGCACGGCGATCGCCTCGGGGCAGAACAGCGCCGTGTCGTCGCTGGCCTATGCCGACCGCATCTACCAGCTCCCGCTCGGCGTCGTCGGCGTCGCGGTGGCGATCGTGCTGTTGCCGGAACTGTCGCGGGCGCTGAAGTCGGGCAATTTGATCGAGGCCGCCAATCTGCAGAACCGCTCGGTCGAGTTCACGCTGTTCATGACGCTGCCGGCCGCGGCGGCGCTCTGGGTGATGTCGGAACCGATCGTGCGGCTCGTCTACGAGCGCGGTGCCTTCGCCGCCAACCACTCGACGCCGATCGTCGCCTCGATCCTGGCGATCTTCGGCCTCGGTCTGCCGGCCTTCGTGCTGATCAAGGCCTTCACACCCGGCTATTTCGCGCGCGAGGACACGCGCACGCCGATGATCTTTGCCGCCATCTCGGTCGGCGTGAACGTCGCCATCGCGCTGACCTTGTTCCCCTCGATGGGCGCGCCGGGCATCGCGGTCGCTTCGGCGATAGCCGGCTGGGTCAACGCGCTGATGCTGCTCGGCATGCTGATCCGGCGCGGCCATTGGGGCCGTGACATCCCACTCTTGAAACGCATCCCAAGGCTAGTGTTGTCCGCTGTGATCATGGCGGCGGCGCTTTACTTCGTCGAGCGCCACTTTGCCCACCAGCTTGAGCCTGGTTCGCCGCTGGTGGTCAAGGCGACGACCGTGCTTGCGCTGGTCGGCGGGGGTGCCGCGCTCTATTTCATTACCGCCTTCGGCACCGGCGGCGCCGATTTCGGCATGATCCGGCGCAACGTCAAGCGGGGCGAAGCAAAGGCGGCGCCGCCGGTCACGGAACAGTCTCCGGATCCGTGAATACCGTCGACAGGCATCAGTCTTCGCCAGACAATTCGTCGTAGACCGAGCGTGGCACCGGTTCGCGTGCCTGCTTGCTAAGTTCGATTCCGAATTCGGCCCGAAGCCGCACCGCTGTCTCCAGCGGTGTCTCGCTGTCATGCCGGCGCTTCAGAGCTTCCTCGTCGTTAACAGTGGCAGGATCTATTTCTCATCAGATCGTATGCGGAACGTGTTCCATTTATCATACATGTCGATGTTTGCGCCGCCCCTCATTGCCCTGCTGGGCATTTCTCCCCGTAGACGGGGAGAAAGAAGCTGGGCGCAACGCCGGCACTTCCCTGGAAACACTGGCGATTGGCGAAACCGGTGATGACGGCGTCTTTCTCCCCGTCTCTATACGGGGAGAAATGCCCGGCAGGGCAATGAGGGGCGGCGCCGACCTGTCAGGCCGAGATACAGACGCAACAAGCGTGATCCGAACAACACTAAACAAGCAATCCACCTGAAGCAGCTGCTCAGCCGCGATCTCCCGCCTCTTGATCCCGCATGCACCTTCGTCCATAAGCGCGCCGTCGCAAGACTTTCGCCGCGCGCGGTTTCCAGCCGCATGATTGGCTCCAAAAAGTCTGCAACTTTTTGGAATCATGCTTATACGGCCCTCCACAAGCCCTGAGGAACTCATGTCCGCCTTCAAGCCACTCGTCTTTTCGGGCGTCCAGCCGACCGGCAATTTGCATCTCGGCAACTATCTCGGCGCCATCAAGAAATTCGTCGCCCTCCAGGAACAGTCCGACTGCATCTATTGCGTCGTCGACCTGCATTCGCTGACGGCGCAGCTCGTCTATCAGGATCTCGGCGACCAGACCCGCTCGATCACCGCGGCGTTCCTCGCCTCCGGCATCGACCCCAAGAAGCACATCGTCTTCAACCAGTCGCGGGTCATCCAGCACGCCGAGCTTGCCTGGATCTTCAACTGCGTGGCACGCATCGGCTGGATGTACCGCATGACGCAGTTCAAGGACAAAGCCGGCAAGGACCGCGAGAACGCCTCGCTCGGCCTGCTCGCCTATCCGAGCCTGATGGCCGCCGATATCCTGCTCTACCGAGCCACCCATGTGCCGGTGGGCGAGGACCAGAAGCAGCACCTGGAACTGACCCGCGACATCGCGCAAAAATTCAACAACGACTTCTCCGAGCGCATCGCGGCGCTTGGCGTCGGGGTCGAGATGGAGGTCGGCGAGGAGACGGTGAACGGCTATTTCCCTATCACCGAACCGGTCATCGGCGGTCCTGCGGCGCGCATCATGAGCCTGCGCGACGGTTCGAAGAAGATGTCGAAGTCCGACCCATCGGACCTGTCGCGCATCAACCTGACCGACGATGCCGACACCATCTCGAAGAAGATCCGCAAAGCCAAGACCGATCCTGCGGCCTTGCCGAGCGAGGTCGACGGACTGGAAAGCCGGCCCGAAGCCGAAAACCTGGTCGGCATCTATGCCGGCCTCGCCGAGATCTCCAAGGCCGACGTGCTGAAGGAATATGGCGGCCAGCAGTTCTCCGTGTTCAAGCCGGCGCTCGCCGACCTTGCAGTGGAGAAGCTCGCGCCGATCGCTTCCGAGATGCGCCGCATCGAGGGCGACCGCGCCTATGTCGATGCCGTGCTCAGGGACGGCGGCGAGCGGGCGCGGGCGATCGCCGAAGGCACGATGAAGACGGTGCGCGACATTATCGGCCTGCTGCAGGACTGACCGGTCCTGCCTTACTGACTTCCATCGCCCTGCCGGCCGACGGCTTGCCGCCGGTCCGTGGCGGTGGCAGATTGCGGCCGAATTGATACCGAGCAGATAGACATGGTTTCCAAACGCCTCAGCCGCGAAGCCGGCCATCGCCGCAAGTTCCTGGCGATCATCGACGACACGCCGGAATGCGAGCGCGCCGTCGCCTACGCCTCGAAGCGGGCGCAGAGCACCAGCGGCGTGCTGGTGCTGCTCTATGTGATCGAGCCGGACGATTTCCAGCACTGGCTGGGCGTCGAGAAGATCATGCGCGAGGAAGCCAACGCGACCGCGCGCGCGGCGCTCGACACCTACGCTAACAAGGTGCGCCAGAAGGTCGGCATCGAACCCGAACTGACGGTGCGCGAAGGCAAGCCGACAGAAGAGATCCACAAGCTGATCGAGGAAGACCAGGACATCGCCATCCTGGTGCTGGCGGCCGGCGCCGGCAAGGAAGGCCCGGGGCCGCTGGTGAGCGCCGTGGCCGGCCGGGGCGCCGCCTTCCCCATCCCGGTCACCGTGGTGCCGCAGAACCTCTCCGACGAGGAGATCGAGAGCCTGGCCTGAGATGTGCTGGTATTCAGGTGAGGCCGGCCTGCAAATGGCGGCTTCCTGCGCTTCCGGCCTTCGCCGGCCGAAGCCACTCATGAGTGGCGTGGCAGTTGAGGCTACGGCCGGCGTAGGCCGGTGCTCACGGACTTCAAGTACGCTCCGCTCCGGTTCTCGGAAGCCACCATTTTCGACTCGGCCTGACCTGAATCCCAACACATCTCAACGTGTATGCAGGGGACTGCAAAACATTCCGCCAGCCAGCCGTCCGAGCGTCGCGTTTCGCTTGAATGTCCAGCCGATAGAGCCTATTTAGAATTATTCCAAACTATCGGCCCGGGAAGGGCCTGGAGATACCCATGTTCATCCAGACCGAATCGACGCCGAACCCGGCGACGTTGAAGTTCCTGCCCGGCAAGGAAGTGCTGCGCGAAGGCACCGCCGATTTCCGCGACGCGGCAACGGCAGGCGAGGCCTCGCCGCTGGCCGGCCGGCTGTTCGAGATCCCCGGCGTCACCGGCGTCTTCTTCGGCTACGATTTCATCACCGTGACCAAGGACGGCCCCGACTGGCAGCACCTGAAGCCGGCGATCCTCGGCGCCATCATGGAACACTTCATGTCCGGCGCCCCCGTCATGGCCTCGGCTGCCCCGGCCAACGACGCCGGCCAGACCGGCGAATTCTACGACAAGGCCGACGAGGAGCTGGTGCTCACCATCAAGGAACTGCTCGACACCAGGGTGCGCCCGGCGGTGGCACAGGACGGCGGCGACATCACCTTTCGTGGCTTCGAGAACGGCATCGTGTACCTGCACATGAGGGGCGCCTGCGCCGGCTGCCCGTCTTCGACGGCGACGCTGAAGCACGGCATCCAGAACCTGCTTCGCCACTTCGTTCCGGAGGTGCAGCAGGTCGAGCAGGTCGCCTGACAATTTTTGCCGCGCCGGCCAACCGGCGCGGCGGAGCGAATTCTCCCAACGCTACCCAGACGCAAAAACAAAAAACCGGGCCCCAACGGCCCGGTTTTCTGTTTTTGGACGTCTTGTTGTTGCCTAGACGGTCCGCGCATGAATGCTTTTGTCCGCGGTCATCGTGATCACATCACGATGACCTTGGCGCCGACCGAGGTGCGGTCGTAAAGATCGATAATGTCCTGATTCATCAGCCGGATGCACCCCGACGACATCGCCTTGCCGATCGAGAACCATTCCGGGCTGCCATGCAGGCGGTAGCCCATGTCGCCGCCCTTGTTGAAAAGATACATGGCGCGCGCGCCGAGCGGGTTCTTCAGGCCCGGCTCCATGCCGCCGGCGAACTTGGCGAGTTCGGGCTGGCGCTTGATCATCTGCGAAGGCGGCGTCCAAGTCGGCCATTCGCGCTTCAGCGCGATATGCGCGGTGCCGTGCCACTCAAAACCCTCGCGGCCGACGCCGATGCCGTAGCGCATCGCCATGCCGTCGCCCTCGATGAAGTAGAGGAACTTGTTCTGGGTGTCGACGATGATGGTGCCCGGCTTCTCCGAACTATCGTACCGCACTTCCTGCCGGTGGTAACGGGCCGGAACCTTCTCGATCGGGACGCGCGGCAGCTGATAGCCGGCATCGGTCATCGCGCCATAGTTGTTGGTGAACAATTGCCCGCCGATGGTGCTGCAGCCGCTGATCGCGGTCGACAGCGCAAGGGCGGCGACGATTGCAAACGACTTCAAGCGCATGAATAGGTCCGACGCCCTGCCAAAGTATCAGCGGCACGAGTCGGCCGCTTTCTTGCCGTCATTCATGCTGGCATTTCTTTTGCTTGCCAAGCGCGCACTGCCTATATGCAAGACCTTCCCTGCCGGTAAGTGCCGAACTGCGGCATTTCGGCAACAGGACTCACAGGATTGTGAAGCAAAATCAATGGGGCGGCCGAAAGGGCTGCCGGAGATCAAGGAGAGCGCCATGAATGTCGGAGATGCCGCCGAGCGTTCCGGCCTGCCGGCCAAGACCATACGCTATTATGAGGAGATCGGCCTGATCCGTCCGGCGCGGGCCGATAACGGCTACCGCGATTATTCCGGCGACGACGTCCACCGGCTGGCTTTCCTGCGCCGGGCGCGCAACCTCGGTTTCTCAATCGACGATTGCAGGCAGCTGATGGCGCTCTATCAGGACCGGGACCGCGCCAGCCACGACGTCCGCGAAATCGCCGCCGCCCATGTCAGGGCGATCGAGGAAAAGGTGCGCGAGCTGCAGTCGATGCGCGCGACGCTGCAGAAGCTGATCCACGCCTGCCATGGTGATGATAGGCCGGATTGCCCGATTTTGGATGACATGGCGGGGGTGGTGGAGGACGAGAAGGCGTTGCAGGCGTAGACCAGCGACAAGCGCCTGATCTAGGTCTTAGCTCGCGAGCACCAACCATTCAGCAGCAGGAGCGCTTAACCGTGAAGGGATATTGGCTGATCATTGGCACCGAGATTTCGGATCAGGAGGCGCAAGCTGAATATGCCAGGCTATGGAAGCCTATCGGCGAGAAGTATCAGGCGCGCAGCAATCCCACCAAAGAGCCACCCTTGCTGGTAGAGGCGCGGGATGCCGGTCGGATGGTCGTCGTCGAATTCCCGTCACTGGAGATGGCCAAGGCCTGCTATGCCGATCCGGCTTACGACGAAGCCCGGCGGTTTGCGCTGCGGGCGTCAAACCGCGTCCTGCTCATCTTCGAAGGCGACCTCGGGGAGCCCGAATGAAGCGCTAGATGGCGCAGTATTCGCAATATTTGCGTGAAGCACGGTTGAAGGCAGTGGGTGAGATCACCGGGAGGCGGTCGCATTCATCCGTGGGCGGGACGGGACCAGTGAATCGAGTTCTAGCGCTCAGTCGTGATTGAGCCTGTGCCCATGGGCACGAAGAAGCACGTCCATCTGTATCTCTGATACGCCTCGAACTCCATATGTGGCGTGATCGTCCGGTAAAACGTCATCAAACGTTCGCAGATATGGTATCGGTCATCCGGCGCGGTCTGGACTCGCTCGCTTGGGATGAACCATTCCGCTTCCTGCGGTTCATTCATATAGGTCGGGCGCGGCATCCTGACGTAATACCCATCCTTTGTCGCCCTGACATCACTGGGGTCGATTGGGTGGCAATCCTTGTCCCCACAACAGTCATATCGCATGACAGGGTCAGCCTTGCCTGTGTACCAATCGTGAGCGTCTGCATCGCCAACTAAGGCAAGCCAAACCCATGCGACGTGTCTTCCTCGGTGGTACATGGAAATCCCCTCGCATGACCATAACATATTAGTGATATCTAATCTTTGGCCTGAAGTCGCACTGCCGGCCGCATAGGTCCGTCGGGGTCCGTCAACCCGATAAGAAACGGGTTCAAACCGTGAACAAAATCTGGCATGGTGCTGCCATGCCTATCGTCTCCCCGATTCCCCTCAACCCGCTGATCGACGGCCGGCAGTCGGAGCGCGCCATGCTGGTGCGGCGCGGCGTGCAGCGCTTGCTCAGCGAAATGGGCGCGCATGTGCTGCCGGAACTGTCGCTCGCCACCGGGCGCCGCGCCGACCTCGTCGCGCTGACCCGGCAGGGCGACATCTGGATCATCGAGATCAAATCCTCGATCGAGGATTTTCGCGTCGACCGCAAATGGCCGGACTATCGGCTGCATTCCGACCGCTTCTTCTTCGCCACCCATCCCGGCGTGCCGCAGGAGATATTTCCCGAAGAGTGCGGCTTCATCCTCTCCGACGGCTATGGCGCCGAGATCCTGCGCGATGCGCCGGAGCACCGCATGGCGGCCGCGACGCGCAAAGCGCTGATGCTCAGGATCGCCCGCGCGGGCGCTGCGCGGCTGCTGGCGGCGGAGCTCGCCGGCGTGGCGGTGCCGGCGCTGGATGGCGAGAGCGAGTAGATTTTCGCTCCGGAGCGTGAGCGCGTTGTCGCCGACGTCCCGCATTAGGCCGGGCTCGAGTTGGCCGCTGCATGATGCCGGCAAGAATTTTCGTTCCGCACCGATGATTTCCGCTGATCCCGATTGTCTTCACCAACAGGCGCGTCCGGATGGCCGGCGGCCTGGAAAAGAGGTGAAGTATGAAATCGTTGCAAAATCAGAACGTCGTCGTCGTCGGAGGCAGCCGGGGCGTTGGCCGCTCGATCGTCGCAGCCGCGCTTGGCGAGGGAGCGACCGTGCTGGCCGTAGCCCGTGGCGCCGCCGACCTGAAGCAACTCGCCTGGGAACGCCCTGGCTTGAAGACCCTCAGCATGGACGCGACGGCGGAAGCCGCGCCGCAGGCGGTTTTCAAAACGCTGGCTCCCGATGTGCTGGTGGTCTGCGCGGGCGCGCTGGCCCCTGCCGCGCCGATACAGGAGCAAAGCTGGGAGGTCTTCTCGGCGAACTGGGAAATGGATGTCAAGGCGTCGTTCCTGTTCTGTCGGGAAGCCCTCAAGGGTCGGCTCAAAGAGGGCAGCCGGGTGCTGCTGATCGCCAGCGGCGCCGCCATCAGCGGCGGACCGCCGAATTCCGGCGGCTATGCCGGCGCCAAGCGCATGCAGATATTTTTGGCCGGTCATTGCCAAAAGGAATCGGACCGGCTCGGCCTCGGCCTGCGCTTCATGGCGCTTTCGCCGGCCCGCATCATGCCAGGCACCGGGGTCGGCGATCGCGGCATCGACAGCATCGCCGCCTATATGGGCATCCGCCCGGCCGATTTCCTGGCCAGCATGAGCGACATGCAGACGCCGGACGATGTCGGACGGGCGGTGGTGCAACTCGCGACGGGCAAGCCGCAGGGCAGTTCCTTCACCGTGAGCGGCAGCGGCCTTGCGGCGGCGGCATGAGGCGGCGCAGGATGCCGGCGCAATTCAACTCACCGGGCTTCCCATGACTGACGCTCCCGGCCCTATCGAGCCTTTGGGCCGGTCAGGCCAGCCGGTCCTCGACCAGCTGGCCTTCGAGCGACTGAGCGTCGCCCACCGCCGCGAGCTCAAGCTCCATTGTTACCGTATGATGGGTTCGCTCAACGAGGCGGACGATCTCGTCCAGGAGACGTTCCTCAAAGCCTGGCGCGGGCGGTCGCAATTCGACGGACGCGGCTCGGTGCGCGGATGGCTCTACAGCATCGCCACCAACAGCTGCCTCAATGCCATCAAAGCACGGTCGTCGGCGCGGCGCATTATCGAGCAACCCGAGCGGCCACCCTCCGAAGGAAGAGCGACCGGCGGACCGGCCACCGAGTTTGCTTGGCTGGAGCCATATCCGGACGCGGAACTGCCTGACATTGCCGACGACCGGCCCGGTCCGGAAGCGCGTTACGAGGCCCGCGAGGCCGTGCGGCTCGCCTTCGTCGCGGCGATCCAGCTGTTGCCGCCGCGGCAGCGCGCCGTCCTGCTGCTTTGCGATGTGCTCGGATGGTCTTCCATCGAGACTGCGCATTTGCTTGGCGGAACCACCGCCTCGATCAACAGCGCCTTGCAGCGGGCCCGCGCGACGCTTGGTGGGCGCTACCCCCAGGGGCGCCCACTGCAGCGATTACTGCCCAGTCCGGACGAAGGCCTGCTGCTCGAACGCTATATGCAGGCCTGGCAGGCCGACAATCTGGACGGACTCGTCGAGCTGCTGCGCGACGACGCCATCTACCACATGCCGCCATGGCAGGAATGGTACCGCGGACGCCCGGCAATCAGCGCCTTCCTGGGGAGCGTCTGGGGCAATTTCGCCGGCTATCGAGCGGTGGCCATCGGCGCCAACGCCCAGCCGGCAGTGGGCGTTTACGCGCTCGGGCGTCAGGATTTCGTCTGGCGACCCCATTCGCTGCATGTAATGGAACCCGCCGACGGTAAAATCGCCTCGCTGACGATCTATGTGCCGCCACTCGGCCCCACTTTGTTCGCGGCCTTTGGCCTGCCGCCGGAGCCTATCGCGCCCTGAGAGGTTCTAGCCCAGATCTTCTTCCGCCCCGCCCGCCGGCGGCGCCATGAGCAGCACCGCCGCGCCGAGCAGCGCGGCAATCAGAGAGCCGCCGAGTATGCCGACCTTCACCGCGTCCTGAAGCGCTGTGTCACCGGCGAAGGCGAGCAGGCCGATGAACAGGCTCATGGTGAAGCCGATGCCGCACAGAAGCGAAATGCCAAGCATGTGCAGCCAGCCGGCATTGACCGGCAGGTCGGCGAGGCCGAGCCGGATGGCGATGGCCGAGGAGCCGAAGACGCCGACCAGCTTGCCGAGCACGAGGCCGGCGGCGACGCCCAGCGTCAGCGGCTCGACCAGAGCGGCGAAGCTCAGGCCGCCGAGCGGGACGCCGGCATTGGCGAAGCCGAAGATCGGGATGACGATGAAGGGCACGAGCTTGTGCAGGCCATGTTCCAGCCGGTGCAGCGGCGAATGCTCGACATCGTGGCCGATGCCGGGCGAGCGCTCGAGCGGAACGGTGAGCGCCAGCGCCACGCCGGCAAGCGTGGCATGCACGCCCGATTTCAGCACCAGCACCCACAGCACCGCGCCGATCACGAGATACGGCAACAGGTTCATCACCCGCATGCGGTTGAGCACGACGAGCATCGCGATGACCGCGAAAGCAGCCGCCAGATAGGCGAGCGACAGGCCGCTGGTGTAGAACAGGGCGATGATGATGACGGCGCCGAGGTCATCGATGATGGCCAAGGCGGTGAGGAACACTTTCAGCGAGGCCGGCACGCGGCTGCCGAGCAGCGACAAGACTCCCAGCGCGAAGGCGATGTCGGTGGCGGTCGGGATCGCCCAACCGGACAGTGCCGCCTGATTGTCGCGGTTGATCAAGACATAGACCAGCGCCGGAACCAGCATGCCGCCGGCGGCGGCGATGCCGGGCAGCACGCGGCGGGGCCAGGTCGAGAGCTGGCCGTCCAGCATCTCGCGCTTGATCTCCAGCCCGACCAGCAGGAAGAACACCGCCATCAGCCCGTCATTGATCCAGTGCGAGACGCTGAGCGGTCCGAGATAGCCGTGGAGGACGGTGAAATAGGTTTCGGCGAGCGGCGAGTTGGCGACGATCAAGGCCAGCGCCGCTGCCGCCATCAGGATGATGCCGCCGGACGCCTCGCCGTCGAGGAACTCGCGAAGGATCGATTTCGGCCGCTCGTCGCGCATATCGCCTCCGTAACACGGCCAACGGGCCGGAATCCTGTTGTCGGATGATGCGTAAGCGTCTTTGGCGACGCAAGTGGGTCAGCGCGGCGCGCGCTTGGCGAGGATGCGCTGCAAGGTGCGGCGATGCATGTTGAGCCGGCGCGCGGTCTCGGAAACGTTGCGGTCGCACATTTCGTAGACGCGCTGGATGTGTTCCCAGCGCACGCGGTCGGCCGACATCGGGTTTTCGGGCGGCGCCGCGCGCTCGCCGGCGGTGCGGGTGAGCGCGGCGAAGACGTCGTCGGCGTCGGCCGGCTTCGACAGATAGTCGACGGCGCCGAGCTTCACCGCCGTCACCGCGGTGGCGATGTTGCCATAGCCGGTCAGGATGATGGTGCGGGAATCGTCGCGCTTCTCGCGGATGGCGGCGACCACGTCGAGACCGTTGCCGTCGCCGAGGCGCATATCGACCACCGCGTAGGCCGGCGGATGGGCGCGCGCCTTGGCGACGGCCTCCTCCACGCTCTCCGCCGTCTCGACCGCGAAGCCCCTGGTTTCCATGGCGCGGGCAAGCCGGGTGAGGAACGGCTTGTCGTCGTCGACGATCAGCAGCGAGGTGTCCTCGCCCTCAACCATTGCGCCAGTGGCTTCGTCTGCGCTCATTTCATCAGCATCCTAACGACTTAAAGCGCCTCGCGTCGAAACGGATTCTGGCGAACGCGCATTCAGTCCTTGTCTCGGGGCATTTCCCAAAACCGCTGCACGGTTTTGGGCGAGTTGCCTTACTTTTACGCAGATACAATTCCGCAACAGCATTGTCCAATTTTTACAGCCGGCAACAAAGCTGCCATGCGGAAAACGCAAGGCTCAGGCGTTGTCGAACATGGTCCCGGACAGTTGCTCGGGATTGAGGAAGACGGCGCGCGGCCAGGTGACCTGCACCACCGCGCCCTCGCCGAGCCCGCTGGAATTGCGGAAGTCGAGCGTCGCGCCGGAGCGCTCGAGCAAGGTCTTGGCGATGAACAGCCCGAGGCCAAGGCCGCCGCCGGCCTCGGTCCCCTGGCGTGTCGACATATAGGGCTCGCCGATGCGGTCGATGATCTCCGGCGGGAAGCCCGGTCCGTCGTCGGTGATGGCGAAGGAGACCTCCTCGCTGTCCCAGTTCCAGCTGATGGTGACGGTCTTCTTGGCGAAGTCGACGGCGTTCTCGACCAGGTTGCCGAGCCCGTAGATGACGCCGGGGCTGCGCTGCCCGACCGGCTCCGGGCCGATGCGCTCGCCGGGACGCAGCCGGATCGAGATGCCG
This sequence comes from Mesorhizobium sp., assembly GCA_004020545.1. Taxonomy (GTDB): domain Bacteria; phylum Pseudomonadota; class Alphaproteobacteria; order Rhizobiales; family Rhizobiaceae; genus Mesorhizobium. Next base: position 109,123 of record SAQE01000008.1, on the reverse strand, counting down.
AAATCGCGGTGCGGCGCCGTCACCTCCTCGACCAGCGAGGTCAGCGGCAGGCGCGACAGGTGCGCCTCGCCTTCCGAGGATAAGCTGGTCAGCCGCTTCAGGATCTCGCGGCAACGCTCGCTCTGCGAGCGCAGCAGCTTCACGTCCTCGCCGAATTTCGGATCCTTGCCGAGCGCCTTTTCCATCTCCTTGGCGACGACCGTGATGGTGGCCAGAGGCGTGCCGAGCTCGTGCGCGGCGGCCGCCGCCAGCCCGTCCAGCGCGGACAGATGCTGCTCGCGCTGCAGCACCAGCTCGGTGGCGGCAAGCGCATTGGCGAGCAGGCGCGCCTCCGCCGCGACGCGGAAAGCGTAGATGGCGGTGAAGGCGATCGAGGCGAACACGGCCATCCACATGCCGGCGACATAAATGAACGGCATCGGCAGCGGCGCATTCTCGTACCAGGGCAGCGGCAGATGGAAGAACACCAGCAGCGTTGCCGCCACGATGACCAGCACGCCGAGCGTCGCCGTAAAGCGTAGCGGCAGCGACGCGGCGGAGATGACCACCGGCACAGAGAGCAGGACCGAGAACGGATTGGTCAGGCCGCCGGTCATGTAGAGCAGCCCGGCGAGCTGCAGGCTGTCGAAAGTCAGGATGGCGAAGGCCGCCAGCGGACCCAGCCGGTGCGCCGCCGGATAGCGGAAGGTCAGCCAGAGGTTCATCCAGGCCGAGCAGGCGATGAGCGCGAAGCACATCGAGACCGGCAGCGGAAATTTCAGCCCATAGGCGACGACGAGCACCGCGATGCTCTGGCCGACGATGGCGAGCCAGCGCAGACGGATCAGCGTGTTGAGCCGCAGCCGCTGGCTCTGCTGGGAATCGGGCGCGCGCAGAATGTTGATCATCGACTTACGATTATAGCCGCAGGAGGGTAAGCGCTAGTAGCGCTGTAAGGGGGACTTGACTGGTCGGCAGCAGCCGGTGTTTCGGTTCACCATTGTGAGCGCTTGGTGATTGGCCGAGACCCCTCGCGATTTCGTCATCCACGGGCGGAGCGACGCGAAGCGGAGCGCAGACCCGAGGATCCATTCCGTTACCTTGACCATAGAATGCAGCGGAGCAGAATTCTGAACCGTCGCAACGCTTGGAAGTCACGGAATGGATCCTCGGGTCTACGCGCGTCGCTTCGCTCCTTGCTCCGCCCGTGGATGACGAAGTGATGGGCGTTCGCGCCAATCGCCAACGTACGCCGTCCGATCACGCGAGGCTCGCCAAAGCTTCTGCCCAAGGTCAGGTCCCGTGCGGCTTGGCACGGCTGGTGGCGGCCGCCAGCAGCGGGTTTTCCGGCCAGACATGTTTCGGATAGCGGCCGCGCATGTCGGTGCGCACATCCGCCCAGGAGCCGCGCCAGAAGCCCGGCAGGTCCCGCGTCGTCTGGATCGGGCGATGCGCCGGCGACAACAGCTCGAGCGTCAGCGGCACCGTGCCGCCCGCGATCGCCGGATGGCGGTCGAGCCCGAACAATTCCTGCACGCGGATCGACAGCACCGGCCATTCGCCATCATAGCGGATCGGAACATGGCTGCCCGAGGGCGCATCGAAATGGGTCGGCGCCAGTGATTCCACTTTGCGCTGCAGGTCGTGCGGGACCAGCGACATCAGACCGGCCGCAAGCGTCGCCGGCTTGATCGCCGCGAAGGAAGCACTGCCTTCGAGGAAGGGCAGCAACCAGTCGTCGAGGCGGTCGAGCAGCGCCTGGTCCGAGACATCGGGCCAGGGTGCGCCGAGGCCGCGATTGAGCCAGCCCAGCCGCTGGCGCAGCGTCTCGGCCTCCTTGCCCCAGTCGAGCAGCGACAGGCCGTGCTCGCGCAGGGCATCCAGGATGGCCCGATCCGCATCGGCGCCCGAAGGCGCCGGCAGCATGCGCTCGGAAAGCGTGATGGCGCCAAGGCGAGCGGTCTCGCGCACGCGCACCGCACGCCGCTCGCGGTCGAAGCTTGCCTCGCGCCGCGTCTCGATGCGGTCGGCAAGCGCGGCACGGATGTCGGCCTCGTCGACGGGCGTGGCGGCTGTGATGCGGGCGTTCTGCGCCTTGCCCTGCAGGTCCGCGACGACCAGCCAGACCTCGCCGGCCAGCGGATCGGCGGCATCGACCATCGCACCCGAACCATTGGCGAGCACGAAGCGGCCGCGCTCGCCGCGGGCCCTGGCGAGACGATCGGGCCAGGCATGGATGAGGAGAGCGCCGGCGCTCTTACCCTCCCCCTTGTGGGGAGGGTCGAGCCGCGCAGCGGATCGGGGTGGGGTCGGTTCGGGCACGCGACCGGCGACCCCACCCCGTCGATCACGCTGAGCGTCGCTCAGCGCGCTCGCCGACCCTCCCCTCGAGGGGGAGGGTTTGGCCAGGCGCTCGGCAAGCTGCCGGGCGGCGTTGGCGCGCGGCGATTTTTCGGTGCGAAAGCGCATCAGCCGGCGCTCGAGGTCGGCGCTGTCGCCGCCCAGCCCGCGCTCGGTGAGCAGCACGGCAAGCGTCGCCGCTTCGAGCGCCTGGCCGGCTTTCGCCGCTTCCGCCACCATGTGCGCCAGCCGCACCGGCAGCGCCAATTTGCGCATCGCCGCGCCAGCCTCCGTCAGCCGGCCAACGTCATCGATGGCGTGCAGCGCCTTGAGCAGCACCCTCGCCTCGTTGAGCGCAGGCGCCGGCGGCGGGTCTAGAAAGGACAGGCCCGACGGATCGGCGACACCGAAGGCGGCGCAGTCGAGCAGCAGGCCGGAAAGGTCGGCCTCGAGGATTTCCGGCGGCGTGAAGGCGGGAAACGCCGCCGTCTGTTCGGCGCGCCACAGCCGGATGGCGACGCCGGGTTGGGTGCGGCCGGCGCGGCCGGCACGCTGATCGGCCGAGGCTTTGCTGACGCGGACCGTCTCCAGCCGGGTCAGGCCGCTTGCCGGCTCGTAGCGCGGCAGGCGCGACAGGCCGGAATCGATGACGACGCGCACGCCGTCGATGGTGATCGAGGTTTCCGCGATCGATGTCGCCAGCACCACCTTGCGGCGACCGGTTGGGGCCGGCCTGATCGCGGCGTCCTGCGCCCTGTTGTCGAGCTGACCGTAGAGCGGGACGATATCGGTGTCGGCCGCGACATTGCCCAGAAGCCGCTCGGCCGTGCGTTCGATCTCGCGCTGTCCGGGCAGGAAAGCGAGCACGCTGCCCTGCTCGGTGGCGAGAGCGGAACGGACCGCCTTGGCCATCGCGTCCTCGACGGCCATGCCGGCCGGGCGCTCGTCATAGCGGATCTCGACCGGATAGGCGCGACCCTCGCTTTCGATCACCGGCGCCCCGGCCAGGAGTTTTGCGACGCGCGCGCCGTCGAGCGTGGCGGACATGACCAGCAGACGCAGGTCGGGCCGCAACGCACCCTGGACATCGAGCGCCAGCGCGAGGCCGAAATCGCCGTCGAGCGAGCGCTCGTGGAATTCGTCGAAGATCACCGCCGAAACGCCGGGCAGTTCCGGATCGTCGAGGATCATGCGGGAGAGCACGCCCTCGGTGACGACAAGGATTTTCGTCCGGGCCGAGGTGCGGTTTTCCATACGCATGGCATAGCCGACGGTGCCGCCGGGCTCCTCGCCGAGCAGCTCGGCCATGCGGCGCGCAGCGGCACGGGCGGCCAGTCGGCGCGGTTCCAACAGCACGATCCTGCCATCGCCGAGCCAAGGCGCGTCGAGCAGCGCCAACGGCAGCAGCGTGGTCTTGCCGGCGCCGGGGGGCGCCACCAGCACGGCACTGTTGCGCCCGGCGAGCGCCTGCCCAAGCGCCGGCAGCACGGCGGATACCGGGAGTTCCGGCAGCGATCCTGTCTTCATGCCGCCCGCATATCAGCGGCCCCAGCCGGGGCGCAACGGGTTATAGCCTGGTGCGTGCGAACGGGTTCCAGCGCACGGTTCCCAGCCGCACCTCTTCGCGCACCATGGTGAGAAGGCCGGAGGCGCCGAGAACGGCAAGACCGACCAGCGTCAGCATGTCGGGATATTCCTGGAAGAACAGCGAGCCGAGGACCACCGCCCAGACGATCTGCGAATAATGCGTCGGCGCGATCCGGTTGGCCGGCGCGTATTTGGCCGCCAGAAGCTGCAGAAGCTGGCCGCAGGCGGTGAACGCCCCGGCCATGACCAGCCAGACCAGTTGCTTGGCGTCCGGCACGGTGAACGACGTCGCCGCGGCGCCAAGGCCGTTGAAGACGAGGCCGTAGCCGATCAGCACGCCAAGCATCGTCGTACGCTTTTCCTGCTGCGCCAGCGAGCGCATCAGGATGACGCTGGTGGCGGCGAGGAATGCGATGGCAAAGGCCGCGAGGTGGCCTAGATGCAGCTCGCGAAACCCAGGGCGGACGACCAGCATGACGCCGGCAAAGCCGGCGACCACGGCCAGCCATCGCCAGGGACCGACCTTCTCCTTCAAGATGACGGTGGAAAGGATGGTCACGAACAGCGGCGCCAGGAAGATCAGGGCGTAGACTTCGGCCAGCGGAATGGTGGTGAAGGCATAGACGCTGAGCACGCCCGACGCGATGCCTGCCCAGGCACGGGCCTGCACGGCCCATGGCCGCCTGGTGCGCCAGAAGTCGCGCCAGCGCTCACCGGCCGGGCGGGTGAAGAACAGGAAACAGCCGGCAAACAAGGTCGTGAAGAAGCCGATCTCGAAGACCGTGAACTGCCCGCCCAGGCTCTTGATGACGGCATCGCTGCACGAGTAGCTTGCATAGGCGATCAGGGCGAGCAGAATTCCGTTCGGCACGTTTCATTTCCGGGAGAGAAGAAGTGAAGATACTGGCGCTGGGGGCACATCCCGACGACATCGAGATCTTCATGTTCGGTACGATGGCCGCCTATGCCGCGCTAGGCGCAGAGCTCACTTTTGCGATAGCCACGGACGGCGCCAAAGGGGGCAAGGGCGATCCGGCGGCGCTCGCCAGGGCACGACGCGCGGAAGCGATCGCCGCTGCCGGCCTGCTCGGGGTCACGCCGCGCTTCCTCGATTTTCCTGACGGCGCGCTGGTCGTGGACGCCGCGTTGATCGGCATTCTGAAGGCGCTTATCGCCGAGATAAAACCCGATCTCGCGATCACCCATGCTCCGAACGACTATCACGGCGACCATCGCGCGCTGTCGGACGGCGTGCGCATCGCGGCATCCTTCGCGGTGCCGGTGCTGCATGCCGACACGCTCGGCGGCACCGGCTTTTCGCCGACGCACTATGTCGACATTTCCGCGCATTGGGACATCAAGGCGCAAGCGATCCGCGCGCATGGCTCGCAGGATCCAGAGCGGTTCGTCGAGGGTGCGCGCACGCAGAACGAATTCCGTGCCGGCCAATGCAACGGCGCGCACGGCGCGCTGGCCGAAGCCTTCCGGTTCGAACCCGTCTTCCCCTTCGCCGACATACGCGAGCTGCTGCCGCCGGCGCCGCCGATCCGGCCGGTGACGGTGAGCACGAAGACGGCCAAGTAGCCGGCCGGGGGAGCGATCCGGCCGGATCGGTCGGCGACTATTTCTCAACGATTTCAACCACCCGTTTCGCCATGCTGCGGCGCAGCAACGAATTCGCTTGCGTTGTTTAGTAAAAAGAGCATCACTAAACAAATTACTAAACATCGGCGACGCATCGCGCGTCATGTTCAGGCCCTCGGAGGAGCGAGGGTTGAGGGCTCTTGAAACCGTCATCCGGACGCGTTTCGCAAATGGGAGGTAAGGCATGAAATCGACCTGGAAACTGGCGTTGGGACTGGCCTCGGCGATCACCGCGTCGACCGCCGTCTCGAACGCCGCGCATGCGGAAGACCTGACGCTTTGCTGGGCGGCCTGGGACCCGGCCAACGCGCTCGTGGAACTGTCCAAGGACTTCACCAAGGAAACCGGCATCGGCATGAAGTTCGAATTCGTGCCGTGGACCAACTATGCCGACCGCTTCCTCAATGAGCTCAACTCGCACGGCAAGCTCTGCGACCTGATCATCGGCGACAGCCAGTGGATCGGCGGCGCCGCCGAGAACGGCCACTACGTCAAGCTGAACGACTTCTTCGATAAGGAGAAGATCAGCATGGACGACTTTGTGCCGGCGACCGTGGTCGGCTATTCGGAATGGCCGAAGAACACGCCGAACTACTGGGCGCTGCCGGCCATGGGCGACGTCGTCGGCTGGACCTATCGCAAGGACTGGTTCTCGCGGCCCGAGCTGCAGAAGGAATTCAAGGAGAAATATGGCTGGGATCTCGCCCCGCCGACGACCTTCGACCAGCTGAAGCAGATCGCCGAATTCTTCCAGAAGCGGCAGATCGACGGCAAGACCGTCTACGGCGCTTCTATCTATACCGAACGCGGCTCTGAAGGCATCACCATGGGCGCGATGGACGTGCTCTACAGCTATGGCTTCCAGTACGAGAACCCGAAGAAGCCCTACGAGATGGACGGCTTCGTCAACTCCGAGAAATCGGTGAAGGGGCTGGAATTCTACAAGGCGCTCTATGACTGCTGCACGCCGCCCGGCGCTTCCAACAGCTACATGGGCGAAGGCGTCGACGCCTTCAAATCCGGACAGGTGGCAATGCATATGAACTTCGCCTTCACCTGGCCCGGTCTGCAGAAGGACGAGAATGTCGGCGGCGACAAGATCGGTTACTTCGTCAATCCGAAGGGGCCCGACGGCGACCAGTTCGCGCAGCTCGGCGGTCAGGGCATCTCGGTGGTCTCCTACTCCGACAAGCAGGAATCGGCGCTGAAATACATCAAGTGGTTCGCCAACAAGGACGTGCAGGCCAAATGGTGGTCGCTCGGCGGCTATTCCTGCCTGAACTCCGTCGTCAAGGACCCGAAGTTCCCGTCCAGCCAGCCCTATGCGCAGGCCTTCCTCGACTCGATGGCCATCGTGAAGGACTTCTGGGCCGAACCCAGCTATGCGCCGCTGCTGCAGGCCTCGCAGAAGCGCTTCCATGACTATGTCGTCGCCGGCCAGGGCTCGGCCAAGGACGCGCTGGACGGCCTCGTCAAGGACTGGACGCAGATCTTCCAGGACGATGGCAAGATGTAAGGCTCCTCCCGAGCCAGACCGCAGCGTCCCGTGCCGCCCTTGGCACGGGACGCAGTTCAGATAAATTCCATCGTCGAGACTGACCAGTGACCGAAGCAGGACTAACCATGCTCAATCGGACTGCGGACAACGTCGCCCGGGCCACACCGGAGCCGTTGGCCAAGAGGATCCGGGGCATCAGCGACAAGGGCCTCGCCTGGCTGTTCATCTCACCGACGATCCTTCTGCTTTTAGCCATCAACATCTTTCCGTTGTTCTGGGCGATCTATCTCTCCTTCACCAACTACCGCGCCAACCGACCCAACGAGGTGGTGAAGAATCTGGGGCTCGCCAATTACCGGCGCATCCTCGGCGACCAGGACATCTGGATCGCAATGCAGACTACGGCGCATTTCGTGTTCTGGACCATCCTTCTGCAGACGGTGATCGGTTTCACGCTGGCCTGGCTGATCGACCGGAAATTCCGCGGCCACGCCTTCTGGACGACGATCATCCTTGTGCCGATGATGCTGTCGCCGGCGGTGGTCGGCAATTTCTGGCGCTTCCTCTACGAGCCGCAGATCGGGCTGTTCGCCTACGCGGTCTCCTTCCTCACAGGCATCCCGCCGACGAATGTGCAGATGCTGTCCAATGTCGAGCTCGCGCCATGGGCGATCATCATCGTCGACACGTGGATGTGGACGCCCTACGTGATGCTGATCTGCCTCGCCGGGTTGCGCTCGATCCCCGAATACATCTACGAGGCGGCCGAGGTCGACCGTGCCTCCAACTGGCGGCAGTTCTGGTCGATCACCCTGCCGATGGCGCTGCCCTTCATCATGCTGGCGGTGCTGTTCCGCGGCATCGAGAACTTCAAGATGTTCGACATGGTCAATCTCTTGACCGGCGGCGGTCCGGGCTCAACCACCGAGGTCGCCTCGATCACGCTGAAGCGGCAGGCCTTCGAGAGCTGGCGCACCGGCTATTCCTCGGCCTTCGCCATCATCCTGTTCGTCGCTGTGTTCGGCTTGGCCAACATATACGTCAAGGCGCTCAACAAGGTGAAGCAGAGATGAGCCTGACCACCGCCCATTCCGTCGTCGCGCCCTCGGCCAACTCGAAGCGGATCGCCGGCGCGATCGTCGTCGGCTACGCGCTGATTTCGATCGTGCCGCTGCTGTGGATCTTCGCCACCAGCTTCAAGACGCCGCCGGATTCGATCGCCTATCCGCCGAAGATCGTCTTCCAGCCGAGTCTCGAAGGCTATTGCAACCTGTTCACGACCCGCACCCGACAGACACCGGAATACATCAACTCGCTTGGACCGGCGACGGGGCTCTGCGACGAGACGGTGCGCAAGCGCAACATGGTGATCGCCGGGCCGTCTAACTTCCTGCCGCGCTTCGTCAACTCGCTGATCATCGCCTTCGGCTCGACCTTCTGCGCGGTGTTCCTCGGCACGCTATCGGCCTACGGCTTCTCGCGCTTCAAGGTGCCTCTGGCCGACGATCTTCTGTTCTTCATCCTGTCGACGCGCTTCATGCCGCCGATCGCGGTGGCGATCCCGATCTACCTGATGTACCGCGAGATCGGCCTTTCCGACACCGCGCTCGGCATGATCCTGCTCTACACCGCGGTCAACGTCTCGCTGGCAGTGTGGCTGCTCAAAGGCTTCATCGACGAGATCCCGCGCGAATATGAAGAAGCGGCGATGATCGACGGCTATACAAGACTGCAGGCCTTCTGGCGCACCGTGCTGCCGCAGGCGACAACCGGCATCGCCGCGACCGCCATCTTCTGCCTGATCTTTGCCTGGAACGAATACGCGTTCGCAGCACTTCTGACTTCCGGCACGGCGCAGACCGCGCCGCCCTTCATCCCGACCATCATCGGCGAGGGCGGCCAGGACTGGCCCGCGGTGGCTGCGGGCACGACCATCTTCCTGGTGCCGATCCTGGTCTTCACCATCCTGCTCCGCAAGCAATTGCTGCGCGGCATCACCTTCGGCGCGGTGCGCAAATGAGCACGATCCAGCCCATAAAACGCAAATCGCGCTGGCCCGTCTGGGCAAGGCGCGGGCTGATGGAAAACATCGCGACGGCGCTTATCGCCATCGGCTTCCTGATGCTGTTCCAGCCCTTCGCGCTGTCGCTCTACAGCTATTCCTTCGTCACCATGCTTGCCGGCACGGCCATGTTCATCATCGTCTCGAAATTCCCGGAATAGCCATGGCCGAGATCCGTGTTCAGAACCTCAGGAAAGCCTTCGGCGAATTCGTCGCCGTGCAGGATTCCAATTTCGTCGTCGAGGACGGCGAATTCTTCGTCATGCTCGGCCCGTCCGGCTGCGGCAAGACGACGACGCTCAGAATGATCGCAGGCCTCGAGCTGCCGACCGGCGGCAAGATCCTGCTCGGCGGCGAGGACGTCACCATGCGCCGGGCGCGCGAGCGCGACATCGCCTTCGTCTTCCAGCTCTTCGCGCTCTATCCGCATATGAATGTGCGCAAGAACATCGGCTTTCCGCTCTTGGCGCAAGGCATGGCGTCGGCCGAAATCCGCGCGCGGGTCGAGGAGACCGCGAAGCTCCTGCGCATCGACCATCTGCTCGACAGATCGGTCTCCGGACTTGCCGGCGGCGACCGCCAGCGCGTCGCGCTCGGCCGCGCCATCGTGCGGCGTCCAAAATGTTTCCTCATGGACGAGCCGCTCGGCACGCTCGATACCGAATTCCGTGACCTCATGGTCCATGAGCTGCGCGAGCTGCACAACCGCATCCACGCGACCACAGTCTATGTCACGCACGACCAGATGGAAGCGATGTCGATGGCCGACAAAATCGCCGTGATGAATCACGGCGTCATCGAACAGTTCGGCAGCCCACGCGAAATCTACGACCGGCCCGCGACGATGTTCGTCGCCGACTTCATCGGTTCGCCGCCGATGAACTTTTTGCGGTTCGGCGGCGGGCTCGCCAGGGGCGCGAAGGAGATCGTCGTGCAGGGCGCCAAGGTGACGGTGCCGGAAGTACGCGAGGACGTGGCGCCCGCGGACATGGCGCTCGGCATCCGGCCCGAGCACATACGCTTCGACGATGCCTCCAAGCTGCGCGGCGCGATCTATGGCACCGAATATCTCGGCACCACGCAGATCGTCGCGGTGGAGACGGCCGACGGCGTCATCAAGGCCCGGGTGCCGGCCGGCATCCATCTCACCCCCGGCGAGCAGGTCGGACTGGCGTTGAGCAGCGCGCGGCTGTCGCTGTTCGAGAAAGGCACTGGACGCGCGGTCAGGACCGCCATGCATGATCAGGCAGCGGAGGCGCGTCATGGCTGACGTCCACGTCCATCGAGTGACCAAGAGTTTCGGCGAGACAGTCGCCGTCAGCGATCTCGACCTTCAGATCAAGGACGGCGAATTCGTCGTGCTGCTCGGCCCGACCGGCGCCGGCAAGACGACGACGCTCAGGCTGATCGCCGGGCTGGAACGGCCTGACAGCGGTACGATCCGCATTGCCGGGCACGACGCGACGATGCTGTCGCCGGCCGAGCGGGATACCGCCTTCGTCTTCCAGCAATACTCGCTCTACCCGCATCTTTCGGTCTTCGACAATCTCGCCTTCCCGCTGCGCTCGCCGGCAAGGCGGTTCCCGGAAGAGGCAATCCGCCGTCGCGTCGAGGAAGTGGCGCGCATGGTCCGCATCGACCACAAGCTCAACAATCGTTCGACCAGGCTGTCGGGCGGCGAGATGCAGCGCGTCGCCATCGGCCGCGCCCTGGTGCGCAAGCCCGCGATCTACCTGATGGACGAGCCGCTGTCCTCGCTCGACGCCAAGCTGCGCGCCGACCTCAGGCTCGAGCTGAAGCGCATCCAATCCGAGCTCGGCGCCACCATGCTCTATGTCACGCACGACCAGATCGAGGCGATGACCATGGCCGACCGTATCGGCATCCTGGCCGATGGTGTGCTGGTGCAGATCGGCACGCCGCGCGCGATCTATTCGGAGCCGGCAAACCTTCATGTCGCGGCCCGTCTCGGCCAGCCGGCGATCAACCTGTTGCCGGCCGGGCTGCTGCCTGACGGCGGCGCGCCGACCGGCACGACGACCATCGGCGCGCGCACTGAGCATCTGTCGATCGAGAAAGCGGCGAACGGCCATGCCGACGGCGTCGTCGACTGGGTCGAGCATCTCGGCGACCAGAACCATCTGCATGTGACGGTGGGCGCGAAGAAGCTGGTGACGCTGACCGATCCCGACACGCCGCTCGAAAAGGGGGACAGGGTGACGATCCGCTATCGCTCGCCGCTTTATTTCGGCCTGGACGGGCAAAGGCTGATGTAGCCGGCTCACGCACATCTTTTGACGACAGCAGATACGGACTGGACGAAATCCATGAAGCACTTTTTCAACCGCAAGGACTCGATCGTCACCGAAGCGCTGGACGGCTTTCTCGCCACCGCCGGTTCCGGCACGCTGGCGCGCCTCGACGGCTACCCGGAGATCAAGGTTGTGCTGCGCGCCGACTGGGACAAGACGAAGGTCAGCATCGTTTCCGGCGGCGGCGCCGGGCACGAGCCTTCGCATGCCGGGTTCGTCGGCGCCGGAATGCTGACCGCCGCCGTGTCGGGCGAGATCTTCGCTTCGCCCAGCGTCGAGGCGGTGCTGGCGGCGATCCGCGCGACGACCGGGCCGGCCGGCTGCCTTTTGATCGTCAAGAACTACACCGGCGATCGCCTCAATTTCGGCCTCGCCGCCGAAAAGGCGCGCGCCGAAGGTTTTGCGGTCGAGATGGTGATCGTCGCCGACGACATCGCCCTTCCCGACATCGCGCAGCCGCGCGGCGTCGCCGGCACGCTGTTCGTGCACAAGATCGCCGGGCATCTGTCGGAATCCGGGCATGACCTGGCATCGGTTGCCGCGGCGGCCCGCGCGGCGGCTAAGGATATCGTTTCGCTGGGCATCTCGCTCTCCTCCTGCTCGATCCCCGGACAGGCGCATGAGGATCGCTTCGGCGCCGACGATGGCGAACTCGGCCTCGGCATCCATGGCGAGCCGGGCGTCGAGCGCATCGCCCTGGAGGCCGCCAGCAAGCTGGTCGCCATCATGGCGGAACGCTTCGCGGCGCGGCTCGATCCGCACAGCCGTTACGCCCTGCTGATCAACAATCTCGGATCGGTGCCGCCGCTCGAAATGTCGCTGATCGCGAATGCCGTGCTGTCTTCGTCGCTGGCAAGAGCGGTGGCGCTGACGATCGGGCCTGGGCACCTGATGACCGCGCTCAACATGAACGGCTTTTCGCTGTCGCTGATCAGGCTGAACGCGGACCGCGAGGCGGCGCTCTCGGCGCCGGTCGGCCCGCATGCATGGCTACCGGCGAAGCCGGTTCGCCAACCGGTCGTCGTGGCGGTCGCCAAGCCTGCCAGCCGCGACGCCGCCAAGACGACCAGCCGCGATGCCGGCGTCGAGCGGCTGATCACCGCGATCTGCGAGAAGCTGATCTCGCTCGAAGAACCCCTGAACAGCCTCGACGCCAAGGCGGGCGACGGCGACACAGGGTCGACAGTAGCAACCGGCGCGCGCAGCGTGCTCGACCGCGCCGACACGCTTCCGCTCGCCGACCGGGGCGCGACTCTCGCCACAATCGGCGATATATTGGGCACCTCGATGGGTGGTTCGAGTGGCGTTTTGTTGTCGATCTTCTTCACTGCGGCGGCGCAGTCACTCAAGGGCGGTGCGCCGCTCGGCATGGCGTTGCTCGCAGGCCTCGACCGGATGACTTTCTACGGCGGCGCGAAGGTTGGCGACCGCACCATGGTCGACGCCTTGGAGCCGGCGCTGAAAGCGTTCGACGCAAGCGGGCTGGAAGCGGCCGCGGCGGCCGCGCGGCGCGGCGCGGAAGCGACCGCCGCGATGCGGAAGGCGAAGGCCGGCCGTTCCGCCTATATCGGCCGGCAGCTTGACATAGCGGACCCGGGCGCCTTTGCGGTCGCCGAGGTGTTCTCGGCCGTGGCGGCCATGTTCGCCCCGGCGTGAAGGACCGAGAATGGCCGCTTCCGATTTCTCCAGACTGATCGCGGCGGCGACGGATACGGTCGCGGCGCATGCCGACGAGCTGACCGCGCTCGATCAGGCTATCGGCGACGGTGACCATGGGCTCAATATGAGGCGCGGCTTCGAGGCCGTGCGCGCCGAGGCGGAGGCAATCGCCGCGAAGCCGCTGCCGGACGCGCTGAAGGCAGTCGGCACCAAGCTGGTGATGACGGTCGGCGGCGCTTCGGGTCCGTTGTTCGGCACGCTGTTCATGGCGCTCGGCAAGGAACTGCCCGCAGCACCCGACCGTGCCGCGCTGACGGCGGCATTCGGCAAGGCGGTCGAAGCGGTCGCCGCGCGCGGCAAATCGCAACCCGGACAAAAAACCATGCTCGACGTGCTGCAACCGGTGTATGAGGCGCTGGCGCAAGGCAAGACGGGTAGCGAGATCGCCGATGTCGCCGACAAGGCGGCGGACGCCACCGTGCCGATGAAGGCCCTGCGCGGGCGGGCCTCCTTCCTGGGAGAGCGCTCGATCGGGCATATGGACGCCGGGGCGCGCTCGACCGCGCTTCTGGTGCGCGCAGTCGCTGAAACCGTCGAGGGTCGCTGATGAGCAATGTCGGTATCGTCATCGTATCGCATTCGCCGCTGGTCGCCGAAGGCACAGCCGACATGGTGCGCCAGATGGTGGGCGACGAAGTGCCGCTTGCGTGGTGCGGCGGAAACGGCCATGGCGGGCTCGGCACGAGCGTCGAGGCGATCATGGGCGCGATCGACAAGGCCTGGTCGGAAGCGGGCGTCGCGATCCTGGTCGATCTCGGCGGCGCCGAGACCAACAGCGAGATGGCGGTCGAGATGATCGGCGAGCCCCGCTCCCACAAGATCGTCGTCTGCAACGCGCCGATCGTCGAGGGCGCGGTGATGGCGGCGACGGAATCTTCCGGCGGCGCCTCGCTCAAGGAAGTGGTGGCGACGGCGCATGAATTGTCGCCGTCGTGAACGAACGGGAACCGACTGAATGTCAGCATCCGCCGAAGCCACTGTCCTGATCACCCACGAGGTGGGCCTGCATGCACGCCCTTCGGTGAAGTTCACCAAGCTCGCCAAGTCGTTCGCCGCCGAGGTGGAGGTGGCGGTGGCGGCCAACGGTCCCTGGTTTGACGCCAAAAGCATCGTCAAGGTGATGGCAGCCAAGGCGCCGAAAGGGACGATGCTGCACATAAGGGCGCGAGGCGACGGCGCTGAGCAAGCGGTCGGCGCGCTGGTCGACCTGGTGCGGCGCGATTTCGACGAGGACAGGGATCATGCCCGGTCGGCTTGAGACGGGCAAACCATATCCGCCATCCGCGAGGAATGCGGGCCATGCGGATTGAGGGCATTCCCGCCTCTGCCGGCTATGCCGAAGGGCCCCTGTTCGATCTCGACCGGCCTTTGGCCGTCTATGAAGGCAAGACGAGCGCGGCGGAGGAGAAAGCAGCGCTGAAGGCGGCAATCGACAAGGCGGCCAGCCGGCTGACCTCGCTTGTCGAAGCCGCGGACGGCGATGCCGCCGGCATTCTCGAATTCCAGATCGCCATGCTGGAGGACGACGCGCTGAGCGGTCCGGCCTTCGGATCGATCGGTTTGGGGCAGCCCGCCGATGCTGCCTGGCGGCAAGCGCTGGATGTCGAGATCGCCGGTTACGAGGCGTCGGACCAGGATTATTTCCGCGCGCGCGCCGCCGACCTGCGCGACATTCGCGACCAGGTGCTGTGGGCCTTGAGCGAACACGGTGAGGCCGCAGCACCTGCGGGCGCGATCCTCTATGGCGAGGACATCGCGCCGACGCGCTTCCTCGAAACCGACTGGAGCAGCGGCGGCGGCATCGCGCTCAAGGCCGGCAGCACGGCCAGCCACGTCGCCATGCTGGCGCGCTCGCGCGGCGTGCCGATGGTGGTCGGCCTCGGCACCCCGGCGGAAAAACCCGCGGGGGTCGCGCTGCTCGATGCCGAGCATGGCGGCATCGTGCTCTCGCCCTCGCCGGCCGAGGTCGAAGCCTTTCGCCGGTCGTCCTCCGCCTTCGCGGCGCGCCAGGGCAAGGCGCAGACTTTTCTGGCCCAACCGGCGGCGACGAAAGCCGGCACTGCCGTGCGCGTACAGGTCAACATCGCCGACCCTTCCGATGTCGACGGCATCGACATCGCGACCTGCGATGGCGTCGGCCTGATGCGGACGGAGTTCCTGTTCGGCAAGTCGTTGCCGGACGAAGAGACGCAGTACCGCGCTTATCGCAAGGTGCTGGAATGGGCAGGCGACAAGCCGGTGACCATCCGCACGGTCGATGCCGGCGGCGACAAGCCGGTTCCCGGCTTCACCGTCGAGGAAACCAACCCGTTTCTCGGCCTGCGCGGCATCAGGTTGTCACTGGCCAGGCTCGACATTTTCCGGATGCAAATCCGGGCATTGCTGCGCGCCGCCGTACACGGCAATCTGAAGGTCATGTTTCCGATGATCGCCACCGCCGAGGAGTATGCCCAAGCCGCAGCGCTGTTCGCCGAGGAGCAGACGGCGTTTGCCGCGCGCGGCGTTGCACATAAGCTGCCGCCGCTCGGCATCATGGTCGAAGTGCCGTCCGTCGCCATCGCGCCGGAGGCATTCGCCAAGGTCGCGTTCTTCTCGATCGGCTCCAACGACCTGACGCAATATGTGATGGCGGCGGCACGTGACAATGCATCGGTCGCGCATCTCAATTCGGTCCGCCACCCGGCAGTGCTGCGGCTGA
This sequence comes from Mesorhizobium sp., assembly GCA_004020545.1. GTDB lineage: Bacteria > Pseudomonadota > Alphaproteobacteria > Rhizobiales > Rhizobiaceae > Mesorhizobium. The sequence continues at coordinate 93,284 of SAQE01000008.1, read as the reverse complement.
TCGCTTCGGTAGCAGCCTTCGGGCGGGAGAAAGGGATTCCGGTCAGCCTTTGCGGCGATGCCGGCGGCGACCCGGCCGCCATCCCGGCACTTCTCGAGGCCGGCCTGCGCGATCTTTCGGTCGCGCCTGCCCAACTCGCCATGGCCAAGGCGGCCATCGCGGACGTTTCGGTATAAGCGCGGCATGGCCAAGGCAGCCAAGATACAGGAAGCCGGCTCGGAAGACGCGATCCGCGCCTACAAGACGATCCTGTCGCAGGTCATCGACCAGCGGCCATCGGGCATGCGCCAACGCCTTGCCGATGCGCTCGGCAAGCATCGCAGCTTCGTCACGCAGATCTCCAGTCCGGCCTATTCGATACCGATCCCGTCAAAGCATCTGCCCTCTATCTTTTCCGTCTGCCATTTCAGTCCGGCCGAGCGCGACCAGTTCATGGCCGCCTATCACCAGGCGCATCCAGGCAAGATGTCGGCGACTTCAGGTCCACGCAAGACGCGCCACGTCTCGCTCATCGTGCCGGATTTCGGCGACGACAGGCAGAACGCTGCGCTCGACCGGGCGATCAACGAATTCATCCAGAAGATCACCAGCATCGCCGGCAAGGGCAGCGGCTGACTGAAGCAATTCCGGGAAAAGTATGCAGCGGTTTTCCGTTCGGAATTGCGTATATCAATTCCAAGCCTGTTCGGGAGGACGGCCATGAAGAAGTTCATCAACACGGTGGATACGATCCTCACCGAAAGCCTCGACGGTTTCGCCGCCGCCCATTCGGACATCCTCATGCTCGGCGACGAACACAAATTCGTCCGCCGTAAGGAACTCAAGCCGGGCAAGGTGGCGCTGATCTCGGGCGGCGGCTCCGGCCACGAGCCGCTGCATGGCGGGCTGGTCGGCCACGGCATGCTGGACGCCGCCTGCCCCGGCCAGGTGTTCACCTCGCCGACGCCGGACCAGATGCTGGCAGCGGTGCAGGCGGTCGACACCGGCGCCGGCTGCCTGTTCATCGTCAAGAACTACGAAGGCGACGTGATGAACTTCGACATGGCCGCCGAAATGTCGGACGGCGTGCTGCAGGTGGTGACCAATGACGACGTCGCGGTCGAGAACTCCTCCTATACGACCGGGCGGCGCGGCGTCGCCGGTACGCTGGTGGTGGAAAAGATCCTCGGCGCGGCGGCCGAGCAAGGCATGGCCTTGCCTCAGCTCAAGGCGCTCGGCGATCGCGTCAACGGCGCGACACGCTCGATGGGCGTGGCGCTGACCAGTTGCACCGTGCCGGCGGCGGGCAAGCCGACATTCGAGATCGGCGACAGCGAGATGGAATTCGGCGTCGGCATCCATGGCGAACCCGGCAGGCGACGCGATGCGCTGAAGAGCGCCGACGCCATCGCCGAGGAGATCTGCACGGCAATCACCGGCGACCTCGGCGAACGCGCCAAAGGGCCGGCGCTGCTTTTCATCAACGGCTTCGGCGCCACGCCGTCGATGGAGCTTTACCTGATGTACAACAGCGCCCGCAAAATCTTCGAGAGGAGCGGCGTGACGGTGGCCCGCTCGCTGGTCGGCTCCTATGTCACGTCGCTCGACATGGCCGGCTGCTCGATCACGCTGGCCATGCTCGACGACGAGACAACGGCGCTGTGGGACGCGCCGGTGCATACGGCGGCGCTGCGCTGGGGGATGTAGCTTCGCGCGGGCTTTTCTGCGACCATATTCGCCGAATTTGCATGCCATTCGCGACGTTGCCCGGTTGATGCTGCCTCCGCTCTCGCCTGCCGAAGAAAAACTGCTGCTCGACTTCGCCGATCCCGAAGCGCTGGGTGATCGCGGCCGCAATCTTGCGGCGAGCAGCTTGAAGGCGTTGCTTGCCAACGCGGAATTCCACGGCGTGCTGCCGATCATGCTGCGCAAGCTCAGGGAACGCGGCGACGCCGACCTGCCGCAAGATGCCGCCTTGCAGCAGAAGCTCGCCGAGTTGCGCGACCAGGCGACGATCGCGACCGGACAGTCGATGCTGCTGCAATATCACGGCGATCGCATCATGAAGGCGCTGGCGGCGAAAGGCGTTGCGGCCCGCATCGTCAAGGGACCGGTCTTCGCGCGAAAACTCTACCGCCATGCCGCCGACCGGCCGTACACCGACATCGACATCCTGGTCGATCCCGCCGGTATCGACGCGGCCAACACGACGATCGCCGAATGCGGCTTCGAGCTTGCCAGCGGCGAGGCGCAATCGCATGAGCTGCAGGAGTTCAAATGGCTGGAGAAGGAAAACGCCAGCCTGCTGATCGAGCTGCACGGCAACCTGGTGCACGACACCGGCATGCGCAGGCGGCTGTCGCTCGGCTTCCGCGAGTTGCAGGCGATCGACGGCGGCGAGGCCGACACGCCGGCGGCGCTGCTCACCATCGCCATCGTTCACGCGGCCGGCGGCCACAAATTCCACCGGCTGCAGCTTTGCGTCGATGTGTTGCAGGGCGTGCGCGCGCTGCGGTCGCCGGAGGCGGAGGCGCGGCTGCTCGAGGCCGCGCGCATGACAGGCATCGAGCTCGAGCTGGCGACGGTGCTCAACGTGACCGGGCGCTTGTTCGACGAACCACGCGCCATCGAGCTCGCCAATCACATCAAGCCCGATCTTTCGATACGGCTCGCCAAATGGCTGATCACCGGAAACATGCTGCTTCGCGTTAATTCACGGGAAAAGATGCGCTCGCGCCTCAGCCGCGACGCCTTCCGCTGGATCCAAAGGTTGGCCCGGCCGAGGCCCTATCCGGCCTGAGAAGATCGATCACCACAAAGGCCCAATCTAGAGAGGCAACGCGGCGCGGATCAGCGCCGCCGCATCCGCCGGGTTCCCGCCGACTTCCAGGGTAAAGGTCGGGACCGCCTTGACCAGTCCCGCGATCATCGCCATGCGCCGTTTGTGCATCGCCAAGAGACCGGTCATGCCGGTCCTGACATTGTCGGTGGCCAAAGCCACCATCGCATCGGTCCTGGCCATGGGCAGCAGCCGGGTTTCGGCGTTGGCCGAACGCGCAAGATGAAGGAGCGCCGAAACCGGTCTCGCGATCGTGTCCTCGATGCGGATGATTTCGGCAAGACGCTCCAGCGGGACGGCCTGCTCGCCTTCGGCGTCCCATCTGTCGCCGAGACAGGGAGCAATGAACGGCAGCATAGCCGCGGTGTTGCGATGGACCTTCACTTTGCGCGGCATGCCCCAGGCCGTGATGCCATCCGATGCCGCCCGCAATATCATGACATCGTCCGAGCAAAGGCCGAAGCCTTGCGATGCCAGTGCCAGCGATGTCGTCGACTTGCCGGTGCCGCTCGGGGCGTGGATGAGAACCAGGCCGTCGCGGTCCGGCAGAGTGAGGCCGGCGGTGTGGAGCATGTGCTGTCCGCCCGCATCGAGCGCGGCATCCAGCACCATCATCAGCAATGTCCATTTGACTTTGCTGTCGGGATGCACACGGATTTCAGCCCAGCCTTCGCCGGCATGGACCGAGGCCATCTGAAGAGCAGGGAAGATCAGGTGAACGATGCCGCCACCGTCGATCAGCCGGCAATGGCCGTCCAGCGGCACCTCGCCGTCGAAAGCGAGCTTCCCCTCCGGGCTTTCCGGCAGCGCCGACGTTTCGACGATATTGATGCGAAAGCCGGGTTCGACGGGGTCGCTGACGCGCAAGGTGCCGAGCATCAGGTCGAAGCTTGGCCAGAGCTCGGCGCGCGACGCGGATATGCTGATGACCTGGCCGTTGAGGTCATAGCAGAAGGTGGTTGCCGTGCTACTCAAGTAGCGCGCGCCCCGGCAGCGTCGGCATGGTGGCGATAGATCTCAACCATGCCGGGCAGGCTGTCACTGACCACCGGCTTGCCGTCGAGGCACACCCAGCAATGCGCCGACAGGCGCGGCGCATGCATCGATTTCGAATCGACGCCGAAGCGCAGCTCGGGATCGAAACCGGCCATGCGCAGGAAGCGGAAACCGAGCAACCCTTCCCGCAGGCACCTGCGGTCGCGCATCAGCCAGGGATGCCGGACCGTGCGATTGACGCTGGTGACGATGTAGGCCGAAGGCAGGCCCCGATAAGGCGTGGGCGCGTCGAGCGGCGCCCATTTCAGCACGCTCTCGAAGTCGCGCTGGCCGATCAGCACCGGCATCAGCCGGGCGCTAAGCCACAAATGGGTGCGGAACAACGCGCGCAGGAACGGTCCGTCGGCCATCACGCGCCCGGGTCGGCGAGGATGCCTTCCGCCACCAGTTCGGCGGCGAGCGCCGCCATGTCCTCGTCGAGCGTCGCCTTGTCGATCTCGAATTCGTCCGACAAGAGGTCGACGATCTGATCGAGGTTGCGGGCGCCGTCGACCTTGTCGAGGAACGCTTCGGTCGTGCCGTTGCAGGTATAGAGCTGGCCGCTGCGCGCCAGAAGCACGACGGCACCGTCGCCGACATGCTGGACGGAGGCGTCGTCCGCCATCCGCAGAACCGTTTCAGAGGCGATTTCAACCATGCGCCCGCTCCCTTTTGCCCGAGAGAGGAATTAGCGCGGCGCCGTGGCGCTGTCCATTGCCTGATATCGGGCAGTCAGGGGACTAGTCTGTCACACCTATCGGACCGCTTACGAGGTCCGCCACGACGCTCGATAGCTTTTCGCGCTTGACCAGAACCGGCTTTTCGTAAGTTCTCTTCATTGGAAAATCCCCCGAGAACAGTCCACGGCGCCAAAAATGACGGGTGGCCGCGCCCACTGTCAAGCGAGGCGAATAGGTCCGGTGTTGCCTTACTGCCCCTAGGTAAGCTAGAAACCGGCCGGGTTTTTTGAGGGGTGAACAGTATGCGTTACAATTGGGATCGGGCCCCGACGACTTTCGAGCGCCATCGGAAAGCATTGGCGGCTGCCATCTTGATCGCCGGTGGCGTGGGGCTGATGCTTGCGGCACTGCCGCTGTAAGCCGACTTCGATGCCGGACAGCCAGAACGGCGCTTCAACGGGGAGCGCCGCTCGCAGAAATTTGCCGGCGACGTCGACCAAAATGCAGGAAGACATGGCTGCGAGAAGCGGCTTAGTCTATTGCAAGACGGTAAATCGTTCCTGGGGAGGAAAAGTCGATGGCCTCACGCTACCACGAAGTCTATGCGGGCTGGAAACGCGACCCCGTAGGGTTCTGGGCCGAGGCAGCCAAGGCGATCGACTGGTATTCACCGGCCGAAAGCGTCTTCGATCCCGCATCAGGCGTCTATGGCCGCTGGTTCGTCGGCGCCACCTGCAACACCTGCTTCAACGCCATCGACCGCCACGTGGCGGGCGGCCGCGCCGACCAGTTGGCGCTGATCCACGACAGCCCGATCACCGGCACGGTGCGGAAATTCACCTATGCCGAATTAAAGCGCGAAGTGGTTGCGCTGGCCTCCGTGCTCAAGAACCGCGGCGTCGGCAAGGGCGACCGCGTCATCATCTACATGCCGATGGTGGCCGAGGCCGCCTTCGCCATGCTCGCCTGTTCCCGCATCGGCGCCGTGCATTCGGTGGTCTTCGGCGGCTTCGCCTCGCATGAGCTCGCCACCCGCATCGACGATGCCAAACCGAAGCTGATCATCTCGGCATCCTGCGGCCTGGAGCCTGGACGCGTCGTCGCCTACAAGCCGCTGCTCGACAAGGCGATCGAGATGTCGAAGCACAAGCCCGACGCCTGCCTGATCCTGCAGCGCGAGCAGTTGCGCTGCGAGATGAAGGACAATTACGACATCGACTATGCCGATGCTGTAGCGCGTGAACGCGCGGCCGGCGCCAATGTCGACTGCGTGCCGGTTCTAGCCACCGACCCGCTCTACATCATCTACACCTCCGGTACGACCGGGCAGCCGAAAGGCATCGTGCGCGACAATGGCGGCCACATGGTTGCGCTGAAATGGACGATGGACAATGAGTTCGGCGTCAAGCCCGGCGAAGTGTTCTGGGCTGCCTCCGACGTCGGCTGGGTGGTCGGCCATTCCTACATCGTCTACGGACCGCTGCTGCATGGCTGCACCAGCGTGCTCTTCGAAGGCAAGCCGATCGGCACGCCGGACGCCGGCACCTACTGGCGGGTGATAGCGGAGCACGGCGTGGTGGCGCTGTTCACGGCGCCGACCGCCTTCCGCGCCATCAAGGGACAGGACCCCAGGGGCGAGTTTGTGTCGAAGTACGACCTGTCGAAATTCCGCACCCTTTTCCTCGCCGGCGAGCGCGCCGATCCGGAAACCATCAAATGGGCGGAGCAGAAGCTCGACCGTCCGGTCGTCGACCATTGGTGGCAGACCGAGACCGGCTCGCCGATGACGATCAACCCGGCCGGGCTCGGACTTTTGCCGGTGAAATACGGCTCGCCCGGCGTGCCGATGCCGGGCTACGACATCCGCATTCTCGACGACGCCGGCCATGAGGTGGCGCGCGGCAGGCTCGGCAACGTCGTGGTCAAGCTGCCGCTGCCGGCGGGCTGCCTGCCGACGCTCTGGAATGCCGACGCCCGCTTCCGTCAGGCCTATCTCGAGGAGTTCCCCGGTTTCTACAAGACGGCCGACGCCGGCATGGTGGACGAGGACGGTTATCTCTATGTCATGGCCCGCACCGACGACATCATCAACGTCGCCGGCCACCGGCTTTCGACCGGCGCGATGGAGGAGGTGCTGGCCGCGCATCCGGATGTCGCCGAATGCGCGGTCATCGGCATCGCCGATGCGATGAAGGGTCAGGTGCCGCTCGGCTTCGTCGTGCTCAATGCCGGGGTGTCGCGCGACACCGGCGCCATCGAAAGCGAGGTGGTGGGCCTGGTGCGTGAAAGGATCGGTCCGGTCGCCGCCTTGAAGACGGTGGTGACGATCAAACGCCTGCCGAAGACGCGCTCCGGCAAGATCCTGCGCGGCACGATGCAGAAGATCGCCGATAAGGAGGAATGGGCCATGCCGGCGACCATCGACGATCCTGCAATCCTCGATGAGATCACGGCGGCGCTCAAGGGACGCGGCATCGGGATCTAGCCGCGTCGCCACCTCGATAGCGGGTTGCAACGGCGGGCGGTCTCATGAATTCGTCCCGCACTGCAATCGCCTGTTGTGCAATGCAGCAACAGACCCTAAAGTTCGTCTTGGGGGGCCGTTCCGAAGGCACGGCATGGCTCAGCACAAAACGACATTCGGCGGCGTCGACATATTGCGTTTCCTGGCCGCCGTCATGGTGATGTTCTATCACTACGGCTTCTGGGTATGGGCGTTTCCGGGCGGTGTCTCGGCACGCGCCACCGGCGGCATCCCGGCTCACCCCGAGATGGCCTTCGTCGGCTCAGGCTGGGTCGGCGTGCAGGTGTTCTTCGTCATCAGCGGCTTTGTCATTGCCTTCAGCGCGGAGAATTCGACGCCCTTGAAGTTCTTCGAGGCGCGCGTCAGGCGGCTGGCGCCGGCGGTCTGGGTCTGCGCGCCGATCTCGGCGATCGTGCTGTTGCTGGTCGGCCTTTCCTGGCCGACGGACACGGTGGTGCGGCTTGCCCGCACCGCGCTGTTCGTGCCTTTCGAGCCATGGGTGGACAGCGTCTACTGGACGCTCGGCATCGAGATCGCTTTCTACGCCATCGTCTGGATCCTGCTGCGGCTTGGCCGCTTCGATCTTATGGAAGCCGTCGCCGTCATTATCGGCCTCGGCAGCACGCTGTTCTGGTGCCTCTATTTCGCTTTCGGCTGGACCGATTTCGCGGAGACGCGCTGGCTGCAGCTCACCCTGGTGCATCACGGCGCTTTCTTTGCCGTCGGCGTGCTGCTGTGGCTGATGCGCTTCAAGGCGGTGACCATCCCGCGCCTCGGCTTCATTGCTCTGTTCCTCGTCGGCGGCGTGCTGCAGATCGTCAGCTCCGTCGACGTGCACAGCATCAAGGTGGAAGCCGCGATGCCTTACGCGCCGCCGGTCATCGTCTTCCTCGCCGCGGTGGCGCTGATGGCGTGGTCGCTCAGGCTCGATCTTTCCTGGCGCGGCTGGCGCCGGATCGGGCTGATGACCTATCCGCTCTATCTCATCCACGACGTCGTCGGCGCGGCGATGCTCGGCGCCCTGATCCGGGCAGGCGTGCCCTACCTCGTCTCGATCCCGGTCGTCGGAGCAGCCATGATCGCCGCAAGCTGGCTGGTGGCGGCCGAGGCCGAGCCGCGCGTCCGGCTTCTGCTCGACCACACGCTTTTCCGCTACCGGCTCAGGGCTGCCTGAGACAAAACATCGCCAGTTCCCGCAGCGGCGGTGCGTTGCCGTCGGTGTGGAATTGTTTGCATTCGGCGTGATATCGAGGCGCATTCCAGTGCGAGTACCCGAGCCTCAACCCGTGAGCCTGTTCCAGCGATCGAGACGACCCCGACCCTTGCCGCGCGAACGGCTGGTGATGGATATGCGCGACACGGTGATCTACGCGATCGGCGATGTGCATGGCTGCCATGACGAGCTGCGCGCGCTGGAGCAGAAGATCCAGCTCGACGCGCAGCAGTTCCGCGGCCGCAAGATCATCATCATGCTCGGCGACTATGTCGACCGCGGGCCGCAATCGCGCCGCGTGATCGAACATCTCATGGCGCCGCCGCCGAAAGGCTTCCTGCGCGTCTCACTGGCCGGAAACCACGAGGTGGCGATGCTCGCCTATCTCGACGGCTATCTCTCGCGGGAGCCTTGGCTCCGCGTCGGCGGACGGGAGACGCTGTTCTCCTACGGCGTCGATCCGGAGCGGCTGGCAGACCTCTACGGTTCAAGCGACGAGGTGGACGCGCGCATCCGCGCGGCCATCCCGGCCGCCCACGTCGCCTTCATGCGCACGCTGCCGGTGATGGTCTGTTCGGACAACTTCGTCTTCGTTCATGCCGGCATCAGGCCCGGCATCGCGCTGGAGGCGCAGGACGAGGCCGACCTGCTCAATATCCGTGAGGAGTTCTTCCGCGCCGTACATCGCCTCGATCGGTGGGTGGTGCATGGACACACCATCGTGGACGTTCCGAAACTCGACGGACGCCGGCTCGACATCGACACCGGCGCCTTCGAGACCGGTCGGCTGACGGCCGTCAGGATCGTCGGCAAATATGGCCGGATGCTATCGAGCAAGGACTGAGGGAGAGTTCCTTAGAGTAGTTCGGGCCGCTCCGAGCTCCGGAAGACGAAACGCTCGGCGACACCGTCATGGCGCAGGCACGGTTTCACCACTCTCAGGTCGGCGCAAGCTCGGCATCTGGAGCGGCGCCAAAGGACAGCAAGTCGCCCTGCCACTTGCTGCGCTTGAGGATCTGTTCCCAAGTCACAGCATCCGGATCGATTTTCCGACTCCAGGTCAGATCGCGCTCAGGGGCGTAGTAGCCATATTCGACGGCGTATTCGACCATACCCACCAACTCGCGTACGAGATGCTCATTGTCGGCGAAACCCGGAAAATGGCGTAACAGGTCTTCACGCGAATAGGCGGACGCATAATGCGCGCGCTTTCCGGCGACCCGCACAAACGTGTCCACCATTTGTTGCGCCGAGATAAACTCGCCGATCACAGGCAGAACCTCGCCAGCGTATCGCACCGGGTGGTCAAAGATCTCGCGCACCGGCGGGCCGGCCGCGGTGAGCGGATCACAGAAGGGCATGGGGATATCCGGCGGCAAGTATATGGCAAACGTTATGCCGTCCTCCCCGCCCCGCGGCACGTAGTATTCCAGGAAGTTTGTGTAGTAAAACGCCAGATACACAAACGAACTACGGACGGGCAAGCCGCGAATATAGTCCTCTACCTTTGCCTTGTCCGTGAAATGTGGCGCCCACTTGGTGCCGCCGGTGATGGCTTCGACATTTTCGAGTCCGCTGAACACCACGTGCTCAACGCCAGCGGCCACCGCCGCATCGGCCAACTCCTTGCCCAGGCTAAGTTCGGGTTCCGCCGGCGGCACCTTGACGATGGGCGGCGTCATCAAGAATGCCCCAGCCGAGCCTTTCATTGCTTCGGTCAGATCGGTCTGCCTGCCGAGCTCAAGAGGCGCCACCACGACCTCGGCACCCTTCTTCGCCAAGGCCTGCGCGGGTTGGCTGTCGAGGCGCCGCGTCAGGGCGCGTACCCGGTAGCGCCCACTGTCGAGCAAGGAGTTGGCGACGCTACGGCCTTGCTTGCTCGAGGCACCAACAACGGTGATCAGAGGTTTGGAAGTATCGGCTTGGCTCATGCTGATTATCCTGGTTGTGGGCGGAACCGCTTTCCGCCCCCGATCGACCTCCACCACGGCCTCGGACGCGCCGCGTGTCGGCCTTGACCACGGAGTCTCGGCTGGCGCGAGCTATATTGGAAATTATAAAAATGTTCGGCTACTATCCGTCCTGTGAATACCAAGCGCCTGGACCTCAATCTGTTGGTTACCCTGGAGACGCTGCTGGTGGAGCGGAACGTCACGAAGGCGGCTGCCCGACTGCACCTGAGCCAACCCGCGGTAAGCGCCCAGCTGAACCGTCTCAGGCGCGAGTTCGATGACCCGCTGCTAATTCCTGCCCAGCGAGGTATGACGCCGACGGTCAAAGCAATGGAGTTGCTCGATCCGTTGCGCCAGGCCCTTGATCAAGTTCGCGCCACGGTCGCTTCGCATAGGAACTTCGATCCGGCGAAGGCCAACCTAACCTTCGCAATCGCTTGCACGGACTATCTACAAGCGGCCGTGGTCAAGCCGCTCGTTGTGGAACTCAGGACGCGAGCGCCCGGTGTTCGAGTCGCGATCCGCAATCTGGACGTGGCGCAGTTAGAAGCGCAGATGGCGCGCGGCGACGTGGATTTGGCACTCATGACGCCGCAGGCGGCCTCGCCAAGTCTTCGCACTCGCCATCTGTTCGACGAGCGCTATGTGCTCATCGGCCGCCGGAAGCATCCACGGCTGCGGGACGGAATCACGGTCGCTGAATTTGCTGAGCTAGAGCAAGTGATCGTATCTTTGGACGGAGGCAGCTTCGTGACGCCGTTGGACAGCGCTTTGGCTGCTCTCGGACACAAGCGCAACGTGGTGCTCTCTGCGGCTTCGTTCCTGTTTGTCCCCGAGATCGTGTCTCGCTCGGACTTCGTGGCGCTGGTCCCGGAACGGCTGGTACGCAACTCGGCGGACCAGCTTGAAGTGATGGACTGTCCACTCCCCGTTGAAGGCTTTGCTGTGGGAATGGTGTGGCATGAGCGCAATCACGGACACAGCGGCCAACGCTGGATCCGTGAAGCTGTTGTCTCACTTGTCGCGCGTCAATCCTCGCCCCAGGCGCGCGATAGTCACGACTAGGCGGCCTGCTTGGCGCGCGCGTCCGACTTCTCCAGGTAATAACTCGAGTAGCGGTCGAAGAACCTTTCCGAGCCGCCGAGCGAGCCGTATTTCGCCAGCTTCTTCAGCTCGACCTTGTTGAGCACCGCGCCGACGATCTTGTCGGCGATATAGGGCTCCTGCTCCAGCATCGAGCGCACCATGGCGCGTGGCGTGCGGCCCCATTCGGTGACGAGCACGAAACCGTCGACCAGCGGCGCGAAGGCCTTGGCGTCGACCACGGGCCCGAGCGGCGGCAGGTCGACGATGACGTATTCGAAGGTCTCCCGGGCGTTCTCGATGAAGCGGCGCATGCCGGACGAGCCCAGAAGCTCGCTGGTGTGCGAAAACTGGCCACGCAGCACGGCGGGGATGATCGCCAGCTTGGTCTGGCGGTCGACCTTGCCGACCGACTGCCAGGTCTGCCCGTTGACCACCGCCTCCATCAGCCCGTGCTCGGCTTCCATGCCAAGACTGCGGCTGAGGCCGGGATTGCGCAGGTCGCCATCGATCAGCAATGTCCTGGCGCCGTTGGCGGCAAGCAGGCCAGCGAGGTTCGCCGCCACGGTCGACTTGCCTTCGCCGGGCAGGACCGAGACAACGCCGATCACGCGGCTGCCCTTGTCCTCCATCACGACATCGAAGGCGATCTTGGCATTGCGAAGCGTCTCGGCGAACATCGAGGCCGGCGCATCGAGGCTCACCCGCATGCGCGCCCGTTTCTCGGCGGCGGACAGGCTGGTGACCTTGCCGTCGGCCGGCAGGTCGTCCGGCTTCGTCTCCTTGGCCTTGCCGCCGCCGATCGTGGGCAGGTAGCCGAGGAACTTCAGGCCGACGCGGTCGCGAATGTCCTCGCCCGTGCGGAAGAAGCGCTCGTTGAATTCGTTGAGGCCACCGAAGCCGGCACCGAGCATAAGGCCAAGCACCAGCGAGAGCGCCAACACCCTGATGGTGCGCGGGCTTGACGCGGCAAGCGGCATGTTCGCGTCCGAGATGATGCGGACCTTGCCGACGGGGAAAGACTGCTGCTGCGAGGCTTCCTGATAGCGGCCGAGGAAGGTCTGGTAGAGCGTGGACAGCGCCTGCGCCTGCTGGTCGAGTTCCCTCAGCCTCACCTGCGACTCGTTGTCGGCCGAGCTCTGGCCGGCAGCGGTCGTGATCTTCTGCCTGAGCTCGGCCTCGCGCGCCTGCGCCACTTGAAAGTCGTTGCGATAGCTTTCGGTGATCTGCTTCAACTGCCCGAAGATCTGCGCCGACACATCGGCCTTCTCCTTGGCGAGCGCCACCGCCTGGGGGTGGTCCTTGCCGAAATTCGCCTCGACATCCTGCAGCCGCTTGGAGACGGCGAGATAACGGGTCTTGAGCCCGATGATGACCGAGCTGCTCGGCTGATCGGATGCGATCGCCGAATCGTTGAAGGCATTCTCGGAGCCGCTGTCGACGATCGCCTTGTACTGCTGGTAGCGGGCGCTGGCGCGCGCGGTATCGGCCTGCGCGATGATGAGCTGGGCGTTGAGGTCGGAAAGCTGCTTGCCGCTGATCAACTGGCCGTCGCTGTTTGCGGACAGACCGTGTTCGGCCCTGAATTTCTCGACCTCCATGGCGGCCTGCTGCGAGCTCTGACGAAGCTCGGTCAGCCTGCCCTGCAGCCAGACGGCCGCGCGCTCGGTGGCGTCGAAGCTGGCATTGAGCTGATCGGCGAGGTAGGCCTCGGCATAGGCCTTGGTGATGGACGTCGCGAGGGCCGGATTCGCCGACTGATAGCCCAAGGTGATGACGTTGCTGCGGCCGACGCGATCCGCCATCAAGTCGGTCTGCAGCTTGAGGACCGCATAGTCGTGACGGGCGGCGGTGATCATTGCCTGGCGCGTCGCGGCGTCGACATTCTGGATCCCGGGGATGTCATCCGTGCCCGAGCCGCCGCGAAAATAGGAAACCACGCCGCGCAGGAAACCGATGCCCTTGGCAAGGGCCGATTGCGGCGGATACATGAACTCGTCGTTCTGGTCGAGCTTCAGCTTGTCGACGACCACCGACGCCAGCCGCGCCGAGTTGAGAATTTCTATCTGGCTGAGGATGGTCGCGTCCGTCTGTACCGTGGCATTGGCCGCCGAAATGTCGTCCACGACCTTGTTCAGGCCCTCGTCGATCAGCACGCTCGAGACGGACGTGAATTGTTTGGGCGTGGTCTGCAGGTAGATCACGCCCAGGAACAAACCGATGATGGCGCAGACCGCCACCACCTTGGCCTGCCGGGCCGCCATGCCAAGCAGACGCTCGACGTCGATGAAGTCTTCACCCTTTTCCGCTTCGGCGTTGGGCAATGGCATCCTCTTGTCGAGAGGAAAGTTGGCATAATTCATCTTCGGTCCAATTCCAGGTTGCAGGCGCTACCGGCCTTCGAAGAGTGGCGTCGTTACCAGAAAAGACCACGCAACATTCGTGCCACGGGGCGCCTGGCCAAGAAGGCCAAGCGCTTGCGCGGCTGTCGCGCCATCGCGATTTCGCATATGCACCCAAAATTTGGGCATTATGCGGCTACTTCCCGGCGCTCGTGCGACCGGACGAATTGCTGCAGCATTTCGAAGACTGGTCCTTTCATGTCGTCGCGCGCCAGAGCAAAGGCGATGGTGGCCTCGATGAAACCTTCCTTGGAGCCGCAGTCGAACATGCGACCGTTGAAGGGCTGGGCATAGAACGGCTGGCTCTCGGCCAGGCGAACCATGGCGTCGGTGAGCTGAATCTCGTTGCCTGCGCCGCGCTGCTGCGTGCCGAGCAGGGAGAATATCTCAGGCTGCAGGATGTAGCGGCCGTTGATGTAGAAGTTCGACGGCGCTTTGGCAGGGGCCGGCTTCTCGACCATGGCGGTCACCTCGAAGCCTGAGGCTACCTCGGCGCCGCGGCCGACGATGCCGTATTTGCCGGTTTCCGAAGGATCGCAGCGCTCGACAGCGATGACGTTGCCGCCGGTCCGCTGATAGAGGTCGACGGTTTCCGCGAGGCAGCCCGGCGTCCCGAAGGACACCATGTCGGGGAGCAGCAGGGCGAAGGGCTCGTTGCCGATCACATCGCGCGCGCACCATACGGCGTGGCCGAGGCCATGCGGCGACTGCTGGCGGATGAAGCTGGTGGCGCCGGCCACCGGGAGCAGGCTTTCCAGCGACTGGAGCTGCGCCTTCTTGCCGGTCTGCTCGAGCGTTCCGATCAATTCCGGATGCAGGTCGAAATAGTCTTCGATGACCGCCTTGTTGCGGCCGGTGACGAAGACGATGTGCTCGATGCCGGCCTCGAACGCCTCGTCCACGGCATATTGCACGACAGGCTTGTCGACGACGGGCAGCATTTCCTTCGGCATCGACTTGGTCGCCGGCAGGAACCGCGTTCCGAGCCCTGCCACCGGTATGACTGCCTTCCTGACTTTCTGCATCGCTTATTCCTTCTGAGGAGATCGATTTCAAACCTATCGCTGGCTATGAAAATTCATTCCATCCGCCCGCATGCTTCACCTCCCCGTCCCTGCGGCTAATTGTGCCGCAACCCTTCTCAGCCGGACCGCGATCGGCATCGACATATGCCTGACCGCGGCCGGATCGCTGAGCGCCGTGCGTATCGCCTTGAGCGGCGCACGCGCCTTGATGTGCTGGACCAATGACAGGAACGACGCCGCCTTGCGCAGGCTGCGGCCGCGCCTTGCGAAAGCCATTCTGGCGCTGTGGTCCATAAAGTGCGCCGCGGCGAAGGCGGCGTCGGCTTTAGCCATCGCTTCGACATGATGCAGCTCGAGCACGCGTGAGATCGAGCCGGTGCGGATGTGGTAGACATAGCCGGTGGTCGGCTCGACCACGCAGCGGCCGCCCTTGGCCAACGCGCTGGCCAAAAGAATGTAGTCTTCGCCGATGCGCAAATCCTCGTCGTATCGAAGCTGGTTTTCGTCCAGGAACCGGCGCCGGAAGATCGGCTTCAGATAGCCGAGGTTGAAGCGCGACTCGAAGACCACGTTGCCGGCGATATAGTCGGCAAGCGAGATCTCGCGCAGCGCTTCGAGATAGGCGGTCGGGAACATGATGTCGTCGGGCGTGCCATCCTCGCGCACGACCTGAACATTGTCGACGGCGATCTCGGCGCCTGCCATTTCCGCCCGCGCGATCATCGCCGCCAGCCTGCCGGGCAAGACGGCATCGTCGGAATCGAGCACCGCCACCCAGCGGCCGCGGGCGAGATCGAGCCCGGCATTCCTGGCGCCGCCAGGGCCCCGGTTGGCAGGAAGCGCGACCACCTTCACGATGTCTTCGGGATAGGCGCGGGCGATATCGAGCGTGCGGTCGCTCGAGCGGTCGTCGACGACGATGACCTCGATCGTGACGTCGCGCTGCGCCATCGCGCTGACGATAGCCCGGTCAAGGGTCGCCTCGGCGTTGTAAGCGGCGATGACGAAGCTGACGTCAGGCTGCACGCTTGTCCCCTTCCTGCGGTGTGAGGCCGTATTGGCGGATTTCGCGAACGCCGACCAAACCGCTGACGACGCCGACATGCATAATGCCGCGCAGCACGCTGCGGTTCCGTCGCACCGGGCTGACCGCCGTCAACAGCGCCATGCCGAAGCAATAGGCCGCCTTGGCGGAAGCGAGGCCGACCTGACCGATGCGGCGCACGCCGCCGGCGTTGCGTCCGATGAGGTGGCCATGCGTCTGTCCGAAGCGGAAGCGGCGGCGGCGCAGCCAGTCGAAGGCCGCCCTGGAACGCGGCACCACCTCGTCGACAAAGGCCTTCGGGGCAAAAGCGATACGCCCGCCGGCCTTGGCCATATGATCGAAGAACTCGGTATCCTCGCCGCCGGTCTGGCCGCGCGCCAGGCTGAAACGCCGGCTGCGCAGGCTCTCCTCGGCCATGCTGAGCAGGACGTTGCAAGTGTAGCCGGTGCGGATCTCGCCGCGCACCCAGACAGGAAGGGTCGAGTGGAAATCGCCCTTGCGCATCCACTCCGGCGCATCCGGACGATAGGTTGCGCGAACCGGTCCGAGCACGGCCGTCGCGCCGGTCGCCTCCGCGGTCGCGACAAGTTCGACGAGCCAATCCGGCGTAGCCGTCTCGTCGTCGTCGATGAAAGCCACGAAGTCCGATACGCTGGCATCGAGGCAGGCGTTGCGGGCGATCGAAATGTTGCGCTCCGGCGCGTGGCGATAGCGGATCGGCAGCTTCAGCTCCTGCGCCAAGGCCTTCACCAGCGACTGCGCGCTCGGCTCATCGTCATTGTCGGCAACGACGATGCCGATCTCGAAGCCGGCTGGCTTCTCCAGCGCGGCAATGGAGCGCAGCGTGTCGGCAAGCTCCGGCCGGCGGAACGTGCAGATGCAAATGTCGATGGAACGGCCGGCCATCATGCCACCTTCCGCTGCGATCGAGGCGTCAGGAGCTGCTGCCAAAAGCCCACGGACCAGCCGAAATGCATGACCATCGCCGAAACGCCGGCCAGCGCTATGCCCGGGTTGCGCTGGCGGATGGCGGTGACCAGGCCGTAGCCGAGGCACACGGCCGCCCAAAGCAGGAAGGGCACGGCTGCCAGCCAGGAGACGAAGGAAAAGAACGCCAAGAGAACGACGGGCGCGACCAGCAGCGGGATCATCTGCCGCACCTTCGGCACCATGCGGTGCTTCAGCACGTTCTTGGCGCGGCCGCGGCCATAGCCCAGATACTGGAAATAGAGGCTCTTCAACGTGGAACGCGGATAATAGACCATGTGGGTGCTGCCGCTCATCCAGATGCGGTAGCCGGCCCGGCGCAGCCGATAGTCGAGCTCGGCGTCCTCGTTGTGGCTGAAGCTCTCGTCATAGCCGCCGACCGCCCTGAAGGCGGCGATGCGCATGAGCGCGTGGTGACCGTGGTCGACCCACTCGCCGGCCGACATGTGGCGATGCTTCGAGCCGCCGGTGCCGAGCTTGGAATTCTGCGCGGCGGCCGCAGCCTTCTGCACCGCGCCGGTGCCGCTGGTCAGCATCGAGACGACGACCGAATCAGCGCCGGTGGCAAGCGCTTCCTCGATCAGCCTGTCGCAATAGTCGGCGGGATAGCCGCCATGCGCGTCGATGCGGATGAGATATTCGGCATCGTCGCCGAACGTCGCCACCGCCAGGTTGATGGCGGCACTTTGTATCCGCTTCGGATTGGCGAGCAGGATGACCCGAGGGTCTTCGGCAGCAGCCTTTTCGACGATGCCTTGCGTGCCGTCGGTGCTGCCGCCGTCGGCGACGACAATGCGGGCGCCCAACCTTGCGGCAGCCGGCCGCAACTGGCCGAGCAGCGCGCCGATATGGGCGGCCTCGTTGAGGCATGGAACGACGATCAGGCTCGATGCCGTGGTCTGCGTCATCGGCGTTTGTCCATTCTCAGCCATCCTATGCCAGCGCCTCGGCCGCGAAGGTTCCGTCGATGGCGGCCAGGCCGCGCAGCTTGTCGACAAAGGCCAGGCAATCGCTGCGGTCGTAGCTCCAGGTCCTCGGATTGCAGGCCAGCACCCGCGACTTCAGCTTGCCGTAGCGCTCCTGGCCCATCTGGCCGAGCGTGGTTTCGAGTCCCTCGGGCGTGGCTTCCGACAAAAGCACGCCGATGTCCTGCTGCTTGAGGAAGCGGCCTGTTTCGGTGCCCGCCATCGAAATCGGCACGGCGCCGAAGCGGCAGCCTTCGTAAAGGCGGTTGGGAAGCAGCCATTCGGAATTCTGGCCTTGCTCGAAGAAATCGATCGCCCAAGAGAAATGCGCCTCCCGGTAGATCGCCGCCATGTCCTCCGGATTGCGGTAGGGACCGCGAAAGGAAAGCCAAGGCTCGGCTTCGACGAAGGCATGAAAATCCGGAAATTCGGACAGCGCCGGACGGCCCCTGAGCACCACCTCGAAGCGTCCGTTTTGCCGGCGGGTGAATTCGGCCAGCAGTTCCAGCGAGCGCCGGCATCTGAGCGCGCCGAACCAGCCGATGCGCCAGGGCGGCGCCACCGGGGGGGCGCTCTCAAGCAGATCGTCCACCGGCACCGGCATGGTGTCGAAATACTTGTTCTCGATCAGTTCGACCGGTGCGGCGATTTGCCCGAACGGTTTGAAATAGTTGGCGATGAAGGCGGGGGAACTGGTCACCAGCAGCTTCACGTCGCGGGCGAGATGGCGTTCGGCGCCGCGCAGCGTCTTGCCGATCAGGTCGTTGCGCAACACCAACCGATGGATGTCCAGGCATTCGTAGACGATCGGCACGCCGGCGCCGAAAGCCTGGTTCGCGCGGCGGGCAAGCGCCAGCATTTCGAGGTTGCGCGCGATGATCAGATCGGGTCGCGCCACGGCGCTGAGCTTGGCGCCGATCGATACAGCGGCCTTGGCCACCGCGCCGATGCGCTGCGCGAATCGACCATCGCGCGTCAGGCCGAGGTCGACCGGATCGAGGCCTTCGATCTCGGCGATCGGACTGGTGGTGCGACGGAAGCCCGCCAGGGTAATCCTGGCGCCGCCTGCCCTGAGCATTTTGACCCTTCGGCGCACGGCCGGATCGGATACGTCATGCACAAGGTACAAGACATGCAGCATGAAACTCGACCGCTGTTGGGCCCGCCACCCGTGAGAAAGGTAGTACAGCTTTTGCTGCATCGCAACATTTTTGGTGCGGCGTTAGTAAATGATGCACATTTTTTGTTGCACTGCAAAAACGTCTTGCGGTAGTTTGTTCTCGGCGGTGGGCGCCGGTCATGACGATGTCGGACCGGAGCAGAATCAGGAATCCTGAATTTGGAAACCAGTGCATTCGATCCGCCCGAGGGCTCACTGCGCAGATCGGTCGGGCGCGGCGCCGTCGTCACCGCGATGGCGCAGGGTGTGCGGGTCGCCACCCAGATCGTGTCCGTCATCGTGCTGTCGCGGCTGTTGTCGCCGCAGGATTTCGGCGTGGTGGCGATGTGCGCGCCGGTGCTCGCCTTCATCGCGCTGTTCCAGGATTTCGGCCTGACCCAGGCGACGATCCAGAAAACCGGCATCCGGCACGAGGAGGTCAACTACCTCTTCTGGATCAACACCGCGGTGAGCGCGGTGCTGGCCTGCGTGCTTGCCGGGGCGGCCCCCTTGGTGGCCGCCTTCTACGGCGAACCGCGCGTGACGGGGCTGGTCGCCGCGTTCGGCCTGCAGATCATGGCCTACGGCCTCGGCGCCCAGCATCTGGCGCTGATGACGCGCCGCATGGAGTTTACCCGGCTCGCCATCATCGATGTCGCCAGCGCCGTTTCCGGCCTTGTCGTTTCGATCGCCTGGACCTTCATCGACCGCTCCTACTGGGCGCTTTTCGCCGGCACGCTGACCGGCGCCGTGCTGCCGACGCTCTGCTATTGGGTGTCCTCGCGCTGGCGTCCCGGGCTGCCGCGCAAGGTGGAGGGCATCAGCCAGTTGATCCATTTCGGGGCCGGCATCACCGGCTTCAACTTCGCCAATTTCTTCGCTCGCAACCTCGACAACGTGCTGATCGGCAAATATTGGGGCGAGGCCCAGCTCGGCCTCTACGACCGCGCCTACAAGCTGCTGCTCTTCCCGCTCAGCCAGATCACCAATCCGCTGTCGAAGGTGATGGTTCCCGCGCTTTCGCGGCTGAAGGACGAGCCCGACCGCTACCGCAGCGCCTATCTGCGCGTCATGCCGCTGATCCTTCTGGTGGCGCTGCCGGGTGTGGCCTTCGCCACCGCCATGTCCGACACGCTCATTCCCTTCGTGCTCGGCCAGCAGTGGCGGGAGAGCGCCGATATCTTCCTGGCGCTGGGTTTCGCCGGCCTTTTGCAGCCGCTCAACAACCCGGCCGGCTGGCTGTTCGTCAGCCAGGGCCGCTCGGGCGACTTCATGCGCTGGGGCATCATCACCGCCGTGACCTCGGTGCTGGCCTTCGCCATCGGCCTGCCCTATGGCGCGCTGGGCGTCGCCGTCGTTTATGCAATCAGCGAATATCTGCGGACGCCTTTCCTCTGGCTCTATGTGGGCAAGGCCGGACCGTTGCGCGCGAGCCATGTGCTCTACGCGGCGACCCCGTTCGTGCTCGGCGCGCATCTGGCGCTGGCCCTGGTCTGGCTCGCCAAGCCGATGCTGCCGGCGCAACCCGTCATCGCGCTGGCAAGCGGCGCGGTGCTGTCCTATGTCGTCACCATCATCGTCGCGCTCGCCTTCGGCGCCGGCCGCGAGGCGCTTCGGGAGGCCTTGCGCCTGATCCCGGCGCGCGGGTTCTCGCCGGCACCAAGCGAGGCGAAATGACCTTGCCGGCACAACCATATCCATCGCGTCTTCGTCGCCGCCAGGCGGGCCGACATGGCGCATTGCTGATGATCTGAGGGCAACAGCATGAATTACCGATCGATTTCAGACATGAACGACGCGATCATGCGGAACCTGCATCGGTTGCCGCGCGACATCGACCTGGTGGTCGGCGTGCCGAGAAGCGGCGTGCTCGCCGCAACGCTGGTCAGCCTGACGGCGAACATCCCGATGACCGATCTCGACAGCTTCCTCGCCGGCAGGATCTACACGTCGGGAATCACCAAGCGCCGCGCCGCGCTTGACCGGCAGCATTCCGAAATGCGCAAGATCCTGGTGATCGACGACAGCGTCAGCGGCGGCAACGCCATGCGCGATGCGCGCAACAAGATCGAAGCCGCCGGCATCAAGGGCGATTTCGTCTTCGCCGCCGTGTTCGGCCTTCTGTCGGAACACAAGGAAACCGACATCGTCTTCGAGGTCGTGCCGCATCCCAGGATGTTCCAGTGGAACTTCATGCACCACATCTTCCTCGAGCAATGCTGCGTCGACATCGACGGCGTGCTTTGCCTCGACCCGACCGAGGAAGAGAACGACGACGGCCCGGCCTACGAGAAGTTCCTTGCCGAGGCGCGGCCGCTGCTAGGGCCGACCCGCAAGATCGGCTGGCTGGTGACGAGCCGGCTGGAAAAATACCGCAAGCTGACCGAGGCGTGGCTCGCCAAGCACGAGATCAAATACGACCACCTCATCATGCTCGACCTGCCGAGCAAGGCCGAGCGGCAGCGGCTCGGCGCGCATGGCAGCTTCAAGGCCGATTTCTACCGCAAGTCGGACGCCATTCTGTTCATCGAGAGCGAGCATGAGCAGGCGCTCAAGATCGCCAAGCTGTCGGGCAAGCCGGTGCTTTGCGTCGAGACCAACATCGTGAGCTTTCCCGATGCGCTGTCGCTGCCGGCGCTGCAGCAGGCGGCGCGCAACCTGCCGGCGCGGCTCAGGCAGGTCAATTCGCCCGACGGGCGCAAGAGGGTCGCGAAAGCGGCAGTGCGGGCGCTATTGGGCTCGCGCGGCTATGAAATGCTGAAAAGCCGCGTCAAAAGGCCTGCGTAAGTATTAACTTACGCAATGCTCTATGCGGCTCGCCGAGAGCGTTGCTGCGCCGCCCTCTCGAGCAGTCCGAAGAAGGTGGCGAATTGGCGGTCGGGATCGAGTTCCGGGCGCTGCGAAAAGGCCAGCGCCGCCTCGGAGAGCCGCCCGTACTCCTGGCGATCGTTCCACAGCCGCCTGACCGCGCCGACCCAGTCCTCGAGCGGCGCGTCATAATCCAGCACTTCGCCGCCCGCGCCGATCGCCTCGGGCAGGCCGCCGCGCCGCGAACCGACAACCGGAATGCCGCTGCAATGGGCTTCCGACGCGACGCGGCCCCAGGCCTCTTCCCATTTGCTTGGCGCAAGCAGGATCTTCGTGCGGCCATAGACGGTTTTCATGTCGCTGGTGCGGTTTTCCAGCCTGATGTTGGAAAATGGCGCGATGGTCCGTTCAATTTGGGCCCGATGGTCGTCCTCGAGCTTCCAGCTCTCGACGAACAGGAAAGGTATTTCCGGGCACGCGGCGGCAATGCGCACAGCCAGGTCAAAGCCCTTTTCCTCATAGGGGTTGATGAAGGTGACGAACTCACCGGTCGTCGGCGTGCTGTAGGTGGCCGGATTGATGGTCGGCGGGATGACGGTGGACTCGATGCCGAACTCCCGGCTGTAGGTGCGAGCCGTGAATTCGGAATTGGCGATGTAACGCGCCGCATCGAGCTCGCGCAGGTCGCCGCCCAGTTCGTGGAATTCGACATTCCTCAGATAGACGACCAGCGGAACGCCCTCGGCCTGGAGCGCTTTGCCGAGCGGAACGGAATTGTGGCATTGCACGACGGCGACGTCGGGCTGCATCTTCTTGACGGCGAAAGCCGCAGCCTCCCAGGGAAACCAGGCGCGCACCACCGGATAGCCCGGAAAGCTGTCGATCACGGCGGGCTGACCCAGCAGCTTCATCTTGGCGCGCGCCTTGTAGCCGAACATGCCCTGGCCGAACAAAGCGGCAAGCACCGAAGCCTCATGGCCGTGCTCGATCAGCTGCTCGACAAGGTGATGCGTGCTCGATTGAACACCGCCGCTGAACTGCGGCGTGTAGCCAGTACCGCCTGCGAAAAGAACTTTCATGGGCTCGGCTCCTTGTCACTTTTTTCTTGGCCAGTTGTTCCTGGCTTGCCGGCGAGCGTGCCCGCCGGGCGGTTTCAGGCATTCTGCGGCTCGAGATTGGCAAACGGATTGGTGCACGGATGCCAGCCGGTGAAGCGGATCGGATCATTGGGCGTGCTGCGCCAGGCATAGTCGGTCAGCATGTGGAACTCGGCGATGACCCAGCGCTCGAAGTTCCCGACATCCTGCTGCTTCTGCCTGGGCAGGAATTCGCGCGCCTTGTCGAGCTTCACGGTCTCCAAAAGCGTCACCGCATCCGCCAATTTGTCGCTCGGAAATACCCACGGGTTGCGGTTGCGGAATTCGAGGACGAATTGCTGCAGATGCTCGATCCGCATATTGAGCGGACCGAAGTATTTTTCCAGCGTGACGCGGACCAGATCCTCATCCGAGAAGGACGATACGGCGGCAGCGGCGATGCCGGTCGAGGCGATGCCGCCGGCGACAACGGCCAGTGCGGTGCGTCGCGTGATCTTCATCGGTCCCTCCTTCATGCCAGCCGGCTCGCCGCCCGAAGCGAAAGGGCGGCGGCGGTCAAGCTCGGGTTGGCGCAGGAGCAGCTCGGATAGGTGCTGGTGCCGACAACCATGAGGTTGCGGAGCCGGTGGTGGATCATGTCGCGGTCGACCACCGAGTCGGCCGGACCGGTGCCCATCCGCAAGGTGCCCTGCACATGCGATTCGGTCGGCCTTATGCCGCGATCGAAGATCTGCTCGACCGGCAGCGGCTTGAGCAGCGACGGCAGCCTCTCGAGCGCCTTGGCCATGCCTTTGGTTGCGTAGTCCGACGCGCCCTTGAAGCTGACGAAGGCGTTCTCGTTTTGATCGAGGATCACGCGGTTTTCCGGGTCGAGCAGGTTTTCGGTGACGATGACCAGCGGCAGCACCTGCCGCAGCCGCCCTTTCTCAGCCCGCATGCCATGCTGCCAGCGGTTCTCGAAATAGACCAGCGCCGCCGCATGCTCGGCGCGATGCGGTCCGTCATAAAGGCCGAAATTCAGCCCAGTGGTGATGGTGCTGCCGTCGAAATTGTCGACGCCGTCGAGATAGACCTCGTAGTTCCAGCCGTAGGATTCGTGCAGGCCGAGCCCGACGAACTCGCCGCCGAGCCCGGAGCGCAGCATGATCGCCGGGCTCTGTATGGCATTGGCGCCGAGGACGACGAGGTCGCCGCTGACCGAATATTCCTTGCCGTTGCGCACGAAGCTGACCGATCGCACCGAATCGCCGGCATGGTCGAGCCGGCGCACTTCGGCGCCCAGGCACACCGACACGTCCGCGTGCTCGAAGACGTGCATCAGGCCGTTGTTGACGGTGAACTTGGCGTCGACCGGACACAGCCAGCACCTGAGGTTGGCGCAGCATGAGGTGCGCTGCGCCGTCGCCACGCGGGCGCGGGCGGTCGGCATGACGAAATGCTGCTCCGGCTGCGCCGCCTTCATCATCCGGTCTGGCGCCGACATGCGATGCGGCGGCTGCGGGAACGGCCGCGAGCGCGGCAGCATCCGGGCCATGTCGGGATCGCCGGAGATCGACATGACCTCCTCGGCATCGCAATAGAACGGCTCCAGCTCGTCATAGCTGATCGGCCAGTCGTTGCCGACGCCGTAGGTGCTCTTCAGCTTGAAGTCGTTGGGGTGGAAGCGCGGCGTCTGCGCGAACCAGCAGTTGGTGCCGCCGCCGAGGCCGATCGTGTAGTTCCACGGCTTGTCGGCGTTGTCGGTCTTGTAGGTGCTTTCGTCGTCTATGTCGGTATTGGCGTTCTGGTTGAGCTGCCATTCATGCGTGTTGTGGCGGCCCCATTCCAGCACCAGGACGCGGGCTTTGCGCCGCTTCAGGAACTCATGCAGGAAAAAAGCCGAGCCGAAACCGGAACCGATGACGACGAGATCGAAATGCTCGTTGGCGATTCGTTCGGGCTGAACGTCCATCACCATCAGATCGAACCCTTTTCCGAAAGGCGCACGATCATCGGCGGCCCCCCATCATTGCCGGCCCATTGTCGTTCGCCGGAACCGCTTGGCGGGACGTTGGCCGCGGACATCGTCATGCCGCCATCCTGCCGATCGAGTGGTATTCGATGCCGTAGCGCGCGATGACCTTAGGGTCGTAGAGGTTGCGGCCGTCGAAGATGACCGGCGTCGTCAGCGCGTCCTTGAGCGCGTCGAAGGAAGGAGCCCTAAAGCTCTTCCATTCGGTGCAGATCAGCAGCGCGTCGGCGCCGCGCAGAGCCGCCTCCTTGGTGCCGCACAAGAGAAGGTCCTCGCGCAGGCCGTAAATGGCCTGGCACTCCTGCATGGCCTCCGGATCATAGGCCTGCACCTTGGCGCCGGCCGCCCACAACGCCTCCATCAGCGTGCGCGACGGGGCCTCGCGCATGTCGTCGGTATTCGGCTTGAAGGCGAGCCCCCAGACTGCAAAGGTCTTGCCCTTGAGACTGCCCTGGAAATAGCGGTCGACCTTGTCGAACAGCACCGATTTCTGCGCGTTGTTGCGCTCTTCGACGGCGCGCAGCAGCTTGGCGTCGAACTTGACGCCCTCGGCAGTCTTGATCAGCGCGCGCACATCCTTGGGAAAGCAGGAGCCGCCATAGCCGAGGCCGGGATAGATGAAGTGGTAGCCGATGCGCGGATCACTGCCGATACCCTTGCGCACCTCCTCGATGTCGGCGCCCAACTGCTCGGCGAGATTGGCCATCTCGTTCATGAAGCTGATCTTGGTCGCCAGCATGCAGTTGGCGGCATATTTGGTGAATTCGGCGCTGCGCACGTCCATCACGATCATCTTCTCGTGGTTGCGGTTGAACGGCGCGTAGAGCTCGCGCATCACCGCCTCGGTGTCCTCGCTCGATGTGCCGACGATGATGCGGTCCGGCTTCATGCAGTCGGCGACCGCCGAGCCTTCCTTGAGGAATTCCGGGTTCGAAGCGACGTCGAAGGTCAGATCCTCGCGGCCGCGCTTTTTCAGCGTCTCGGCGATCTTCGCCTTGATCTTCTCGCAGGTGCCGACCGGCACGGTCGATTTGCCGACGATGATCTTTGGCGCGTCCATCTCGCGGCCGATGGCTTCGGCGACCGCAAGCACGTATTTCAGGTCGGCCGAGCCATCCTCGCCGGGCGGCGTGCCGACCGCGATCATCTGGATCTGGCCATGCTTGATGGCCGCGGTTGCATCGGTGGTGAAGCGTATGCGGCCGGCGGCGTGGTTCTCCTTGACGACCGCTTCGAGGCCGGGTTCGAAAATCGGGATGAAGCCCTGGTTGAGCCGCTCCACCTTCGCCTCGTCGATGTCGACGCACACCACCTCGTGCCCGACCTCCGCAAGCACCGCAGCCTGGACGAGACCGACATAGCCAATTCCAAACACCGTCAAATTCATTTGGTTCTATTCCTGTTTAAGGCCGGGCCGCAAAACGACCCGGCCAGTTCAGATATCCCCGGGGCCAGCCCGGGTTAATTCGTTAGAGCATGATCATATCCGAACCGTAGGTCAGCGAAGCAAAAATCGGATGACCTTCGGTTCGGGATCATGCCCTAGTTGCTGTTAGTTATGGTGCAAGCCAGCGATTCCGGGAATTGGCATGGCTGGCCCAAAGCGGTGAAGGCGACGCGCTTGACCTGCATGGTCACCTTGCGGCCGGGATCGGCGAAGGCGCCCATCCAGTTGGTCAGCTTATCGCTACCCCACAGGCTGAAGAAGATCTTCTGCGGATTGGTCGGCAATTCGTCCGGATTGGTCACCTCGTTGACCAGCTTGCCGTTGACATACCAGCGCAGCCGATCCTTCTCCCAGACGAAGCCGTAGTCGTTGAAGCCCTTGTCGGCGCCGCCCTCGACATCGACCAGCTTGCCGTTCTTCGGCTTGCCCTGGATGTAGCTGTTGACCTGGACTTTCGACGGATCCTTGGTGAGCACCTCGAAGTCGATCTCGTCCCAGGGCTTTTTGTCCTGCGGCCCGATATAGGTGAAAAAGGCAGCATTGAGGCCGGATCCGGTGTCCGTCTTCATGCGCGCCTCATAGACGCCGTAGCCATAGCGCTGCTTCGTCTGCAGCTCGGCGCAGGCGAACTCGCGATCCTTGAGCTTGCGTTTTTCGAAGCCGAGCGAAAGCACTCCGTCGGAAAGCCGGACCAGATCCTTCGACCAGATACAGTTCTGGTGATTGCCGTTGCTCCAGCCGTCGGAGACGTACCAGCGCGAACGGTCGAAATTCGAGAAATTGTCGACGAAGGACGGCGCGCTTTGCATGTCCTGCGCATGCGCATCCTCGGCATACGCCGAATGCGGGACCGCCAAAACGGCTGCTGTAACTGCGAGCAGCGCGCTTGCGAGGCTTAGCCAAAAGCTACGCGGCCCATTCGGGTGCGCGCGCGACATGCCGCAAGCCGCCGCGGTCGTGGTGTTGTTGGGATCTGCGTTCATAACAAACTCACCTTGTGTTGTCCGCCCCAACCCAAAGTCATTCCTGGCCCGCCTCCGGCGAGCCGCTTCTGATCCTCTGCCCTTTGAACTCCTCTGTTGTCTGGTACCGACGACGCGTGCGTTGACGTGCCTTTCAGCGCCGACCTCGCCAATCCTACGGCCGCTCTGGCCTGCTCAGCACCTTCATCGACGATCGCGTCAAGCGAATGGCGTAGTTCCTTCATCAGGCCTTTCTGTCGGGCGAGTTCGGCGATGCGCCGCTCGTAATTCAGGATCGCGCCGGTCATCGCGCTGACGTCCGACGACTTATCTGTCGACGCGGAGCCATTCTCCATGGCCTCGACCAGGAAGGCCGCGTTGGCTGCCGTCGACCGGTAGCGATTCTCCAGCCCGGTCTTCTCCGCCTCGATCTCGGCGCCGATCTGGTCGAACAGCTTCGCCAGACGATCCAGTCGCTGGAGATCGGTCTGCCGGTCGCGGGCCGGGTCCCTGGATCTGAAGCCAAAAATCGAAGCCATTCGATCGGCCTTTCGGAATTGCTGCACCGCAACATAGACTGCCATTCTCGGGGCAAGTAGGCAACCGCGTAGTTTCGGAATGCGGATTTTTTTAGAAAATGGCTGGCCGCCGGAGCTGCGAAGGATCACTCTTTCGCAGCACTTGTCACAGCCATCAGGAAGCGCATCGCAGGCACTTGCTGCTTTGCAGCAATGCCGGTGCGGCGGAACAGCGCGTCCAGCTTGTCGGCGGCCACGCCGCGAATGATCGGGATCAGATTGGACTGGCTGGCAAAGGCATAGGCGGCGGCCGACGCCAAGCCGCGCTCCGCCTTCACATCGAGGAAATTGCGCAGCCGGTATTTGTCGCGCACATGGCGTTCGTGGCGCCGCAACGCAGCCTTCGAGCCTTCCGGCAGGTTGCCCAGCGCCAGCAGCGCCAGGTCGGCATCGGCAAGGCGCTTCAGATCCTGCGTCCTATGGCGGCCGCTCAGCGAATCGGCGCGCACGATTGCGCCGTAGCCGCAGGACTTGATGATTTTGAAACGCGCTCCACAGGCGACCGCGCGCGCATAGAGCTCGTAATCCTCGCCGAGCCGCAGGTTTTCGTCATAGCTCAGCCCGTGGCGCTCAAGGAATGCCCGGCTGATCACAGGCTTGAGGAAGCCCAGTTCGCCACGCAGGACGCGGCGGCGGGAAATATTGCCTTCGACGAAACCCTCGAAATCGAGGAACTGCGGTTCGGGCGCGAAGGACGGAGCCGCGACCTTGGTAAGGTCGCTCGCCGCATCGTCCCTGATCAGCATGATGTTGTCGGCGGCGAAATCCCAGTCGGCGCTGGCGAACAGCCGGCGGAAGCGGCCCTCAAGGAAGAAATCGTCAGCGTCGAGGATACTGAGGAAAGGCGAAACGGAGGCCTTGATCGCGGCGTTGCGGGCGAAGGACGGACCTCGGTTGACGTCGAGACGCATCACCGAAAGCCTGCCACTGCCGTCGTCGGCGGCGCGCGCCACATGTTGCGTATCGTCGGTCGAGGCGTCGTCGACCACGACGACTTCGGCCACCTCGGGCTCGCGCAGGGCCGAAGCGATGGCGACCGGTATGGTGCGCGCCGCATTGCGGGCGGCGATGATGACGCAGACCCTGGGGGTCGTCACAGGCATGGTTCACCTTTCAATTGCATGAGTGACAGTTTGCCCCATGATCTTGCCCATGACCTTGAATGCAAAACCGGTCTTCATCCGTTGCCCCGCACTTGCACGGAGGCGCCCGGCCGCTCGAAGATGCGCCGGCTGAGATCCGCGGAGGCCGCCCATCCGGCTTCGGTCAGATAGCGCACGGGCTCGCGGCCGCAGAGCTCCCACAGCACCGTCCGCCGCTGCGGCCAGCGCAGCGACGACAGCCAGGGCGCGATCACCATGTGGAAGAGGTCGGCATTGGCGATGCGCGCCAGGATCCGGGTGGCGCGGTCCGAGAGCAGTGTGGCAGTGCCGCCAAGCAGAACATCGGCCGCGCGCAGGCCGAGCAGCAGCGTATCGGCCAGCCCCTGCCCGGCGGCGTGGTCAAGCACCTTCTGCTGTTCGGCTTCGCTCAGCCGGCTGGCCGCGGCTCTGACGTCGCAGACATAGCCGGCGCAAGGCTCGCGGTTGAAGAAGGCCTTGGCCACGCTGATGCAGGACAAGAGCAACATGTCGGACGCCGAAATCAAAGGCATGCCGGTTCCGGCAATCTCGACCTGACGCTTGCGGCGCAGGAAGCCGTCGATGTCGCGCGGGCTCGGCGAGCCCGGCTGCTGCAGCCGGTAGTGGAGATCGACCGTGGCAGCCCGCACGCCGTCGTCGCGGACCATGTGCTGCTCGCCGAGGAAGCGCACCCACCAGACCGAGCGCGACTTGCCGGCGACCTCGTAGCCGACCGAGCGCAGGGCCTCGCGGGCGGCGGTGAAACCGGACGGCGAAACCAGGATGTCGACGTCGCCGGACGGCTTCATGAAATGATCGCCATAGAGCAATTGCTGCTGCAGCGGCCCCTTCAGGAAGACGAAATCGATCTGGTTGCCCCGCAGCACCCTATGGATGGCGATCGAATCGCCGATGCAGGCGGCGTTCATCGACATGGTGCGCCGGCGATAACCATCGAGCCATGCCAGCAACTCGGCAGGCGCGGCGCCAGCCGCCCCGCGTGAGAGAGCTTTGAGCAGGAAGACCGCGACCTTGTTCAGTCTCGCAATGTCGGCGACGTTGGATGCGGAGATTGCCGGAGCCGGCATGTCGCCATGACCGGCGGCACTCGCAGCCGGATTGAAGAACAGCCGCAGACAGGCCTGCACATAGGCGACTTCGTCGGCGCAGCCGGCCGCACGCAGCCTGTCGTAAGAAGCATCCTGCACGGCCATGCCCGATGTCGTTCTCCGCAAAAACCGCCCGCGGCGGTGTTTATACCGCAACTGCGAAGAAAAGCATCGCCAAAAATCTGGACGGCCATCCAGCGCGCTCCGAGGCAGCCTGGCCTCTGCAACCTCCGCGTTCAGATTCGCCGGCTTTCCGATCACTTTTGAAGACGGCGCGGACTGCGGCGGTGCGGCCTGGCAGGCGCTATTTTCTGCAGCATCCTTCCTCACGATCGTAAGCTAGGTATTTGAGTCTTTCAAATTATCACAATAATTTCATATACTTACTTAAACGGCAAAATCCGGCGCTACACCGCCGGACCACGTCTGCCCAAAATGGAAACGTCCGCGACTTCATCATCGATGACGGCAGGCACAACCAAGAATTGATTAATGCCTGGTAAATCAGGCTTGACTCATAAATGCTGCCATGCAGCAATTGCAACGCAGCATAGCAATATGCTGGCGGCATTCTGAAGCCGCTTCCAGTCTTAATTGGAGAGTAGAATGGAACAGAATGTTGAGAAGCAGGAGTACGAGGCCCCCAGCCTGACGGTTCACGGCTCGATCGAAACGATCACGCAGGGCGGCGCTGGTACGACGGCGCTGGACGCGGCATTTCCCGCGCACACGCCTTTCGACCAGCTTACCTTCTCTTGAGGTTGAGGGCGTCCGGCATGTCGGAGTTGGGGCTCCGGGCGCCCCTTTGAACAGATGGGCCGGGGGACCCTGTTCCCCCGGCTTCCTTTTCCGGCGATCGCAGGCAACCGATCCGGACAGGCTTGAAGACGCGTGGCGTTCAACAATGAGGTTTTAGGATGCACTGGAACCCATCTGACCACGACCGCGTGGTCGCGACCGACGATGCGGTGGCCTGCGAATTCGGCAACGGACTGGCGCTGCTCCATCTCAAGTCCAACATCTATTACAGCCTGAACGGCGTCGGTGCCTACATCTGGGAGCTTATCCAGGAGCCGCGGTCGATCCTCGACATAAGAAACGCCATGCTTGCGCGCTACGATGTCGATGCCGGGCGCTGCAAGGCCGATGTCGAGGGCCTGCTCAAGGGGCTGATCGAAGCTGGGCTTGCGAGGCTCCACCATGAGGAACTGGTCTAGGGTCCTCTCGCTGAGCGGCGCGGAGATGCTGTTCTTGATGCGCTGCCTTGCAGTGGTCGGCGCCGTACGGCTGGGACTGACCGTTTTCTCGTACAACCATGTGCGTGGCCTGGTGACGCGGCTTGATGCCAAAGGCGCGGCGAGCACGGGCGAACTCAGGCGCATCGCCTGGGGCGTCGCCGCTGCCGCACGGTTTGTGCCCGGCGCCAGCTGCCTTACCCAGGCTCTCGCCGGACACTATCTGCTTGCCCGCCAGGGCAATGCCTCCAAGATCCGCATCGGCATCGAGCGCGACACCGGCGCCGAGCTCAAGGCGCATGCCTGGCTGGTCAGCGGCAACCACATCGTGCTCGGCGGCTCGATCAGCGGGTTCAACCATCTTGTCGATCACGGACCGTAGACGATGAGCGGCGTCGCAGGAATTCTGTCGAGGCAGGACGGCAGGCCTGCCGCGGCCGCCGACATCCAGCAGATGCTGGCGCGCATGCGCCACCGCGCGCGCGACGGCAGCTCGTGGTGGGCGGATGGAGGCGCGGCGCTCGGCCATGCCTGGCTCGACACGACGGGCGAGGACGGTCCCGGCCCGCTGACGATGGCCAACGGCAAGCTCGCCATCACGGCGGATTGCCGGCTGGACAATCGCGAGGAGCTTTTGGCGCGGCTCGGCATAGGTGACCGCGCGGCGACCGACGAGACGCTTCTGATGCGCGCTTATCTCAAATGGGGCGATGCCTGTCCGACCTATCTGCAAGGCGATTTCGCCTTCGCGGTCTGGGATGCCGAGCGCCAGGCGCTGTTTTGCGCCCGCGACCATTTCGGCATCAAACCATTCTATTACCACGCGAGCGCCAGGCGCTTCGCGTTTGCCTCGGAGATCGGCCCTCTGCTGGCCCTGGACGGTGTCGGCACGCGCCTCAGCGAGCATCAGATTTCCGGCTTCCTTGCCGGACTGCCCGACGATCCGCAGTCGACCCACTATGCCGAAATCTTCCGCTTGCCGGCCCGCCACATCCTGACGGTGACGGACAGCCAGGTGACGCTTCGCCGCTACTGGCAGATCGAGCCTTCGCCCGGGCCGCCGAGCTCGGATGCGGCTGAGGAATTCAGGCATCTCTTCTCACAGTCGGTGCGGAACCGGATGCGCGGCACCCCTGCCATTGGCGCGATGCTGAGCGGCGGCCTCGATTCGTCCTCGATCGCCGGCGTCGCTGGCCTGCAGGCGGCTGCGGAGCGCAGACCGAGGCTCAAGACCTTCTCGCTGGTCTTCGAGAAGGGCTCGCCGATGGATGAGAGGCCATTCATCGACGCGGTGCTCGACCGGCACCGGCTCGACGGCACGATGATTTCCGTCGGCAACTACGCGCCTTTCGCAGAGTTCGAACGCATCCTGGAGGAACAGGAAGGGACGTTCCTGGCGCCTGGCCTGTCGCTGACCCGCAGCATCTACCGGACAGCGGGCGCCAAGGGGGTGAAGGTGCTGCTCGACGGCCATGGCGGCGACGAGGTCGTTTCGCATGGGCATGGACTGCTGCATGAGCTCGCCAACGCGGGCCGATGGCTGGCGCTGTGGCGCGAGCTTCACGGCGCCTCCGGCATCTACGGCGAAGGCATGCTGCCCATGTATTTCAGGTTCCTGACCATCTACGGGCCGGCATGGCGGATCGCCCGGTGGAAAAGCCGGATGAACCGGCTTCTGTCCAGGCTGCGGCCGGGGCCAGCCGCGCAGGCACGCGTCCCCGCCTGGGGCGGCCTGGTCAACGCCGAGCTTGCCCGGCGAACCGACCTCGTCGAGCGCTTCCACCGTTCCGGCTACATGCCCTCCGGCGTCAGCGCCAGCGAGGCGCTCACCCATCGCTGGGTGCTCTCGACCGGGCTGGTGCCGCACGCTTTCGAGGTGCTGGACAAGGCGGCGGCCAATTTCGGCGTCGAACCGCGCTATCCGTTCTGGGACAAGCCGCTGGTCGAATTCTGCCTGGCGCTACCCGGCGAGGAAAAGCTGCACAACGGCTTCGGCCGCCACGTGCTGCGCCGGGCCATGGAAGGCGTGCTGCCGCCGTCGGTGCAGTGGCGGCGGGACAAGATCGATTTCACCGCCAACCTGGTCAAAGGCATGCTCGGCAACCATCGCGACCTGATGGACGCGGTGCTGGTGTCGGACGGCGATCGCATCGCGCCCTACGTCAACCTGGGCGAGGTCAACGCCGCCTATGCGCGGCTGCTCGAGAAGCCGGACGAGGCCGCGCCGCTCGATGTGCAATATGTCTGGCGCTCGATCTCGCTGTCACTCTGGCTGCGGCAGATCCAGCCCGCGG
Source organism: Mesorhizobium sp. (assembly GCA_004020545.1). Classification (GTDB taxonomy): domain Bacteria; phylum Pseudomonadota; class Alphaproteobacteria; order Rhizobiales; family Rhizobiaceae; genus Mesorhizobium. Next base: position 59,734 of record SAQE01000008.1, on the reverse strand, counting down.
GGAACCCGGCATGAATGCTTCGGCCGCCGCGCCCGCCACCGGGCCAGAAACCGGTGTTGGACCCGAAGCCCGGCGCAGGCGCATCCGCCGATTCTACAAGGCCTATGGCCTGACGATCGGCTCGGATGTGGCGTTGCCGGAACTGCAGCCAGCCGTGCCCACGGCACCCGATATCGTGATCGCCGTCGGGCCGGTCGACTTTGCCAGGCCCGCCACGAAAGGCGGGACCGCCTTCCGCTTCGAGCCGACGCGCCAATACCTGTCCTGGCAAGCCGTCGGCACCTTCCTGATCAGCGATGCTTCCAGGGTCGATGTCGATCCGGCGCCGGGCGTCGACGATGCGCTGCTGGCCTTCCCGCTCCTGGGTCCGGTGCTGGCGCTCGCCCTGCATCAGCGCGGCTTGCTGGTCCTGCATGCCAGCGCGATCGCCGTGGGTGGCCAAAGCGTGATCTTCATGGGCGACAAGGGCGCCGGCAAGTCGACCACGGCGGGCGCGATGATCCGCGCCGGTCACCTTCTGCTTACCGACGATGTCGTGGCGCTTGACCTGTCCGATCCTTCCCGACCGATGATCCTGCCCGGTTTTCCGCAGCTCAAGCTTGCAAGGGATGCCGCGGACGCCATCAGGATCGGACAAGCGGAGGTGCGGCCGCAGGTGCATCCGCAGATCGACAAGGCGCAGCATCGTTTGCATGACGGATTTGCCCGCGAAGCCGTGCCGGCGGCCCGGATCTATGTGCTGGAGCAGCGCGGCGGGCGGGCGGCGACCACACCGCTGCCGGGCGCCGGCGCCCTGCCGGCGATCATCAAGTTCTCCTACGTCACCCGGTTCGGCCGGCAGGCGCTGGTTGCCGATTTCGCATCCACGCATCTCAGCCAGTGCGCGCAGCTTGCCGCCAGGATAGGCGTCCGCCGGCTCGAAGTGCCGGCAGGCCTGGAGCGGATCGGCGAGGCCGTCGCCCTGATCGAGAACGACCTGACGGCCGGCACGCAGGCAAGGTGAGCAGAGGCATGGCCTGGTCCTCGAAACTTCGCCTCTCCGTTTTCCGGGACGTCGCCGGCTTCGGCGCCGTGATGGCGCATCTCGGCGGGCGACGCACGCTGACGGCGCTGGCCTTCCTCGTCCTGGGAAGCCTGACCGAGGGCCTTTCGATCCTGCTGCTCATCCCGCTCCTGCATCTGATCGGCAATGCCGATCAGGATTTCGCCGTGCGGGTGCCGGGCGCCCTGCAATGGCTTGTGCCCGCCGGGGCGCTGTCGCTGGCGACGGTGCTCTGCCTGCTCGTCGGACTGGTGGCGCTGCAGGCGATGTTCACCCGCTTCAAGTCGCTCTATATGGCGCGGCTGCTCTACGACTTCGTCAACCGCGTGCGCATGAACCTGTTCGAGAGCATCGGCAAGGCGCGCTGGGGGGTCTTCACCCGCATACGCGGCTCCGATCTCGACCACGCGCTGACCGGCGACATCGACAGGGTGCAGGCGGCCGCCTTCTCGCTGCTGATGCTTGCCCAGACGACGCTGCTGCTCGCGGGCTATCTCGTGGTGTCGCTGTTCATCTCGCCGGTGATGACGTCCTTCGCCATCCTCGTCGGCGTGGTCTTGCTCGTTGCCCTGCAGCCCTTCCGTGCCCGCGCCACCGCATACGGCCGCGTGCTGACCGGCAGCCGCCAGGATCAGTACCGCACGGTCTCGGAGTTCCTAGGCGGCATCAAGGTGGCCAAGAGCCTGAACGTCGAGGCCAGCTATTTCGCGCAGCTCCGCGCGACGCTGGAGAGGATGAAGGCGGACAATGTCGCCTATGTCCGCAACAGCACCATCGGCACCGCGATGTTCCAGGTTGCGAGCGTGATCGGCCTCAGCCTGTTCATCTACATCGCGCTGGTGCGCTTCCACCTGTCGCTTGCCGAAATCATCGTGCTGCTCTTGGTCTTCATGCGGGTCGCGCCGCGTTTCATGGATATGCAGACGCAGGCGCAGCAGGTGCTGATCAATCTGCCGGCATACACCGCCATGCAGGCCCTGCAGGCCCGCTTCGATGCGGAGCGCGAGACGGAGCCGGGCGATACCGCACAGGGCACCAGGCTTTCGCTCGATACCAGCCTCGACATTCGCGACGTCTCGTTCGTCTATGGCGACCGCGATGGAGAGGGCGATGGAAGGCCGGTGGTGAGCGGTATCACCTTCGGCCTTCCCGCCGGCAAGGTGACGGCCCTGATCGGGCCGTCCGGCTCGGGCAAAAGCACGATCGCCGACATGCTGCTTGGGCTGCTCGAGCCGACCTCCGGCATGATCCTGGCGGACGGCGTCGAGATCACCGCCAGAAACCGACGGACCTGGCGCGATCAGGTGGCTTACGTGCCGCAGGACGTGTTCCTGCTGCACGGCACGATCGCCGCCAATTTGCGCCTCGCGGCGCCGCGGGCCGGCGATGAGGAGCTTTGGGCGGCGCTGCGCAAGGCACATGCGGCCGACTTCGTCGAGCGGCTCGACCTGCGGCTTGAAACCGTGGTGGGCGACCGCGGCGTCCGGCTCTCGGGCGGGGAACGCCAGCGCATCGCGCTGGCGCGGGCGCTGCTGCGCAGGCCTTCGCTGCTCATCCTCGACGAGGCTACGAGCGCGCTGGACTGGCAGAACCAATCGCTGATCGCCCAATCCATCGACGGGTTGCGCGACCAGATGACGATCCTCACCATCGCGCACCGACCGTCGATGATCGCCTTCGCCGACTGGGTCGTGGCCATCGAGAACGGGCATGTCGTCGAAGTCGGGCAGTATCAGCGGCTGAAAGCAAATTCCGGCAGCCGGCTGGCCAGGATGCTCTCCGGCGAGCGAGCCGAGCCGGAAACCGCAACACCGGCGGGCGATGCGCCGGTCCCGGCGCGGGCCGAAAGATCAGCGGAGGCTGCCGCGCCTGGCGGTTAGCTTTTCGCCGTCGGCTACCTTGACGCCGCGCTCGGCTTCACGGGGCTTGTCAGCGGTCGCCGGCGTGCTTCTGACGATCATGGCATAGACCAGAAGGAAATAGCCCGCCTGAATGATCACGGCGCAGATGACGGCACGCATGATGATGGTGCCGAGCGAGGCTCCATCGAAATAGGACCAGCCGATCACGATCGCGAGTGCGAACATCATGCCGACGATAAATTTTGGCAAAGACATGATCGCCGGCCTCAACCGATACGAGCATGCAAAAGCTGCGACTTACCCACCCGCGTAACTCCCCGTTCCGCCAAAGAGCTATTTCTGGCTGCCCAATTCGACCGGTTGCTTCCGGCCTTTCCGACCCATCCAAACTATGACAGAAACAGTTTGCGACTCTATTAAGGCGAGACCTTTGCAGCAAGGCCGAGTGCAGGTGATTTCCAACGGTTTTGCAGGATCGACCCCGCCATGTTGCGACGCACACTCCGGCATCGCCACATATTCAAGATAGCTAAACCCACCACAGTAAAACTCAAAATATTAATTAGTATTTTACGATAAGAACTTACCTGCGCGAGTGATTCGGATAGCCTGCAACCGCCAATCGTCTGCAACAAAGAATGCGCTGTCCAAAAACGGCCCAAATGGCGCACTACATTTCCCTAATTTTCCCTCACCTTGTCATAAACGTGCCACAAAGACCAAAATTTGGGCAGGGTAGGTTTATTATTTAGTCAATTCATGACGTAAACATTTCATCGGGATGGGAAATTGTGTGTTGCGCTGCAGCATTTTTTTGATATCGTGCCGTAAACCATCCGTTCAACGTATGGAGCTTTTGCATGAGGGACGTCGCCAATTCGGCCAGTGCGGGTTTTTCGCAGGCTGGCATTGATTTTCCACCCCCCATCGGTGGCCTGCTCAAACGCAGTTTCGATATCGTCGGTTCCCTGGCCGGTCTGGTTCTGCTCAGCCCGCTCTTCCTGATGGTCGCGCTGCTGGTCAAGCTTTCCGACCGCGGCCCGATCTTCTATGGCCACAAGCGAATCGGTCGCGGCGGCAGGATCTTCGCCTGTCTCAAGTTCCGCACCATGGTCCAGGACGGCGAGCGGGTGCTCGCCGCGCATCTGGCCGCCAATCCGGACGCCAATGCCGAATGGCTCGCGACGCGCAAGCTGAAGAACGATCCGCGCGTGACGCGAGTCGGCCAGGTGCTGAGGAAGCTCAGCCTCGACGAGCTGCCGCAGATCATCAATATCCTGCAGGGCGATATGAGCCTGGTCGGCCCGCGCCCAGTGGTTCGTGACGAGCTCGAGATCTATGGCAGCGCAGCCGTCTACTATCTGAAGTCGCGCCCCGGTCTCACCGGGCTGTGGCAGGTAAGCGGACGCAACGATGTGTCCTACGACACGCGCGTCGCCTTCGACCGCCACTATGTCGAGAACTGGTCGATGGTCGAGGACATTCGCATCATCGTCAAGACCGTGCCTGCCGTGTGGATGTCGCGCGGCAGCTATTGACCGACGGGCCTGCCCCGCCGAACTCGGGGCAGGCGTCCGGCAGTGATCTCATCGGGCGGATGGGGCCAAAGCGGATCGGAAACGTTCATTTGAAAAAACACACCTTCGGACTGTCTTTCGCCTGCAGTCTTCTTTCCAGGGCGCCCAGCCGGTTCGCGGCTGTGGCGCTTATGATGTCTCTCCTGACGCCGCAGATGGCAGCGGCCGAAGACTATCGTCTCGGCCCGCAGGACAAACTCAACATCCGCGTCGCCGAATGGCAGACGGTCGACGGCACGTTCCGCGACTGGTCGGCGCTCAACGGCGACTATACGGTCGGCCCCGCCGGAATGCTTTCGGTGCCGTTCGTCGGCGAGATGCAAGCGGCCGGCAAGACGACGTCGGAAATCGCGGCGGCGATCGGGCTTGCCCTGCAGCGCAAGCTGGCGCTGCCCGACAAGCCTGAAGCCTCGGTGGAAATGGCGCAGTTCCGGCCGTTCTACATCTCAGGCGAGGTGCAGAACCCCGGCCAGTTCCCCTATGTGCCCGACCTGACGGTGCTGAAGGCGGTCAGCATCGCCGGCGGCATCCGGCACAGTGCTGACTACGGCCCTCAGCTCGGCAAGGACTTGGTCACTGCCAAGGGTAGTTTCGACATCTATGACGACCAGCGGCTGCGGCTGCTCATCAAGCGTGCCCGCATCGATGCCGAGCTCGCCGGCAAGGAGAGCTTCGACGCGCCGAAAGAGGTGGAGGGCGACCCGCGCGTGCAGGCGATAGCCTCTGATGAAATGCAGATCCTCACCGCCGACCAGAAGGCGCTGAAGCTGAAGCTGGACGCGCTCGACGATCTGAAAGGCGTTCTGCAGGGCGAAATCGAATCGCTGCAGAAGAAGATCGCCAACCAGCAGCAGCAGGTGGATCTCGCGCAGCAGCAGCTCACCAGCATCGGCCCGCTGGCGCAGAAGGGCCTGGTCGCCAATGCGCGGCTGCTCGATTCGAAACAATCGGTGGCCGATCTGCAAGGCAAGATCCTGGACTATGAAACGGCCATCCTCACCGCCAAGCAGTCGATCAGCAAGGCTGAGCAGGACGCCATCGACGCCCGCAACACGCTCAACTCCAACCTGGCTGCCAGCCGGCAGCAGGCCGAAGCGGACCTCAACGAAGCGACGCTGAGGACTGCAATGCAGAAGGGCCTGATCGCCCAGGCGTCGGATCCAGCGACGGCGGCCGCCATGACCAGCAGCAGCGGAGAACCGACTTTGCTCTACTCGCTGGTGCGCGTCGCCAACGGCAAAACCAGCGAGGTCGACGCCAAGGAAGACACGCCGGTGCTGCCGGGCGACGTGATCAAAGTCAAGCTGGCGCCGACGGCCAGCCAGTAGCGCAACCCGCCAGGGCCTCGCTTCGGCGCGGTCATGGCGAGGGGCGGGAGGAACACGTCAGGCTCGTTCGCGCCTAGGTGCGGGTGAGCGATCTGTCTGTACCGCGCTTGAAGGCATAAAATGCAGCCCGCCGCTCCGCGTCACGTCTACCTCAACCTCGACGCCATCCGCGGCGTGGCGGCGATCAGCGTGATGCTCTACCACTTCTCGCCATTCCTTGCCGACGGCAAGGTGCTGCCGTCGAGTTATCTCGCGGTCGACCTTTTCTTCCTGCTCAGCGGCTTCGTCATCGCGCATGCCTATGACCGCAAGATCGAGAACGGCATGGGCTTCGGCACGTTCCTGGCCATCCGCCTGATACGCCTCTATCCGCTCTACCTCGCCGGCACGCTGCTCGGTTTCTTCCACCTGCTGGTCAAGAACAGGCTGATCCCGACGGAATACATGCCATTGTCAGAGATCGGCATGCAGCTGACGACAGGAATGTTCTTCATCCCGCTGGTCGGCGAGGCCTATCACACGATCTTTCCGCTCAACCCCGCTTCGTGGTCGCTGTTCTTCGAGCTGATCGTCAACATCGCCTATGTCGCCGTCTTCTTCCTGCTGTCGAGACGCGTGCTGACGGCGCTGATCGGCGTCAGCCTCGTTCTGCTGGTCATCGCCTCGGTGTTCGCCGGAACGCTCGATTTCGGTATGACCGGCAAGACCATCGTCAGCGGGCTGCCGCGCGTGTCGTTCTCCTTCTTCCTGGGCGTGCTTCTGTGCCGGTCGATGGCGCGCTACCAGGGCAATCTCGGCTTCATGCGGCGCGGCTGGTGGGTCGAGGCCGCGATCCTGCTCACGTTGGCCGTGTTCGCCGTCGCGCCGGCGGGCGGCGCGCGCGTCGCCTACGACCTCGCGTCTATCGTCATCGTCTTCCCGCTCATGGTCGTGACCGGCGCCGTGGCACCGACCGCGCCGCGTCTGGCAGGCTTCTATGGCTGGCTGGGGCGGATTTCCTACCCGATCTACATCATCCACACGCCAATGCTGATGATCATCGCCGGCGCCGGCAAGGCGGTGTCGGTCGACCCGTTCGCGCATCATCCGTGGTTCGGCATCCTGATGGCCGTCGCGGTCATCGTCATCGCCGACATCGCTACCCGCATCTATGACGAGCCGCTTCGCCGCTTCCTGCAGCGGCAGATGCAGCGCAGGCGGGCCGTAGCCTAAGGTCTGTCGATATTCAGGTGATGCCGGCCTACGAACGGCAACTTCCTCCGCTTCCCGTGCTCACGTACTTCAAGTACGCTCCGCTCCAGTTCTCGGAAGCCACCTTTCTCGGCTCGGCCTGACCTGAATCTCAACAGACCTTAGAGCGGGTCAGCTTTTTCCGAACGGAAGACTGCCCCTCACTTTTCCTTGGAATTTGCTGCAGCCGATCAGACCGGGGCCGGCATGTGGCCGGCGGCCGGCTTTTCATCTTGGACGGGAATGGCAACCCGCCGTCGCCGCGCAACCGGCAGCGGGCTCAGCTTGAACAGGCCGTAATAGACGATGAAGGAGGCCATGAAGTAGGGGCCGAGGATCTCGACCTCGAAGAAGGAGCGGATCAGCATCAGCCCGACGACGCCGGCGAGCACCACCGAATCGGCGTTCCAGTCGCCGAACACAACCTTCGATACATGGCCGTAGAAGGCGCGCAGGATGATCAGCGCCAGCATGGTGACGCCGACGAAGCCGATCTCGACCAGGGTTTCGATATAGGTGTTGTGGAAATGGAAGCCGGTGCGGGTCGTGATGTAGAACTCCGCCCACAAGCGTTCCGGATCGGCAAAGCCCTGCACCCAATAGGCGGCATAGCCGTAACCGAGCAGCGGATGCGACTGCGCCGCCTCCCAACCCTGTTGCCAGAGATAGGTGCGGCCGGTCAGCGTCGAATCCTTGCCGAAGATGCCGAGCACGACGTCCAGCAGGCCAAGGTTCAGCGCGGCCACCACGCCGGCCACCAGCGCGCCGCCGCCGACCACGAACAGCACGCGGCGGTAGCGCCGCGACAGCACCCTGCTCATGGTGAGCAGGATGACGATGCCGAGCACCGCCGGCAGCGAGGCGACGGATGTCGCCGAGTGGCAGATCGCCAGCATATATGCCGACATCAGGATGATCGGCGCTGTCCAGACGAAGCTCAGCCAGTTGCGCCGATAAAACATCAGGAAGACGAGGGACAAAAAGATGCCGAGCGACGAGAAGAAACCGACCTGGTTCTTGGAAGCGAAAGCGCCGACGAAATTGAAGGTGCCGTCGATTATGTCCAACGCGTAAGCGTTGACTTTCAGTGAGTAGAGCAGGACGAAGAAGATGCCGATCAGCGAGCCCAGCACAAGCGTACGGACGCTGATGGTGCGGGCCGCGATATAGGCGCAGACGATGTGCGATGAATATTGCACCGCCGCCCGCGCGCTGGTGCCGGCCGCCTGCGACCAGAAGACCGACAGGCAGACATAGGCCGCAAAGAGTATCGGCAGCCAGGCGCTCGAGAGTTTCCAGGTGAAGCGCCGGTAGTCGACAAAGAGCAGCGGCAGCCAGACCGCGTAATAGGCAAGGATCAGGATCTGGCCGAAATTGCTGGAATAGGCAAAGGCGAGGACGGAAACCGCCACGGCAAAGGCGCCATAGGCCTTGTTCGCCTCGGGATCGAGCAGAATGGATTTCGGAATCTTCATGCCGGATTTCTTGTCCGTTCAGCCTTGGAGCGGTTCAGCGTCTGGTAGCCGGCACGCCAATGTTCGGCCTGGCCAGATCATTGTGCACTGCAGCATAGCCTATCGCCCTAACGCCGATGGCTCAACCGGAAATGTTGTCACGGGCAAAAAGAGGCGGCCATCCGAAGCCCATCGCATAGCGAAAAGGCCGGAATGGGGCGGCGGTGCAGCCGGCCTCAAGCCCTCGTCGATCGCGCGACGGCGGCCTGGATGAGCCGGTCGGCCAGGATGGCGAGGAAAGCGATCGACAGGCCGGCGATCAGGCCCATGCCGGCGTCGGCCTTGCCCAGCGCGACATAGACCGCCTGCCCAAGATCGCGGGTGCCGACAAGGGCGGCGATGGCAAGCATCGACAGCGCCGCCATGATGGTCTGGTTGAGGCCGAGCATGACGACCGGCAGCGCCAGCGGCAGCTTGGCCTGCAGCAGCGTCTGCATGGGCGTCGCGCCCATCTGCTCGACCGCCTCGACCACGTCGGCGCGCACATGCCTCAGCCCATGCTCGACATAACGGATCGGCGGCACGATGGCGTAGAGCATGATGGCAATCAGCGCCGTGAACTCGCCGACCTTGAAGAACATCAGCGCCGGAATGAGGAAGACAAATTGCGGCATGGTCTGCAGCGCGTCGCAGATCGGCTTCAGGATGCGCGAGACGCGGTCGCTGTGCGCCGCCCATGTCCCCAGCGCTCCACCGACGAGCAGGCAGAGCAGCACCGCCAGCGTGCAGAGATAAAGCGACTGCACGAGCTGCGGCCACAGTCCGTTGACGAGGATCAGTGTAAAGCCGGCGAGCGCGAAAAGGCCGAGGCGATAGCCCGCCACCTGCCCTGCAAGCAAGGCGATGGCGAGGATGAAGATCGGCCACGGCAGGCCGAGGAAGCCCGTGTAAAGGATGAGACCGGCGGCGAGCACCGCCAAGGCAGCATGCCAGCCGAAGCCGCGCAGCGCCAGCCCGGCCGCAGCGAGGATGAGAGCGGAATAGGTCGTCACCGCCGCCGGCGACAGCGCAAAGCCCCAGATCGCCGGCGTGGCGGAGCCCGAGATGCCGACCCGCAGCGGCAGCAGCAGGCAATAAAGGACCGCATTGCGGACGCCGTCGAAGAACCAGGCATAGTCGCGCACGGTCCCCAGCAGCCACTGGTTGACGGCGCCCATCTCCATGCGCAGCCCGGTTTCGGGCAACAGCGTCGCATCCGGAGCGGCGAAGCGGATGGCGAGGGCAAGCGCAAGGGCGATCGCCAGCGACAGCACCAGCCGGCGCGGCGTCATCCATCGCATGCCGCGCGTCGGCCCGGTCTCTGGCCCCCTGGCAAAGCCGATGGTGAGGCGGTCGATGAGAATGGCGAGCAGTGCGATCACCAGGCCGGAAAGGATGCTCTGGCCGAACTCGGCCTTGCGCATCGAGGACAGCACCTCCCAGCCGATATCCTCGAAGCCGCCGATGATGGCGGCGACGATGACCATCGACAGCGCCGCCATCGTCGTCTGGTTGAAGCCGACGAGGAGCTGCGGCAACGCCGTCGGCACCTCGACCTGCCAGAACTGCTGGCGGCGCGTGCAGCCGCTCATCAGCCCGGCCTCGCTGATCGCCGCAGGCACGCGCTCGAGGCCGAGCATGGTGTTGCGCACCATCGGCGGCGTCGCGTAGATGGCGCTGGCGATCAGCCCGACCACCGGCCCGAAGCCGAACAGAAGCAAGAGCGGGATGAGATAGGCGAAGGCCGGCACGGTCTGCATCAGATCGAGCGCGCCGAGCAGAACCGGGCGCAGGCGCGGGCGGGCATAGCCAAGGACACCAAGCGCAAAGCCCAGCACGATCGAGATCGGGACCGCCAGCAGAACGAGGGCAAGCGTGTTCATGCTCTGCGGCCAGTAGCCTGCGAGCAGGATGTAGGCGAGCGTGAGCACGGCGAAAATCGCCAGCCGTTCGCCGCTCGACTTCAGCGCGAGGACGGCGACGGCCAGCATTGCCGCCGGCCAAGGCAGCCAGGCGAGCGCCAGCCGCGCGCCCCGCATCGGCGCGTCGAGCATGGCCGACAGCGCTCTGAACGCAGGCTGGATAATTGCGACCACGGCGTCGGTCGCCGCGTTGACATAGGCAGCCAGCGGCAGCGTCCATTCCTTAGGGAAATTGACCAGCCAGGGGAGCTCCGCCTTCAAGAGCAGGCAGAGCGCCGTCAGCACGGCGAGAGCGCACCAGGGAAGGAGGCCCGGATCCGCTGCGAACCTAGACGAGGACCGTAGCGGCGCGACCGGCGCCGTCATGACCGCGTGCGCCTCGCCTGCTCGCGCTCCAGCACGGCGAGCACCGCTGCGGCGTCGAGCACTGCCGGCGGGCTGCCGCCGGTGCCTGGCACCGTGAAGGCCGCCACACCGGAGGCCAGCTGCGGAATCAGCGCTTCCAGGCTGGTGTCGGCGGCGATGGTCCGTTCGGGCAGCGCCGCTCCGTTGGCGGGCGTGGCGATGTCGCCCGCGGTGATGACGCGCAGCAGCGGCATGTCCTCGGTGAACTGCGCGACATAGTCGTCGGCGGGATTGAGCACGATGTCGGCCGGGCGGCCGATCTGGACGATCTTGCCGGCCCGCATGATCGCCAGCCGGTCGGCAAGGCGGAAAGCCTCAGCGATGTCGTGGGTGATGAAGATGATCGTCTTCTTCAGCATGCGCTGCAGGCGCAGGAACTCGTCCTGCATCTGGCGGCGGATCAACGGGTCGAGCGCCGAGAACGGCTCGTCGAGGAACCAGAGTTCAGGCCCGACGGCGAGCGAGCGGGCGATGCCGACGCGCTGCTGCTGGCCGCCCGAAAGCTCATGCGGGAAGGAGGTTTCGCGACCCTCGAGCCCGACGAGGCTGATCATCTCACGAGCGCGGGCTTCGCGTTCTTTTGCGGGCTTGCCCTGGATCTTCAGAGGGAAGGCGACGTTGTCGAGGACGGTGAGATGCGGCAGCAGGCCGAAGTTCTGGAAGACCATGCCCATGGCATGGCGGCGCAGCTCTATGAGTTCCTTGCCGCTGGCCTGGAGCAGGTTCTTGCCATCGAGCAGGATTTCTCCCGCGCTCGGCTCGACCAGGCGCGACAGGCAGCGCACCAGTGTCGACTTGCCGGAGCCCGACAGGCCCATGATGACGAAGATCTCGCCGGTCGCCACCTCGAAGCTGGCATCGACCACGGCCGGTAGATGCGCCTCCGCACGCAGGCGCTCGGCCAGAGCATCGGGATCGATCACATAGCCGCGCGAGTCGAAGTAATAGGCCGGACGCCGGCCGTAGACCTTCCAGACGTTGCGGCAGGCAAGTTTTATCGGACGCGAAGCGGCGTTCATCGGACGTCACCCGCGCCAATCGCTGGCCCGGTCCCGCGCCTTGCGGGCGCCGGGCATCGATTGCCTTCAGCCTTTGCCAAGCACATCGGCCGATTATCCCTTGGCGGCGTCGACCCAGGGCTTCCACACCGCCTCGTTCTTGTCGATCCAGGCCTTGACCACCGTATCGAGGTCCTCTCCCTTCTTGTCGACGGCCAGCATCATCTTCTCCTGCTCGCCGGCGTCCATCTTGAAGGCCTTGAGGAAGGCATAGGCCGCCGGCCATTTGGCGCCGAAGCCCGACCAGACGATCTTGTCGACGTCGGGCGGGGTGATGCAGTGCTCGTTGGTCTGCTCCTTGCAGGGCGGCATGGTGACCCAACCGACGTCGTTTTCGGCCAGTGCGTAGTGCGGCCCCCAGAACATCATCACCAGCGGCGTCTTGGCCGCCTCGGCGGCCTCGAGCTCGGCCACCAGCGCGCCTTCCGAGCCGGCGGGCACGGCGGTGTATTGCATGGAATTGTCGGCCAGGATGGTCGCCGCGCGCGAACCCCAGTCGGCGGGATAGTCGAGGAAGCGTGCGTTGGGCGCGGTCTCCGGCGTCGACAGCGCCTGGATGCATTCCGGCTTGTTGAGCGCCGTCCAGTCGGGCAGGCCGGGGCAGACCTTCTCCATATACTTCGGATAGATCCAGCCTTCACGCGTCTTCAGATCGAGCTTGCCGATGTCCTCGATCTGCTTGGCGGCAAGCGTCTTCGGATAGATGTCGCCGACATTGTTCATCCATACCTCAACCGAGGCGCTGAGCGAGCCATCGGCGAGGCCGGAAAACTGCGGGAAGTTGCCGGCGGTCACATATTCGACCTTGTAGCCAAGCTTCTCAAGAAGCTGGCCGGCGATGTGCGTGGAGACGTGCGCACCGGTCCATTCGAGCATAGCGAGCTTGATCGGCTCGCCCTTGGCGCCGAGATCGGCGCTCAGGCCAGGCGTCGTGGCGGCAAGCACCAGCGCCAGGCCAATCCCTGCGTTTCTCAGTCTGTTGATTGTATTCGGCATGATCGTTTCCCCTGTTCTGCGTTTTATGGTTTGAGCTGAATTCCATGCTCGATGGCGAGGCTGCCGCTAGCCTCTTTCCGCGCCACTCCCCTGGCCGCGGGAAACATTGATTACCCCGTGATGCTTATGACGAACCTGCCTTTCGACTGGCCTCTTTCAAGCGTGGCGAGCGCGGCCGAGACGTCGTCCAGCCTGATGGTCTCGACCGTGGTTTCGAGGGGTTGCTCCGCGTGCATGGCGACCAGCTCGCGCATCTCCTGCCTGGTGCCGACGCTGGTGCCGGTGATGACGACGCCAGTGGCGGTCAGCCATTCCTGAATGAGCGGCACCGGCTGGAACACCATGGCGGCGGCGATGATTCTGCCGCGCGGGCGGATGCCCGCGACCATCGCGTCCCATGTTGCAGTCGTCGGGGCGAAATTGATGCAGGCGTGATACTTATTGTCCCTCGCCGCGAGCCTTGATGGCAGGCCGGTGTCGGCGATCTCGATTTCCGCCGCGCCGTAACGGCGGGCGATGTCCAGCTTCGCCGGATCTCGATCGACCGCGAGCACCTTGACGCCGAGGCGGCTGGCGATCTGCACCGCGTAGAGGCCAAGGCCGCCGCAGCCGAAGACGATGGCGCTGTCCCCCGCTTTCAGCCCGGCGCGCTTGACCGCGCCATAGGCGGTGATGCCGGCGCACATCACCGGAGCGGTTGTCACGGGGTCGATCGTCTCGGGCAGCGCGACCGCGAACCTAGCGTCGCACACGACATATTCGGCAAAGGCGCCGGGCACGTTCAAGCCGTGCGCCCGATGGTGCTGGCAAAACGACTCGTAGCCGTCGAGGCATTCGTCGCAATGGCAACAGGTATCGTGGATCCATGGCACGCCCGCCCGGTCGCCGAGCGACCAGTTGCTCACGCCTTCGCCGATCGCCTCGACACGGCCAACGCCCTCATGGCCCATGACGAAGGGCGAGGGGGCGTGCGGCGGAACGCTTTCGCCGCGCCAGATGTGGACGTCGGTGTGGCAGACACCGCATGCCTGCAGCCGCACCAAAATCTGGCCAGGGCCGGCGACGGGACGCGGCACGTTGGCGACGTCGAGCGGCTCGCCATAACTGCCCAGGACCGCGGCCCGCATCGTTTGTGTGTGCGATGTCATCGATAGTCCGTCTGGCCAATCACCATCCGCGCTTCGCTCTGCCGGCGCGGTGCCGCGATCGCGGCAGGCGCAAGGCATCCGCTTGCCTTCGCAGCGTAGGCCTGTCAAAATTATATCACAATAGAAAAATTTGTTAGAGCGTACAAAAATTTTGTCGGATATACGAAACCCATGGCAACCAGGACAAAGAAACAAAGGACCCGCATCGAGGACATAAGGCGGGTCGAGCTGATCGAGGCGGCGCACCGCATCTTCCTGCGCGACGGACTGAAGGGCCTGACGACCACCCGCATCTGCCACGAAGCAGGGATGTCGCAAGGCATCCTGACCTACTATTTCAAGGACAAGGACCAAGTGCTGTTCGAGATGGTGCGGTACGCCAACCGCGTTCTGATGGATGCGGTGGTGGTCAATCTGCGCCAGGCCGAGACTCGGTGGGACCGCCTGACGGCGATCGTCGACGGGAATTTCCCGGAGGAGAAGTTCGAGCGCAACACGGCCAATGCCTGGGTTTCGTTCTACGCGGAAGCCGCGCACAATCCCCGTTACGCCCGGCTGCAGGAGCTGTTTTACAAGCGTCTGCGGTCGAACATCGGCTCGGCGCTTTCGCCGCTGTGGTCGAAGCGGGAGATCGACCATTTCGTGCGCGGCTTTGCCGCGATGCTCGACGGCTTCTGGCTGCGGCGTGGCCATTCCGACGACGACATCTCGCATCTCGAGGCGAGAGCGCTGCTCGTCGACTATTCGGAAAAGATGCTTGGCGCAGGCATGGTGTCGAAGCTGAAAAGGCTTCAGCTCAAAGCGGCGTGACGTTCCCGAATGCGTCGCCGGCAGCGAGCGATTGTTAGCGCTTCTTGCCGGCCTGGGTCTCACCATAAGGCTCCGCCGGTGATCTGGATATTTTCCATGGTGATCCCCTTGGCGAGATCCGAGCAGAGGAAGACCGCGAGTGCGGCGATCTCCTCCGGCTGCATCATCCGCCCCTGAGGATTGCCTTTCCTGAATTCGTCCATCGCGTCCTCGACGCTGCGGCCCTTGCCTTCGCGTTCCACCACCTGCGCGACGTTGCGGCGCATCAGTTCGGTCTCGACCCAGGTCGGGCTGATCATCACGCAGGTGACGCCATGCGCTGCGCCTTCAAGCGCGACGCAGCGGGTCAACCCGAGCAGCCCAGCCTTGGAGGCGCAATAGGCGGGGTTGTCCTTCCAGCCGACCGAAGCGGCGGTCGAGCCGATGTTGACGATGCGGCCCCAGCCGCGCGCGATCATCCCCGGCAGCACGGCGCGCGTGGTGCGGAAGGCGCCGCTGAGATTGGTGTCGACGATCTTGTCCCACAGCTCGTCGGAATGGCCGCAGACCGGTTGCTCGGCGGTGGTGCCGGCGGCGTTGACCAGGATGTCGGCCGGGCCGATGGCCGCCTGGGCTTCAGCAAAGAAGAGGTCGGTGAGCGGGCTGTCGCGGACGTCGAGATGCGCGGCGTGCACCTTGGTGCCGTGCGCGGCGAGCGCCGAGCGGACACGCTCGATCTCGTCCGTGCCGGGATAATAGGCGGCATCCGATCGACCCGCCTGCGGCGGCGCCACGTAAGAGCCGACGGCGACATTGGCGCCGGCCTTGGCCAATGCGGTTGCGATGGCGAAGCCCATGCCCGAAAAGCCGCCGGTGACGATGGCGCTGTGGCCGGTGAGGTTGGTCATCGCAAGCGAACTCCGTATTCAAACGGCAAGATAGCCTCCATCGACCACCATTTCGGAGCCGGTGACGAATTTGGATTCGTCCGAGGCGAGATAGAGGACCATGTAGGCTATATCGCTTGGCTCGCCGAGGAAGCCGATCGGGTGGCGCGACAGCGCCTTGGCCTTCTCCCGCTCGAGCGTACCGAGGTCGCGCAGGTAGTTCTCGGTCTGCGGCGTCCAGATATAGCCGGGATGGATGGAGTTGCAGCGGATGCCGTAGCGCTGCTCGGCGCAATGCACGGCGACCGCCTTGGTCAAGGTGCGCACGCCGCCCTTGGAGGCGCAGTAGGCGGCAAGGTTTGCCTCGCCGATGATGCCATCGATGGACGAGAGATTGATGATCGATCCGCCGCCGGATTTCCTCATCAGCCTGATGCCTTCCTGACAACCGAGGAACACGCCATCAAGATTGATCGCCATGGTGCGCCGCCATTCGGCGAGAGTGGTGTCCTCGATGTTCCTGGCAATCGCGATGCCGGCGTTGTTGACCAGAACGTCGAGTTGCCCGAAGCGCTGCTCGATCGCCGCCATGACAGCGGACCAGTCCTCTGGTTTCGAGACGTCGTGACGAAGCGCGAACGCCTCGCCGCCGGCCTTGACGATCTCGGCCGCTGTGTTGGCGGCGAGGCTTTCGTCGATGTCGCTGACGACCAGCCTTGCTCCTTCCGAGGCCAGAAGAAGCGAAGACGCCCGCCCGAGGCCGAGCCCGGCCCCGGTGACGAAAGCTATTTTGCCTGCGACGCGGCCCATCTGGCATCAGCCTCCCTTGCTCGACGGCTCCAGCGGCTTGCCCAGCCAGTCGCGGTAGAAGCCTTCGAGGTCCGGTTCGAAATCATGCACGATCGGGTAGCCGGGCGCGGCTGCTTCAACCTCATGCAGGGTGCCGCATTTCGGGCAGATGAACTCGCGGATTTCCATCCATTCGGGATCCGGCAGATCGCTGTTGGGGTAGATCTCGCGCAACAATTCCTCGTTATCGCGCACGATGATTGCGGCCTTGAGCTTCCAGTTCCTGCGGTAGTCGCCAAAGGAGTGGCCGCATTCGCATTTTGTCACCCGCTCCTCGCCGCTCTGGCAGATGAAGAGGTGGTCGCCGACGGGGAGCAGGATCGGATCGCTCCAGCCGACGCGGTCCTGCAGCACGGAGACATATTTGAAGAAACGATCGTCGTCCTTGTAGGCGCTCATGACGCGGCGCGTCTGCGGCCAGGGCAGCGTGCCTGCAACCAGATCGGCGATGACTTCCTTGCTGTATGAGGTCATGGTTATTACTCCACGCCGAATGTCGATTTGGCGTCGACATCCCAGAAGGTTGAAAAGTCCTTGGTGAAGCGCGGCGAAAGCCTGATCGCGCTGGCGTACATCTTCTTCACCTCCGGCGCGAAATCGGCCGCCGTCACCCGTTCGCGCTCCTTGGCCATCCATTCCGAAACCGGCTTCGCCCGCGCCAGGCGCTTCGCCCGCATCCCGGCGCGGTGGCGCTTCGTGGCTTCGAGATTGGCGACGGGGAAGCCCTCCTCGTCCTCGTCGAGCACGATGCCGAAAATGCCTTCGGCAGCTTCCCAGGTCAGGAAGCCGTTCTCGACGTCCCACGCGGTTTTTACGGGATCGCGCTCCAGAACATCGCCATAGCCGCCGCCGCCGTTATAGGAGTGGGTGAAGACGTCGCCGGTCTTGTGCGGCGCGGTGATGTAAGGCCCTTCCAGGGTCACATGCTCGCCTTCCAGCCGCACTTCCAGTTCCGAGCGATAGGGATTGGTGCCGGTGTGGTGGGCGAGCGGCGCGCGGTTCTCGGCGAGGTCGAAGATATTGCTGTCGCGCACGGCGCGATGCTTCTGGCAGGTCGGCGCCGGATAACCGCCGCACAAGCCGCCATTGTCGAAGACGCGCGAGGAGTGCTCGGACGTAACCAGTCTCAGATGATCGGTTTTGCTGACCAGCCAGGTTGACAGGAAAGAACAACCGCCGCGATATTTGCCGGCGCCGCCGGAGTTGGGGACGATGGAGCGGCCGATATAGAGCATCGGCATGTTCTGCTCCCATATCTCGATGTTGCCCATGTCGGACTCCGGGTTCCAGCCGACATAGGCGGTGTCGAGCCCATCCTTGATGGCCAAGGCGCCGGAGCCGGCGGCGGCGCATTCGAAATGCGCCATGCCGAAGGGCGTGCCGTACTGGCTCTGACCACCCATCTCGATCATCGGGCTGTTGACTTGGCCGACAAAGGCCTCCTCGACGAAGCCGCGGGCGATGAAGGAACGCGACAAGAGCCGCTGGAAGACGCCATAGGCGGGCAGCAGCAGCGCCCAGGAAGTGGCGGTCGCCACCATCTCGTTGTCCGGGTTGGTCCAGGTGCCCGTGGGCAGCTTCAGCTCGGTCGCCATCCAGGCGCCGTCATTGACCAGACCCTCGAAGTTCATGTGCTGGGTGAGCGTCACGAACATGCCGCCATCCATGCCGGCCGGCGTGCAGTTCATCGAATGGTAGCCCCAGGGCTGGGTGCCCTCGAAGTCCATGACGATCTTGCCGTCAGCGGTGATCTCCATCTCGATAGGGATGTTGTAGAGCCAGTCGGGATCGCCGAGCGGCTGGTAGCCCGGTTTGCCGGCGGTGACGTGGCCGTAGAAGGTGTGGCCGCGATAGATGCCGGGCACGGTGAGCTGGCGGGTGCGGGCAAGCTGGGCGCGGCGGCCCTCCTCGATGAATTCCTTCGACACCTGCATCCAGTAGTCGAGGCCGATCTCGTCGATCAGCGCCTTGACGCTTTCGCGCATGTCGATGCAGGAGGCGACCTTGGCCTTCTCGTCCAGCACCCAGTAGATCGGCATTCTGAGATTGCGCTCGCAGCGGATGACATAGTCGCGTCTGAGCTCGTCGTTCTCGCCGACCTTCTCGGCGCAGACGAACAGGCCTTCGGTGAAGCGTTCCTGGGCGAGCGCCACGTCGCCGCCGGGCGTGATGCCGCCTGCCTCGAGCTCGTGGCAGACAGCGCCGGCCCATCCGACCAGTCTGCCCGAGTGGAAGATCGGCATGACGTCCATCACATCAGGCACCTGGACAGTGCCGATGAAGGCGTCGTTGTTGGCGAAGACGTCGCCGTCGCGGATCTGCGGGTTCTCCTCGTAGCCGTTGCGGATCATCCATTTGATGAAGCGGCTCATCGTGTGCACATGCACCATGATGCCGTTGGAGAGCGCGATCGCATCGCCCTCAGGCGTGTAGATGGCGACGACCATCTCGCCGACCTCGCGCACGCCGGGCGAGGCCGAGATGCGGCGGGCCATCTCGCGCGCCGACACGCAATAGGCGCGCAATTTGGTGTGCAGCGTCTCGAACTTCAGCGGGTCCTGGTTGCGCAGCTTGAGCTCGGTGATGCCGTCATAGCAGCCGGTCTCGTCCATCAGCCTTTCGGATTCGATCAGCCGCTCGCGGATGCGGAGCGCGGAGGCGGGTTTGTCCAGCATGGCGTTCGCCCTCTCAAGCATGGGAGTAGTGGAGCAGCGTCCATTCGTCGACGAAGACGCGGTCCTGCGGATGGACGACGAGCGTCGTCGCCGGGTGTTCGATGATGGCCGGGCCGGTCACCTCATGGCCGGGCTGCAGCAGGTCCATCTCGTAGAGGTACGCCGTGTGCCAGCGGCCGCCGATATAGGCCTCGCGCACGCCCTTGTGAGCCGACGT
Organism: Mesorhizobium sp.; assembly: GCA_004020545.1. Lineage (GTDB taxonomy): Bacteria > Pseudomonadota > Alphaproteobacteria > Rhizobiales > Rhizobiaceae > Mesorhizobium. The sequence continues at coordinate 40,256 of SAQE01000008.1, read as the reverse complement.
TGGGTCAGACTTGCCGAGCGGCCGCTTGACCAGCATCGGCTTGACCTTGTCGGCGGTGGCGATCAGCCCGAGCTCGGTGATCGAGAAGCCGGCTTCGCCATAGCGCGAGACGCGATGGTTGACCTTGGCGTAGACCGCCTCGAACTCGGCGACAACCTTGCGCATGTCGTCGGCGGAATGGACCGCCGACAGCGGCGCCATGACCTCGACGTCCTCGAGCTGGCCGGTATAGCGCATCATCAGGAACGGCACGGTCTTGATCTTGTCGAGCGCATGACCGTCGGCCACCATCTCGTCGATCGCGGCCCTGGTCAGGTCGTCCCAGACGCCGGTGACCCTGGCGCCGAAGGCCTGCAGCTCGTCCTCGCTTGCCCGGGCGCCGATGTCGATCTGCGTCGAGACAGAATGCCGGCGCATGAAATCGGCGGTGGTGCAGCCGAAGGCCGAGAAGGCGGCGGCGAACTGGAAAGTGATGATGTCCTTGAAACCGATGCCGCGCGAGCAGCCGGCGAGATGCAGAGGTCCCGAACCGCCATAGGACAAAAGCGTGAATTCCGACGGGTGGATGCCCTGGCCGGAAATGACGCGGCGCAGCGCGTTGTTGGCGTCGGCCTCCAGCATGTCGATCATGCCTTCGGCTGCTTCTTCGACGCCGACGCCGAGCACGCGGGCGCATTTCTCCTCGAAGGCCTTCCTTGCCTTGTCGACCTGGAGCACGACCTTGCCGCCGAGAAAGTAATGCGGGTTCAGCCGGCCGAGGATGGCGTCGCAATCTGCGATGGTCGGCTCGGTGCCGCCCTTGGCGAAGCAGATTGGGCCGGGATCGGAGCCGGCGCTTTCCGGTCCGAGCGAGACCTTTTTCGTCAGCGGATCGACCTTCAGGATCATGCCGGCGCCGGCGCCGATCGTGTCGAGATGCAGCGTCGGAACGTTGAGCTTGAAGCGGTCCATCAGCGGCTCGTTCTCGATCCGCGTCTGGCCGCGCGTAATCACGCCCATGTCGAAGGAGGTGCCGCCCATATCCGAGCAGATCAGCGAATCGTTGCCGATCAGCTTGCCGACATAGGCAGCACCCAGGATGCCGCCGATCGGCCCGGAGATCATCGTCTCGTGCAGGCGCGGATGGTCTATCGAGGTGAGGCCGCCGAAGGAGAGCAGCGTCTGCACGCCATATTTGAAGCCGTATTTCTTCGAGACCTCCTCGATGCCCTTGAGCTGCCTGCGGCCGCGCGAGGTGGCGTAAGCCTCGATCAGCACCGAGTTCAGCCGCGACTGCTCGCGGATGACCGGGCGCACTTCGTGGCTGGTGTAGACGAGGATGTCGGCGCCGGCGGCGGCGATCTCCTCGCGGCAGATCTCGGCGATGCGCTTCTCATGCGCCGGATTGACGTGGGAGAAGACGGTCATGATGCAGATCGCCTCGACCTTGTCGGCGATCAGCTTCCTGGCGGCGGCATGCACCTCGTGCTCGTAGAGCGGCAGGATGACGTCGCCGAACTGGTCGATGCGCTCGGTGACGCCATGCGTGCGGCGGCGCGGCACCAGCGGATCGGGATGATGGTGGGTGACCGCGTGCAGGCGGTCGGCGTAGGAATAGTCTGCCCAAGCCTGCAGGCCACGGCCCATCAGGATCATGTCCTCGAGGCCTTTGGTGGTGATCAGGCCGAGCCTGCGGCCGGTGCGCGACAACAGCGTGTTGAGCATGCCGGTGCCGGAATAGAGCACCACGTTGACGCCGGAGAACAGGTCCTTGAGCGATATGCCCCAGGCATCCGCCGCGTCCTCGGCCGAGGCGAGGAAGCCTTCGGCCTCGTTCTTCGGCGTGGTCGCAGACTTGCCGATCTTGAAGTGGCCGTCCTGATCGACAAGGATCGTATCGGTCATGGTGCCGCCGGCGTCGATGCCGATGACGATTGGGTTGGTGGTGATCTGGTCCACGGGTCGCTTTCCCTTGCCGAAAGTGACCACAGGCTAGATTCGATCGGCCGGCTCGCGCCATATGCCTAAAGACACAATGACGACAGGGCATGGTTGGCCAAGAAAAGGGCATGCGCATGGGCAATATCTGGGCGCCGCTGGCCAAAGCAATCGCGGCTACCGGCACCGACCGGCATGTCGACTGCCTGATCGACCTGATCGGCGCGGACATCGCGCACGACCTGGTGACGGTGACGCGCTACTCGGCGACCAAGACGCCCGAGTTCGTCAAGCATCGGCGCTTCTCCGACGAGATGGTGCAGCGCTACCTCGATAACTACTACGTCTTCGATCCCTTCTATGCCTCGTGGCGGCGCGAGCGGCGGCTCGGCATCATGCCGCTCAAGGGGTTGGCCGACGAGGAGGCCAAGCGCGGCCAATACATAGCCGGCTTCCTGGCGCAGTCGGAGATCTGCGACGAGGTCGGTATCATGCTGGCCGATGGCGGCGACTGGTGCCTCGGCATCTTCCTCGACCGCTCGAAGGTCTCGTTCAAGGACAGCGAGATTGCGCTTCTCACCCAACGGCTGCCGGTGTTCGAGGCGCTGCATGCGCTGGACATCAAGGCGCGCGGCAGCGACTTTTCGCGCACCTCGGCGCCGACCGGCCCAGGCGCCTCGCCGCAGCAGAAGCCGCGCATTCCCGCAGACCTGTGGCCCGAGCTTTCGTCGCGCGAGCGCGAGTTGGTGCAGCTCATCCTGGCCGGGCATCCGACCGCCAACATCGCCGAGCGGCTCGGCATCACCGTCGGCACGGTGAAGAACCACCGCCGCCGCATCTACGAAAAGCTCGACATCACCACCGAGCGAGAGCTGTTCCTGCAGTTCTTCCAGCACCGGATGGAGGCCTGAAGCGCGGCGTGCTGAAACGAATTCAGGCGATGCGCTTCAAGTCTTTGTTTTGATGCATGTCGTTCTCCCAAAACCGCTGCGCACTTTTGGGTGACATGCATTAGAGCAATTCCAGGAAAAGTGTGAGCGGTTTTCCGTCCGGAATTGCGTCAAAACAAAGAGATAGAGCGGGTCGCCGTTTCCGTGAAACGGTGAACTGCTCTAGCGTCCGAGCGCCCGCCTTGCGACCTCTGCATCAGGCCGATCGGATTGCCGAGGCTGGAAATCGAGCACATCCCTTGGTGAGGGCGCGATGAGGCGGCAGAGATGGGCGGCATGTTCCGACGGGGCGCCGAACGCATCGATATCGATTTAGCCGACGCAGTTTCGGCCACGTCCCTGTCAGCCGTGCAATTCCCTGGAAATAGGCGGACCGATGACAAAGTCGGAGAAGCTCACTTCGAAGCCTTCGCTCTGCGGCGAGCAGCACATCACCCCGACATCGACGCTCCGCGAGGTCGGGAAGTAGGCCAGCCGCACCGGCTTCCAGTGACCGTCCGCGGCATCCAGATATTGAACGCGGATCGCCTCCGCGTGACGGGTCAAGCGAATGCGGACGCCATTCGGGTCCGCGTCAATGCCGACCAGCGACCAGTCCGACCGATCGTTGGTGACGACCACGGAGAAATAGGCGAGGCCGTCGGTATATTCGACGCCGGCCTTGATCCAGTGGGTTTCGCTCAGCCGAACCATCAGCCCGGCTTGGTCGTAGAGCACCTTGTATTCGCCTTTGACCGTGACCTCGACGCTGAAGTCGCCCGCGACCGGCCGGCAGAGGAAGTGCCCATTGTCACGCCGGAAGCCGTAGAAGGTCTCACGCCAGAAATCGGTATCCTTGCCGGTTCGGACGTGGAGGGTCCCGTCGCCGAACGTATGGTGCGGCGGCGGGTTGAGCCAGGTCATTCCGGCAAAGCCCGACATTTTTGAGCCTTCTCGTTAGCCGGCAAATGTGTAGGCCGTCTTCACTGTGGTGTAGAACTCCATCGCATAACGGCCCTGCTCGCGCGGGCCGTAGCTCGAGCCCTTGCGGCCGCCGAACGGCACATGGAAATCGACGCCCGCCGTCGGCAGGTTGACCATCACCATGCCTGCTTCGGAATTGCGCTTGAAATGCGTCGCGTGGTTCAGGCTGGTCGTGCAGATGCCCGAGGTCAGGCCGAACGGCGTGTCATTGGCCACAGTCAGCGCCTCGTCATAGTCCTTGACGCGGATGACGTTGGCGACCGGGCCAAAAATCTCCTCGCGCGAGATGCGCATGGCGTTGGTGGCGCCGGTAAACAGCGCCGGCCTCAGATAGAAGCCGGGCGTTCCGCGCTCCAGCCGCTCGCCGCCGAAGGCAAGCTCGGCGCCTTCCTGCCGGCCGATGGCGATATAGTCTTCGTCCTGCTTCAACTGGGTCTGGTCGACAACCGGCCCGATCTGGGTCTTAGCGTCCAGCGCGTCGCCGATGACGAGCTTGTCCAGGCGTTCCTTCAACGCATCGACGAAGTGGTCGTGGATGCCGTTGGTGACGATAAGACGCGAGGAGGCCGTGCAGCGCTGGCCGGTCGAGAAATAAGCGCCGTTGATCGCGCAATCGACAGCAACCGCCAGGTCGGCATCGTCGAGCACGACGAGCGGGTTCTTGCCGCCCATCTCGAGCTGGAACTTGCGCATATGTTCCACGCTTGCCGCGGCGACGCGCTTTCCCGTGCCGACCGAGCCGGTGAAAGAGATGGCGTTGACGTCGGGGCTGTCGAGCATGGCCTGGCCGACGATCGAGCCCTTGCCCATGACGAGATTGAGCACGCCCTTTGGCAGGCCGGCGCGATGCAGGATGTCGACGATCGTCCAGGCGCTTTCGGGGACCAGTTCCGCCGGCTTGAAGACGATTGTGTTGCCGTAGGCGAGCGCAGGCGCGATCTTCCAGGCGGGAATGGCGATCGGGAAATTCCATGGCGTGATGATGCCGACGACGCCGACGCCTTCGCGTGTCATCTCGACGCCGACGCCCGGCCGCACACTCGGCACCAGTTCGCCCGACAGGCGCAGCGTCTCGCCGGCGAAGAAATCGAAGATCTGCGCCGCGCGGACGGTTTCGCCGACGCCTTCAGCCAGCGTCTTGCCTTCCTCGCGCGCGAGCGAGCGGCCGATCTCGTCCTTGCGCGCCATGATCTCGTCGGCGGTTTTCTTCAGCACGGCGTGGCGAGCCAGCGGCCCGGAACGCGACCAGGCCGGGAAGGCCGCCTTGGCGGCGGCGATGGCCTGTTTTGCTTCCTCCGGCCCGGCCGAGGCGTATTCGCCGACGACATCATTGGTGTTCGACGGGTTGATATTGCGCGAGCCGGCCTCGCCCAGCCACTCGCCGTCGATCAGGTTCTTGCGGAGCACGGTCATCTTCATTCCTTCGAGATTGGCTTGTTTCTTCGAGATTGGCTGGGGCGACAACGCGCCGGTCATTTGTCAGACAAATGATATACGCATTGTCCGCTGAAAGGTCTACCCGAGCGCTTTCGATAAAGGTAGGCGCGCGGCTGGGGAAGTCCATCGACCTCACCCGCGACGACCTGTCACGATTTGAAGCTTGACGGCCTCAGACCGCGAACGACCAGAAAAGGCAGGCGAGCGTTACCGCGGCGAAGACGACGAAGAACAGGCTTCTGAGCAGGATGTTGCGGCGGAGCTCGTTCATGGTGAGATGCGCCGCCACGATCGCCGCGACGAAGAGGAAGCGCCAGTTGAAGAGCGCCCAAAGCACCTCATGCTGGCCGAAGGCCCATCTGGCGAGAAGCGAGCCGACAATGGTGGCGAACAGCATGATCGTCGCCCAGAAGATAGCATCGGCGGCATGAGTGAGCACGACGCCGGCGGCGCGGATCGGCAGGATCATCATCAACAGCGCGCTGAAGAAATAGATGGCGGCGATGGCGAGGAAGGAGCCGGCGTCGGCAATGCCGTCGAGGCGCTTCACGCCGAAGGCGCCATAAGGGTAGCCGTGCCTCGCCACCGCCAGTGAAAGCGCCATCAGCAAGGCGCTCAGAACCGTGACCAATGCGAATGTGCCGAGAGCCTTGCTCATGCCGTTCCTTGCCCGAGACGAATCAACGGGAACGATTTTAGCTTAGGGCCTCTCATGCTGCACCGACGGTGCGCTAGCCGATACGATCTCCGCTCTTCGGATCGAACAAATGCAGCGCCGCTGGATCGGCAGCGAGGCGAATGGTGTCGCCCGGCTTGACGTCACTGCGTCCCATGACGAAGACACAGACCTGCTGATTGGCCAGCCTGACGTAGAATTGCGTCGACAGGCCGAGCGGCTCGACCACCTCGACCTCGGCCTTCAGCGCGCCGTCGTCTACCAGCCGGATGTGCTCGGGCCGCAACCCGACGGTGAGCGTATCGCCGTCCTTCAGCGGCAGGCCGTCCGGCAACCTCAGCTTCTGGCCGTCGGCCAGCACGGCATCCACCTTGCCGCCTTTGGCGACCTTCGCCGGCAAAAAATTCATGCCGGGCGAGCCGATGAAGCCGGCGACGAATGTGTTGGCCGGCCGGTCGTAAAGCTCCAGCGGATGGCCGACCTGCTGCACATAGCCGTCATGCATGACGACGATGCGGTCGGCCATGGTCATGGCCTCGACCTGGTCATGCGTGACATAGACCGAAGTGGTCTTGAGCTGCTGGTGCAGCGCCTTGATTTCGGCGCGCATGTGGACGCGCAGCTTGGCGTCGAGGTTCGACAGCGGCTCATCGAACAGGAACACTTTCGGGTCGCGCACGATGGCGCGGCCCATGGCGACGCGCTGGCGCTGGCCGCCGGAAAGCTGGCGCGGCAGGCGGCCGAGAAAGTTGTCGAGGCCGAGGCGCTTGGCGGCGGCGCCGACCCTGGCATCGATCGTCGTCTTCTCGGCCTTCTTCAGCATCAGGCTGAAGCCCATGTTGGAGGAGACGTCCATATGCGGGTAGAGCGCGTAGGACTGGAACACCATGGCGATGTCGCGGTCCTTGGGCGCGACGTCGTTGACCAGGCGCTCGCCGATGCGGATCTCGCCGCCGGTGACCTCCTCGAGGCCGGCGATCATGCGCAGCAGCGTGGACTTGCCGCAGCCGGAAGGGCCGACCAGCACGACGAATTCGCCATCGGCGATCTCGAGATCGACACCATGCAGGATGCGCAGCGCGCCGTAGTCCTTCTCGACATGTTGCAGCGTAACGGAAGCCATCGATTATCCTTTGACCGCGCCGGCGGTAAGGCCGGTGACGAGATAGCGTTGCAGGAAGGCGAAGAAGATGCAGACCGGGATCAGCGCCAGGATGGAGGCGGCCATCATCTGCCCCCAGTCGACCGCGAACTTGCCTATGAAAGTGAGCAGGCCGACCGCGAACGTCTTCTGCTCGTCGCTGGAGATCAGCATCAGCGCGAACAAGAGTTCGCTCCAGGCCGCGGTAAAGACGAAGCCGAGCGTCGCACCCATGCCCGGCAGGGTGAGCGGCACGATCACCCTGCGCATCGCCTGAGCGCGCGTGCAGCCGTCGATCATCGCCGCCTCCTCCAGATCCTTCGGGATGCCGTCGAAGAAGGACTGCATGAGGAAGGTGGCGAAGGCGGTGTTGAAGGCGGTGTAGATGATGATCAGCCCGGTCAAGCTGTTGGTCAGGCCGAGATCGCCCATGATGCGGTAGATCGGCGGGATGACCATGACCAGCGGGAAAGTCTGGGTCAGCAGCAGCAGGATGGCTAAAGTCGCCTTGCCGCGGAAGGTGAAGCGCGACATGGCGTAGCCGGCGAGCGTGGCGATGACCGTGACAAACGCCGCGGTCGACACCGAGACGATGACGCTGTTGAGGAAATAGCGCGGGAAGTCGGAGGCCTCCAGCACGGTGGCGAAATTCTGAAAAGTCACCTGCGATGGCCAGAAGGTGATGCCTTCCGAGTAGAGCAGCCGCTCCGGCGTCACCGAGATCTTCAGCGTCCAGAAGATCGGGAACAGTGCGAAGATCACATAGGCGGCAATCGCTGTGTAAAGGCCGATGTCGCCGGCTATGCGCGAGGAGGTGGAGCGTCCGGCGATCATCAGACGTGCCTCACAAGCGTGCGGCGGATGGCGATCAGGCCAATCGCGTAGGCAATCAGCAGCACCAAGAGCAGCACCGCGACGGCCGAGGCGTAGCCCTTGTCCAGCGACTTGAAGGCGCTGACATAGATGTAGACCGGCACCGTGCTGGTCGAACCCGCCGGGCCGCCTTCGGTCATGACGAAGATCAGGTCGGCGAAGGTGGCGATCCAGATGGTGCGCAGCATGACGGTGATGACGATGGTCGGCGCCAGAAACGGCAGCGTCACCTTGGTGAAGCGCTGCCAGGGCGAGGCGCCGTCGATGGCCGCCGCCTCATGCAATTCGGATGGGATCGACTTCAGCGCCGCAAGCAGCGTGATGGCGAAGAAGGGAATGCCGAACCAGATATTGGCGACGATCGGCCCCCACATGGCGGTGGCCGGATCGGAGAGCACATTGGTCGGCTCTGCCTTCAGCCCGAGCGCGAAGAGCCAGTGCGGCAGCGGCCCGATGATCGGGTTGAACAGCCAGGCCCAGGTGAGGCCCGAAAGAAAGGACGGCACCGCCCAGGGCAGGAACACCACCGCCTGCACTATCCTGCGGCCGTAGAATGGCTTGTCGAGCAGCAGCGCCAGGCCAAGCCCGAGGAAGAACTGGAAGAACAGGCTGGCCACCGTCCACCATAGCGTGTTGACGAGCGCCTGACCGAGTACCTGATCGGATAACATCGCCTCGTACTGGCCGAGGCCGACATATTCCGACTTGAAGGCCGAGAATTTGCGGAAGGAATAGCTGATGCCGATGATCAGCGGCACCAGGAGCACCACGACCAGCAGGACGATAGCCGGCGAAAGATAAAGCCAGGGCTCGATCGCGGCCTTGGTCAGCCGCTTCTTGCGCGGCCGGGCGGCGGATCGGATTTCGGACACTGCGTAGGTCATACGGTGCTCGCGTTGGAAGATGGGTGCCGGCGTGGCAACTGCTTCCTTCTCCCCGTTGAACGGGGAGAAGATGCCGGTCCACCCTCCGCAGCTGCAGCGCAGCTGCTGCGGAGGACGGGCAGGCAGATGAGGGGCGGCGCGAACTTACGAAAGTATGGCTCCGCCCCTCATCCGGCCCTATCGGGCCACCTTCTCCCCGTGAACGGGGAGAAGGAAAGAAGGTCACTTCTTGTTCTTGGCCAGCCAGGCCTGCTGTTCCTTGGTCAGGAACGCTGCCCATTCGTCGGCCATCTGCTTGGCGGGCTTCTGGCCGAGCAGCACTTCCTGGAAGTTCCTGATCGCCACCTGGTCGACGAAGTTGCCGAGGTTCTCCAGATGGGTCGGCGGGGTCACCATTTCATATTTGGAGCTGTCGCTGAGCTCGGTGAACCAGCCCTTGAACTGCTCCGTCTTGAAGTGCGCGTCCTGGTCGGCGCCGTTGTGGATCGGAACGACGCCGACTTCCTTGGCCCATTCCAGATTGTCCTTGGGCGACAAGAGCGTCGCCATCAGCTTCCAGGTTTCTTCCTTGTGCTGGGAGTTGGCGAACATCGCCCAGCCGGCATAGCCCAGCGTCGGGTAGGATTTGCCGCTTGGGCCGACCGGCAGCGGCGCGACCGCAAAGTCGTCGGCGCTCATCTTGTCGGCGATGCCGAGCAGCGCGTCCGGATCCTGGTTGAGCATGGCGCAGGTGCCGGAATAGAAGCCGGTCACCGTTTCATTGAATCCCCAGCTCACGGCATCCTTCGGCGCCAGGCCGTTCTTGTACATGTCGGCCAGCATCTGCAGGCCCTTGACCGAGCCCTCGTCATTGATGGTCGAGGTGCCGTCGTCGGTGAAGTAGCCGCCCTTGCCGTCGGCGATGTTCATGAACATGTGCATGCCGTTGAAGGCGCCGGGGCCGCCGCGCAGGCAGTAACCGTATTTGCCGGGGATGGCCGAGATCTTCTTGGAGAACTCGACGAACTCGTCGAGCGTCGCCGGCGGACGGTCGAGGCCAGCTTCCTTGAACAGCTTCTTGTTCCAGAACAGCGCGTTCACATAGTAGCCGTAAGGGATCATGAACTGGGTGTTGTTGACGGTCGAGCCGAACTGCTTGGCGCGGTCGCCCAGCGTCTTGGCGTCGTCCCACTTGGCCATGTAGGGCCCGAGGTCCTCGAGCTGCCCGTTGTTGGCATAGAGGCCCATCCAGCGCTCCGGCATCTCGACGACGTCGGGCGTGTCGCCGGCCTGGACCATGGTGAGGAATTTCTCGAAGGCCTGGCCCCAGGGCAGCGAGACGAGCTCGACCTTGATGCCGGGATTGGCCTGCTCGAATTCGGCGATCTGCTTCTTCAGGAATTCGGTGCGCGGCGGGCTGGTGATGACCTCGACCATCTTGACGGTGGTGTCGGCCAGCGCGGCTCCGGCGGAGATCGCCAGGCCGGCAACGGCGGCAAGCATGAACGTCAGTCTTTTCATGTTCAGGACTCCCATTTTGAACACTCGTTATTTTTTTGACTTGTCGAAGGCCTGGGCAATGTCGGCCCAGAGATCCTCGACGTTTTCCAACCCGACATTGAAGCGGATGGTTCGGGGGCTGACGCCGAAGCGCGCCATCGAATTGAGACCCGGCGTCTGCTCGAGCGAGGCCTTTGCCGGCACGACCAGGCTTTCATGGCCGCCCCAGCTGACGCCGATGCGGAAGAACTTCAGCGCATCGACGAAAGCCGGAATGTCGACATCCTCCGTGACCTCGAAGGAAAACAGCCCGGCATAACCGGCGAGCGTCTTCTTGCCGGGATGATTGGAATAAGCAGGGTGGTTGACCCGCTCGACCTTGCCATGCGCCTTGAGCCGCTCGGCAAGCGTCAGCCCGCTCTTCATGTGGTGCGGCAATCTGAGCGGCAGGGTGCGCAGGCCGCGCAGGAGCAGCCAGCCCTCGAAGGGCGAGAGCTTGCCGCCGAGCGAGGAATAGGTCTGCTCGTTGATGTGCTTGATGTGCGCGGCCGAGCCCGCCACGACGCCGGCGACGGTGTCGCTGTGGCCGCCGAGATATTTCGAGGCCGAATGAAGCACCAGATCGACGCCGTGCGAGATCGGCTTCTGGAAGACGGGCGTTGCCCAGGAATTGTCGATGGTGGTGACGATCCCTTGTTCCTTCGCCAGCCGCGTCAGATGGGCGATGTCCTGCAGCTCGAACATCATCGAGGTCGGGCTTTCGAGATAGAGCAGCTTGGCGCCGGGAAGTGCCGCGGCAACCGCATCCGGATCGGAACCGTCGACATAGTCGACCTTGATGTTAAGGCGCGGAAACAGCCGCTCGAACAGCCGGTAGGCGTCGCCATAGCAGTTCCGCACGGCAACGATGCGCTCGCCGGCGCCGACGAAGGCGAGCACCGTGGCACTGATCGCCGCCATGCCGCTGGAGAAGCCGCGCGCGGCTTCGGCGCCTTCCAAGGCGGCGACGCGCGCCTCGAACTCCATGACCGTCGGATTGTCGCCGCGCGAATAGATCGGCTGCCTTTTCCTGCCGGCGAAAGTGTCGGCCATGTCGTCATAGCTGTCGAAGGTGAACAGCGAGGTCTGGTAGATCGGCGGCACCACCGCGCCGCCGGGAAACGGGTCGTCATGCGCGAGAAGCGTGGCCGCTTCGCCGAGATAGTCGCTGGCCAAGCGGGCCGGGTCGAAGGCGGTCGGGTGCTCGTTCATCTGCGGTCCGAAAGCTTGAGGTTGGCGGCGCCGCGCTTGAGGTCGTTTTCGACCGTGGCGATGAGCTTCAGCGCTTCGCGCCTTGCCCCCTCCGGATCATGCGCGGCGATGCAATTGAAGATGGTGCGATGGTAGGGAAAGCTGGCGTGGCCGAAGTCGCGCACGCCGAGCGGATGCTCCCAGAAGCGGTGGAACAGCTCATGCATGGCGGCAATGATCTGCTCGAAGAGCGGATTGCCGGAGGCGCGGTAGACCGACTGGTGGAACTCCCAGTCCTCCTCCGACGACATGCCGGCGCGGGTGTGGAAGGCCTCTTCCATGATATTCAGCTTGCGTTCGATCTCGGCGATCTCGGCCTTGCCGGCGCGGATGGCGCAAAGGGCGGCGGCTTCGGCTTCGAGCGCGCGGCGTATTTCCAGCGTGCGCATCAGGCCGGCGAAATCGTTGCCGCCGGCTAGTGTCAGCGGCATGTGCAGCATGTCGGGCGAGACGGCAGCCTTGAGATAGGTGCCGCTGCCTTGCCGGCGCTCGACGAGACCCAGCCCTTCCCAGCGCGTCAGCGCCTCGCGCACCGTGTTGCGGCTGACCTTGAGGCGTTCGGCCAGGATGCGCTCGGTCGGCAGTTTTTCGCCAGGCCCCAGCGCCTCCTGCCTGACGAAGCCGGCCAACGCCTTCAGCACCGCGTCATCGCGGGCCGTCGTCTGAATGGGCGGGAGGCTGTCTGTCATGCCAACGGGAACTCCAGTGGTTCAATGGTCCAACCAATTTCTGCACGAACGAAGAGACGTGTCAACAGTCTAAACAAGGCAAGCCGAACGGTGCTGGGCAAGGCGCCGTTCGGCCAGGTCAGTTCAACCGTGGATGCGCGTCGGCGCGGCAGCCGCGCGAGCATCGCGCCAGCGGGCAAACATTTCCTCGCGAACCCGTCTCGAACCCGCGAGCCGCTCCTTTGCCTCCGCCAGCACGGCCGGCGAAGCCTCGGCGGGCGTGCCCGACCGGAAGGGAGGAGCCGGGGCATATTCGAGCGAGAGCTGCACCGTTTCGGCTTCGGCCTGGCCGAGGAGCCTTGCGACCAGCGCGAGACCGAAATCGATCCCCGAGGTGACGCCGCCGGCGGTGATCAGATTGCCGTCCTCGGCGATACGGGCATCGACGGGCACCGCGCCGAACTCTTCAAGGAAATCATGGGCATACCAGTGCGTGGTCGCCCGCTTGCCCTTCAGCAGCCCGGCCGCGCCGAGCACCAGGGCGCCACTGCACACCGACGTGACATAGCGTGCCTGCGCCGCGCGCTGCCGCACGAAATCGAGGACCGCCTTATCCTCCAGCAACGCGTTGACGCCGCCTCCGCCCGGAACGCACAGCACGTCGAGAGGCGGACAATCGTCGAAGGTCACGGTCGGGTTGAGGGCCAGTCGCGTCGACGACGTCACCGGACTGCGATCCTTCCAGATCAACTCCACCTCGGCACCCTTTGCCGATGCTAGGACTTCGTAAGGACCGGTGAGGTCGAGCTGTTGGACATTGGGAAACACGAGGATGCCGAAACGAAGGGTCATGGAAATCTCCGCAGGTTGACTCCCGGCAATCTAAGGCATCATGCTTTGGCGCGATCGCCAATCACCCCTCGTTTCAGGCCAAATCAAAATGCGCCGCATCGAAATCCTTGCCTATCCCGACGTCCAGCTCCTCGACGTCAGCGGACCGCTTCAGGTTTTCGCCAGCGCCAACGATTTCAGGACGCAGGCCGGCGAAGCGGCCGCTTATGACGTCGTGGTCGTCGCCGCTTCGCCGCGAATAAGAACATCGTCCGGCCTCGTGCTGGAGGCAGCAGCGCTCCCTGCGCACGGGCGCGAAATCGACACGGTCATCGTGCCCGGAGGCTGGGGTGTCAACGCCGCCTGCGACGATGCCGAGCTCGTCCAGTGGATCATCGGCCGCTCGCGCGATGCCACGCGAACAGCCTCCGTATGCAGCGGCGCCATGCTGCTGGCCGAGGCAGGCCTGCTCGACGGCCGCCGCGCGGTCACCCATTGGGGACGCTGCGCGGAATTCGCCCGGCGCTTTCCGGCGGTCCGCCTCGAGCCCGACCCGATCTTCATTCGTGACGGCAATGTCTGGACGTCCGCCGGCGTCACGGCAGGCATCGATCTGGCGCTTTCCTTTGTCGAGGCCGATCTTGGCCGGCGCATGGCGCTTGCGGTGGCGCGCGAATTGGTCGTCTTCCTGAAACGCCCCGGCGGCCAGGCGCAGTTCAGCCAGACCCTCAAGCTGCAGGATGGCGACGAGCGCTTCGACAAACTGCATGGCTGGATTCTTGACAATCTGGGCAGCGACCTTTCGCTGGAGCGGTTAGCCGAGCAAGCCAATATGAGCCGGCGCAGTTTCTCGAGGCACTATCAGGAAGCGACAGGGCGGACACCCGCGCGCGCGATCGAAGAGATCCGCATCGAGGCGGCGCGGCGGATGCTGGAGCGGGGACAGACGGTCAGCCAGACGGCCCGGCGCTGCGGCTTCGGCTCGGAAGAGACGATGCGGCGCGGCTTCCTACGCGTCCTCGGCACCAACCCGCGCGACTATCGCGAGCGTTTCTGATCGCGACCGCTCGCGCCAGCCGACGGGACTGGGCGCGGTGATGCGCTGGGACTGCGAGGACGGCGGCGGCCGCTCACGCGCCGAGTTGGTCGGCCTGATACGGAGCGACCTGCAGCGGACCCTCAAGGACCCGATGTGACTGGAACCGCATGTAATTGCACGGCGGCCTGGCCGAGCTCGGTCAACGCGTAGATGCCGCGCTCGGCCCTGGCGAACCAGCCATAATAGTTGTGCAGCAGGATGCTGGCCGCGCGTGGCGAAAGGGGCTTGAGGTCGCGCGGCCGCTTCGGGCCATCGGCCATGGCGGCGGCGCAGGCGATCGCTTCCTGCCGATAGGCGGTCATGATGGGCTTTCGCCGCGTGCTGCCGCCGATGGACGGATCGCCCTTGCGGCGATGATGTTCCTCGACCAGACGCGAACGCCGCCTCGGGTCGCGGCGCGGCGGCACGGCTGCGGGGCTGAGCAGCAGCTCGACCTTGCCTTTTCCATCGACCGTCAGCAAACCGAAGCCGAGCCGCCGGCAGAGCGCGCGAAACCGGCGGTCATGCTCTCGGCCCTTGCCGCGCGCCGACATCCTGGCGGCGAGCCAGACCTCGTCGCAGGCCGCCGCGCGATCGACGCCCTGCAGGACGAGTTCGAGGTTGAACTGCAGCTTCAGCTCGCAGATGACGATCACGGGCGGCTCGCCATCGCGCAGCCCGACGATGTCACAGCCGCCGACTTCGCCCTTGACGGTGAAATCGAGGCTCTCGAGGAACCGCTTCACCGGGGCATAGAGGGACGTTTCCTGCATGGCAGAGGCATAGCCGATTCGGACCGGTCCGGCCCAGCAGACGACGGCACAATGGCGATAGATCAGCCCGCGGGATGGTCGCGATCGATTGCCAAGAGAGTTCCGCGGATCACTGCCTGGCGAACGGGCCCTGATAGGTTTGGCCGGCAAGCGCATAGGTGGCGGCCAGTGTTCCGTCGGGCTGCATCGTAAAGGTGGCGTCCGCGCCATTCGGCAGGCGCCCGAGCTTCAATGTGTTGCCGACGATCCTGCCGGCGCCGTCGGCAACCCCCGGCTTGTAGTCGGCTACATCGCCCCACGCATAGCTGACCGTCACCTGACCGCCCGGAGAAACCGTCAGCACGGCCAGCTTGCCTTCATACATGCCGTCCAGCCGTCCAGCCCATATGCCTGAAAACGCGGCATATTTGGCCGGAACGCCCTTGCCGGGGGGAACGATCGCCACGGATCGGTCCAACACCGCCAGATCCGGGGACGCAGGCGCCGCAACGGCGGCCGGGGCAGGTTGAGGTGGAGGAGGCGGCGGGGCGTCTGAAGCCGATTGGCAAGCAACGAGTGCGAATGCCGCGAATCCGAGGATCAGAGAAAGACTGATGGGCGGTGGCAGCCGAGAGGGAACGGGTCTCTGCCGAAATTCCCTGACAGGGGCGGAAGAAGAACGAATTTTCGGCATCTTTTCAGCGATCAGCCCATCCCGTTGCGAGAATCCTAGCACGAAATTCAGAAGCTTAGCAGCGCGTTTCCTGAGCGCCGGATTCAGGCGACGCGTTTTAAGTCTTTGTTTTGGAGCATGTTCGTCCCGCCCAAAACCGCCGCGCACTTTTGGGCGACATGCGCTGGAATTTTACGCCTACTCTCGCGCCGAAAGCATGATCCTGGCCGCCTGAAGCCAATTGTCCGCTGTAGGTCACACCGAAAACGGCATCGTCGGTGAGATTCAGGTCAATGGCAGCCTCGACGACAGCGGCATCCCTGGCGATCGGCACGCCTTGTATGGCAAATGCGTCGGAGCCGCCGAAGACGAATGTGGAAAGCGGGATCGTATCGCCATAGGCATGGCGCCAGCCGATCGTTCCACGTGCCGTGGCCCGCGTGCCGGAAAGGTCGAAGCCGGTCGAGGCTCGCAGCCCGAGCGTTGTGAAGGTTGCTTGCGTGGTCTGGCCCTCGGCATGAAGCGCGCCGGCGCCGCCGCCTTCCGAATAGGCATCGGTGTGAAGGCTCACATGGGACAGGTTGGCGAAGGGCTCGAAGGCAGCCGGAATGGTATCGGCGCGGTAGCTGGCTTCGCCGAAGACGTGGAAGGTACCCGCGCCGTATTTTGCCTGCAAGCTATCAGCGAAGCCGGGAAAAGCCACCGTGCGGTCTGTCTCGATATTGTGCCATGCGTAAATCGCGGCGGCGCGCAGGCCAAACTGGTTCCATTGCGTGCCGCCATAGAGTCCGAGAGAGTAGCTCCCACTGTCGCCGGACGAGGCACGGTCCTTCACGTCGAAACTGGTATGGCTGTATCCGGCTATCGCACCGACGCGCCACGCTTCGAAAGCAAGACCGTCGACACCGGCCACGAGCCCACCAGTGGAGCGCTTGAGCGTCGTAATGCTGTCTGCCTCCCCGCGGCCCCGTGACCCGACGGCGGTGCTCCAGGCGGCAAAGCGATCGGTCGTGGCGGGAGCAAGCTCCGGTCCGCCCTCGCCAAAGGCCATCACGGGCAACGAAGCCGTGGCGCCGGTTCCGAAGAAGGCTGCGCGCAGCCGCTCGTTGATGACATCGAGAATGACGCGCGTGTCGTCGATCAGCGCTGTTTTCGCCGAAGCATGTATCTCGCCGCTCAACTGGTCGAAGGCGGCGCGGGTCGCCTCGGCATCACCTTGCAGGGCAATGGCGTTCCAGAGCGGATTGCCAGGCCCGGCGCCGTCGATGGCGCCCGCGACCGCCCGCTGGTTGGGCGTGATACCGACCTCAGCGAACCCGATGTCGTTGCGCACAAGTTCCAGCGTCACGTCGTTCCCATCGCCTCCCGCATAGTCGAGCTTCTCGTCCAGGAACAGAAGGTTCCTGTTGACGGCGCCGAACACGCCGGCCACCGCATCCGTATTGTCGTTGTCGATGATGATGAAGGGTCCGTTGGAGATACTCCAACTGGACGCTGCATTTGGCGACATGAGCAGTTCGAGCGTGGCGCCGGCGATGTCGACTGTGCCGGAGACCTTGACCTGGTCGGCCGCCTCGGGTGTCGCCTCGATCTGCAGAGCGCCATGGTTGACGTAGTTTCCGGCAACGGTCTGCGTGCCGACCGAATTTCCGGGCGCATGCACGCCGCCGGTATCGATTGTCGTCGCCCCGACTGTCCCCGTGCCACCCAGCCTGGCGCCTGTCCTTACAGTTACATTGCCGGTCAGGTTGCCGTTGACGGCAAGCGACCCACCGACCACTTCCATTCCGTCGACAAAGGTGGCGTCACCGCCGAGGACCCACTTTCCGCCGGCGGCATCAACCTGCGCTGACGCAAAATTCAGGAAGTTTCCCTGGAAGCTGCCGCTGCCCGAACCTGTCAGCAGCAGCGTATTGGTTCCGGCCTCGGCATCGATATTGCCTTCGACGGACGCGCCGGGTTCCAGCTTGAGGCTCGAGTTCCCCGAACCGAGCTTCACATCGCCGCTGATGATGCTTCCCTGAAGGAGGGACAGGTCGAACGATCCCGTCCCACCCTGGATCGCCGCCGCCGCTCCGGTGATGGACGCATTCGCCACGCTCATCTGCGTCTTGCCGCTGCCGCCGAAGCGGACGCCGATACCGTTCGCGCTCGAAAGTCCGCCGGTGACGGAGCCGCCGTTGATGGAAACGGTCGTGTCTCCCGATGTCACGACGGACAGGCCGTGCGTGCCGCCATTGAGCGCGCCCGCCGTCTGCTTGAAGGACGCCGCACCGGTGGTCTGCAGGGCGACGGCGTGCACCTTCGTTGCCGTGATCGTGCCTGAATTGGTGACGTCGGCGGTGCCCTGCGAAACGAACAGGCCGACATCGCGTCCCTCGATGATCCCCGAATTGTTTGCCACGGCGTTGCCGTTTTGCAGCAGCACCGCATAGATGGGGGTGGAGAATGAACTGTCGCCTTTGGCGGTGTAAGTGCCGCTGTTGGTGAAGGTGGTGTTCCCCTGGCTCCAGAATCCCTGGCCGATATTCGTAAACGCGACGGTTCCCGAATTGTCGAGCGATCCGCCACCGTTCATGATGACGCCAAAGCCGCCGCCGTTGCTTGAAACATTTCCTTTGTTGACGAAGTTTCCGGGCGTGGCCGAGGTCGCAAAGACGACGCCCCCCAGCATGGTGTTCCGGTTTTCGACCGTGCCTCCGGCAAGAACATGCACGGCGATCCGACTGCCCGAAATCAGCCCATCGTTCTGGACGTTTGCCGTGCCGCCTTCGATCACGACGCCCTTGCGAGAGCCTTCGACCTTGCCGGTCGAACTCACATTGACGGTTCCGCCCGCGCGCAGCCAGATGCCGTAAACCTCATTGTCCGCGTCAAGGACCTTGACGGAACCATCCACATTGACCGTCCACGCGCCCAGCCCGGGAGACATGTAGGGTTGAATGGCGTGATTGCCTCCCGACTGCGTCGTGACGGAACCTGCCTGCGTCACGTTGATGGTTCCCGTCGGATCTACGATGGACGACACCGGGACGATACTTGCGGTCGAAATGGTGATCGTCTCGGCCCGGGCTTGGCTGACCCATATGCCCACAGCGATTGCAATCAAGGATGTAGAAGAGCGGAGCAAGTTACTTGCAATAACCGAACTCTTTTCCAACCTTATTTTAGAATTTCCGAATAGATTCATGTAAGTCCCCCCGGAGCTTCAATGGGATATCGCATCGAGTCTCAGGAGGCGTCAAGCCGGAGCTTTTCACCTTACACTTGAAGAAACTTCATGTGAGACTAGCTTCGACGCGCGACCTTCGACCTGTCAGGGAAAAATGCCGAGCACTCGGCGGCACTAAAAGCGCGTCGCGACGAAACAGATTCAGGCGACGCGCTTTAAGTCTCTCGTCCAGGCGTTGCGGAACGCGCAGCTAAACCTTGGAAAGGGCGCAACTATTTTCGTGCTCTGTTAGAAAGACTGTTTGGTGGAGCCAATCGGAATCGAACCGACGACCTCTTGAATGCCATTCAAGCGCTCTCCCAACTGAGCTATGGCCCCACTCCGGCAGTCAGCCGGCGCCGTTTCCGGCGAAGAGATCCGGCGCGGCTGGGAACCGCGCCGTCGTTTAGTGCTGGCGGCTTCTAGCGCCGCCTTCGGTCAAGATCAAGCCTTGAAAAGCCGCTTTTTCGTCACAGGCCAAAATGGCCGGCAAACGATCAAATCAGACCTCGTCCTCGTCGTCGCCGACGCCGATCATATCGGAGACGTCGTCGTCCTCTTCCTCCTCGTCGGCGAGGAAGGTGTCGTCGTCATCGTCGCCGAGATCGACATCATCATCCTCGTCGTCGCCGAGATCGGGCAGATCGTCGCCGCCACCCTTGGCCTCTTCGTCCGCATCCTCGAGCGAGACGACTTCGGCGCCTTCTTCCTCGTCGGCGTCAATTTCCTTGTCGGCGACGTCCTCGTCCTCCTCGATGGCGGAAATCTTGCCTTCCTCGAAATACGAACGCGGATAGCTCTTGCCCGTATAGGGCGAGACGATCGGATCCTTGTTCAGGTCGTAGAATTTCCGGCCCGTTTCCGGGTCGACACGCTTTGTGCCAAGTTCAGGTTTTGCCACGGCAAGCCTCGTCAAAAAAAGAAGGGTCCCCATAACCGCAGTTTTCAGCGCTGTCAAAGCCAAAAGCCGGCACGGCAAAACCTTGCATTCGAAGGCGTCCGCAAGGGGATGACCATTACCGCGCGCCGTGATACGAGACCGCCGCACCATGACGAATTGAGCCGGCCAGCCGGCATTCATTTGGAATAGACGATGTCTCACGCTGCCGCCCCGAAACCGGCCACGGCCCGCAAATCCCCAGCGCTAGCCGGCACGGCGCGGGTGCCGGGCGACAAGTCGATCTCGCACCGCTCCTTCATGTTCGGCGGGCTTGCCTCCGGCGAGACGCGCATCACCGGCCTGCTGGAAGGCGAGGACGTGATGCGCACCGGCGCCGCCATGAAGGCGATGGGCGCGCATATCGAGAAGAAGGGCGCCGAGTGGGTGATCTGCGGCACCGGCAACGGCGCGCTGCTTGAGCCCGAAGGCCCGCTCGATTTCGGCAATGCCGGCACCGGCTCGCGGCTGACCATGGGCCTCGTCGGCACATATGACATGGAAACAACCTTCATCGGCGACGCCTCGCTTTCCGGCCGGCCGATGGGCCGGGTGCTGGAGCCGCTGCGCCAGATGGGCGTGCAGGTGCTGAAGGCGGCGCCCGGCGACCGCATGCCGATCACGCTGCGCGGCCCGAAACACGCAGCCCCCATCACCTATCGCGTGCCGATGGCCTCCGCGCAGGTGAAATCGGCGGTGCTGCTTGCCGGCCTCAACACGCCGGGCATCACCACGGTGATCGAACCGGTGATGACGCGCGACCATACCGAAAAGATGCTCAAGGGTTTCGGCGCCAACCTGACCGTCGAGACCGACGAACGCGGCGTGCGCCACATCTTCATCGAGGGCCAGGGCAAGCTCACCGGGCAGACGATCGCCGTGCCTGGCGATCCGTCCTCGGCCGGCTTCCCATTGGTGGCGGCGCTGATCGTGCCGGGCTCGGACATCGTGATCGAAAACGTGCTGATGAACCCGACTCGCACCGGGCTGCTTCTCACATTGCAGGAGATGGGCGGCCGTATCGACATCCTCAACCCGCGCAATGCCGGCGGCGAGGATGTGGCGGACCTGCGCGTGCGCTCCTCCGACCTCAAGGGCGTCGTCGTGCCGCCGGATCGCGCGCCGTCGATGATCGACGAATATCCGGTTCTGGCCGTTGCCGCGAGCTTCGCCGAAGGCGAGACGCTGATGCAGGGCCTGGAGGAATTGCGCGTCAAGGAATCCGACCGGCTGTCGGCGGTGGCCAACGGCCTGAAGCTCAACGGTGTCGACTGCACCGAGGGCGAAGCCTCGCTTGCGGTGCGCGGCAAGCCCGGCGGCAAGGGACTTGGCGCTCACCCCAACGGCCAGGACACGGCGGTGAAGACCCATCTCGACCACCGCATCGCCATGAGTTTCCTGGTGATGGGGCTGGCAACGGAAAAGCCGGTGACCATCGACGACGCCAATATGATCGCGACGAGCTTTCCAGAATTCATGGGGCTGATGACGGGGCTGGGCGCGGAGATTGCTTGATGCTGCGGGACTGGCCAGCTGTTGCGGTTTACTTGGGAACTGCGCTGGTCCCGTATTTGATTGAATGCCTCGCTTTCAAAAAGCGCTTCGGTATCTTTGCTATCCTCTTCTGGCTTTTTGCCCTGCAGTTCCTGACCATCTACACGTTCGTCTCTGCTGGCGAGTTCCTGGAAAACAACGGCTGGGGTCTCCTTGGGGGGCTTTTCAAAGGGGTTGCGGCCATGGCCTTTATGACAATCGGCGTCATACCTTTCATCGCATTGCCACTATCGACCATGTCCGCCTTAGTGGTGCTGGCGTTCCGCCTGTTCAGGCAAGTCAGATGAGTTCAACCTTCACCATCGCCATCGACGGGCCCGCGGGCGCCGGCAAGGGCACGCTGGCCCGTCGGCTCGCTGACCATTACCGGCTGAACCTGCTCGATACCGGCCTCACCTATCGCGCTGTGGCGCATAAGCTGCTCGAACTCGGCCTGCCGCTCGACAATGTCTCGGCGGCGGAAACCGCGGCGCGGCAGGTCGATCTCTCGAAACTCGACCGGACAGTGCTTTCGGCGCATGCGGTGGGCGAAGCGGCTTCCAAGGTCGCGGTCATCCCAACTGTCCGGCGCATCCTGGTCGAGAAGCAGCGCGAGTTCGCCAAGGCGCCGCCGGGTGCGGTGCTCGACGGGCGCGACATCGGCACTGTCGTGTGCCCGGATGCCGACATCAAGCTCTATGTGACGGCAAGCGCTGCGGTGCGGGCGCAGCGCCGGCTGGCCGAGATCGAGAGCATGGGCGGCAGCGCCGATTTCGCCACCATCCTCGCCGACATCGAGCGTCGCGACGAGCGCGACATGGGCCGCGCCGACTCGCCGCTCAAGCCCGCCGCCGACGCGCACTTGCTTGATACCAGCGAAATGGCTATAGAGGCCGCGTTTCTTGCGGCCATGGCGATCGTTGACGAGGACCTGGCCAAGAGGAACAAGGTCTGAGCCGGGTTTTTCCTTGGGCCTCCGTTGCCGGAGGCGAAGAAAGTACCCATATCGGGCACGAACCAGCCTGCCAGCATTCTTTATGCGCCGGACTTTGCCGCTTCAAGCGGCCCAGGGCTCTTCAGCCCGGAACGCCGGCAGGCTCACGCAACGCTAACCCACGGCGCCCGCTCCGCTATGATTGCGGAGCATTCCAGGAGAAACAATGTCAGCTGCAAATCCCACTCGCGATGATTTCGCGAGCATGCTCGAAGAATCATTCACCGCCGGCCATTCCGGCGAGGGCCAAGTTGTCCGGGGCACGATCACCGCGATCGAGAAGGACATGGCCATCATCGATGTCGGCCTCAAGGTCGAAGGCCGCGTGCCGCTGAAGGAATTCGGCGCCAAGGGCAAGGAGTCCTCCCTCAAGGTCGGCGACACCGTCGAGGTCTATGTCGAGCGCATCGAGAACGCGCTTGGCGAGGCCATGCTGTCGCGCGAGAAGGCTCGCCGCGAGGAGAGCTGGGTGCGCCTCGAAGAGAAGTTCAGCAAGGGCGAGCGCGTCGAAGGCGTCATTTTCAACCAGGTCAAGGGCGGCTTCACCGTCGACCTCGACGGCGCCGTGGCGTTCCTGCCGCGCAGCCAGGTCGACATCCGTCCGATCCGCGACGTCTCGCCGCTGATGCACAACCCGCAGCCCTTCGAGATTCTCAAGATGGATCGGCGCCGCGGCAACATCGTGGTGTCGCGCCGCACCGTGCTCGAGGAGAGCCGCGCCGAACAGCGTTCGGAGATCGTGCAGAACCTCGAGGAAGGCCAGGTGGTCGAAGGCGTGGTCAAGAACATCACCGACTACGGTGCGTTCGTCGACCTCGGCGGCATCGACGGCCTGCTGCATGTCACCGACATGGCATGGCGCCGCGTCAACCATCCGACCGAGATCCTCAACATCGGCCAGACGGTCAAGGTGCAGATCATCCGCATCAACCAGGAAACCCACCGCATCTCGCTCGGCATGAAGCAGCTCGAGAGCGATCCGTGGTCGGATATCGGCACCAAGTTCCCGATCGGCAAGAAGATCAAGGGCACCGTCACCAACATCACCGACTACGGCGCGTTCGTCGAGCTGGAGCCGGGCATCGAGGGCCTCATCCACGTTTCGGAAATGTCGTGGACGAAGAAGAACGTGCACCCCGGCAAGATCCTGTCGACGACGCAGGAAGTCGACGTGGTGGTGCTCGAGGTCGATCCGGCCAAGCGCCGCATCTCGCTCGGCCTCAAGCAGACGCTTGAGAACCCGTGGGAAGCCTTCGCGCGCAGCCATCCGGCCGGCAGCCAGGTCGAGGGCGAGGTCAAGAACAAGACCGAGTTCGGCCTGTTCATCGGCCTGGAAGGCGACGTGGACGGCATGGTCCACCTCTCCGACCTCGACTGGACCCGTCCGGGCGAGCAGGTCATCGAAGAGTACAATCGCGGCGACATGGTCAAGGCGCAGGTGCTCGACGTCGACATCGAGAAGGAGCGCATCTCGCTCGGCATCAAGCAGCTCGCCCGCGACACGGTCGGCGAGGCTGCCAGCAGCGGCGAGCTGCGCAAGAACGCCGTCGTCACCTGCGAGGTCATCGCGGTGAAGGATGGCGGTCTGGAAGTGCGGCTGGTCGACAGCGGCCTCGAGACCTTCATCAAGCGTTCGGACCTTTCGCGCGACCGCGACGAGCAGCGCCCCGAGCGCTTCACCGTCGGCCAGAAGGTCGACGCCCGCGTCATCGCCTTCGACAAGAAGACCCGCAAGCTGCAGGTCTCGATCAAGGCGCTGGAAATCGCCGAGGAGAAGGAAGCGGTTGCCCAGTACGGCTCGACCGACTCCGGCGCCTCGCTCGGCGACATCCTGGGCGCAGCGCTGAAGAAGCAGGGCAACTAGAGCATTCCGGGAAAACTGCGTAGCGGTTTTCCGTCCGGAATTGCGCAAGCCCCTTCGCCTTACGGAAATGCAAAACCCCGCCGGATCGCTCCGGCGGGGTTTTTTCGTTGTCCGATGATCCTGGTGTCAGGCCCTGCCGTAGAGCGGCACCAGCGTGCCATTCATCGCTTGGTTGGCCGGCGAGGCAAGATAGGCGATCGCCTCGGCGGCAGCTTCGAGACTGACCCATTTGCTGAAATCGGCGTCGGGCATGTCGGCGCGGTTGGCGGGCGTGTCGAGCGTCGAGGGCGCCACGGCGTTGACCAGGATGCCCTTGTGCTTCAACTCCTCGGCCATCGCCTGCGTCATCGCGGCGACCGCCGCCTTGCTGGCGGCATAGGCGACCATGCCTGCTCCGCGCCTGGGATCGATCCCGGCGCGCGCGGTGACGTTGACGATGCGGCCCGCAGTGCCCGACGTCAGCATCGAGCGCACTGCGGCGCGCCCGCACAGGAAGGCGGTGCGGGCGTTGGTGTCCATCATCTCGGCAAAGGAAGCCGACTCGATCTTTTCAACTGGCGCCATGGTGAAACCGCCGGCGAGGTGGATCGAAGCCCAAAGCTCCGGAACCTGATGGTAGAAAGCCTCGACCTTGGCGGAATCCGAGAGGTCGACATTGTGCGCCAGGTGGACGCTGGCGTGGGCCGCGTAAGGAAAGTGCGGCGGAGCCGCGGCATGGGCATTGGGCACATGGCAGATCGCACCCTGCTCCAGCAATCTGCCGACAACCGCGCCGCCGAGCGCCCCAGTGCCGCCCGTCACCACGACATGCCTGCCGTTAAGCGTTTCCGTCATATTTCGACTGCTCCTGTCGTATTCTTATGGTTATGCCGCCCCAGCATCGAACGTTGCGCCTTTCGCGCTGTCACTCAATTGAAATATCGACATGGCTGCGTCCCTTCTTTGCATGCGTCAGGCCACCGCGGCCGGCAAATGTCCGCAGACGCCAAAGCCTTCACGCGCAAGCGCCAAGGCTTTCAATCGATCGTGATTTCGACAAGGCGCGGCTTGCCTGCCGCGCGTGCGCGCTTCAGCGCCTCGGCGAGGCCGCCGACCCTGGTCAGCCGCTCGGCCTCCATGCCATAGGCTTCGGCGAGCTTGCAGAAATCCGGCGGTGCCGGCGACACGCCGACCGGCTCGACGCCGACATCGAGCATAGAGGTCTCGATCTCGCGATAGCCGCGATTGTTCCAGACGACGAAGATCACGGCCGCCCCGGCGTCGAGCGCCGCGCCCAGCTCGGGCAAGGTGAACTGGAAGCCGCCGTCGCCGGTCAGGCAAACGACGGGCGCCTCAGGCACGGCAAGGGCGGCGCCGATCGCCGCCGGCGGGCCGTAGCCCAGCGCGCCGAAGCCCGTCGCCGCATTGAACCAGCCAGCCGGACGGTCGTGGTCGTAATAGAGGTTGGCGGCATAGATCGGCTGGGTCGAGTCGCCGACGATGATCGAGCCGGGCAGCGCGTCGCGGATCACCTCCACGGCGCGCATCTGCGCCACATATTCAGACCTCAGCTCGGCCAGCGCTGCCTCTCTCGCCGTGGCCGCGCGGGCCGCGCCGTCTTTCGCGGCGACATGGGCCGGGCCCAGCTCAGCCAGCAGCGCATCGAGCGCTTCGGCGCAATCGGCCCGGATCGCGACGGTGACCGGGCGGCGGGCAAGCTGGTCGGCGCCGATGTCGATGCGGATGAGGTTCGGCGGCAGCACGAAGCCGCCGTCGCCATAGCCGTCATAGTCGGTCGGGCCGAATTCGGTGCCGGCGGCGATCACCAGGTCGGCGTCCGCCATCAGCGAGCGCACCGCCTTCAGGCTCGGGCTTGCCGGCACGCAGAGCGGATGGCGATGCAGCAGGCCGCGCGCATTGGCCGTCTCGACGACCGGCGCGCCCAGCGCTTCGGCGAAGCGCGTCAGCGCAGAATCGGCCTGCTTGGCGCCACCACCGGCGAGGATCAGCGGCAGGCGAGCCGCCCTGATCAATTTCGCTGCCTCGGCAACCGCCGCCACGTCCGGGGCGGGCGGCGCGGTGTTGGCCAGCACCGGCGCGAGCCCCCCGGCGGGCTTGACCATGACATCGGTCGGGATCTCGATATGGACCGGACCCGGGCGCGACGAGGAGAAGAGGGCGAAGGCGCGGGCGAGCGCGCCGGGCAGTTCCCTGGCCTCGGTGACGCGCTCAGAAAACAGCGCTACCTTCTCCATCATGCCGCGCTGGTCGGGCAGTTCGTGCAGGAAGCCCAGGCCTTTGCCGAGCGTATCGGTGGCGTTGACGCCGGAGATCACCAGCATCGGCACCGAATCGGCGCGCGCCTGGCCCATGGCGGTGATGGTGTTGGTCAGCCCCGGCCCGGTGATGACGAAGGCGACGCCCGGCCGGCCGCTGGCGCGCGCATAGCCGTCGGCCATGAAGCCGGCGCCCTGCTCGTGGCGCGGCGTGATGTGGCGGATCTTCGAGCGCGCCAGGCCGCGATAGAGCTCGACGGTGTGCACGCCCGGAATGCCGAAGACGGTGTCGACGCCATGCGCCTCGAGCAAGGTGATGAGCGCTTCGCCGACAGTTGTCATTGGTCTTCTTCCCTTTCCGGCACGAGGCCGAGTTCGGCCTCGACAGCCTTGATGCCGATCGCCGCCAATTCACCGGGCGAGAACATCTCGCCGGCCAGGCAGCCTTCGATCCAGAGCCCGTCGATGATTGCATTGATCGCGATGGCGTGGTGGCGCAGCTCATTTGCGTCCGGCTTGCGCTGTTCGGCGGCGAGCACTTCGGCCACAACCGCTTCGACCTCGTTGCGAAAGCCAAGGTAGCCTTCGCGGTGGGCACGGGCGAGCGTCGGATCCGAACCTGCCCGGCCGATGAAGGTTGCCCAGAGCGAAAACACCCGCGCGTCGATGATAGGCGCGTTGAGGTTGGCGGTGACGAAAGCCGCAAGGCGTTGGCGCGGCGAGGCATCTTCCATGACCAATGCTGCTTTCGCCTGCTCGGTCATGCGACCGACCAGCGCCGTATAGGCCTCCTGCAGCAATTCCTCCTTGCCGGGAAAATAGTGCCGGATCAGCCCAGCGGTGACGCCGGCACGCAATGCGATGGTGCGTAAGGTGGCGCCCTGCAAGCCATATTCGGCCACGCTGTCCAGAGTCGCTTCGATCAGATCCTGCCGCCGCCGCTCCTCGCCCTCGCGACGGAACTTACGGCGCGCATTCATTGGCGCAGGATCGGCCGCGTCAGGCATGTCGGCCCGCCTTCGCAGGCGATGCAGAGCGCATCCGCCTCGAATATCTCAACCGCGCAGCCGGCAGCTTCCATCGCGGCTTTGGTCCTGGGAAAGCCTGCAACGGCAATGACCTTGAGCGGGCTGGTCGGCAGCACGTTCAGGCTGAGGCCGTTGGAAGCGGCGAACTCCTCGGCGTCGCCTTCGACCAGCCGGATGCCCCCCGCCTTCAGCATCTGATAGAACGGGGCCGGCAAAAGCGGTGAATAGACCAGTGCGAGGTCGTCGGCCAGCGGGCTGATCACCGACATCAGATGCAGGCACGCCTCTTCGCCCTGCCACAACGGCAGATCAAAGCCGTAGACGGAGATGCCCAGCGGCGTCAGCAGGTTGGAAACCTGCTGGATGCCTTCCTGGTTGGAGCGGACACCGCGCCCGATCGCCAGCGTGCGGGCATCCACCCATACGCAATCGCCGCCTTCGACCTGGCCGGGAGCCTCGACGCGGCCGAGGATCGGAATGCCCAGTCTTCTATAGGTTTCCTCATGCAGCGAGGGCTCCCTGGCGCGCAATGGCTTGCCCATGGACAGGATAAGTGCGCCGCGGTCGGTCATCAGCGATGGGTCGTGCGTGAACACCGAATCCGAAAGGCCGTCGGCCCTGTCCTCGATCCATTCGATTTCGGCGCCTGAAGCCGCCACCAGTTCAGCAAGGGCCGTGTGCTGCGAGGCTGCTTTTGCCGGGTTGAACCCCGGGCCATAGTGCCATTGAGCTCTGTCGGCATCGCGCATGGCGTTGGCCGCTGACCGCATCAGCACGCGCCGCAGCGGCGCCGCCATGGACTGTGATCCGAAAGCGCTCATCGATGCCCTTTTATGCTGAAAAAAACCGAGAAAATTTCATGAAAGGCTATTTATACACTTGCATAACAAGGCCGCAAGTGCCGTAATGAGCGGGATTGACGGGCTCGCGCTGTCGGGTCCATGCTGAAGTCTGGAGCAGGCAGTACAGCGTATGTTGATTAGCCGGATGGACGTTCGACGAACTGCCTTCGACCAATTAGAGGTCACCCGTTGAGCGCGGTGGAGGCTGCCGCAGTCCCATCCGGCGAGGCGCAAAGCGGCGCCGCCGAAGCCATCCATGTCGAGAACCTGCACAAGAAGTTCGGCCAGTTGCACGTGCTGAAAGGCGTTTCGCTGTCGGCGCGCGACGGCGAGGTGATCGCCATCATCGGCGGGTCGGGCTCAGGCAAGTCGACACTGCTGCGTTGCATCAACTGCCTGGAAAACCCGACCAGCGGCATCATCCGCGTCAACGGGGAGGAAATCAAACTCAAGGCCGACAGCCACGGCCACACGGTTCCGGCCGACCGCAAGCAGATCGAGCGCATCCGCTCCCGGCTCGGCATGGTGTTCCAGAATTTCAACCTGTGGAGCCACATGACGCTGATCGAGAACGTCATCGAGGTTCCGGTGCATGTGCTGGGCGTCAAGCGCGACGAGGCGATCGCCCAGGCCGAGAAGCTGCTTGCCCGCGTCGGGCTGGCGGAGAAGCGCGACGTCTATCCGGCGTTCCTCTCGGGCGGCCAGCAGCAGCGCGCCGCGATCGCCCGCGCGCTGGCGATCAATCCGCGCGTCATGCTGTTCGACGAACCGACCTCGGCGCTCGATCCGGAACTGGTCGGCGAGGTGCTGAAGGTGATCGGCGACCTGGCGCGCGAGGGGCGCACCATGGTGCTGGTCACGCATGAAATGAAGTTCGCCCGCGAGGTCGCGACGCATGTCGTCTACCTCTACAACGGGCTGGTCGAGGAAGAAGGCCCGCCGGAACAATTGTTCGGCGCGCCCAAATCCGAAAGGCTCAAGCAATTCCTCCGCAACGTCGGCTAGGGCCGGCGTCAAGCGGAGCGAAAAACCGGGAACAACAACAAACTGGGAGTCCTGAAATGAAGACTGTTCTCAAGACCTTCGCAGCGGCGCTGCTGTTCGGCGTCGCCGCGATGGGCGTGGCCAAGGCCGATCAGGTCAAGATCGGCGTCGCCGCCGAGCCCTATCCGCCCTTCACCTCGCCGGATGCGACCGGCAAGTGGGTCGGCTGGGAGATCGACTTCATCGACGCCGTCTGCGCCGAGGAAAAGCTCGACTGCGTCATCACGCCCGTTGCCTGGGACGGCATCATTCCGGCGCTGACCACCAAGAAGATCGACCTCATCGTCTCCTCGATGTCGATCACCGACGAACGCAAGAAGACGATCGACTTCTCGGACAAGTATTACAACACGCCGACGGCCATCATCGGGCCGAAGGATCAGAAGTTCGGCGCCACGCCGGATGACCTCAAGGGCAAGGTGATCGGCGTCCAGGTGTCGACGGTGCATGCGGTCTACGCCAAGAAGCACTTCACCGGCGCGCAGGAGATCAAGGAATACCAGACGCAGGACGAAGCCAACAATGATCTTGCGGCCGGCCGTCTCGACGCGGTGCAGGCCGACTCCATCGCGCTTGGCGAATTCCTCAAGACCGATCAGGGCAAGGGCTGCTGCGACCTCAAGGGCATGGTCGCCCAGGACGACGAGGTGCTCGGGCCGGGCGTCGGCGCCGGCGTGCGCAAGGAAGACACCGATCTGAAGGATAAGATCAACGCAGGCATCAAGGCGATCCGCGCCAACGGCAAGTATGACGAGATCTCGAAGAAATATTTCGACTTCGACATCTACGGCGGCGCCACGCAGTCGAACTGACCTATCCGCATGAGCTCCAGGGGCATGGCGCAAGCGCCATGCCCCTCTAGAGCAATTCCAGGAAAAGTGTGTAGCGGTTTTCCGTCCGGAATTGCGTAAAAACAAATAGTTAGAGCGGTTCAGCGTTTCCGTGAACGCTGAAACGCTCTAGCCCAAACCTTGCCACGCATGCCTGCCGCTGAACGCTGCCGTCGGCGGTTGCCAGCAATCCGGGGGCGAAGCTGATCGACATATTCCTTCCGGCCTCGGCGGCCGGCATTTTCGAACTCCTGTCGCCCGTGGCGCCCGGCTGGGGCGGCACCTTGCTGGTCGGATTCCTGCATTCGATCGAGATCGCCATCGGCGCCACCTGCCTCGGCCTGCTGATCGGCACTGGCGGCGCCTGTGGCAAGCTCTATGGCGGGCCGGTGGCGCGCGACCTGCTGGCCATCTATACCACCGTGGTGCGCGCCGTGCCGGAACTGGTGCTGATCCTGCTGCTCTATTATGCCGGCACCGACCTGATCAACCAGGTGCTGGCGGCAATGGGCTATCAGCGCATCGACATCAGCGGCCTGGCGGCCGGCATCTTCGTCCTCGGCGTGGTCCAGGGCGCCTATTCGACAGAAGTCATCCGCGGCGCCATCCTGTCCATCCCGCAGGGCCAGATCGAAGCCGCCCGCGCCTATGGCATGCCACCCGGCCTGATGCTGAGGCGCATAACGCTGCCGGCGATGCTGCCCTTCGCCATACCGGGCCTTGCCAATCTCTGGCTGATCGCCACCAAGGACACGGCGCTGCTTGCCGTCGTCGGCTTCTTCGAACTGACGCTGGCGACACGGCAGGCGGCAGGCGTCACCAAGGCCTATCTGTTGTTCTTTGTCGCGGCTGGCGTGCTCTACCTGGCGCTGACGCTGTTCTCCAACCTGATCATCGGTCGTGTCGAAGCCTGGTCGCGGCGCGGCATGCCTTCGGTCAAGGAGGCGCGCTGATGACTGGAGAGACCGCCGTCATCAACGTCGCGGCCCGTGCCTCGCTGTGGCTGCAGCCGCACCGCATCGTGCTGATCCTGATCGCCCTGGCGCTGGTTTTCTGCGCGGCCTTCTTCATGCGCTGGGACTGGCTGCCGCAATATTGGGAAATGGGTCTGCTCGGCATCTGGCGGGCGCTGTGGATCCTCGTCGTCACCTGCGCGCTGGGCTTTCTGCTTGCCGTGCCGCTCGGCCTGGCGCAGGCCGGCGGGCCGTCCTGGTTCGCCGTGCCGGCAAAAGTCTTCTGCACGATCATCCGCGGCACGCCGCTCTTGTTGCAGCTCTGGCTGCTCTATTACGGGTTGGGCTCGCTGTTCCCGCAATATCCATGGATCCGCGAGTCCTGGATGTGGCCGTATCTCAGGCAGGCGTGGCCCTATGCCGTGGTGGCGCTGACCTTGTCCTTCGCCGGCTATGAGGGCGAAGTGATGCGCGGCGCCTTCGCCGGCGTGCCGAAAGGGCAGCTCGAGGCGGCGCGCGCCTTCGGCATGAGCCGCTTCAAGATCTTCCGCCGCATCTGGCTGCCGCAGGCCTTCTACCGGGCACTGCCGACGCTGACCGGCGAAACCGTGCTGCAGCTTAAGTCGACGCCGCTGGTGGCGACAATCAGCGTCATCGACATCTTCGCCGTCTCGTCCAAGGTGCGGCAGGACACCTATCTGACCTACGAACCGCTGCTGCTGCTGGCGTTGATCTACATGACGATCACCGGCATCCTCGTCCTGATCTTCAGCAGGATCGAGGCGCGAATTCCGGTCAAGATAGGCTAGCGAATAGAGAGTAGCGAATAGCGAGTAGTTCGTTTATCTCCCCTATTCCCTATTCGCTACTCGCTGCAGGGCAACTCTGATGCAACTCACCCTCGACCAGGCAAAAGGACTGTGCCGGATGGCGGCGCTCGGCGCCGGCGCCAATGAGGAGGCGACGCAGTCGCTGGTCGCCTCGATCATAGCGGCCGAGGCAGAGGGGCTGTCGTCAGTCGGCCTGTCGCATTTCATCGACTATCTCGAGGCTATTCAAGACGGCCGCATCGACGGCAATGCCGATCCGGTCATCACCCGGCCGGCGCTCGCCGTCTATCTCTCCGACGCTCGGGGCGGATTGGCCCATACCGGCTTCGACCGCACCATCGAGGATCTCGCCAAGGCCGCCAAGCTGTTCGGCGTCGCCATCTTCTCGCAGAAGAACGCCTATACCTGCGGCGCGCTCGGCTATTTCACCGGGCGACTGGCCGGACAGGGGCTGGTTTCCTTCGCCGCCACAAACGGACCGGCGGTGCTCGCGGGCTCGGGTTCGGTCAAGCCGGTCTATTGCACCAACCCGATGTCCTTTGCAGCACCTGCCGCCGACGGGCCGCCGCTCGTCATCGACCAGTCGTCGAGCGCCACAGCCTTCGTCAACATCCGCAAGGCGGCGGAAGACGGCAAGAAGATCCCCGAGGGCTGGGCGCTGGACGCAAGCGGCAACCCGACCACCGATCCGGCGGCGGCGATGAAGGGCGCGATGCTCGCCTTCGGCGGCCAGCGCGGCGCCAACATCGCCCTTATGGTCGAGGTGCTGGCGGCAGGCATTTCCGGCGCCAACTGGTCGCTCGACGCGCCATGGTTCTCCGGCGGGCCGGACAGCCCCGGAACCGGGCTCTTCGTTTTAGCCATCGAGCCCAAGCTGCTCGACCCGGATTTCGAACAGCGCATGAAGGACCAGCTCGACCGGCTGCGGCGGCGTTACGGCGTGCACATTCCCGGCCGCGCCCGCGCCGAGGCTGCGGAAAAGGCGATGGCGCGCGGCTTCGACGTTCCGAAGGCGGTCGTGCAGCGCATTTCCGAATTCGCCGAACGCTACTCGGCCTGACCAAGGCACACCCGGCGACATGGCGCGCGCATTTCTTCACGTGCCCGTTGAACCTTTTGTCGCCCTGCGACGACCCATCACCGGCACCCCACATCGCAAGCCGCCGAGGGTGGCTGGGGTCGCGGCTTGCGGTTGGCGGCGCCGCGCCGGGCGTCCAGGGCCGGGGCGGGCGTGAATGCTTCACGCCGCCTTGATACCGTCTCAGGTCAGGCCGCCTCGTTGGTCCCTGTTTCGGTGCGAGCACTGCCCGGAAAACCCCGCTTCGGCGGGGTTTTCTGTTTGCACCGAAACAAGCTCGTGATTGGCTCCGCCTGCCCTTTGCCTTTGGCGCGAAACCGACTATGAAACGGCCAGATCAAAGTCTTACAGCGTCCTTTGCGCGTCCGATTGGCCGCGCGGCGCTGTAACCAAGCACCATCGGGAAAGCGCGCCGGAGCCAGCCATGACCGAAATCCTGCAGACCCCCAAGCTCGTCGTCGTCTTCGGCGGCTCGGGCTTTGTCGGCCGCCATGTCGTGCGTGCGCTCGCCAAGCGCGGCTACCGCATCCGTGTCGCCTGCCGGCGGCCGGACCTTGCCGGCCATGTGCAGCCGCTCGGCAATGTCGGCCAGATCCAGCCGGTGCAGGCCAATGTGCGCGTGCGCTGGTCGGTCGACCGCGCCGTGCAGGGCGCCGACCACGTCGTCAACCTGGTCGCCATCCTGCACGAGACCGGTCGGCAGAAATTCGGCTCCGTGCACGACTTCGGCGCACGCGCCGTCGCCGAGGCCGCGCGTGCGGTCGGCGCCGGCCTCACCCACATCTCGGCGCTCGGCGCCGACTTGAACTCGCCTTCCGCCTACGCCCGCACCAAGGCGCTCGGCGAGAAGGCGGTGTTCGAGACGATCCCGGATGCCGTCATCTTCCGGCCGTCGATCAATTTCGGGCCGGAGGACAGCTTCTTCAACCGCTTCGCGGCCATGGCACGCCTCTCGCCCGTCCTGCCGCTGATCGGCGGCGGGCAGACCAAATTCCAGCCGGTCTATGTCGGCGACGTCGCCGAGGCGATCGCGCGCTCGGTCGACGGCGAGGTCAAGGGCGGCCAGATCTATGAGCTCGGCGGTCCGCAGGTGCTGACCTTCAAGGAATGCATGGAGGAGATGCTTGCCGTGATCGACCGCAGGCGGCTGCTGGTGCCGGTGCCGTGGTGGGTGGCGAACATCCAGGCCTCGATCCTGGGCTTGCTGCCGAATCCGCTGCTGACCAAGGACCAGGTGCTGCTGTTGCGCGCGCACAACGTCGTCTCCGAAGCCGCGGCCAAGGCGGACAGGACGCTCGGCGGCCTCGGCATCCAGCCGCAGGCGATCGCCACGATCCTGCCGAGCTACCTCTGGCGCTTCCGCGCCGCGGGCCAGTTCCAGCAGCGCCGGCCGATAGCCGACCGGTAGAAGATTTCTAATCAGCCGCGGCGGGAGACCTGCATCGGCAGGCCGCCTTGCGGCTGTGTGGTCAGCTTCTGCACCGGCCATGGCCGGGTTTCGGCCGTTGTGTCGAAGCGGAAGCGCGACAACAGGATGGCTAGCGCGATGATCGCCTCCTGCATGGCGAAGCTGGCGCCGATGCAGACGCGCGGCCCGGCGCCGAAGGGCAGGTACTGGAAACGGTCGATCCGGTCGCGGTTTTCCGGATGGAAGCGCTCCGGCATGAAGGCGTCCGGCCGGTCCCACAGCTTGCGATGCCGGTGCACGACCCAGGGCATCACCAGCACGGCGGCGTATTTCGGGATATAGAGACCATTCCAGGTCTCCGGCTCAATCGGCTCGCGGTTGATCGAGGGCGCCGGCGGATAGAGCCGGAGCGCCTCCTCGAAGGCGGCGCGGGTGAGCGGCATGGCGTCCAGCCATTTCGTCGGGTCAGGCTCTCTTGCCAGCACCGCGTCGATCTCCTGCTCGATCCTGTCGCGCTCCCAGGGTGCCTCGGCCAGGCAATAGATCGTCCAGCCCAGCGCCCGCGCGGTGGTCTCGTGGCCGGCGCCGATGAAGGTGATGATGTTGTCCTCGACTTCCGCGCGCGTCAGCCCGTCCGGCCCCTCGGCTTTCAACAGAAGCGTCAGGAAATCCTCCGGCACGCCGCCGGGATCGCGCCTCAGCCGCTCCTCGCGCATCTTCACGGTGTTGCCCACGATGTTGCGGAAATAGGCCATGGTCTTGCGGCCGCGGATGCGGGTGAAGCGCGGCAGCCATTCCGGCGCGCGCAACAGGTCGAGCGGGTCGACGCGGCCCATGGTCTCGAACAGGCGGTCGATCTCCTTGGCGAAGCTGCCGGGCTCGCCGGCGATCTCGCCGGAAAACAGCGTCTCGGCCAAGATGTCATAGGTGAGCAGCGTCATGTCGTGGGCGATGTCGGACGTGCCGCCGGCCTCGTAGCGGGTGACGAATTCCAGCGTGCGCTTCAGCATCGGCTCGGCGAAACCGAAGATGTGGCGTGGCGTGAACATCGGCGCCATCGCCTTGCGCGAGCGCTTCCACACCTCGCCCTCGGCGGTGAGCAGGCCGTCGCGCAGGATCGGACGCAGGATCAGCTGGCGCACCGTCGCCATCTTGTAGTTCTTGGCGTTGTCGATCAGCACGTGGCGGATGAGGCCGGGATCGTTGGCGATGACCAGCGGTCCGCCGACGCCGGTCACCGATATCCAGGGCTCGTTGTAGGTATGCTCGCCCCATAGTTCGAGCGGGTTGCGGTAGACGATGCGCATCATCTCCAGCGTCGAGGGCGGCTGGGTGCGCGGCTTCGGCGCGGGCGGCACGAAGGGGGCGGGCTTTGTGTCCATGGCATGCTCCGCAGGCAACGCTAAATGTAGTGCCCGGCAAAGCGCGCGTCCATGTGACTGAACGCCAGTCCGCGAACAGACCGCCTCGCCTGAATGTGAACGGCGCCGGTCAATGGCTGCTTGTTGACGATGACCGCTTGCTTTAGTCACCAACGGATACCGTCATCAGGGAGTCCACCCGTGAAGCACCAGTTGAGCATCATCATCGGCAGCACGCGACCCGGACGCGCCGGGCCGATCTTCGCCGAGTGGCTGGAGGGCTTCGCGCGCGAGCACGGCAAGTTCGAGCCGGTGCTGACCGACATTGCCGCCTTCAGGCTGCCGCTGCTCGACGAACCGCATCATCCGCGCTTAGGCAAATATGAGAATGACCACACCAAGGCCTGGTCGAAGGCGATCAACGTCGCCGACGCCTTCGTGTTTGTGGCGCCGGAATACAATTACTTCGTGGCCCCAGCGATCGTTAATGCCGTCGACTATCTGCTCAAGGAATGGCGCTACAAGCCCGCCGCCATCTTCAGCTATGGCGGGGTGTCCGGCGGCCTGCGCGCGGCGCAGGCGCTCAAGCCGCTGCTGACCTCCGTCGGCGTCATGCCGATCCCGGAAGGCGTGGCCCTGCCAGCCTACAGGACGCTGCTCGACAAGGATGGCGCCTACCATCCGAGCGAGCAGGTGCTGGGCGGCGCCAGGACCATGCTGGACGAGTTGTTCCGCTGGAGCGAGGCGCTGAAGGCGCTGCGTGCCGGCCTCGCTTCGGAATAGGCGAAGTCCCGAAATGACCGGCCGCGGGGCCGCGCACGGGCGCGGCTTTCGCGGCGGCATGGTCCCGCCGTCCGCGCCCGCTCCCCGGCATATCGCGCCGGGGCTTGCGAAAGGCCGCTCGACAAGTCGGCAAAATGCCCGCAAACCTTGGAAAACCAGTCATTTGCGCCTATATCTAGGACATCAAAACGGCGCGATTCGGGGCCATTTTTCCGCGCCGGACCAGCGACATCAATCAGACAGGTTTTCATGAGCGACCAGACCGAAAGCGCCAATGGCGCGGAAGCCGAGTACGGCGCCGATTCCATCAAGGTTTTGAAGGGGTTGGACGCTGTCCGCAAGCGGCCGGGCATGTATATCGGCGACACCGATGACGGCTCGGGCCTGCATCACATGGTCTATGAGGTGGTGGACAACGCCATCGACGAGGCGCTGGCCGGACACGCCGACCTCGTCTCGGTGACGCTCAACCCCGACGGTTCGGTGACCGTCATCGACAACGGCCGCGGGATTCCGACCGATATCCATCCCAGCGAGGGCGTTTCGGCGGCCGAAGTCATCATGACGCAGCTTCATGCCGGCGGCAAATTCGACCAGAACTCCTACAAGGTCTCCGGCGGCCTGCACGGCGTCGGCGTCTCCGTTGTCAACGCGCTCTCGGCATGGCTGAAGCTCAAGATCCGCCGCAACGGCGAGATCTTCGAGATGAGCTTCACGCACGGCAACGCAGACGCGCCGCTGAAGGTCACCGGCAGCTACGTGCAGGACAGGCGCCCGGGCACCTATGAGGGCCGCAGCGGCAGCGAGATCACCTTCTTCCCGTCGGCCGAGACCTTCACCATGGTCGAGTTCGACTACAACACGCTGGAGCACCGGCTGCGCGAGCTCGCCTTCCTCAATTCGGGCGTGCGCATCGTGCTGACCGACGCCCGCCACGCCGACCTCGTGCGCCATGAGCTGCATTATGACGGCGGCCTCGAGGAGTTCGTGAAATATCTCGATCGGGTCAAGAAGCCGCTGATCGAAAAGCCGATCGCGATCCGCGCCGAGCGTGACGGCATCACCGTCGAGGTGGCGATGTGGTGGAACGACAGCTATCACGAGAATGTGCTGGCCTTCACCAACAACATCCCGCAGCGCGATGGCGGCACGCATCTGGCCGGCTTCCGCGGCGCGCTGACGCGGCAGATCACTGGCTACGGCGAATCTTCCGGCCAGACCAAGAAGGAAAAGGTGTCGCTGACAGGCGACGACTGCCGCGAAGGCCTGACCGCCGTCCTCTCGGTCAAGGTGCCGGATCCGAAATTCTCCTCGCAGACCAAGGACAAGCTGGTTTCCTCAGAAGTCCGCCCGGTGGTGGAAGGGTTGGTGAACGAGGCACTGGGCACCTGGCTGGAGGAGCATCCGACCGAAGGCAAGGTGGTGGTCGAGAAGGTGATTCAGGCAGCCGCCGCGCGCGAAGCCGCGCGCAAGGCGCGCGACATCACCCGCAAGAGCACGCTCGGCGTCACCTCGCTGCCGGGCAAGCTTGCCGACTGCCAGGAACGCGACCCGGCGAAATCGGAAATCTTCATCGTCGAGGGTGACTCGGCGGGCGGCTCGGCCAAGGGCGGGCGCTCGCGCCAGAACCAGGCCATCCTGCCGCTGCGCGGCAAGATCCTGAATGTCGAGCGCGCGCGCTTCGACCGCATGCTGAGCTCCGACATGATCGGCACACTGATCACCGCGCTCGGCACCTCGATCGGCAAGGACGAGTTCAACGCCGACAAGCTGCGCTACCACAAGATCATCCTGATGACGGACGCCGACGTCGACGGCGCCCATATCCGCACGCTGCTGCTCACCTTCTTCTTCCGGCAGATGCCGGAACTGATCGAGCGCGGCCATCTCTACATCGCCCAGCCGCCGCTCTACAAAGTGACGCGGGGCAAAAGCTCGCAATACCTCAAGGACGAAAACGCCTATGAGGAATATCTGATCGATTCCGGGCTGGAAGAGGCTTCGCTGACGCTGGGCTCCGGCGAGGTGCGCACCGGCCAGGACCTGCGCGGCGCCATCGACGATGCGCTAGCGGTGCGGCATCTGATCAATGGCCTGCACACGCGCTACAACCGCAGCGTCGTCGAGCAGGCGGCGATCGCCGGCGCGCTCAATGCCGATGTGCTCGCCGATCTCGGCCGCGCCAACGCCATGGCCGAACGCGTCGCCAGGCGGCTCGACCTTATTGCCGAGGAGACCGAGCGCGGCTGGACCGGACACCTGTCGACTTCGAACGACGGCACCGGCGGCTATGTGTTCGAGCGCACCGTGCGCGGCGTCAAGGAATTCGTGCAGCTCGACGCCGGGCTTATCAATTCGGCCGATGCGCGCCAGCTCGACCGCTATGCCCCGCGCCTTGCCGAGATTTACGCCGAGCCGCCGGTTCTGCGCCGCAAGGATGTCTCCGAGACCATTCCGGGGCCGCTGGCGCTGCTCAACGCGGTGTTCGCCACCGGCCGCAAGGGCCTGACCATGCAGCGTTACAAGGGCCTCGGCGAGATGAATGCCGAGCAGCTCTGGGAAACCACGCTCGATC
Organism: Mesorhizobium sp.; assembly: GCA_004020545.1. Taxonomy (GTDB): domain Bacteria; phylum Pseudomonadota; class Alphaproteobacteria; order Rhizobiales; family Rhizobiaceae; genus Mesorhizobium. Next base: position 1,118 of record SAQE01000008.1, on the reverse strand, counting down.
CGAATGTGCGCTCGCTGCTGCAGGTCAAGGTGAACGACGCCACCGACGCCGACTCCCTGTTCTCACGGCTGATGGGCGACGAGGTGGAGCCGCGGCGCGAGTTCATCCAGGACAATGCGCTGTCGGTGGCCAATCTGGACATCTGAGCAGGATCTGGCCGACAGCCTTCTGCAAAAAAGTCCGGCACAATGAACTGACCCCCGAAAGTTGGACACAACCTTCGGGGGTCAGTTCACGCGACCGCGCTTTTTGCGGAAGCTGCGACTGATCAGTGATCCATGGCCTTGACGATTTCCTCGGTCATCTTCTTGGCGTCGCCGAGCAGCATCATGGTGCCGTCCTTGTAGAACAGCGTGTTGTCGATGCCTGCATAGCCGGAGCCGAGCGAGCGCTTGACGAACAGGCAGGTGCGGGCCTTGTCGACGTCGAGGATCGGCATGCCGTAGATCGGGGAGCTCTTGTCATCCCGCGCGGACGGGTTGGTGACGTCATTGGCGCCGATGACATAGGCGACGTCGGCCTGCGCGAATTCGGAGTTGATGTCCTCGAGCTCGAACACCTCGTCATAGGGCACGTTGGCCTCGGCCAAGAGCACGTTCATGTGGCCGGGCATGCGGCCGGCGACCGGGTGGATGGCATACTTCACCTCGACGCCGTTGGCCTTGAGTTTATCGGCCATCTCGCGCAGCGCGTGCTGCGCCTGCGCGACCGCCATGCCGTAGCCGGGTACGATGATGACCTTCTGCGCGTTCATCATCAGATAGGCCGCATCGTCGGCCGAGCCCTGCTTGACGGTGCGCTCGATGCCGTCGTCGGCAGCGGCGGCGGTCTCGCCGCCGAAGCCGCCGAGGATGACCGAGATGAAGGAGCGGTTCATGCCCTTGCACATGATGTAGGACAGGATCGCACCGCTGGAGCCCACCAGCGCGCCGGTGATGATCAGCGCCAGGTTGCCGAGCGTGAAGCCGAGCGCTGCTGCTGCCCAGCCGGAATAGGAGTTCAGCATCGACACCACGACCGGCATGTCGGCACCGCCGATCGGGATGATCAGGAGCACGCCGAGCACCAGCGAGGCGGCCACGATCAGCCAGAAGACCAGCTTGGACTCGGTGTTGACC
>SAQE01000089.1 GCA_004020545.1 Mesorhizobium sp. | reverse complement strand
ACGCGCTGGTCGAGACCTGGGACGCGCTCGGCATCCCCTATGCCGCCTCAGGCCGCCCGGCTGTCGCCAAGAGCGACCGGATTATTCCGTTGCTGGTGAACCAATCGGGCGGGTAAGCCAAGGCGCGGAACCCATCGTTACCGAGCATTCCTTCTTAGCCGAGGGCGGCCAAGCCTATCATCGCCTGGCCAAGCGCCAGCCCCCCGTCATTGGCAGGGACTTCCGTATGGGCGAGCACCTCGAACCCGGCCGCGGAGAGTTCCGAGAACACCCCTTCAAGCATGAGCCGGTTCTGGAAGATGCCGCCGGAAAGCGCGATCGCGTTGACTTCGTTCTCGCGGGCCAATCGGCGCGTGGTTCTGGACACGACCGCGATCAAGGTCCGATGAAAACGCGCGGCGATCAGGCCGATCTCGACCTCAGCGGCCATGTCGCGCAGCAACGCCTCCCAGAGACCTCGCCAGCGAATGATCGATCCATTGTCGGGAGGCAGCGCCCAAGCCTCGGCCTCCTCGATGAACGGGTTCGCGAGCACCTCCAACTCCATGCCTGTTTGCCCTTCATAGGACTGCAGCTCGAAGCAGGTTCCCAGGATCGCCGCGCAAGCGTCGAACAGCCGTCCCGCGGAAGACGCGAGCGGGCTGTGGCGCTGGGAAGCCTGCGCGACAGGACGACGGTGCTGGCGTTTCTGGCGGCGCAGCGGCAGGCGGCCATCGCCACGCATGATGAGATCATGACCATGATCGAACGGCACAGGCTGTTCAGTATGGGCATCGGCTATACCGACGCGCACCTACTGGCATCGGTGCTGCTGGATCGCGGTGCCGTGCTGTGGACGCGCGACAAGCACCTGAGCGGGGCGGCCGAGAAAGCCGGCGCGGCGCTGCACGCGCCAACCGCTCCGGCCAACTAAGACTTCCTGAGATGACGGCAAGGCTTCAGCCGCAGGTCACGCGTGCAATCTGGAGACAAAGCCTGGCAGGCATCGAAACGTACCTCCTCACGCATTCGTTGACGGTCATTCCTCGATCGCTACGACAGGTCGGCCGTGCTCGACATATCCGATCACTCTCGCCGACGGATAGCCGCTTGCGACGATTGTCTCGGCGAGTGCGCCGGCGCCGCCGGGTTCGCAGGCAATCAGCAACCCACCTGAAGTCTGTGGATCAGTAAGAAGATGGCGCCGCCACTCCGGCATGCCATTGGACAGCCGCACCGCATCGCCGTAACTCGCCCAATTGCGGCGCGATGCGCCAGTGACGAAGCCCTGTTCCGCGAGCGATGCGGCCTGTGCAAAGACGGGAACGTCTTGGTCGCGGATCACGAGTGCGCAACCTGAACCGCGCGCCATCTCGAGGGCGTGTCCGATCAAGCCGAAGCCGGTCACATCCGTGATCGCATGCACGCTCGCGTCCGCGGCGAGGTCAGCCCCGATCCGATTGAGAAGGGTCGTCGAAGCAATCATCTCTTCATAGCCGCCACGCGGCAACGCCTGCCTTTTGATGGCCGCGGAATAGATTCCGACGCCGAGTCCTTTGGTCAGGATCAAGGCATCTCCCGGCCTGGCTTCCGAATTGCGCCGGATGTCCGCCGGTCGGCAGGTGCCGATCACGGCAAGCCCGTAGATCGGTTCCGGCGTGTCGATCGAATGGCCGCCAGCAACCGGTATTCCGGCGGTGGCGCAGATATCGCGGCCGCCCTTCAGTATTTCCCGCACCGTGTGTGTCGGCAGCTTCTCGAGAGGCATTCCGAGGATGGCCAGGGCCATGATCGGCCGTCCGCCCATCGCGTAGACGTCGGAGAGGGCGTTGGCCGCAGCGATCCGGCCGAAGTCGTACGGATCGTCCACCATCGGCATGAAGAAATCGGTGGTTGCAATCACGCAGGTTGTGTCGTCGATCTGCCAGACGGCAGCATCATCTCCGGTTTCGGTGCCGACAAGGAGTTGCCGAAAGAGGCTGGGCTCCGTCTTCTCGGCGAGAAGCTCCTGCAGGACAGAGGGCGCCAGCTTGCAACCGCAACCGCCGCCATGAGCAAGGCTGGTCAGGCGCGGAGGTGCTTCGGTGATATCGCCCCGCGACGCGGGAGCCGTTTCCAACACCACGCCATACTGTAGGATCACGTTTCGAAAAGCGTCAATCGCATTTTCCTGCGCGAACCATTTGCCGACTCCAATCTGCGCTCTAAGTGTTTGACATTGCGCCAATTCGGCTCAAAATGGCGTGCATATCCTTGGTTCTGGATGCCCCCTATGGGCATGGAATTCGGGAGGAACTCCAGATGAACCTTGAACTCTCACGACGCGCGTTCCTGCAGACGGCAGGCGCGGGTCTCGCCGGCACGACGTTGGGGGCTTTCGGCTTCGCCGACATCGAGGCCGCGCATGCGGCGGCGATACGGTCCTTCAAGCTCGCCAACACGACCGAGACGCGCAACACCTGCCCGTACTGCTCGGTGGCCTGCGGCATAATCCTGTATTCGAAGGGCGATCTTAGAAAGGGCGAGCAGGCCGACATCACCCATATCGAGGGCGATACCGACCACCCGACCAATCGCGGCACCTTGTGCCCCAAGGGGTCGGCTCTGCTTGGCTTCGTGAAATCCCCGACCCGCCTGCAGCATCCGATGGTCCGCAAGCCCGGGTCCGACAAGTTCGAGCCGATAGGCTGGGAGGACGCGCTCAACCGCATCGCCCGCTTGATGAAGGACGATCGCGACAAGAACTTCGTCGCGAGGAACAATGACGGCGTGACGGTAAACCGGTGGATCACCACCGGCTTCCTCGCCGCCTCGGCTTCGACCAATGAAACCGCGTTCGCGACCTACAAGGTGGTGCGCAGCGCGGGAATGCTGGTGTTCGACAACCAGGCGCGTGTCTGACACGGCCCCACGGTGGCGAGTCTCGCCCCAACATTCGGCCGCGGCGCAATGACCAATTCCTGGACGGACATCAGGAATACGGATCTTGTTGTGATCATGGGCGGCAACGCCGCGGAAGCGCATCCGTGCGGCTTCAAATGGGTCACGGAAGCGAAGGCCAACCGCGGCGCCAAGCTTATCGTCATCGACCCACGCTTCACGCGCTCCGCTTCGGTGTCGGACCTTTACGCACCGATCCGGCAGGGAACGGACATCGCCTTCCTGCTCGGCCTGATCAACTACTGTATCCAGCACGACAAGGTGCAATGGGACTATGTGAAGGCCTTCACCAACGCGACCTATGTCGTCAAGGAGGGCTTCACATATCAGGACGGCCTCTTCTCCGGCTATAACGAGGCGAAGCGGGACTACGACAAGTCCAGTTGGGACTATGACATAGGTCCGGACGGCTTTGCCGTCGTCGACGAGACGCTGCAGAACCCGCGCTGCGTCTGGAACCTCCTGAAGAACCACGTCTCCGTCTACGCGCCGGAGATGGTCGAGCGTATCTGCGGCACGCCAACGGACAAATTCCTGAAGGTGGCCGCGATGGTCGCTGAGACCTCTTCGCCCACCAAGGCGATGACCTCGATGTACGCGCTCGGCTGGACCCAGCACTCGAAGGGCTCGCAGAACATCCGCGCCATGGCAATGCTGCAGCTTGTTCTCGGCAATATCGGCATACGCGGAGGCGGCATGAACGCGCTTCGCGGCCACTCCAACATCCAGGGGCTGACCGACCTCGGGCTGATGTCGAACCTGCTGCCCGGCTACCTCACGCTGCCGACGCAGAAGGAACCGGATCTGGCGGCTTATATGTCGACCCGCGGCTTCAAGCCGTTGCGGCCGAACCAGATGAGCTACTGGCAGAACTACAGGAAGTTCTTCGTCAGCTTCCAGAAATCGATGTGGGGCGACGCGGCAACGCCGGAGAACGACTTCGCCTATGACTACCTGCCGAAGCTCGACCTGCCGGGCTACGACCTGCTGCGCGCTTTCGAGCTGATGCACCAGGGCAAGATGAACGGCTATTTCTGCCAGGGCTTCAACCCGCTGCAGGCGGCCCCGAACAAGAAGAAAGTGACGGAGTCCCTGTCGAAGCTCAAATTCCTCGTCATCATGGATCCTTTGGACACGGAGACGGGGCGGTTCTGGGAGAACCATGGGCCGTACAACGATGTCGATCCGTCGCAGATCCAGACGGAAGTCTATCAGCTGCCCTCGACCTGCTTCGCCGAAGACGACGGCTCGCTGGTCAATTCCGGGCGCTGGCTGCAGTGGCATTGGGCCGGCGGCACACCCCCCGGCGAAGCCAAGCGCGATACCTGGATCATGGCGCAGCTCCATCTGCGCCTGAAGGAGCTCTATACCAAGGAAGGCGGCGCCTTCCCCGATCCGATCGTCAAGCTCAACTGGCCTTATGCCGATCCCGGCGATCCGAAGGCCGAGGAGCTTGCCCAGGAAATCAACGGCAGGGCGCTCGCCAGGGTGACCGACACGACCGACCCGACGAAGGTGCTGGCCGAGGCCGGCAAGCTGCTTCCTGCCTTTGCCGCGCTGCGTGACGACGGCTCGACCGCCTGCGGTTGCTGGATCTATTCCGGCTGCTTCAACGAGAACGGCAACAACATGGCAAGGCGCGATACGTCCGATCCGGACGACGCCGGCTTCTACTCGAAATGGGCGTTCTCATGGCCCGCCAACCGCCGCATCCTTTACAACAGGGCGTCGGCTGACCTCACCGGGAAACCGTGGGATCCGAGCCGCAAAGTGATCGCATGGGACGGCCAAAAATGGTCGGGTTACGACGTACCCGATATCGCGCCGACGGCGAAGCCCGATCAGGTCGGTCCGTTCATCATGAACCCGGAAGGCGTCTCGCGCCTCTTTACCCGGGGCATGATGCGCGACGGACCGTTCCCGGCGCATTACGAGCCGTTCGAGTCACCGATCGTCAATCCGGTCGCGCCCAAAGTCCGCGGCAATCCGGCCGCCCGTGTATTCGAGGGCGACATGGCCCAGTTTGCCGAAGCGGCTTCCAAGGAGTTCCCCTATGCGGCGACCTCCTACCGCCTGACCGAGCATTTCCACTTCTGGACCAAGCACGTCATCGTCAATGCGGTGATGCAGCCGGAATTCTTCGTGGAGATTTCGGAACAGCTTGCAGCCGAGAAGGGCATCACCAAGGGCGGCTGGGTGCGCGTCTGGTCGAAGCGCGGTTCGGTCGTGGCGAAGGCCATGGTGACCAAGCGGATCAAGCCGCTCACCTGCGACGGCAAGATCGTCCATATCGTCGGCATTCCGCTGCACTGGGGCTTCACCGGAGCGGCGAAGAAAGGCTTCGGCCCGAACATGCTCACTCCCTTTGTCGGCGACGCCAATATCGAGACGCCCGAGTACAAGGCGTTCCTGGTCAATATCGAGCCCGCACCAGGGCCGGTGGCATAGAAGGAGCGAGCGATGTTTCCTCCCCTTCCAAACCCTTCGACAACGGACACCGCGCCGCGTCTTTCCGAGAAGGACCTCATACGCCGCTCGGCGTCGACCGTGCCTGCTCCCAAGCAGCGGTTGACGGAAGTCGCCAAGCTCATCGACGTCTCGAAATGCATCGGCTGCAAGGCTTGCCAGACGGCCTGCATCGAGTGGAACGACACGCACCCGCCGGTCGGCGTCTTCGACGGCGCCTTCGAGAATCCTCCCGACCTGACGCCGGACATGTTCACGCTGATGCGCTACAGCGAATGGGACAATCCCGAGACCAACGAGCTCGAATGGCTGATCAGGAAGGACGGCTGCATGCACTGCGCCGATCCCGGCTGTCTCAAGGCCTGCCCGGCGCCGGGCGCGATCGTGCAGTATTCGAACGGCATCGTCGATTTCGTCCACGAGAACTGCATCGGCTGCGGCTACTGCATCAAGGGCTGCCCGTTCAACATCCCGCGCATCTCCAAGGTCGACCACACGGCCTATAAATGCACGCTCTGCTCAGACCGCGTCGCGGTCGGCCAGGGCCCGGCCTGCGCCAAGGCATGCCCAACTCAGGCGATCGTGTTCGGCACCAAGGATGAGATGAAGGGCTGGGCCGCAAAGCGTGTCGAGGACTTGAAGTCGCGCGGCTTCGCCAATGCCGGCCTTTACGATCCGCCGGGTGTCGGCGGAACACACGTGATGTATGTGCTTCATCATGCCGACCAGCCGGAACTCTACTCGGGCCTGCCGAAGGAGCCGAGGATCAGTCCGCTGGTGGAGGCATGGAAAGGCGTGACCAAATATGCGGGCCTCACGGTCTTGGGCGTGGCGGCCGGCGTCGGCTTGCTTCACCATCTGATCATGGGACCCAACAGGGTGTCCGAGGCGGATGAGGAGCACGCCGAAGAGCTGACGGAAGGCGACAGCCATGGCCGCCGATGACGTGAAGCCGAACGAACAGATACATCCCGGCAAGCCCGTTATCGTGGACCGCTACACGGTGGGCGCGCGGATCAACCACTGGATCACGGCGGCCAGCCTGATCCTGCTCGCCCTGTCGGGCCTGGCGATGTTTCACCCGAGCCTGTTCTTCCTGTCCGGCCTTTTCGGTGGGGGCCAGTTCACGCGCTTCATCCATCCATGGATCGGTGTCGTGCTCTTCTTCAGCTTCCTCGGGCTGTTCCTTCGCTTCTGGAAGGCCAATTTGTGGAAACGCGAGGACGGAACGTGGCTCGCCCGTTTCCGCGACGTGCTGGCCAACCACGAGGACAATGCTCCTGAGGTCGGCAAGTACAATGCCGGCCAGAAGCTCGTCTTCTGGTCGATGTCGGTGCTGATTGTGATCCTCATCTCCAGCGGATTGGTGGCTTGGGATCAATATTTCTCCCAATATACGACAATCGATCAGAAGCGCCTGGCCATACTTGTCCACTCCATCGCCGCGGTCGCGATCATCGGTGTCTGGATCGTCCATTTCTACTCGGCCATCTGGGTGCGCGGCACCATTCCCGCCATGACCCGCGGACGGGTGACCGGCGGCTGGGCCTGGCGGCATCACCGCAAATGGCTGCGAGAACTCGTCACCAAATCGAGCAAGGGAGCAGGACCCTCGGGATCGAAGCCCGCCGAATAGAGCGGGCGCTGGCGGGATGACTTTTCCGCCCTAGTTTTGTGTTTGCGCATGATTGTGTGCGCCGGTCAGGCAACCACGTGGCCCGTGCGGTTCGTGAGGTTCGAATGCCAAGACAGATCATTCCGGCCGGTTCCGACCCCACCGCCATCGGCGAAGTCTCTGCCCCTCCTTTTGCCCGCCTTCCTGAGCCCGCGCTTCTGTTCTCTCGCCGCGCTGAGCGGTGGAACGCGCTGGCGGCAGGCCACGACCTGGGCCCCTATCTTCGCTTCCTTGCCGCTCTCGCCGATGCGCAGCATCGCATCCAGCAAGGCTTGGCGGAGCCGGAATTGCCTGATGCCGGAGCGCGTGAGCGTGCGCGCAGCTTTGGAATGCCGCCGCTCGACCGCGGCAACCTCGCGCCCGACGCGGCCGCCGAGACGCTCGACCGCCTCGTCGTCGCGGCGTCGGAGATCAAGAAGACGGTCGCCGCGGCCGATGCGCTGGACCGTTTGAAGCAAGCCGCTCCGGCGAAGCGTTGCGACATGGTGCGCAATGTGCTTGCCGACGCGATCCCGATGGAGGCGCTCGCCGAGCATGTCTATGTCGCGGCTGCGCTGCAGGTCCATTTCGCCCGTCTCGCCGCCCGCCTCGATGCCCGAGCGCTGGTGCCGGTAGGCGACGGCGCATGCCCCGCCTGCGGCAGTCCGCCGACATCCTCGATCATCGTCGGCTGGCAGGGCGCTCATGGCGCGCGGTTCTGCGCCTGCTCGCTGTGCGGCACTCTGTGGAACTACGTGCGCATCAAATGCACGCTGTGCGGCTCGACCAAGGGCATCGGCTACCAGGAGATCGACGGCGGGCCGGGCACGGTGAAGGCCGAGACCTGCGATTCCTGCGGCTGCTATGTGAAGATCCTTCACCAGCATAAGGATCCCGGTCTCGACCCGGTTGCCGACGACGTGGCCACGCTTGGGCTCGACATCCTCGTCCGCGAAGGCGGCTACCGCCGCGGATCCTTCAACCCTTTCCTGATCGGCTATTGAGGGCGCGATGACCAGTCTGCCCACAAGCCGCCTGCGCGATCTCCCGTCAGTCGATCGCGTGCTCAAGTCTCCGCTCGCGGCCGCGGCGGTCGAGCGCTTCGGGCAGCAGTCCACGACGCGCGCCATCCGCGATGCGCTGGAAGAAGCACGGGCGGCTTGCCGCACCGGAGCCGCAGTGCCTGAGCCGAGCGACGTCGCCGCCGACGCGCTCCTCCGCCTCAAGGCCGCCGAGCGCCCATCGCTGCGCCCGGTTTTCAACCTGACCGGCACCGTGCTGCACACCAATCTCGGCCGTGCGCTGATCGCGAACGAAGCTTTGGAGGCGATGCGCGCTGCCATGAGTGAAGCGGTGGCGCTCGAATTCGACATCTGGACCGGCAGACGCGGCGAACGTGACGATCATCTGCGGGCCCTCATATGCGAGTTCACCGGGGCCGAGGACGCAACCGTCGTCAACAACAACGCGGCCGCCGTGCTTCTCGTCCTCAACACGCTCTCGCTTGGCCGCGAGGCCGTCGTCTCGCGTGGCGAGCTGATCGAGATCGGCGGCTCGTTCCGCATGCCGGACATCATGACGCGCTCGGGCGCGAAGCTCGTTGAAGTTGGGACCACCAACCGCACGCATCCCAAGGACTATCTGTCGGCCATCGGTCCGGCGACCGGCGTCGTCTTCAAGGTGCACACGTCGAACTACCGGATCGATGGGTTCACGGCGGAGGTCTCTGCGCGCGAGCTTTCGGCGATCGCCAAGGAGCGCGGTGTGCCTCTCGTCCACGATCTCGGCTCGGGCACGCTCATCGATCTTGCCCAATACGGCCTCAAGCACGAACCCACCGTGCGCGAGGCGATTGCGGACGGCGCCGATCTCGTCACCTTCTCGGGCGACAAGCTGCTCGGAGGACCGCAGGCCGGTTTCATCGTCGGCCGGAAGGACCTTCTTGCCGAGGTCAACCGAAACCCGATGAAGCGGGCGCTTCGCCTCGACAAGCTCCGGCTGGCCGCGCTGGAAGCGACGCTGAAGCTCTACCGCAATCCGGATCGCCTGGTGGAACGTCTGCCGACGCTGAGGCTGCTCGCGCGCCCCGTTGCCGACATTGCCGCGCAGGCCCGGAGCCTCGCTCCCGTCCTTTCCAATGTTCTGGGCGATGAATTTGGGGTGGAGGTGGTGGAGTGCCGGAGCCAGGTCGGATCGGGCGCTTTGCCGCTCGACACCCTGCCGAGCGCCGGGCTTGCCGTCAGCCACCAATCGGGAAGCGGTCAGGTCCTGGAAGCGCTCGCGGCGGCATTGCGGGCGCTGCCCGTTCCGGTGATCGGGCGCATCGAAAGGCAGGCGCTCATGCTCGATCTGCGCTGCCTCGAAGACGAGGCCGGCTTGGCGGCCAATCTTGCGAGCTTCTCTCCGGGAGGCGGCGGTGCGGTGGCTTGATCGTCTTGCGCGCAGGCCGGCCCGGACATCCGCTGCTGACCAGTTGGCGGTCGCCATCGACGCCGCCAAACGGGGCGACTACGCCACGGCTCTCGGCATCTGGGAGCCGCTGGCGCGGTCCGGATCGGCTCGCGCCCAAAACAATATCGGCGCCTGCTTCGCCGAGGGGCTCGGCGTCGAGCGCGACGGCAATCTCGCCTTCCGCTGGCTGGCGCTCGCCGCCGAGGCAGGCGATCCGGTCGGGCAACGGAACCTCGCCTCGCTCTGTTTCCGCGGCGAAGGCGTCGAACAGAATTACCGCCGCGCGGCCGAACTCTATCGGGCCGCGGCCGAACAAGGCGACGGACCGGCGCAGGACATGCTGAGCTGGATGCTGCTAGAGGGTGAGGTGATTGAGCCTGACCTTACCGAGGCGCGACGCTGGGCGCTGACCGCCGCCCAGCAAGGGATCGCGTCGGCGATGACCCGTGTCGGCATGCTCCACCACAACGCACTCGGCGTGCCGCGCGATCCTGCCGAAGCGGTCCGCTGGTGGCGCAAGGCCGCACTGCGTGGAGACGTCGACGGCCAAGCCTTGCTCGGCGCCGCCTGCCATCTCGGAGCCGGTGTTTCGGCCGACCCTGTCGAAGCCTATGCGTGGCTCCTGCGCGCGCAAGCAGGCGGCAGCGTCCTCGCAGGCCGGTACATGGACGCGGCGCGCGCAGCTCTCACCATGCGCGAAATCGCCGAGGCTGAACGCCGCGCTGCGTTGCCGCTCGAGGAGCCTGCGCCATGATCGTAGGAACGGCGGGACATGTCGACCACGGCAAGACGGCGCTGGTGCAAGCGCTGACCGGCGTCGACACGGATCGGCTCCAGGAAGAGAAGGCGCGAGGCATGACGATCGATCTCGGCTTCGCCTATCTTCCGACGCCGAGCGGGGACGTCGTCGGCTTCATCGACGTTCCCGGCCATGAGCGCTTCGTGCACACGATGGTCGCCGGCGCCAGCGGCATCGATCTCGTGCTGCTGGTCGTGGCGGCCGACGACGGCGTCATGCCGCAGACGCGCGAACATATGGCGATCATCGATCTCCTTGGCGTCAGGCGTGGGCTGGTCGTGATTTCGAAGTGCGATCTGGCCGACGCGGCACGGCGCGCGGCTGTCGCCGCCGACATCCGCTCGGCCCTCGTGGGCACTGTCCTGGAGGAGGCTGGGATCATCCCTGTGTCCGCAGTCACGGGCGAAGGCATCGATGACCTCAAGGGCCGGCTGTTCGAAGAGGCGTTGCGCTTTGACGGACGCTCAGCCTCCGGCCGCTTTCGATTGGCGGTCGACCGCAGCTTTACTCTGCACGGCATCGGTACGGTCGTGACCGGCACCGTCCTTTCAGGCTGCATTGCTGTTGGCGACAGCGTGGTGGTGAGCCCGTCGGGACGTGCCGCGCGCGTTCGCTCGATCCACGCCCAGAACCGGGTTGCAGAGCGCGGCCGCGCCGGAAGCCGTTGCGCTCTCAATCTGACCGGCGACGGCGTCAGCAAGGAGGCGATCCGGCGCGGAGATGTGATCCTCGATCCCGCGCTTCACGCGCCGACGAACAGGATCGACGCCGAGCTGCGTGTGCTGCCCGGCGAGCGAAAGCCGATCGGGCAATGGTTCCCGGTGCGGCTCCATCACGCCGCGACGGAGGTCGGGGCCAGGATCGTTCTTCTCGGCGATGAGCCTATAGCGCCCGGCGGAACGGCCAAGGTCCAGATTGTTTTGGAGAGCCCGATCGCTGCTGTGGCAGGCGACGCTTATGTGATGCGCGACACCTCTGCGCAGCGAACCATCGGCGGCGGGCGCTTCATCGACCTTAGGGCTCCGAGCCGGAAACGCCGCTCACCGGAACGGCTGGCCAGGCTCCAGGCATACGCCGTCCCGGCGCCGGACAAGGCCGTCGCGGCGCTTCTCGACACGCCGCCCCACTATCTCGACCTCGGCGCCTTCGCACGCGACCGGGCGCTCGGCGCCGACGAGATCGCACGCTTCATCGATCGTCTCGGCCTTGCCACCATTTCCGTCGGTGAGACGCAGGTCGTGGTCTCGTCAATGAGTTGGGCTCGGTTCAAGCGCGACCTGAGCACAATCCTAGAGACCTTTCATGCCGACAACCCGGATTTGCCCGGCATCGGCATGGAAAAGCTACGCCTTCAGCTCGATCCATGTCTTCTTGCGCCGGCTTTCGCCGCTGCCATGCGAAGCCTCGTCCGCGCCGGTCAGATCGAGCTCGACGGCGCCTGGATACGGCTTCCCGGCCATGAGGTCCGTCTCGCGGCCAGGGAGGAGGCCCTATGGCGTGAGGTCGAACCGCTGATAGCCGGCCCGGTGAGATTCCACCCCCCAAGAGTGCGCGACATCGCGGGCGAGCTCGGCAGGCCGGAAGCGGAAATCCGCAAGCTTCTGAAGCTTACCGGCCGCATCGGCACGGTGCATGAGGTTGCGCATGATCACTTCTTCCTTCGCCCGGCGTTGGCTGAGATCGTCGAGATCGTCTGCAGTCTGGCGGCCGAGCATGACGGGCAGTTCAGCGTCGCACAGTTTCGCGACAGTGCGGGCAGCGGGCGCAAGGTTGCAGTCCATATCCTCGAATTTCTCGACCGGCATGGCGTCACCCTGCGGCGCGGCGACCTGCGGCGCATCAACAAGCATCGGCTGGACCTGTTTCGCCGCGAGGGCGACAATGGTTCACCGGCAGAAGATTCTGGAGGAGCATCGTCCCCGGTGGGGCGTCCGGACTTCAAATCCGGGAGGGGCCGCGAGCCGGTCCTTGGTGGGTTCGACTCCCACTCTCTTCCGCCATCCTCTTAGAGCCTGGCCTGAAAATGTGTCGGACCTTTCCGAGGAGGTGATGCGATGCCGGCATCCTTTCTGCTTGAACTGAGGATTTCGGCGGAGGCCGCCAAGGCTGCGGAGACCAGCTTCCGGCAGGAGACGGCAAGGCGGATTGCAGCGCTGGAGCAGGAACGCGCAATTGCCTTCAGGCGGCTCAACCTCATGCAGGTGACCGCCGATGCGATAGACGCGGCGGAAAGTGAGGATATCGCCGTAGCGAGCGCCTTCGCCGCTTTGCGTAGCCGCCTCGGCTGGAATGCAGACAGCGATGCGCGCCTGGAGGTGATCTCGCATTTTGGCCCGGTCGCGCAGGCAATGTACCGGAATTCAAGCGGAGACCAATCCGCCAACATCCATGCCGCGCTCGCGGAGTTCGAGCATTGGTATTCTGAAACCCGGGGCTCCAGCTTCTGGGCCCTGTTTGAGCAGCAGATGCCGGATACGCCCGTGGTCGATTTTTGAAGAAGTTACATTCATCGAAACTGCCTGCTTCTTTGAGGTGCGTACCGACGTAAACACATCATGCTTCAAGAATTGAGGCATTCCTCCGTCACCGGACCACCCTCTGCTCTTGCCGCCAAAGCCGAAGGTATTATCCATGCGTGCGGTACAAAGCGTCACCTCTGGCCATCCAGTATCAATAGGGCCGATGATCAGGCCCATCTGCCGCGAAGCCGCTCGGCAACCTGATCTGCTTCCGGTAAGTCCACGCTTTCGCATGAGCGAGTTTTTTGCTTGGGCAACTGACGTTTCGCTGCGTGAAGGTCCGCCCATGAATGGTTGGCTCACCGGAAATCTTTGAGGAAGTTGTGAGGCATCCGACTTACGGTGGGCTGCTTGGGTCGCGTCGGGCGTGGTGAAGGATCCTGGGAGCAAGCGCGTCGCCGCCGTGTCGCTTTGGCACGATCACCGCCAACGGCGCCACCTTGAGCGGCGGACCGATTATTGTGGACATATGATGGCTCGAGCTTGTGCTGAGAGTAGCGGTCAAAGCAATAGTGGAAACTTCGCCGCGCTTTCAGCGATCGGAAATTTGCGGGATGAGCATAAGCTTGCCTGTCGTGGCTCGGCTTTCCATATCGGCATGCGCCTGTGCTGCCTCGGCAAGCGGATAGATACCGCCGATCCGGACCTTCAGGTCCCCTCTCGCGATCCAGTCGAACAATTGTCCGGTGCGGGCGCGAAGCAGTGCCGGTGTGTGGATATGATCGGAAAAGACGGCATACCCGATCTTGATGCTCTTCGGCAGGTTCATGATATCGAGCGGACCGTGGCGCCCCCAGCACCGGACCGTACCAGCAGAAGGTGCCGGAACGGCGCAGTGAGTCGAGCGATCCCTGGAAAGTCGTCGGCCCCGAGCCGTCATAGACGACGTGGACGCCGTCGCCGCCAGACAGGCGAAGGACATCTTGCGCGAACCGGCCTTCGGTATCCACGATCACATGGTCAGCGCCAGCTTCTTTGGCGATCGCCGCTTTCTCCGCGGCGGAGACGCGGCCGATCACGTGGCCGCCCTTCAACTTGATGATTTGGGTGAGCAGCAGGCCGAGACCGCCGGCCGCCGCGTGCACGAGCGCGATATCGCCCGGCTGCGCCGGGTAGAAATCCGTTGCGAAATGGCTGGCGGTAAGTCCCTGCATCATCACCGCGGCCGCGGTGCGGTCGTCGATCGCATCCGGTATCTGCACCAGCGCATCCGCCGGTATCACCGCCCGCTCGGCATAGCTTCCTGGCGCATAGACCCAGGCGACGCGATCGCCCGGCGTGAGATGATCAACTCCATGGCCGACCGAGATCACGCGACCCGCGCCCTCGACGCCGAGGACCTTCGGATTGGGAATGTCGGCCCAGGCGAGCCCGCGCAGCACGCCGGTGTCCATGAAATTGACGCCAGCAGCAGCGACCTCGACCAGGACCTCGGCCGGGCCGGGCTCGGGCTCGGACAATTCGACAAGTTCAATCACTTCCGGTCCGCCTTGGGCGGTCATCACGACTGCTTTCATCGTGATGCCTCCGTAGCGGCCTTCTCGATCAGCCGCGCTACCGGTTCAGGGTGCGATACCATCACCACATGCGAGGCGCCCTTGATCACCGCAGTATCCTGAGAGTGGGCCCGAGCAGCCATGAAAGCCAAGGCTTTCGCCGGTATGTTCTTGTCGCCGTCTCCATAGATGAACAAAGTCGGAAGCTTTTTCCACGCTGCTTCAGTTTGGATTTCGTTCAGCGCGGCTTCTGCAATAGGCCTCTGCCCCGCGGCCATCAGCCTGGCTTCGGCCTCGGGGACGTCGGCGGCGAACTGATCGTGGAATTTTTCCTGCTGGATGTAGAGATCCTTGCCTCCACTTGACAGGGTGACCGGCGGCGCGAGGGTCGGACCGAGCGTGCTGCCGGGAAATTTGCCGGCGAGTTGCGCGGCGGTCTCGCCCGCATCCGGCGCGAAGGCCGCGACATAGACCAGCGCCTTGACGTTCGCATGGCCTTCGGCCGCGTCGCTGATGACCGAGCCGCCGTAGGAATGGCCAACGAGGACAACAGGCGATTTGATAGAACCAAGGATGTCGGCGACGTAGCCAGCGTCACTTTTGACGCCACGCAGCGGATTGGCGACAGCTACGACGGAATAGCCATCCTTCTCCAGGATTTTGACGACGCCGTTCCAGCTCGACGAATCCGCGAACGCGCCATGAACCAAAACGACGGTGGGTTTGTTGGCCTGCGCATGTGCATCGCCGAACAAAACGCTGGCGATTGCCAAGGCTGCAAACAGTATTTTCATCTGACATGTCCTTCATGGTTTGATTGAATCGGCCGGCTGCTCTGGCCGTTCAGGCGAGGGGCAATGGCCGCAGGCCTCTGTTCCTGCGAGAAATCCATGGATCGGTCCTGGGTTACGGCGCGAATCGCGTGAAGACATAGTCGTGCCCCCGAACGCGCGCCTCATGGCAAGCGAAGCAGGTCTGGTGCTGAGCCTCGTCGACCGGTTTGCCGTCGACGAACCTGCCGAAGCCCCATCCGCCCGTGGCCGCATATTTCTTCGAATCCTTGACCATGACTTGGACGGTAGTCGCTGCCCCGGGAACAGAAGCGGGCTCAAATTCGGGCGATTGTGCCCGCTTCCACGCCAGCTTGACGAGAACAGTGCCGTCCGGGAACGGCAGCGTGCCAGCGCGATAGGCTTCGATTGCAACCGAATTGCCGACGACTGCACGAAGCTCGTTCAGCGGGTCCGCTTCCAGCGCCGGCGCGACCAGTTCCCAACCCCGGTAGCTCGCGGGGATCGTCACCCCGTAGATCGGGGAGGCGTTGGTCGCGTCCGAACCCGCGCCGGCTCCAAGCGCAGCACCCGCCGCTGTGACGAATATCGCCGCCAGCCCGGCCAATGCGAGATTAACGCGTCTCATCGCAATGTTCCTTCTGTCGAGTGGCTAGAACCGGTCGACGTCGATGACTGCCCGGGCGAAGGCCTGTGGTGCCTCCTGCGGCAGGTTGTGACCGATGCCGCCCGTGATCAGCCGGTGCTCGTATTTGCCGGAAAATCTCTTGGCGTAAGCGCCAGGGGCCGGATGCGGCGCGCCATTGGCATCGCCTTCCATTGTGATCGTGGGAACGCCGATCATCGGAAAGGTGGCGAGCTTCTTCTCCAGCTCGTCGTATTTGGATTCGCCTTCGGCCAGGCCGAGACGCCACCGATAATTGTGGATGACAATGTCGACATGGTCCGGATTGGCGAAGGCCGTCGCGCTGCGTACGAAAGTGGGGTCGTCGAACTTCCATTGCGGGGAGGCGAGCCGCCAGATGAGCTTGGCGAAGTCGGCCGCGTTTTTCGTGTACCCTGCACGGCCACGTTCGGTGGCGAAATAAAACTGATACCACCATTGGAACTCGGCCTCCGGTGGCAGCGGCGCCATGTTGGCCGCAGGGCTGCCGATCAGATATCCACTGACAGACACCATGGCCTTGCAGCGCTCCGGCCAGAGCGCGGCGACTATGTTGGCGGTGCGCGCGCCCCAGTCGTAGCCCGCAAGGACCGCCTTCCGAATGCCGAGGGCATCCATTAAGGCGACGATGTCGGCGGCAAGCGCCGCCTGCTGGCCGTTTCGGACGGTGGCGTTCGATAGGAAGCGCGTCGTGCCGTAACCGCGCAGATAGGGCACGATCACGCGGTATCCTGCATCCGCGAGCAGCGGCGCGACGTCGACATAGCTGTAGATGTCGTAGGGCCAGCCGTGCAGAAGGATGACCGGAGGGCCGTCCGAAGGGCCGTCCTCGGCATATCCAACGTTCAGCAGGCCCGCCTCGATTTGCTTCAGCGATGCAAATGAAGTCCGCGGCTTTATGGAGTCTGAGGCGATGGTTTCCGGATCGCCGCCTTGTGCACTCGCACCACTGATCGAGCCCAGTTGCGCGGCCGCCAAAGCTGCGGCTGCGATGCCGAACAGGCGCCGGCGCGGATGGTCGATATCTTCCGGAGTTCTGATTGCATTCATTGTTGCACCGCCTTGCTGTGAGGTTTGGCCAGGGCCGACCCGACGGTCGGAATTGAGGCTAGACCAGGTTGATTTCGACATCGATGTTGCCGCGTGTGGCCTTCGAGTAGGGACAGGTCTGATGGGCTGCATCGACGACCGCTCGTGCGACGTTGCGGTCGAGACCTGGCAGGCTGACATTGAGACGCGCGCCGAGGAAGTAGGCACCTTCGTCGGCGTTCAGGTCCACCTCCGCGTCGATTGTCGTTCCGGCAGGCAGCGCGACGTTCATCTTACGGGCGGCGATCGCCATCGCTCCCTCGAAGCAGGCCGACCAGCCGGCCGCAAACAGCTGTTCCGGATTGGTGCCGCTGCCCTGACCTCCGGGTGTCGAGAGCCGGATATCCAGCTTCCCGTCGGAACTGCGGGATGCTCCGTCCCGACCGCCGGTAGTGCGGACTTTGCCAGTGTAGAGCCGTTTTGCCTGTGAGGTCATGTCATCGTTCCTTGCTGCGAGATTGAAGGCCGATCAGCGCCTGGCGGCAACTGAATGGGCGGGACGGCCAAATGAAGCCGCCTCGTTATCGACGGGCGCGCCCGCTCTCGCGGGAAGCAGGGAGAGAGTACCCGCAGCCGCGAACCGGCAAACAGGTGATGCCGCGCGAGAGATAAGAACGGCCCGGCATGATCATGCTCCTTGGGTCGGTAGAAGGTTTTCGTGCTTCGACAGATAGAGAGAGGTCGCCCGGCTGGCCCGTTATGCGTTATGATGAGTTGTTAGTGCTCGCCAGCAGCAGCAAGTCTTAGAGCTGAGGTGCCATTATGTGCCGCCGCGGATCGTCGCTCGGCGCGACGACTCTGTCCTGAGGAAAAGGGCCTTTTGCGAGCTAGAATCTTCCCTCAGTCAGACGAAAGATGACTCCATGATTCGGTCAGAGCCGCAGACGAGCGACATGATCTCGTTTGGTCCTTTTACTCTGGTTGCAAACGAACGGCTCCTCCTGCGCAACGGCGTGCAGGTTGATCTAGGCGCACGCGCCTTCGATATCCTGACCACTTTAGCTGCCCTCCCGAACGAGGTCGTCTCCAAGCAGGATCTGCTGGCTCGTGTCTGGCCCGATGTCACCGTGGAGGAAGGGAGCCTGCGGTTTCACATGGCCAACCTGCGAAAGGCGTTGGGAGACGGTAGGGAGGGCGCGCGCTACATCGCTACCCTGGCCGGGCGCGGCTACTGCTTTGTAGCACCGATCTCGCGATCAGGAAGTCGGAGCGATGTGCCCACGGAGGCCGCCGCCACCTATCCACTCGCCAATCTGCCAGGCCGGCTCACCCGAATAGTGGGCCGTGCCGATGACGCTATCGTGCTTTCAACCCAGCTCATTGCCAAGCGTTTCGTCACAATCGCCGGCACGGGCGGGGTCGGCAAAACCACTGTCGCGGTGGCAGTGGGACATGATCTGATCGAGGTCTTTGCCGGAGCCGTCCATTTCGTCGATCTAGGCGCGCTCGGCGATCCCACCCTGGTTGCAACAACAGTGGCCTCGACGATTGGGCTGTCACCGCTGTCCGACGACGTCATCTCCGAACTGATCGCCTACCTCGCGGGGCGGCGAATCCTCCTGATCCTGGATACCTGCGAGCATGTCATTGAGGCGGCTGCAGACCTGGCGGCCCGCATCTTCGCCACGACACCGCAGACCCACATCCTGGCGACGAGCCGAGAGCCGCTTCTTGTCGAAGGGGAACACGTCTACAAGCTGGCGCCGCTGGCCTGCCCGCCGGATGATCCGGAGCTCACGGCGTCGGCTGTCCAGGGTTTCCCCGCGACCCAGTTGTTCGTGGAACGCGCCGCAGCGAGCGGCGCTCGCCTCGAGCTCGACGACGCGGATGCCAAGATCGTGGCCGACATCTGCCGGAAGCTTGACGGCGTACCGCTCGCGATCGAGCTGGCGGCCGGGCGGGTTGCAAGCTTCGGCCTTCAGAAGACCGCGGCCCTTCTCGACGAACGGCTGACGCTGCTGTGGCCTGGGCAGCGCACCGCCCCGCCGCGCCAGAAGACCCTCCAGGCCACTTTGGACTGGAGCGTCGGGCTTCTCTCCGAATTCGAGCGTCTGGTGCTTCGCCGGCTTGCCGTGTTCGTCGGCCACTTTTCGATCGAAGCCGCCTTGGCGATCGTGACAAGCCCTGCCGTCGACGAGACGGTGGTGTTTGGCGCCATCGACAGCCTCGTCTCCAAATCGATGATCGCGGCAAGACCGGCCGGCGCAACAATGCGTTATCGGCTGCTCGATACGACGCGTGTCTATGCCCTTCAATTCGATTCCCAGGATGCGGAACTCACCGAGCTCGCTGGCCGCCACGCCACCTACTACTTGCGATGGCTGGAGGAGACTGGAACTGAGTGGCCAACCCTGTCGAGCACGGCGCAACGGGCTCTTCACCTCGCCGGCCTTGCCAATGTGCGAGCGGCTTTGGAATGGTGCTTCGGGCCTGGCGGGAGCACCCAGCTCGGCATTCGGCTTGCCACGGCTGCAGCTCCGGTCTTCCTGTCGATGTCCTTGCTCACCGAATGCCACCGCTGGGCTGCCCAGGCAATTCTCGCTCTGGACAGCGGCACGCATGACGGGCCCGACAAGATGCGCCTTCAGGCGGCCTTGGGCGTGTCCCTGATGTTCACGCGCGGAGGACAGGACGCCGCGCGTATGGCTTTGAACAAAAGCCTCGCCATCGCCGAGGAGCGTGGAAATGCCCTCGATCAGCTCCAGGTTTTGGGCCCTTTGCAGATGTTCCACCTGCGCACGGGAGGGTTCAGGGCGGCGCTCAGCTATGCAGAGCGCTGTTCCGACATCGCCGGCACTATCGAGGACTCCGTCTCCACGACCTTGGCCCATTCTTTGATGGGGATATCGCTCC
The DNA here is from genome assembly GCA_004020545.1 of Mesorhizobium sp. Lineage (GTDB taxonomy): Bacteria > Pseudomonadota > Alphaproteobacteria > Rhizobiales > Rhizobiaceae > Mesorhizobium. The sequence goes on along the minus strand of SAQE01000089.1, from coordinate 2,618 downwards.
ATCTGAACGGAGAGCATGGCCGTGCGCGGACTGCGCTCGAAGAGGCACTGCGATACGGACCCCGTTCCGACAGGACCACGACGAACTATCTCGGCTTCGACGGCAGAATTCTCGCCGCCGCGATCCTAGCCAGGACACTCTGGCTGCAAGGCCACCCGGATCGCGCGGCCGAGCGTGCATTGCTGACAGTCAAGGACGCGGAAGCCTTGGGCCAACCCCTAACGCTCTCCATCGCCCTGGTCTGGGCCTTATCCGTATTCGTTTGGGTCGGTGATCTCGACCGCGCGGAGGAGCACATGAATCGTCTTTTCTTCTGCGCTGAGATGCATGCTCTCAGGCCTTACCTCGCAGTGGGGCGAGGCATCCAAGGAGAACTCGCCATTCGTCGAGGCGATGCGGAAAGCGGGGTTCGGAGCCTGCAAGGCGCTCTCCAGGACCTTCACACAGCGCCGTACGAACTGCTCACAACGCCGCTCAGCATCGCGCTCGTTCAGGGCCTCGCCGCGACGGGCCGGTTCGCCGAAGCCCTCGCACTGATTAGCGACACAGTCCGATCGGTCGAGGCAAATGGCGATCTTTGCTACATGCCGGAGTTGCTACGCGTGAAGGGAAACCTTGTTCGCGCAAGCAAGCCCGGTGCTGAAGACGAAGCGGAAACGTATCTCAGGCAGTCGCTCCAAATGAGCCGCCGTCACGGCGCGCCGGGGTGGGAATTGCGCGCCGCGATCGATCTGGCCGCTCTTCTGGCTGCTCGCAGCCAACACGAAAGTGCCCGAGCTCTTCTCCAGCCGCTGTTCAAGCATTTCGTGGAGGGGTCGGATACGGCTGATCTGAAGTCTGCCGCACGCCTGCTAACGACGCTGCGCTGATGTCGTGATTTCGAAGTTCGCCTTATCTTGCTACCTGGCTCTGGCGGGTTGCTCCTGACCAGCCATACGATCAAGGCGGCTCGCGCGACAGTGACAGACAAGCGCTGAGCTGAGCACAAGGACGGCGGCTGGGACCGCGATCTGCTGGAATGCATGCCCGGACAGCCACGTCAGGTACGGCCCCCGGATGCCGAACTGCCCAAGATTGCCCCCTCAACGACCGACGAGCAGGTTGAACGGGAGGATGGCGCATCGAAGGGCCGCTACCGGACGGTCGTCGATGGCGTCGAGCCGAGATGACCTATAGTCGGGCGGGCGAAGGGTTGATCATCATCGACCACGCCGAAGTTCCGGCGGCCTTGCGTAGCCGCAAGGTCGGCGAGCGAATGCTGCGCCAGGCTGTCGAGGATGCCCGACGCGACGGGGTCAACATCATTCCCCTTTGTCCGTTCGCAAAGGCTCAGATCGCTTGTCATCCGGAATGGCAGGACGTGCTTCGTCGATCATAGGAGCGTGGCTGCCCGCCGGCACACCCAACGCCATGGCGACGACGACTGTGCTCGGCGTTGGTGAGGTTGGTGGCCGCGACCAGCAGGAAGGTCGTAAAAACTGCCGCTGACGAACGTGTTAAGAGCCCGTCTCGAAACAGGTTCTGCAATAGGTTGGTCAAGCAGAATAGCTGTGCAGTCACTTGGGTGTAAGTCGAGGCTTTGAATAAGACTGGCGCCAAGACGACATTGGACATCAAAGGTTAGCGCTGCAGACCTGCTCGAACGAATGACCAGGCACTTGACGCGATTGCAGGCGGGGGCATGCTCGGCGGGCGCGGCCCGCTTCCCGACCCCGACGGAGTCACATCATGCAGTGGTCCTACCCGATCCTCCGTGTCGGCGACACCGAGATCCGCATCCACCTGACCTTCCTGCTGCTGCTCGCCTGGATCGGCATCGCCTATTTCCAGGAGGGTGGAACATCGGCTGCGATCGAGGGCGTCGGCTTCATCGGCGCCGTGTTCGCCTGCGTGGTATTGCATGAGCTTGGCCATGCCGCCGCCGCTAGTCGCTACGGCATCCGAACTCCAAAGATCACGCTCTTGCCGATCGGCGGCGTCGCGGAGCTGGAGCGGCTACCCGAGAAGCCGTCGGAAGAGATCGTCGTGGCGCTCGCCGGTCCGCTGGTCAATGTCGTCATTGCCGCTTTCCTCGTCGTCGCGCTCGGGGCCACCGTCGGTATCGACGCGCTGACGTCGATGGATAACCCGCGTGTCGCGTTCGTGGCTCGCCTCGCCGCCGTCAACATCTGGCTGGTTCTGTTCAACCTCATTCCGGCCTTTCCGATGGATGGCGGGCGCGTGCTGCGCGCCTTGCTCGCCACGCGCTACAACCGCCTGCGCGCGACGGAGATTGCAGGGACTGTTGGTCAGTTCGCCGCCTTCGCCTTCGGCTTCATCGGTCTCGTTGCCGGCAACGTGCTGCTCATATTCGTTGCGATCTTCGTCTACCTCGCCGCCACCGCGGAAACGCAGGCGATGGGGATCGAGGCAGCAGCGCGTGCCGTTAGCATCCGCGACGTCATGATCAGCCGGTTCGAAAGCCTGCCGACGACCGCGACCCTCGACGAGGCGGCACAGGCCCTGTTGCGCACGACGCAACACGAGTTCCCGATCGTCGATGATGGCGGCAGGCTGCGCGGCATGCTGACGCGCTCGGGGCTCGTCGCCGGCCTCCAGCAGCGCGGCGGTCAAGCTCC
>SAQE01000088.1 GCA_004020545.1 Mesorhizobium sp. | reverse complement strand
CACAACCCATCAGTAAAGGCGCGCGGCAGCATTCCCTCCCCCTTGTGGGGAGGGTCAGGGTGGGGGTCCCTCTTCGTAAGAATCTCACATGCGATAACCCTGCCCCTTGAGGGGGAGATCGGCAGCTTCGGCGCCCGCTTCCTCCCGCCGGCCTTACTTCTCGATATTGACAGCAGCCAAATCCGCGCTCTACTTTGTCGCGTAATCGGTTACGTAACCGATTACGGCTCATTAAGTGGAGGATAGCATGAGCAAGGTTTCAAATACCCGCGGGCTCGACCTCGGCTCGTTGTCGCGTCGCCGGTTCCTGAAGACCAGCGCACTCGCCGCCGGCGCGCTCGCCTTGCCGCTCGGCCCGGCCTTCGCCGCCGACAAGCCGAAGGTCGGCCTAGTCATGAAGTCTTTGGCCAACGAGTTCTTCAAGCAGATGCAGGCCGGCGCGGAAGCGTATGCGGCCAAGAACAAGGACAAGTTCGATTTCGCCGCGGTCGGCATGAAGGACGAGCGCGATTTTGCCGCTCAGGTCGATGCGATCGAGAACTTCATCACCCAGAATTATAACATCATCGTCGTCGCTCCGGCCGATTCGAAGGCCATGGTCACGCCGATCGCCAAGGCGCTGAAGGCCGGCATCAAGGTCATCAACATCGACGTCGCGCTCGACGAGAAAGCCAAGAAGAAGGCCGGCGTAGACCTCGCTTTCTTCGGCCCGGACAACCGCGCGGGGGCCAAGCTCGCCGGCGACGCGCTCGGCAAGGCGCTGGGCAAGGGCGGCAAGGTCGTCATCCTCGAGGGCAATCCAGAGGCCGACAACGCCAAGCAGCGCAAGCTCGGTTTCGACGATTCCGTGAAGGAGTACAAGCTGAAGCTGCTCGACTCCAAGACGGCGCATTGGGAGACCGAGGAAGCCAACACGCTGATGACCAACTTCCTGACGCAGCACCCCGACATCCAGGGCGTGATGGCGGCCAACGATTCGATGGCGCTCGGTGTCGTCAAGGCGATCGACGCGGCCGGCAAGTCGGGCCAGATCAAGGTGGTCGGCTTCGACAACATCCCGGCCGTCGGCCCGCTGCTCAAGGAAGGCAAGATGCTCGCCACCGTCGAGCAGTATGGCGCGCAGATGGCGGCGATGGGCATCGACTACGGCCTGCGCGAGCTTGCCGGCGAGAAGTTCTCGGGCTGGGTCAAGACCGACATCAAGCTGATCACCGCTTGAGGCGAGCAGGGGTGCCGGGACTCCCTCTGGCGCCATCCCTCCGCTTGCCTCATCATCGCCGCCGGCAAACCGCCGGCGGCGATGACGGCGCGCTCATACCGCTTTGCGGCAGAAGAGCGCCATTCAGGATTGCTGCATGGACGATGTGATTCTTTCCCTTGAAGGGGTCGGAAAGATCTTTCCCGGCGTCGTTGCGCTGAGCGAGGTCTCGCTGTCGATCGCGCGCGGCGAAACCCATATCGTCCTGGGCGAGAACGGCGCCGGCAAATCGACGCTGATCAAGCTGCTCGCCGGCATCTATCAGCCCGACAGCGGCACGATCGCCTTCAACGGCGCGCCCTACGAGCCGAAGACGCCGCATGATGCGCAGCAGAGCGGCATCCGCATCGTGCATCAGGAGCTCAACCTTCTGCCCTATCTCAGCATCGCCGAGAATTTGATGCTGGAAAGCCTGCCGCGCCGCGCCTTCGGCATCGTCGACCGCAAGGCGCTCAACCGCCGCGCCGTCGCTTTGCTGAAAGAGGTCGGCCTCGACGTCGATCCGCGGACGCGGGTCGAGGCGCTCGGCGTCGCCCAGATGCAGCTCGTCGAGATCGCCAAGGCGCTGAGCTACGACAGCAAGCTTCTGGTGCTCGACGAGCCGACCGCGACGCTGACGCCGCCGGAGATCGCGCGGCTGTTCGCCATCATCAAGCGGCTCAAGGCCAAGGGCGTCACCATCATCTACATCTCGCACCGGCTGCATGAGGTGTTCGAGATCGGCGACCGGGTCACCATCTTACGCAACGGCAGGCTGGTCGCGACCCGCGACCTTCACGGCCTTTCCGTGCCGGATATCGTGCGCATGATGATCGGCCGCGACATCGCCGACGAATTCGGCTTCGATGCCTCGGTCGTGCCGGGCAAGGTCGCGCTCAGCGTCGCCAATCTGAAGCGCGATGCTGCGACGCCGGAGATCTCCTTCGCGGTCAGGCATGGCGAGATCCTGGGCGTCGCCGGCCTCGTCGGCAGCGGGCGGACGGAGGCCATGCGGGCCCTGTTCGGCGCCGACCCCAAGCTCGACGGCGCCATCGAGATCGACGGCAAGCCGGTGGCGATCACGGCGCCCAAGGACGCGGTGCGGCATGGGCTGAGCCTGCTCACCGAAGACCGCAAGGGCCAAGGTCTGCTGCTCGATTTGGCAGTGGACAAGAACATCACCATCACCGATCTCGGCAAGGTCTCGCGCCACGGGCTGGTCAACCGCCGGGCAGAAGCGGCGGCCGCCAACGACCTGGTCGCCCAGTTGCGCGTCAAGGCGAGCTCGATCGAGCAGGCGGTGCGCAATCTCTCGGGCGGCAACCAGCAGAAGGTGGTGCTGGCCAAATGGCTATTCCGCGGCACCTCGACGCTGATCCTCGACGAGCCGACGCGCGGCGTCGACATCGGCGCGCGGCGCGAGATCTATCAATTGCTTTGGATGCTGGCGGCAGCGCAGAAGGGCATCATCATGGTGTCGTCCGACCTGCCCGAGCTGATGGGCATGTGCCACCGCATCATTGTCTTTTCCAAGAACAAGATCGTCGGCGAGGTGCCGCGAGCCGAATTCGACCAGGAGCGCATCCTGTCGCTCGCCTATCAGGAGTATGTGCGGCCATGACCGAGACGTCCGAACCCCTGGTGTCGGCGCCTGTTTCCCCGGGCCGGGCGAAATTCCTGCGCTTTCTGATCCGCGACGCCGGCGTGCTGCTCGCGCTGGTGCTGATCACGCTGTTCTTCTCGGTCAGCGCGCCCTATTTCGCCACGCCCGGCAACGCGCTGAAGATCTTCGTCCAGATCGCCATCAACACGGTGCTCGCGGCCGGCATGACCTTCGTCATCCTCACCGGCGGCATCGACCTTTCGGTCGGCTCGGTGCTGGCGCTGTGCACCGTGGTGGGCGCCACCGTCATGATCAACGAGAGCCTGTCGCCGGCAGCGGCGATCACGCTGGCACTATTGGCCTGCATGGCGACCGGCGCTGTCTGCGGCTTCCTCAACGGCTGGATCTCGACACGCTGGAAGATCCCCTCCTTCATCGTCACGCTCGGCATGCTCAACATGGCGGCGGGCGCCGCGCGCGTGGTCAGCGACAATTCGACCATCACCGGCCTGCCGCAGAGTTTTGTCGATTTCGGCAACCTGATCATCGGCGGCTTCCTGCCCTCGATCTTCCTGGTCGCGGTGCTGGTGATCGCGGCCGGCTGGTTCGTGCTGCGCTTCACGGTCTTCGGCCGCATGATCTTCGCCGTCGGCACCAATGACGAGGCGGTGCGGCTCTCCGGCCACAATCCGGATTTCTACAAGGTCGCCGCCTTCACCATCAGCGGCCTCACGGCCGGCATCGCGGCGATGGTCTATCTGTTGCGCCTCAACATCGGCAGCCCGATCGCCGGCGTCGGCTACGAGCTCAATGCGATCGCCGCCGTCATCATCGGCGGCACCAGCCTCAGCGGCGGCAAGGGCTCGATCATCGGCACGCTGGTCGGTGCCTGCATCCTGCAGGTCTTGAGCACCGGGCTGCAGCTCCTCGGCGTTGGCGACAATTTCAAACCGATCGTGATTGGCCTTGTCATCGTGCTCGCCGTCATCCTAGACGCGTACCGGGAGAGGCTGTTGCGGAGGATCCGCTAAGGGGTCAAAGGAACCATGACGACGATTGCCGATGTCGCACGCTATGCGGGGGTGTCCGTCGCCACCGTCTCGCATGTGATGAACCGCACGCGCCATGTCGAGCCGGAGACGGCCGAGCGCGTCCGCGCGGCGATCACCGCGCTGCGCTACAGCCCGAATTCGCTGGCAAGGAGCCTGCGGCGCGGCGAGACCAAGACCATCGGCCTGCTCTTGCCCGACAATTCCAACCCGTTTTTCGCCAGCGTCGCGCGCCAGATCGAGGATGCGGGCTTCGTTGCCGGCTACACGGTGATCCTCTGCAACTCGGACGGCAGCGCCGAGAAGGAGGAGCGCTACCTGTCGGTGCTGATGGCAAAGCAGATCGACGGGCTGATCTTTGCCGGCTCGTCCGACCACGCGCGGGTGTTCTCGCGCCTGTTGCCCGATGTGCCGGCCGTCCTGCTCGACCGCGAGATCCATTCCGTCAACGTCGATTCCGTGCTGGTCGACCACGACCACGGCGGCTATCTCGCCGGCCGCTATCTTGTCGGGCTCGGCCACCAAAAGATCGGCGCTATCGGCGGCCCGCGCGATTCCAGCTCCAGCCCTGCCCGCCTGCGCGGGTTTACCCGGGCGCTCGCCGAGGCAGGCCTCGATCTGCCGTCATCGTCGGTGGTCGATTCCGACTATCATTTCGCCGGCGGCCGCCTGGCGATGGAGCGGCTGATGGAGCAGGCGCCGGAGATCACGGCGGTGTTCGCCTGCAACGATTTGATGGCGATGGGCGCCATCACCGCGCTGCGCTCGCGCGGGTTGCGGGTCCCTGACGACATGTCGCTGGTCGGCTTCGACGACATACCCTATGCGGTCACCACATGGCCGCCGCTGACGACGATCGCGCAGCCGGTCGAGAAGATCGGCACGCGGGCGGTGAGCCTGCTGCTTGAGCGCCTCGGCGAGCCGGCGGCACCCTCGCGCCGCGAGGTTCTGACGCCGGTGCTGGTCGAACGGGAAAGCTGCGCGGCTTTGCGCAAGTAGGTACCAATGTCCCCGTAACGGCACGGCAATCGCATAGGTCAGCGCCAGCCCCCGCTCCGTCTCGGCGCTGCGCGCCGAGCCACCTCTCCCCCACTTTGTGGGGGAGAGGAAACGCCAACCGCTGACGGTGCGGCCTTGAAAAGCTTGGGTTCCTCGCCCCGCCAGAGGCGGGGGAGAGGTGGCTCGGCGAAGCCGAGACGGAGAGGGGGAGCGCCCTATGCGATTGTCCCGTCGTGTGAAATCGCCTTGCTGACAGGCCTCAAGCGGCCGGCTGCATCGCGGCCCGCAGCAGCATGCCGAACAGATCGCGCGGTTCGTCGGGGTCGGCGAGCAGGTCGAGCTCTTCATAGAGACCGGTGGCCTGGAGCTGGTCGCGGACATAGCGCAGCGCGGAGAAATCCTCGATGGCGAAGCCGACGGAATCGAACAGCGTGATCTGCTTGGCCGACTTGCGGCCCTCGGCTTGGCCGGTGATCACCTGCCACAGCTCGGTCACCGGATGGTTGGGATCGAGCTGCTGGATCTCGCCCTCGATGCGCGTCTGCGGCGGGAACTCGACGAAGATGTCGGAGCGCAGAAGGATGTCGCGATGCAGCTCCGTCTTGCCGGGGCAGTCGCCGCCGACCGCGTTGATGTGGACGCCGGAGCCCACCATGTTGTCGGTGAGGATGGTGGCGTACTGCTTGTCGGCGGTCACCGTGGTGATGATGTCGACGCCTTCCACGGCGTCCTGACCGGTCGCGCAGATGGTGATGTCGAAGCCCTTGCCGGCGAGGTTGCGCGCGCATTTTTCCGAGGCCGAGCGGTCGATGTCGTAGAGCCTGAGCCGGTCGATGCCGAGCAATGCCTTGAAGGCGATGGCCTGGAATTCGGACTGGGCGCCGTTGCCGATGATGGCCATGGCGCGCGAGCCCTTCGGCGCCAGGTATTTGGCCGCGACGGCGGAGGTGGCGGCGGTGCGCAGCGCCGTCAGGATCGTCATCTCGGTCAACAGCATCGGATAGCCGGAGCCGACATCGGCGAGCACGCCGAAGGCGGTGACCGTCTGGCGGCCCTCGCGCATGTTCTTCGGGTGGCCGTTGACGTATTTGAAGCCGTAAAGGCGGCCGTCGCTGGTCGGCATCAGCTCGATGACGCCGTCATGGCTGTGCGAGGCGATGCGCGGCGTCTTGTCGAACAGCTCCCAACGGCGAAAATCCTCCTCGATATAGCCGGCGAGCTCGGTGAGGAAGCGCTCGACGCCGATGGCGAGCACCAGCTTCATCATGCGGTCGACGCTGACGAAGGGAACGATGGCGAGGCGGGAAGGCTGGGTCATGATCAGAGGCTTCCGGAATGGCTGCGGGTCGGGCGGTCCATGATGCGGCGGCCCATCAGGCTGGCAGTGAGGTCGACCATCAAGGTGGCGGTGCGGCCGCGCTCGTCGAGGAACGGGTTCAGCTCGACCAGGTCGAGGCTGGAGACCAGGCCGCTGTCGGAGAGCATCTCCATCACCAGATGCGCCTCGCGGAAGGTGGCACCGCCCGGCACCGTGGTGCCGACGGCCGGCGCGATGGACGGATCGAGGAAGTCGACATCGAGGCTGACATGCAACAGCCCGTTGTCCTTCTCGACGCGGGCGAGGAAGGCGCGCAGCAGCGGGGCGATGCCATGCTCGTCGATGGCGCGCATGTCGTGCACGGTCACGCCCGCCTCCTTCAGCGCGCGGCGCTCGGCCGGATCGACGCTGCGCAAGCCCATGGTGCAGACGCGGGCGGGGTCGACCGCGGCCGGCAGATCCGGGAAATAGCCGTCGAAGCCGGGGCGGCCGCTGGCATAGGCGAGCGGCACGCCGTGCAGGTTGCCGCTGGTGGTGGTGTCGAGCGTGTGGAAATCCGGATGCGCGTCGAGCCAGAGCACGAAAAGCGGCCGGCCGCGTTCGGCGGCGCGGCGCGCCACGCCGGACACCGTGCCGGCCGAGATCGAGTGATCGCCGCCGAGGAAAATCGGCATGGCATCCCGCGAAGCCGCGAAGGCGGTCTCGGCAATCGCCGCGGTCCAGGCGGAAATCTCGGGCAGCGCCTTCAATACGAGATTGCCGTGGACGACGGCGCGTACCTCGGCCGGCTGGATGGCGCCCCAGTCCTCGACCTCGTGGCCGAGTTCCGACAGCACCGAGACGAGCCCAGCGGTGCGCAGCGCGCTCGGCCCCATCTCGCATCCCATCCTGCCTGCGCCGTCCTGCACCGGCGCGCCAACGATCCTGCAGCGCATGATTCTTTTTAGCCCTTGCGATTGACCAAGGGATTGAACCATCGCGGCCTGGCGGTTTGAACAGGGAAAATTGGCATTTCGAAAAGATCATTCTATCATATTGGTCAGGGAATTTGATCGAAATGGATAGTCATGGATGCGCTCGACGAAAGACTGGTGACGCTGCTGAGGCACGATGCGCGGCGCAGCGTCTCCGATCTCGCGGTCGATCTCGGCGTCTCGCGCGCCACGGTCAGGGCGCGCATGGAGCGGCTGGAGAAATCCGGCGAGATCATCGGCTACACGGTGGTGCTGCGTGCCGACGCGGTCGACCAGCGGATACGCGGCGTGATGATGATCGAGATCGAGGGCCATGCGGCGGACCGCGTGATCAGGGCGCTCGGCGGTTTTCCCGAGGTTTCGACCATCCACACCACCAACGGCCGCTGGGACCTGGTGGTCGAGCTCGGCACCGCCTCGCTCACCGATTTCGACGCCGTGCTGCGGCGGATACGGCTGATTCCCGGCATAACGGGGAGCGAGACCAGCCTGTTGCTGGCGACGCCGCGGACGACGAGGGCAAGGCTGGGATAGGTTTTTCGCGGAAGCGTTAGCCCCAAACGCGAAAAAGCCGCGGAAAACCGCGGCTTTTCGTTGCTTGATCCCTGGAGGGAAACTGGAGCGGGTGAGGCGATTCGAACGCCCGACCCCAACCTTGGCAAGGTTGTGCTCTACCCCTGAGCTACACCCGCTCACGCGGCCTTGGGCCGCAAGCCGCGCCTATATGGCCGAAGAGCGCGGCGATTGCAACAGGGAAATGACGGTCTTTTTGGAGCTAGCTCTTCATGCATGGAAGGCTCGTTCCGAACGGGCGAATTTCCGTGGCCCACGCGGGCGATCTTGCCCCGAGGGTGCCGTTGGCCGTAAACGGCATGACACTTCCGGACGATGCGAGGACCTAATGCCGAAGACCGAAGCCGAGCTATACGCCTTTCTTGCCGATCTCGGCATCTCCGTCTCGACGGTGCGCCACCCGCCACTGTTCACGGTCGCCGATTCGCAGGCGCTGCGCGGCGAAATCCCTGGCGGCCACACCAAGAACCTCTTCCTCAAGGACAAGAAGGACAATTTCTTTCTCGTCACCGTCGGCGAGGATGCGGAGGTCGATCTCAAGCAGATCCATCACCTGATCGGTGCTTCCGGCCGGGTATCGTTCGGCAAACCGGAAATGCTGATGGAGCTGCTCGGCGTCATTCCCGGCGCGGTCACCGTTTTCGGGCTGATCAACGACACGGGTGGCCAAGTGAAGGTGGTTCTCGACCAGGAGTTGATGAGCCACGAGGTCATCAACGGCCACCCGTTGACCAATGAGGCGACGACAACCATCGCCGCGGCCGATCTCGTCAGATTCGTCGAGGCAACCGGGCACGATGCTGTTATCTTGAAAGTCTCGGCTTGATCGCCACATGGATGGCGAAAACCGAACTCCGAAATGACGCGCCGCGCCTTCATGCCGGCGGCCGCGCGACCGAAAGGGCGACGACATGAGTGACAACAATCCGTTCAGCGGCTCATTTGGCGGCAATTCCGGCCAGTACGCCCAATCCGTCCAGTATGGCGGGGCCGACCGCGCCAAGGTTTCGCTTGGCGAAGCGCCGGCCGCCGCCGACCTGGTCAAGGACACCACGACCGCGACATTCGCGGCCGACGTCATCCAGGAATCGCGCCGCCAGCCGGTGCTGGTCGACTTCTGGGCGCCATGGTGCGGTCCCTGCAAGCAGCTGACGCCGCAGCTCGAAAAGGCGGTCAAGGCCGCCGGCGGCAAGGTCAAGCTGGTCAAGATGAACATCGACGACCATCCCTCGATTGCCGGCCAGCTCGGCATCCAGTCGATCCCTGCGGTCATCGCCTTCAAGGACGGCCAGCCGGTGGACGGCTTCATGGGCGCCATTCCCGAAAGCCAGATCACGCAGTTCATCCAGAAGGTCGGCGGCAAGGGCAGCGGCGCGCCGCAAATTGCCGACGCGCTTGCCGCGGCCGGCGAGGCGCGCGAAGCCGGCGACGTCCAGACCGCGGCCGACATCTATGACGCGATCCTCGAGCAGGCGCCCGAAACCGTCGAAGCGATCGCCGGGCTCGGCGAGATCCTGTTCGACGCCGGCGACAGCCATGGCGCCGAGGCGGTGCTTGCCAAGGCGCCGGAGGACAAGAAGGACGCGCCGCTGCTTGCCGCTCTGCGCGCCAAGATGGCGCTCGCCGCGCAGGCCGCCGCGCTCGGCAATCCGGCCGAGTTCGAGCGCCGGCTTGCCGCCAACCCGAACGATCATCAGGCGCGCTTCGACCTGGCGATGGTGCAGAACGCGCGCGGCGAGAAGACGCAAGCCGCCGACAATCTTCTGGCGATCGTCAAGGCCGACCGGACATGGAACGACGACGGCGCGCGGGCGCAGCTCCTGAAGTTCTTCGAGGCATGGGGGATGACCGACGAGGCGACGCTTGCGGCGCGGCGCAAGCTGTCGTCGCTACTGTTCTCCTGAGCGCTTTGCCGGCTCTGTTGCCGGCCCCTTTTGCCGGGTAAGGGGCTTGCGGCAGGCGGCAACTGCACCAGATAGGGGCAGTGGCTTGCCCTGCCGACACATGGTTGAATAGACCGGGCTGCGTCAGAGGAGATCGCAGGTTTGACACGCTGGCCGGCGACGCTTTCGGGAGTCGAATTGCGGGCGAGGATTGAAGTGCAGGCGGAGGGTTGAGGTGCAGGTCGGAAACGCCCGCTATCGGCTCGCGAGGGATTTGCCGTCGGCGATCCCGGTGTTTCCGCTCGCCGGCGCCCTGCTTTTGCCGGGCGGCCGGATGCCGCTCAACATCTTCGAGCCGCGCTATCTGCAGATGATCGACGAGGCGATGGCGGGGCCGCGGCTGATCGGCATGATCCAGCCCAGTCTCGACGGAGCGCTGCGCGACGACGGCGAGCCGGAGCTGTGCAGCGTCGGCTGCGCCGGGCGCATCATCTCGCTCGCCGAGACCGGCGACGGGCGCTACCTGATTTCGCTGCAAGGCGTCTGCCGCTTCCGGGTCACGCAGGAGCTTGCGGTGAAGACACCGTTCCGGCAGTGCCGGATCGCGCCGTTCCTCGCCGATCTCGAGGAGGACCAGGCCGCCGCCGAGGTCGACCGGCCGGCGCTGCTCAAGGCGTTTCGCGCCTACCTGCAGGCCAATGACCTCGAGGCCGACTGGGAAAGCGTCAGCCGCGCCGAGAACGCCATGCTGGTCAATGCGCTGTCGATGATGGCGCCCTATGGGCCGGCCGAGAAGCAGGCGCTGCTCGAAGCGGCGGATTTGAAGACGCGCGCCGAAACGCTGATCGCCATCACCGAAATAACGCTGGCGCGTGAGGATGAGGATTTTGGCTCGAGCCTGCAGTAAGGTGCGTCTGAGGCTGCAGGAGGACAATGCTTGACGGATGGACGTGACGGGCGGAAGGCCACGGTCGACCCAAAGCTGCTGGAACTGCTCGCCTGCCCGCTGACCAAGGGGCCGCTAACCTGGGATCCGGAACGCAGCGAGCTGATCTCGCGCGTGGCGAAGCTCGCCTATCCGGTGCGCGACGGCATCCCGATCATGCTGCCGTCGGAAGCGCGCACGATCTCGGCCGACGATATGCTGCCGCCGCAGCCGCGGCTCGGCGGGCCGTCGTGAGCGCCTTTCGCTGACGACGCTTCCGGAAGGATGCCGCAAGCCATCGAGATTGGCAGAGGGCGTCCGCGATTACACAAGGCCGCTGCAGCAGAGATTCGAAATGCTGGCAGGACAGAGGGGGGTGTGAAGGAACGCGGCTTCACAGTACCTTCGTCCCATCCTCGCTCCTTATTCCGCTTGATGCTGAAGGCCTCTATGCCTCACTGAAAATTCCGCCCTTTCGGCATGACCTGTTGTGCGGCACCCGATAGGGCCTCGATATTCTGGCGGACCGGCAGGCCGCGGTTTGCCGGGGCAGGCCGGTTCGCATCGCCAACCGGCCGATGCTCGATGACGGGCGCTTCCTGCAGCAGCACGCTCAGCCAGGACGTCAAATCCTCGATCTTGTCGGCGACGATGTGGATGACGTCCGATTCCTGCTGCAGCTTGCCGGTGACGCGGATGAAGCGCGCGCCCATGACGATAGAGCGGAAGCGGTCGAAGACGCGGGGCCAGATGATGACGTTGGCGATCGCCTTTTCATCCTCGAGGGTGATGAAGATCGCATTGCCCTTGCCGGGGCGCTGGCGCACCAGGACCAGGCCGGCGACGGAGACGCGGCGGCCGTCGCGCACCGACGGCAGGCGGGCATTGGGCGTGATGCCGACGCGGTCGAGCCGCTCGCGGAGGAAGGCGACGGGGTGCTCCTTCAGCGACAGGCCGAGCGCACGGTAGTCATGGACGACATGCTCGCCGAGCGGCATTTTCGGCAGCTTCGTTTCCGGCTCGAGCTCACGCAGGCGCAGCGTGGGCTGGTCGAACAGCGGCAGTTTTTCGGCGGCACTCCTGCCGTCGAGCGCGCGCACTTCCCAGAGCGCGGCGCGGCGGTCGAGGCCGAGCGAGCGGAAAGCGTCGGCCTCGGCCAGCCTTTCGATCTCGCCGACATCGAGGCCTGAACGCAGCCAGACGTCCCTGACCGATTGATAGCTATTGCCGCGCCGGGCGACGGCGGCCTCCATCCGCTCCTCGGACAGGCCCTTGATCTGGCGGAAGCCAAGCCTGACCGCATGAGCCGCCTCGATGACGCCGCGCATCGAGGCATGACGTTCGAGGATGCGGGACGAATCGAAGGCGGCTCCCTCCAGCGTGCAGTCCCAGACGGAGTGGTTGACGTCGACCTCGCGCACCTCGACGCCGTGGTCGCGCGCGTCGCGGACGAGCTGGGCCGGCTGATAGAAACCCATCGGCTGCGCGTTCAGGATCGCGGCGCAGAAAACATCTGGATAGAAGGTCTTGAACCAGCAGGAGGCGTAGACCAGCAGCGCGAAGGACGCGGCATGGCTTTCGGGAAAGCCGTATTCGCCAAAGCCTTCGATCTGCTTGAAACAGCGCTCGGCGAACTCCTTCTCGTAGCCTTTGGCGACCATGCCGTCGATCATCCGCTGGCGGTAGTTGCCGATGGTGCCGGTGCGCTTGAAGGTGGCCATGGCGCGGCGCAATTCGTCGGCCTCGCCCGGCCTGAAGCCGCCGGCGACGATGGCGATCTTCATCGCCTGTTCCTGGAACAGCGGCACGCCCAGCGTCTTGCCGAGGATCTCTTCCAACTCGGGCTTCGGGTATTCGGGCTTCTCCTTGCCTTGCCGGCGGCGCAGATAAGGATGCACCATGTCGCCCTGGATCGGGCCGGGCCGAACGATCGCCACTTCGATGACGAGATCATAGAAATTCTGCGGCCGCAGACGCGGCAGCATCGACATCTGGGCGCGCGACTCGATCTGGAAGACGCCCAGCGTGTCGGCCCGGCAGATCATGGCGTAGACGCGGTCGTCCTCCGGTGGCAGCGAGTTCAGATCATAGGGACGGCCGTACTCATCCCGCGCTTCCGGATAATGCCGCGTCAGCAAGGTCAGGGCGCGTTTCAGGCAAGTCAGCATGCCGAGCGCCAGCACGTCCACTTTCAGGATCTTCACCGCGTCGAGATCGTCCTTGTCCCACTCGACCATCTTGCGCTCGTCCATCGCCGTCTTGACGATGGGCACGACCTCGTCGAGCCGGTCGCGGGTGATGACGAAGCCGCCGACATGCTGGGAGAGGTGGCGGGGAAAGCCCATGATCTCGTTGGCGCGTTCCAGTACCTGCTGTGACAGCGGATCGGTGCGGTCGAGGCCGCCGGCATTGGCTTCCCTTTCGCCGAGCTCGGAGGTCGACCAGCCCCAGATCGTGCTCGACAGAGCGCTCCGGACGTCTTCGGAGAGGCCCATGGCTTTCGCCACTTCGCGCAAGGCCGAACGGCCGCGATAGCTGATGACGGCGGCGGCTAAAGCGGTGCGCTTGGCGCTGTACTTGTCGTAGATGTAAGCGATGACTTCGTCACGCCTTTCATGCTCGAAGTCGACGTCGATGTCGGGCGGCTCGTTGCGCTCCTCGGAGATGAAGCGCTCGAACAGCGCGTCGATCCGGTCGGGGCCGACTTCGGTGATGCCGATGCAGAAGCAGATGACCGAATTGGCGGCCGAACCGCGCCCCTGGCAAAGGATGTTCTGGCTGCGGGCGAACTTCACGATGTCGTGGACGGTCAGGAAATAGCGCGCGTAGTTCAGCCGCTCGATGAGCGCGAGCTCTTCCTCGATGCGCCGCGTGACATGGGCGGGAACACCAGCCGGATAGCGGACAGTCGCGCCTTCGCGCGCCAGCCGCTCGAGCTCGGCCTGCGGCCCGAGGCCGGACTCGGTCGGCTCGTCCGGATAATTATATTCGAGGTCGCTGAGCGAGAATGTGAGCTCGTCGGCGAAGCGCAGCGTTTCCGCCAGCGCCTGCGGGTGCCGGCGGAACAGACGCGCCATTTCCAGCGGCGGCTTCAGATGGCGCTCGGCATTCGCCGTCAGCTCCAGTCCGACCTCGGAAACCGGCGTGTTGAGGCGGATCGCGGTGAGCACGTCCTGCAGCGGCCGGCGGTCGGCGGCATGATAGAGCACGTCGTTGGTCGCCATCAGCGGGACCCGCGCATGCTCGGCCATCGCCGCCGCCTGCTCGATGCGGAACCGGTCGTTGCCGCCGTAATCCGGCGCCACGGCCAGCCGAAGCGCAGTGCCGAAGCGATCTTTAAGCCGGCTAATTAACGCCAGACCATCTTCCGCGTCCGCGGATAGATCGGGCAGGACCGCCAGCGACATCAGATCCCCCCATTCGAGAAGGTCGCTCAATTCGAGCAGCGTCGCGCCCTTCTCGTTCTCGTCGCGCAGATTGGCTTGCGTCAGCATGCGGCAAAGGTGGCCCCAGCCCTTGCGGTCGCGGGGATAGGCGAGGACGTCCGGCGTGCCGTCGCGAAAAACCAGGCGGCAGCCGGAATGATAGGCAAGCTTCTCCACCTTGGCCTGCTGCCAGGCGCGCACGACGCCGGCAACCGTGTTCCTGTCGGCAAGCCCGATCGAGGCAAAGCCGTAGAATTTCGCCGTGACCACCAGCTCCTCGGGCTTCGAGGCGCCGCGCAGGAAGGAGAAATTCGACTGGATGCCGAACTCGGCATAGGGGATGGCGGTCAGCGCATTCATGCGAACACTCCATGCATGAACCAGCGCGGCGAGGTTTGCGAGGCGCCGTAGAGGCCCTGGCGGTAGAGCCAGTAGCGACGCCCTTCGCTGTCCTCGATGCGGTAATAGTCGCGGGTCGGCGCTTCTTCCTCGCCGGGCAGTTTTCGCCACCATTCGGCGGCGATGCGCTCCGGCCCCTCGGCGCGGGCGACACGATAAAGCGCGCGCCGCCAGCGGAAATTCATCGGTGGACCCTCGGGCATTTCGGTCGCCGGCACCTCGATCGGCTCGGGCGAACGGAACAGCCGCACCGGCCGCTCCGGCGGATAGATGGTCATCGGCGGCGCCGAGCGGCCGGACCGGTTCGGCGGCATGCGTCTTTGCGGCGCTTCGGCGAAAGGAACGATGGCGACCGCGCGCTCCGGCAGATGGCTTTCGACGACCACCGGCTTCAGCACGGCGGCCTCGCCGAGGCGGGCACGGATGCGGTCGGCGAACAAAGCGATGTCGGCGTCATCATCGTCCGTCTCGCCGGTCAGGTCGCCCTGCAGCATGTCGAAGGCGGCGACCGAAAGCACGGAGAGCCGCACGAGGTCGAAGCCGAAGCCGGCGTCGATGTCCTGTTCAAGCGCTGCGAGCCTTTCGTGGAAGAGCCGCCTGATCAGCGTCGGCTCGCGCAGCGGGCGCGAGGTGCCGACCGCGATGCGGCTGACGGCGCCGTCGACGCGGAAGAGGAGAAGGGCGAGCGCCCGCGCGCCCTCGCCGCGGCGTTCGAGATCGCTCTTCAAGGCCACGGCAAGCCGGCTCACCAGGCGCTCGATGTCGTCGGTGAGCACGACCGGTTCGGCAAGATGGCGCTCGACCGAGAGCGGCGCGACGGGAAGGCGCGGCGACACGGCCTCGTCGAGGCGGCCGAGCGCCTGGTCAAGGCGCAGAAGCAAGGTGGCGCCGAAGCGGCGGGCGAGCGGCGCGCGGGGCGCGGCCATCACCGCGCCCGCCGTGCGCAGGCCGACGCTTTCCAGGCTGATGCGGGTTTCCGGCGCGATGCGCAGCGCCGAAAGCGGCAGGGGCGAAAGCAGCGCTTCCTCCTCGCCGCCGGCGACGATGCGGTCGCCATGGAAGCGCGCCGCCGCCCAGGCAGCTCCCGGCGTGGAGGCGAGGCCGGCGCGGACATCGAAACCCTGCTGGAAGAAACGGGTGAGGATCTCGTCCTGCATGGCGCGCTCGCCGCCGAACAGATGCGTGCAGCCGGTGACGTCGAGGAACAGCCCGTCCTCGCCGTCGATCGCCACCAGCGGCGTGTAGCGGTCGCACCAGTCGGCAAGGCCCTCGAGCAGGCGGCGGTCAGCTTCCGCGTCGGCTTCCACCACATCGATCGAAGGGTGCATGGCGCGCGCGTCGGCAATGCCCATGCCGCGCTTCAATTTGAGCGCCTCAGCCCGTTCGTCGAGGGCCGCGATGCGCTGGGCGTTGCTGTCGCGATGGCTGATCACCAGAGGCAGGTGATCCGAGGGCCGGGAACGCCAGGACCGCCCCAGACGCTGGCGCAGGATCCGCTCCGCGGGCAGATGCGGAAACCACAGCGACAGGATTCGTTGCCCGCTCTTCCTGGGGCCTTCTTTCCTCACCCCTTCTTCTTTCCTCGAAAGCGTGCTCATCGGGGTTCCACTCCAGTGTGAATTGTCCGGGCAGGGCCGTGCGGCTCTTGCCGATATC
Organism: Mesorhizobium sp.; assembly: GCA_004020545.1. Classification (GTDB taxonomy): domain Bacteria; phylum Pseudomonadota; class Alphaproteobacteria; order Rhizobiales; family Rhizobiaceae; genus Mesorhizobium. The sequence continues at coordinate 7,332 of SAQE01000088.1, read as the reverse complement.
GACGGTGAAGGCGGGGCGGCCGATCGAGCCGGCGAGCGGGCCGGCGACCGTTTCGCGGCTTGCTGCGGATGCTGCCGAAACGATGAGGCGCACCGGCGCCGCGGTGGGTTCGGCCTCGCCTGCCTGGCGCAAAAGCAGCACCGGCCGGCCGGCATTCTGGGCGCGGGCGTGCAGGCGGCGCGTGGCGGTGAGGTCGAGAAGCCGCGGGCTGCCGCGGATCTCGAGCATGACGGCGGCGAAGGCCGTCATGCGGGCGGCCTCCTCGGCGATCCACAGCGCATCCAAGAGCTTCGGCGCTTCGGAAAACAGCAATTGCTCCGGCTCGATGCCGAAGAGGGCATGGAGCCCGCTCGCATAGGGAAAGCCGGCCTCGCGGAAGATCTCCGCGGTGCCGACCCAGAGGATCGGCAGGCCCTGCTTTTCTCTGAGGATCAGACTGGCGAGCGACAGGGCGAAGCCGGCGACGGCGCCGGCATCGCGGGTCTCCAGGCCATGGATTTCACTCAGCGCCGCCTTCGGCAGGCCGCCGCCGAGGGCGGTGTCGAGGTGTTCGATGCCGGTATGCAGGAAGGCATCCGGCGAGGCCACGGCGAGGCCGCGCCGAACGATGGTGATTTCAGCGGTGATGTCCGAGCGGGCTACATCGACAGGCGCGCTAGGGGCCGGCACTTCCAGGCGCTCGGGCAGCGTTCCCTCGATCTTCGCGATCTGGCGGCGCAGGGCAAAAACAGTGTCCCGCGCCACGGCGCTCATCGCCATGACGTTCACTTCCGGCAGCAATTGTTCCTGTTATGTTCTTATAGATTCCAGAGGGGGCCAGAAGAGTCAAGCGGAGTCAGAAGGAATTTATCCTTCGCCCTTTTATCCTCCAAGAAGAGGGCCAGCCGGCTCATTTGCCTCGACCGGCGCGAAAGCCTATATGCCGGGATCAAAGGAAACCTTATGGCCCGCATCTACAAGACCCGCACCTGGCACGATCAGCTCTCGCCGTCGATGGAGGAAATGGAGCTTCTGGCGCTGGAGGCCTATGCCCATCTGCCGGAAGAGTTCCGCCAGCTCACCGGCGACATCGTCATCCAAATCGCCGACTTCCCGACGGACGAGATCATGGACGACCTGTCGCTGGAAACGCCCTTCGACCTGCTCGGCCTGTTCGAGGGGCGCGGCATCGCCGAGCGCTGGAACCCGCAGACGGGCGAGGGGCCGAACCGCATCACGCTCTATCGCCGCGCCATCCTCGACTACTGGGCCGAGAACGACGAGACGCTGGGCGACATCGTCACCCATGTGCTGATCCACGAGATCGGCCACCATTTCGGCCTGTCGGACGACGACATGGAGCGGATCGAGGAAGCGGCGGAGCAGGCTGCGGCGGGGTGAACACCCTTCGGCCTAGGGCAGAGCGACGCGAAGCGGAGCGCAGACCTAGGATCCTGTGGCTCAGAACGCCACTGCAGTGTAGAAATCCGAAGTGCTGGCGGGACAGTACCCCCCTCTGTCCTGCCGGACATCTCCCCCGCAAGGGGGGGAGATTAGCAGCTTCGTCGTCGGCGCTCTTCCTCCAACGTAGGCGATTGGCGAAAGCGGCAGTGACGTCTGATCTCCCCCCTTGCGGGGGAGATGGCCGGCAGGCCAGAGGGGGGTGTGAAGGAACGCGGCGTCACAGTTCCTTTTCTTATCGCCTAATCTCAAGGCTTTCGATCCTTGCTCCGCCTTAGGACGAAGTGAGAGGGGCGCCGCTCCATCCCTACCAATCGCCGAGCTTGGTGTCGGCTGTGTATTCCTGGCCTTCGACGTCCTTCACCACGGCCTGGCCGCAGCGCATCGACTTGGTCGTCTTGTCATAGGCATAGGTCGGCGAGCCGAACAGGTGCCAGCCCTTGTTAAGGGCCGCCGTCACCTTGTGGCAGAAGGTGGCGTCGTCCGGACCGGACAGAAAGCGGTAAAGTTTCATTTTTTCGACCCTGTCATGACCAATGTCTGTCTAATGCATGTCGTTTCCCAAAACCGCTGCGCACTTTTGGGCGACATGCACTACAGCGCCGCGCGTCCTCTCGGACGCGCGCAAACGACGCTGTAGCACTTTTGATCTTGCGCATGATCCTTTCCGAAAATCGATCCCGATTTTCGGGGTCATGCGCTGATGATTGCGGCCTTCGCCAGAAGTTTCTCGGCCTCGGCCAGATGCAGCCGCTCGACCATGCGGCCGTCCAGCGCAATGACGCCCTTGCCGGCATTTTCGGGCCGCGAGAACGCATCCCGGATCGCGCGCGCCGCGACCAGCGCCTCGGGCGCCGGCGAAAAGGCGCGGTTCGCCGGCTCGATCTGGGCGGGGTGGATCAGCGACTTGCCATCAAAACCCATGGCGGCGGCCTCGGCGCACTCTCGCGCCAGGGCGTCCAGGTCGCGAAAATCGTTGGCGACGCCGTCGATCACGTCGAGGCCGCCGGCGCGGGCGGCGAGCACAAGCTGCATCAGCCAAGGCATGAGATAACGCCGGTCGGGCGTTGCCAGAATACCCGTCGCTTTCACCAGGTCGTTCGTTCCGGCAACGAAACAAGTCAAGCGAGAAGCCGGGTCGCGACCAAGTTCGGCGATCGGGCCGATGTTGAGCAGCGCCTTGGGCGTCTCGATCATCGCCCACAGCTTCACCGTATCGAGCGCGAAATTGTCGTCGAGCAGGTCGCTGGCCTCGAGGATGTCGCGCGGTGTGCCGATCTTGGGCAAAAGGACGCCGTCCGGCCCGGCCTTGGCCACGGCTAACAGATCGTCGATGCCCCATTCGGATCCGAGCGGATTGATGCGAACCACAATCTCGCAGCGCCGCTGTGGCCGCGCGGCAAGAATGCCCGCAAGCTTGTCGCGCGCGGAAACCTTGTCGGCGGGCGCGACGCCATCCTCGAGGTCGATGATGATGGCGTCGCAGGCAAGCGAGGCGATCTTGCCGAGCGCCCGCTCGTTGGAGGCGGGCACGTAGAGCACGGAGCGACGCGGGCGGTAGGTGTCAACGGTCATGGCCGATCTATGCCGAGTGAAGCGGGATGAGGCAAGGTAAAGCACGATAAAGCGACCTCGTTGAAGGTCGTGCCACAATCGCATATGGCGCTCCCCCCACTCCGTCTCGGCTTCGCCGAGCCACCTCTCCCCCCACATTCGTGGAGGGAGAGGAAATGCCAACCGCCGAGATTGCGGCCTTGAAAGCCTGGGTTTCCTCTCCCCCATGAACATGGGGGAGAGGTGGCCGCGCAGCGGCCGGAGTGGGGGGCTGGCACTGCCATATGCGATTGCCTGCCCTCAGGGGGAGATTTGGTCCTGCACGAAATCTGCAAATCGTTACGAAAAACCTCCTCCAATCCGCCCCGAGCTTTTCGCGACCGCCGGTGAAACAGATGCATGCGAACATTCGGAAACCACCGCTGGTCCCTGCCGCGCCGGTTGCGCAACGATGGCTGGTGGCTTGTCGAGCCGCAAAGGTTCAGCCCCGCAGCCATCATGCTGGCTTTTGTCCCAAGATCGCGTCACCGGGGCCGGGCGAACGCGCCGAGGAAGGTCCGGCGATGAGGCTCCGCGCCAATCTTTGCTGCGCGCGCTCGACAGCGCGGCGCAGTTGCGCGAGCGGTTTGTCGTTTCACGGAAATGCAGAACCGCTCCATCTTCTTGCTTCGACACAATTCCGGACCGAAAACCGTTTCACACTTTTCCCGGAATTGCTCTAATCCTGCCGTCACCCAACCTTACGCGCCGGGCCACTGATCGATGCCGCACAATATCCTCGTCGCCGATGACGACCCGCATATCCGCGAGATCATCTGCTTTGCACTGGAAAAGGCTGGCATGAAGACGGCCGCCGTGGCCGACGGCGCCGCCGCCTTGCTGGCGGTCGAGCGCCGCGCGCCCGACCTCATCGTGCTCGACATCGGCATGCCGGAAATGGACGGGCTGGAGGTCTGCCGCAGGTTGCGTCAGCGTTCCGACGTGCCGGTGCTGTTCCTGTCCGCGCGGGACGAGGAAATCGACCGCATCCTCGGGCTGGAAATGGGCGGCGACGACTATGTGACGAAGCCGTTCAGTCCGCGCGAGCTGGTCGCCCGCGTCAACGTCATCCTGCGGCGCGCCCGCCCGGTTGCGGCGGTGGAGGAAGCGGACGACCGGCAGTTCGCGCATGGCAAGCTGATGCTGGTTCCGGCAAGCCATGCGGCGAGTTTTGAAGGCAAGCCCCTCACCTTAACGGCGATCGAGTTCGCAATTCTAAAAGGCTTTCTCGCCCGCCCGCAGCATGTGCTTGGCCGCGACGCGGTGATGGCCAATGCCTATCAATCCAACATCCACGTCTCGGAACGCACCGTCGACAGCCATATCCGCAACATCCGCGCCAAGCTGGCGGCGGTCGGCTGCGTGGATGCGATCGCGACCGTGCATGGCGTCGGTTTCCGGCTCGGCCGATGCGGTGGTTGAGCAAGGAAAGATGGCGGCCGCGGCTTGCCACCGTCGTCGTCGCCATCCTGATCGTGGTGATGGCGCTGCCGCTGGTCGGCCTGTTCTTCTTCCGGCTCTATGAGAACCAGCTGATCCGCCAGACCGAGGGCGAGCTCATCGCGCAGGGCGCTGTCGTCGCGGCGGTCTATGCCGACGCGGTGCGCGCGGCCGGCATCGCTCCGGAACGGTTGGGGGCGCCGATCTCGGCCGATCCCGCAAGGGACAGCAACTATCCCTACCAGCCGATCGAGCCACAGCTCGATCTTGCCTCCGACGATGTCATGCCGTCGCGGCCGGCGGCGCTTCCCGCGACCGCCGATCCGGCCTTCGCCGCCATCGGCGCACGGCTCGACGGCATTCTGGACGAGACGCAGAAGACGACGCTCGCCGGCTTCCGGCTGCTCGATCCGCATGGCGTGGTCATTGCCGGCGGCGGCGAGCTGGGCTTGTCGCTCGGCAAGGTCGAGGAGGTGGGGAGAGCGCTTTCCGGCGTCTATGCCAGCGAGCTCCGCTTAAGGATCCCCGACCAGCCGGCGCCGCCGCTCTATTCGGTGAGCCGCGGCACCAAGGTACGCGTCTTCGTCGCTCTGCCGGTCGAGGTCGCGGGCCGAGTGGCGGGCGTGGTCTATCTGTCGCGGACGCCGAACAACATCGTCAAGCATCTCTATGGCGAGCGCGGCAAGGTCACGCTGGCGGCGATCGCCATCGTCGGCGGCACGCTGCTGATCGCGCTGGTGTTCATCCGCACCGTCAGCCGGCCGATCTATGCGCTGATCGACCGGACCAAACGCATCGCCGCCGGCGACCGCGAGGCGATCGGGCCGCTCGACCATCACGGCACGCGCGAGATGGCGGAACTGTCGGCCGCTTTCCTCGACATGGCGCAAAAACTGCAGGCACGCTCCGACAGCATCCAGACCTTTGCCACCCATGTCTCGCACGAGCTGAAATCGCCGCTGACGGCGATCCAGGGCGCGGCCGAGTTGCTCAGGGATTCCGGCGGGACGATGGATGAGGCCGAGCGGCGGCGCTTCTCCAACAACATCGTCACCGATGCCGGGCGGCTCAATCTGCTGGTGCGTCGGCTGCTCGAACTGGCGCGCGCGGAAAACCTGGCGCCGAGCGGCGAGAGCACGACGCTCCATGCGGCGCTGGCGCTGCTGCCGGTCGATACCAGGCTGGAGGTGCGCACCGAGGGCGGCGATACCGGCCTCGGCATCTCGGGCGAGAATCTGGCGATCGTGCTCGCCAACCTCATCGACAATTCAGCCAGGCACGGCGCCAAGCAGGTCACGATCGGTGCCGAAAGGGCAGGCGAAAGGGCGGCCGTCCATGTCGGCGACGACGGCGACGGCATTTCGGTCAGCAACCGCGCCAAAGTGTTCGAGCCGTTCTTCACCACAAGGCGCGAGGCCGGCGGCACCGGCATGGGCCTCGGCATCGTGCTGGCCCTCCTGAAAGCCCATAATGGCACGATCAGGCTGGTTGACACCGAGCGCGGCACGCGCTTCGAGATCAATTTGCCTTTATCAAGTTGAGCATGATCTTATCCGAAAACCGGTACCCACTTTTCGGGATCATGCTCTGGAGCCGGAGAGCCGAAAGAAGTGAGCTACGACATCGTGATCATCGGCGGAGCCATCGTCGGTTCCTCGGTCGCCTACTATCTGCGCGAAGAGGGCTTTACCGGCTCCATCGCGCTGATCGAGCGCGATCCGCTATTCTCCCATGCGGCGACGACGCTGTCCTGCGCCTCGATCCGCCAGCAATTCTCGATTCCGGAGAACATCCGCCTGTCGCAGTTCACGCTGAAACTGTTCCGGCGGCTGAAGGAGACTTTCGGCGCCGATGCCGACATCGGTTTCCGCGAAGGCGGTTATCTGATCCTCGCCGGCGAGGCCGGCCTGCCGATCCTCAAGGCCAATCACGAGGCGCAGATCGCCGAGGGCGCCGATATCGTTCTGGAAGATGCCGACCAACTCACGCGCCGCTTCCCCTGGCTGTCTGCCGAGGGTATTTCAGCCGGCGCCTATGGCCGCAGCGGCGAAGGCTGGTTCGACGCGCATGCGCTGCTGATGCTGTTCCGCAAGGCGCTGCGCGACAAGAACATCGATTTCATCACCGCTTCGGTCACCGGCATCGCGCGCGAGGGCAACCGCGTCACTGGCGTGAGCCTCGACAATGGCGAGACGCTTGAAGCCGGCATCGTCGTCAACGCCGCCGGCCCGAACGCCGGCAAGGTCGCCGCTTTTGCCGGGCTCGAGCTGCCGGTCGAGCCGCGCAAGCGCAACGTCTTCGTCTTCGAGGCGCGCGAGAAATATGCCGACATGCCGCTGCTGGTCGATCCCTCCGGCATCTATGTGCGGCCCGAAGGTTCGGTCTACCTCACCGGCGGCGCCGAGCCGGAGGAAGGCGATCATGCGCCCGATCCCAGGGATTTCGAGGTCAACTGGCCGCTGTTCGAGGAAGTCATCTGGCCAACGCTCGCCACCCGCATCCCGGCCTTCGAGGCGATCAAGCCGACGCGCGCCTGGGTCGGCCACTATGACTACAACACGCTCGACCAGAACGCGGTGATCGGGCCGCATCCGGAGGTCGAGAACTTCCTCTTCGCCAACGGCTTCTCCGGCCACGGCCTGCAGCAGGCGCCGGCCGTCGGCAAGGCGCTCTCCGAGCTCATCGTCCATGGCGGCTACCGCACGATCGACTGCTCGGCGTTCGGGTATGGGCGCGTGGCGGAGGGAAGGGCGTTCCGGGAGCTGAATGTGATTTGAGGACGCGCCTCTCCTTCTCCCCTTGTGGGAGAAGGTGGCCGCGAAGCGGCCGGATGAGGGGTGCTCCAGTGAACACCAACCT
>SAQE01000087.1 GCA_004020545.1 Mesorhizobium sp. | reverse complement strand
GAAGCGCACACGCCCAACGTCGGCCATCGGTTTGCCATCAGCGGTCTTCAGCCTGACGTCGCTGACCTGCAGGGCGACGAAGCTCGACCCGTCGAGCGTCAGCCGCGCCGGCCCGACGGTAACGTTGACATCCACGCCGGCCAGCTTCTCGATGGCCGTCTCGGCTTCGGCGCGAAGCCGCTCCGTGCCGACGCCCGACGTGCCGAGCACATAGACGCCTGCCGCCGCCAGAAAGACGAACGCGCAGAGCCCGGCAAACACGCGGCCGATGATGCGGAAGCGGCGACGCACCGAGGCGCGACCGAGCGGCGGCACGCGGCACGCGGACGGAAACGTCCCCAGGTCGGTGATCTCGTCACGCCTGAACCTGATCTTCTCGTGCTGCGGTTGCTCCTGATCCAAGCAATATTCCGTTGTAAACGAACTCGTCGTGGACGAATCCCCGCCTCACGTTATATCGATGCCCGATCCGCGCGTAACCTCAGACAAGGGCACCGACATGGCTGATCTCGCAGTGGGCGACGTTGCGCCGCAATTCGATCTTCCGCGCGACGGCGGCGGTTCTCTCAGCCTCGCCGCGTTCCGGGGAAAGCCGGTCGTACTCTACTTCTATCCGCAGGACGACACCACAAGCTGCACCAATGAGGCGATCGGCTTCTCGCAGTTGAAGCCGGAATTCGAGAAGGCCGGCGCCGTGGTCATCGGGCTGTCCCCCGATAGCGTCAAGAAACACGACAAATTCAAGGCGAAGTACGATCTCACCGTCGACCTCGTCGCCGACGAGCAGCGCAAGGTGATCGAGGCCTACCATCTGTGGGTCGAGAAGACCATGTATGGCCGCAAATACATGGGCGTCGAGCGTGCCACCTTCCTGATCGGCAAGGATGGCCGCATCGCCCGTATCTGGCGGCAGGTGCGCGTCAAGGGCCATGCTGAAGAGGTGCTGGAAGCGGCGCGCGCTCTTTGAGGCAGCCGAAAGCACCACCCACGGCATTTACCGGCTTCCTTCCCACTGCAACCTGCGACGCGCAATGCGTGAATTGGTTACGCGAGCATCGCGGCCAGCAAAGCTTTGTTAACCCTAATAATGTGTAATCCCAGGCAGTCGTTGGAGTCGTAACGAAAGCTTTGGTCCCGTGAAACCAACCGGTCAGTCAGCGGTCTTCGGCAGGCGCAAAGAGCCCCACACGGTCATTATCGCCAGGGGCAACGAGATCAGGCATTTCACCATTCGCCCCTGGCTTGCCGCGTTCATCGGGTCCGCCCTGGCGGCAATCGCTATCGGCTACCTGCTCGCCACTTCCTATCTAGTGCTGCGCGACGACCTGATCGGCGCCACGGCGGCAAGGCAGGCACGTATGCAGCAGGCCTATGAGGACCGCATCTCGGCGCTTCGCGCTCAGGTGGACAGGATCACCAGCCGCCAGCTTCTCGACCAGCAGCTCATGGAAACCAAGGTGAGCGAGTTGCTGGCCAGGCAGACTCAGCTCAGCCAACGCCATGGCCGGCTGGGACCGATCCTCGAACGCGCCGAAAACGAGGTCGGCGACGTGCCCGCCGCAAGCGATGCGCCAACGAAGCCCGAGGCCGAAATTACCGGCAGCCTTTCGCAGGCCCCGACCTACTCCGTCGCTAGCCTGAGCGCCGACGACACCCGGCCCTTCTCGCTGTGGTCGACACGCTCCGATCCGCTCGACAACGAAACCGCTGCGGATCGAGCCGACAAGCTGTTCGTGTCGATCAACGCATCGCTGAAGGCCATCGAGAGTCAGCAGCTTACCCGTATCGCCACGCTCGCTGATAATGCCTATAGGAACGCCGATGCGATCTCGCAGGCATTGGAAGCTGCAGGCCTGCCGGTCGACGCCGAGCTCGACAAGAACGATGTCGGCGGGCCGCTGGTCCCGCTCGATTCCTCGATGATCTTCGACAGCAAGGTCAAAGAGCTGGACGAAGCTCTCGATGCGCTTGATCAGGTCAAGAAAGAGGTGCGCAAGCTGCCGCTGACCAATCCCGCCCCAGGTCGCGCAGTGACCAGTCCGTTCGGCGTGCGCACCGACCCGATCCTCGGCACCGCCGCCTTGCACACGGGAATGGATTTCAGGGCGCCGATCGGCATGCCGGCCAAGGTCACGGCCGCCGGTATCGTCACCAAGGCCGGCTGGAACGGCGGCTACGGACGCATGGTCGAGGTCGACCACGGCAACGGTTTCACCACGCGCTACGGCCACTTAAGCGAAATCGACGTTACCGTCGGCCAGAAGCTCGCCGCCAGCGACGTGATCGGCAAGACGGGCAGCAGCGGCCGCTCGACCGGCCCGCATCTCCACTATGAAGTGCGCCACAACGGCGAGGCGGTCGACCCGCTGCGGTTCCTCGCGGTCGGCAAGAAGGTCGCGCAATACCTTTAGCGCGCTTCCGTCCGCCGCGCGCCGGAGAGCCCCTCGAATCTACCCCCGTTCGATTGCATGAACGCATCGCGGTTGACTCGGGCCAGGTTGTAGGATGATATGTATCACCCTACTACCCGATGTCGAATTGTTACCGCTGATGACCATTCACAGCCTGTCGCCGGAGATACTCGACGCCCTCGAAGGAGCCGTCGGACGGAACGGCCTGACTGTCGAGCCCGCCGGAATGGCGAAGTATCTTGGCGATTGGGCGGGCGACTATCGTGGCGGCGCCCTTGCGGTCTTGCGACCCGGCTCGGTCGCCGAGGTGCAGGCATTGGTGCGCCTTTGCAGCGGGCTCGGCCTCGGCGTCATTCCGCAAGGCGGCAACACCGGGCTGGTCTCGGGTGCGATCGATACGAAGGGTGCCGGCCTGGTCGTCATCAGCCTGGAGCGACTGAACACCATCCGCCGGATCGATCCTGAGAACTTCACACTGCAAGCCGACGCAGGCTGCGTGTTGCAGACGATCAAGGATGCGAGCGAGGCACAGGATTGCCTGTTTCCGCTGGCCCTCGGCGCGCAAGGCAGTTGCCAGATCGGCGGCAATGCCGCGACCAATGCCGGCGGCGTCAACGTGTTGCGCTATGGCATGGCGCGCGACCTGATCCTCGGGCTGGAAGTCGTGCTCGCCGACGGCGAGCTGTGGAACGGGTTCTCCGGGCTGCGCAAGAACAACAGCGGCTATGACCTGAAGCAGCTTTTCATCGGCTCGGAGGGCACGCTCGGCATCATCACCGGCGTCGAGGTCAAGCTGTTCCCGAAGCCCGCTCGAACCGAAACGGCCTATCTCGGCCTCGCCTCGTTCGAGGCGGCCATTCAATTGTTCAATCGCGCACGCCGGGATTGCTCAGACCTGATCTCCGCCTTCGAGATCATCGGTTCGGAATGCATCGAGCTTGCCCGAACGATCGACCCGGGAATGACGGCGCCGGTCGCGGCACCTGTGCAAGCGCTGGTCGAATTATCCTCCGGGCCGGCCATTGATCTTAACGGCGTGCTGGCCGGTTTCCTTGCCGACGCGATGGAAGAAGGTCTGGTGACCGACGCGGTCCTCGCGACCAGCGGCGCGCGGGCAAACACCTTCTGGGCGATCCGCGAAGGGCTGGTCGAAGGCCAGGCAAAGCGTGGCTATCATGTACGCACCGATCTCTCGGTGCGCATCTCGGACATCCCTGCCCTGATCGAGCGCGCGCGCCGCTTCGTCGCGCTCGAGCATCCCAATTGGATCCCGCTGGCCTACGGCCATGCCGGCGACGGCAACATCCATTTCAATGTGCTGCCGCCGCTCGATCTCGGCACGGCGGAAGCCCGCGCGCGCGGCGCGGAGATCACGGCGGGGCTCTACGACATTGCCGTCGACCTCGGCGGCTCGATCAGCGCCGAGCACGGCATCGGTCGAAGTCGTGCCCGAGAATTCTGGGCCGGACGCTCGCCGGCGCATCGCCGCATGATCACGGCGCTGAAAGATGCGCTCGACCCAAAGGGGCTGATGAACCCGGGCTGCCTGCTGCCCTCGACGGAGACCTTCCCATGAAGCAAAGACTGGCCGCCATCGGCACTGTCGAGACGCTGCCGCACCGCGTCGCCGCCTTCCTCAGCCGCGAGATCGAATCCGGCGAGCTGAACCCTGGCGCGCGGCTGCCGACCGAGCAGGAGCTCTCCGAAAAATTTGGCGTCAGCCGCAATGTCGTGCGCGAGGCGATCGCCCAGCTCCGCGCCGACGGCATGATCGAGGCGCGTCAAGGCATCGGCGCCTTCGTGCTCGCGCCCGAGCAGCGGGCCGCGATCCGCATCGACCGCGAGGCGCTCAAGGACACGCACAATATGGAGCGGCTGTTCGAGCTGCGCTGCATTCTCGAAGCCGAGTCGGCGGCGCTCGCCGCGGCGCGGCGCGGGCAGGAGCATCTTGATTCGATCAAGGCAGCGCTCGACCGCATGGGCGGCGAGGAGCGCTGGGAAGAAGGCAGCATCGACGCCGACCTGCTCTTCCATCGCGAGATCGCGCGCGCCACCGGCAACAGCTATATCCACACCTTCATTTCCTTCGTCTGCGAACAGATCCGCCACTCGATCCACTATGCCCGCATGACCAACCCGCTGCACAATCTCGTCGAGATCAATGTCGGCGAGCATGTGCGCATCTACGAGGCCCTTGTGGCGGGCGATCCTGCAGCGGCGGAAGCCGCGATGCGGGCGCACATCATCGGCGCGGCCAACCGCGTTGGCGTGAAGCTGCCGCTGCCGAAATCCAGCGGAGCGAAATAGCCATGCCGGCGAACGTCACACGTATCTCCGATGTCTGCCTGCTCGTGGAGAACATCGAGCGTACTGTCGAGTTCTATGTCGAGAAACTCGGCTTCCGCCTGCGTCGCCGCGCCGAGGGCTTCGCCGACTTCCATGGCGAGGGCGTGACGCTTGCCGCCTGGGAGCTCGACCACATCAACCGGCATACCGGCGTGTCGAACCTGAGATCGCCACGCCATGCGCACAAGGTTTGCGTCGCCGTCCAACTCGACACACCTGCCGATATCGATCGGCTGCATGGCGAACTCAGCGCCAAGGGCGTGCCCTTCTACGGCCCGCCCGAAAACTTCGTCTGGAATGCGCGCTGCGCCTATTTCACCGACCCGGACGACACGCTCTGGGAGCTTTACGCCTGGCTCGACGGCGGCCCTGGCGACTACCACGACGAACAGCCGTAGACGACGCCGCGCCGGAGGGAGCGGCGCTTGGAAAGATGGGACAAGAAGTCTGCAACAGGAGCGAAAAATGAGTGGGAACCGAGACTATCGATTGAACCGCCGCACTCTCTTGAAGAGCGGCCTCGCAGCGGTCGCGGCCGCGTCGGCCGGCATGCAGCTTGTGCTGACGCCGGGCGCCAGGGCCGCCGGCAAGGTCGTCATCCAGTATGACTGGCTGATGTCCAACGGTCAGATCGGCGACATCGCCGCCGTTACCAACGGCTATTTCAAGGATGCCGGGCTGGAGGTCGAATTCAGCCCCGGCGGCCCCAATGCCTCGACCGTGCCGCCGGTCGTCTCTGGCGCCGCGCAGCTCGGCCAGTTCTCCGAAACGCCGCAGCTCTATGCCGCGCGCGCCAGCGGCGTGCCGGTCAAGATCATCGCCTGCGGCTTCCGCACCGGCCCCTATGCGCTGACTTCGAAGCCGGCCAAGCCGATCCGCAATGTCGCCGACCTCAAGGGCAAGAAGATCGGCATCCAGCCGACCGCGCGCTTCGTCATCGACGAGATCCTCGCCAAGAACGGCATCGACCCGTCCGAGGTCACCATCGTCAATGTCGGCTTCGACAAGGGCCCGCTGGTGCGCGGCGATGTCGACGCCATCGGCGGCTGGATCACCAACACGCAGGCTTTGAGCGTGATCGGCGACGATCGTATCGACCTCCTGGTGCGCGACCTCGGCCTGAGTTCCTACGCCGACGTCTATTTCGCCACGGACGTGGCGATCGAAAAGGATCCCGAGACGCTGGCGAAGTTCATCGGCGCCGTCGGCAAGGGCTGGGGCTGGGTGCACGCCAACCCGCAGGAAGCGGTGAAGAAGATGGTCGCTGCCTATCCGGAAATGGATCTCGGCTGGGAAGAAAAGACTGTCAAGCTGGTGCTGAAACTCTCCTTCGACGGCGCGACCGCCAAGGACGGCTGGGGCACGTTCGACCCTGCCTCGATCGAGGACCAACTGGTGCTGCTCGACGAGGTCGGCCAGTATCCGAACGGGCGCCCAGCCGCCAAGGACGTCTACACCACCAAGATCCTGGAACTCTCGGCCACCGACCGACCCAAGCTCGACGCGCCCGCGGCCTAGAGCATGATCCTGAAAAGTGGGAACCGGTTTTCGGAAAAGATCATGCTCCAACAAGGAATTAGATCAGCATGACGATTCAACCAAACGTCATGCTGATCTAATGGCGAACGCAATCGAAGCCAACAAGCTCGATGTCGGCTATGGCGGCCGGCAGACGGCCGTCAAAGTGCTTTCCGGCCTCGACCTCACGGTCGCGGCCAGCTCCTTCCTGTCGATCCTCGGACCATCCGGCTGCGGCAAGTCGACCTTGCTGCGTGTCGTGGCCGATCTGCTCGATCCGCTCGGCGGCACGATCAACGTGCTCGGCGCCACACCGCACGCGGTGCGCTCGCGCCGCGATGTCGGCTTCGTCTTCCAGGATTCGACGCTGCTCCCCTGGCGCACGGTGCGCGACAATGTACGGCTGCCGCTCGGCGTCGGTCGGCGCAGTCTGACGCGCAAGATTGAAGACCGAAGCGCAGAGCTGCTGGAACTAATGGGGCTCAGCGGTCTCGGCGAACGCCTGCCGCATCAGCTTTCCGGCGGCCAGCGCCAGCGTGTCGCAATCGCCCGAGCGCTGCTTAGCGAACCAAAATTGCTGTTGATGGACGAGCCGTTCGGCGCGCTGGACGAGATCACGCGCGACCGCCTGAATGACGAATTGCTTTCGCTCTGGCGCCGTACCGGCACGACAATCCTCTTCGTCACCCATTCCATCGCCGAGGCCGCCTATCTCGGCGAGCGCGTCATCGTGCTTGCCGCCAATCCGGGGCGCGTGGTGAAGGATCTCGACATGCGGCCGTTCAAGCGGGAAGGCAATCGCTGCTCGCGCGAGGATGCCGCGATCGTCGCGGCCATGGCGGAGCTGCGCGCGGCACTGGAGCGCGCATCGTGAGACCGGCGCCGCTTTCCCCGCAAATGACCATTGCGCTGCCCGTTCTGGGCGCGGCTTCGATCCTGATTGCCTGGCAGTATCTCCTGCCGCTGCTCGGCGTTCCCGCTTATATCGTGCCGACGCCAACCGCGATCTTCGGCGTCTTTCAGAAGAATTTTCCGCTTCTCGTCGACAATCTCAGGCCGACGCTGATCGAGGCGCTGGCCGGCTTCGTCATCGGCAATCTAGCCGCCGTGCTGCTGGCTGTGCTCTTCGTGCACAGCCGCATCCTGCAGGCCGCCTATTTCCCGATTGTCCTGTTCTTCAACACCATCCCGATCCTGGCGCTCTCGCCGATCATCATCCTGATCTTCGGCCTCGGCATGACGCCCAAGATCGTCATCGCCGCGGTGATCTGCTTCTTTCCGACGCTGGTGAACATGATCCGCGGGCTGGATTCGGCAAGCGATAACGAGCACGAGCTGTTCCGGGTGCTGTCGGCGACGCGCTCGGAGATCTTCTGGAGCCTGCGCTTGCCCCGCGCCCTGCCGATGCTGTTCTCCTCGCTCCGCATCGCTTCCGCGACGGCCGTGATCGGAGCCATCGTCGGCGAATGGATCGGCTCGGACAAAGGCCTCGGCGCGATGATCATCCAGGCGACTTTCAACTACCAGTCCGACCGCCTCTACGCCGCGATCGTGCTGTCGTCGTCGTTGTCGATCGCGCTGTTCTGCATCGTTGTGCTGATTGAGCGCCGGGTTGTCAGATACTGAACAAGCGCACCGACCGGTCCGTGCAAACCCCTGCACAAGCCGGTGTTCGCCTTGGTCAGTCTGATTGCACCGACAGAAACCGGATCGCCGCCGAAGCCAGGGTCGCGGCGCCCACCTTCAGTGCCGCCTCATCGACACGAAACCTGGGATGGTGAAGCGGGTAGACCGATCCGACCTCCTCGTTGTGGATTCGGAGCCGAAAATAGACCGATGGGCGTTTCTCGCTGTAGTAGCCAAAGTCGTCGGCAATGGTCCATCCGGGCGTGTTGAGGACATTGTCGGCCCCGGCGCAACTCTTGGCGCTGGCGACGATCAGTTCGGTCATCTCGCCATCGTTGACGACACCCGGCTCGCCCCGGTGGATGTCGAGCTCGACACTGGCGCCATGGCTCGCCGCTATGCCTTCCAGTATTGCGCGGACGCGACGCCAGGCACGCTCGCGGGTAGCGTCGCTGCCGCTGCGAATGGTCCCGCGCAAGGCGACCTTGCCGGCGATCACGTTGTAGGCGCTCCCACCGTTGATACCGGTCACGGATATCACCAGGGGATCATAAGGATCGATCTCGCGGGAGACGATCTTTTGCAGCTCGCCCACCATGGAGCAGGCCACGGCAATTGCATCGACGCCCTCATATGGCTTTGCCGCATGTGCCGCCTCGCCGATGACGACGGCATCGAACGTATCGCACGCCAGCGTGTAGGGACCCGAACTGACCGCGACCTTGCCGGACGGCGTATACGGATCGACGTGAACGCAGATCGCGGCGTCGACATCGTCGAGAAGCCCCTCCTCCTCCACCCGCCTGCCACCGGGCGGCGAGTCCTCCTCGGCGGGTTGGAAGATAAGGCGGACTGTTCCGCCGAAATCAGCTCTCGATTGGTGGAGATGCGCGGCGACCGCGAAGCCCATCGATGCATGGGCGTCGTGACCGCATGCATGCATCACGCCGGGATTGCCGGAGGCATAGTCGACGCCGGACTTCTCCTCGATCGGCAAGGCATCGATATCGGCCCGGATGACCAGCTTTCGATTGGACGGCTTGCCGGTGCCGACGATGTCCACCGCCAGGCCATGGCCCGCGACGTCGCGAATGTCGGCAATTCCACGACCAGCCAGCACCTGCCGCAAATAGCGTTGTGTGTTGACCTCGCGGTTCGACAGTTCCGGATTGCGATGCAGATGGCGCCTGATCTCGATCATCTGGTCCAGAATGCCGGCGTCGATATCGGTCGCAACGGCGCTCCCGGCCGGATCTGCCGTGGCCTCCCCCTCAGGATTTGACATGAATCTCTCGCGGGAACTTGGTCAAGGTCTCATGGCCGGTTTCGGTCACCAGGATGGTCTCGCTGATCTCGATGCCCCAACCATCCATCCACATGCCGAGGATGGAATGAACGACGTTGCCGGGCGTAAGCACGGTCTCGTCGCCCGGCCTGAGGCTGATCGTGTGTTCGCCCCAATCCGGCGGATAGGCGACGCCGATGGAATAGCCGATGCGCGATTCCTTCTTCAGCCCGTAGCGTTGGATGACCTTGCGCCACGCAGCCTCGACGGCTTCGGCCGATGTTCCTGGCCTGACCGCGTCGAGCACGGCGTCCATGCCCTCGATCACTGCCTTGGCGGTATCTGCGACACGGGCTGGTGTCTTGCCCAGTTGCATCGTTCTTGCAAGCCCGGCCGCGTAGCGGCGGCAGACGCCGGCGAGTTCCAGCGCAATCGTCTCGTTGTCTCCGAACCGCCTGTCGCTCCACATGATGTGCGGGGCCGAGGCATTCTCGCCGCCGAGGATCGTTGGCGGAAGGGCAGTAATATCGCCCGCGAAATCCGGGCTGCCGGCGATCTGCGCCGCCTGGATGGAGGCAATGGCATCGCACTCGCGAACGCCCGGCGCAATGATTTCGAAAGCCCGCGCGACGGCAGCTTCGGCGAGCGTCGAGGCCTTGCGCAGGTAGGCGATCTCGGGCGCGGATTTGACCGCGCGGATCCAGTTCACCAGGAGATCGGCGTCATGCCATTTTGCGTTGGGAAGCCCGGCGACGAGCCGGGCATGCGCTTTGGGAGAGAAGTAATAGGCTTCAAGTTCGATGCCGATGTGCCTGTTTCCCCAGCCCTTGGCGGCGATCCAGCCCGCGATCCAGTCCATCGGATGACGGTCGGCCCGCTGAACATGGTCTTCCGGAAAACCGACCACGTTCTCGGGCGTCATCCAGGCCGTCAGAAGCCCGCCCGCCGCATCCATGGCGCGGCCGATCCAGACCGGCTCGGCCTCTTCGATCGGAACCAGCACCACCTGGGGCGTGTAGAATGACCAGCCATCATAGCCGGTGATGTAATGTTGGTTGGCAACGTCGTTGACGATCAGGAGTTCGAGACCACGCTTCGACATCTCGGTCCGGATCTTGCGAAGCCGCTGCTGATACTCTTCGCGGGCAAACGGCAGTTCGATCATTTCTGCTCCATGCCTGTCGGATCAAACGATTGCTGATTCACTCACCATTGAGGCACCTTCGACATCGAGGCAATCAGCCAAGGGCGGCACGTGAACCGGTCCTAAACCGGTCCCGGCCTTCCTGAGCCTCGGGATTCCATCGTCAATTTATTTTTGAATTCCATTTGACTGAATAAATCTTCTCTGCGAACCTTGGGTCAACTGGGAGCGCAAGGCATGGCGTTGCGGGGAACCAATCAGGAGTTCGGGCGGCCGTACAACCGGCGCATCGTGCTCGAGTCCATCCGCCGCTTCGGCCCTATTGCCCGCGGCGATATCGCCCGGCATGTCGGGCTCACCGTTCAGACGGTGTCGACCATCGTGCGGGAACTGGAGGAACAGGGTTATATCCTGTCGGTTCGAGAGGAGCCGAAGGGCCGCGGCCTGCCGCCGGCAACGCTGCGCGTCAATCCGGAAGGCGGTTATGCCGTCGGCATCCATCTCACCCCGCTCGGTATCGACGCGGCGCTGATCAACCTCAGCGGCGACGTGATCGAGAGCGCGCATTGCGAAGCGCCCAACGCCGCTCCCGACGATGCATTCGACGCAATCGGCGCCATGGTCGCCGACTTGTCCGGCCGCCGCTCGGGTGGCCGTGTCATCGGCATCGGCATGGCGCTGCCGGGACCGTTCGGTGTCGAGCCGATGAGCTTCGTCGGCCCGACCACCATGGCCGGCTGGCAGGACGTTCCGCTGCGCGAGCGGCTGACCGCCGTCACCGGCCTGCCGGCCTTTTTCGAGAACGACATGGCCGCAGCCGCGATGGGCGAACGCTTCTACGGCCTCGGCACGAAACATTCCGAATATTACTATCTCTACTTCGGCGTCGGCCTTGGCGGCACCATGCTGCATGATGGCAGCGTATTGCGCGGCGCCTGGGGCAATGCCGGCGAGATCGGCCACATTCCGGTCGTTCCGGACGGCGAGCTCTGTCCGTGCGGCAACCGCGGCTGCCTCGAACGCTACATCTCGCTGGAAGCGCGAGGCCGCTGGAGCGGCGATGATGCCGATTGGGTTGCCGAGGTCGCGCCGGTCTTCCGCAACGCCATCACCATCATCGAAAACCTCTTCGACCCCGAAACGATCGTCCTCGGCGGGTTGGCTTCCACCGCCCTGCTCGAACGGCTGGCGGCGTCGGCCGAGCCGCTGCACAATTCGGTCTCGGCCCGCAGGGATCGCACGACGCCGCGCATCCTGGTTGCCCGGGGCGGCCAGCATGCAGTGCTGCGGGGTGCGGCCGCACTTGCCGTTTCCGGCGTGCTTTCCCCGCGCTTCGGCCAGATCTTCACCGCCAAGCGGCAGCGCGAGGGCGACCTTCTGAAAGGCGGAGATATCGCGGCATGAGCGAACCCCTGCTGGTCCTCGACAACGTCGCCAAGAACTACGGCGCCATCCAGGCGCTGAAGGGCATCAGCTTTTCGATCGGACGCGGCGAGGTGGTGGCGCTGCTTGGCGACAACGGCGCCGGAAAGTCGACGCTGGTCAAGATCATCGCCGGCGGGCTCGAGCCGACCTCCGGCCGAATGCTGTTCGAGGGCAAGGAGTTCCTTGCCAAATCTCCCGCCGAGGCCAAGGCCGCCGGCATCGAGACGGTCTACCAGGATCTGTCGCTCTGCACCAATGTCGACGTGGTGGCCAATTTCTTCATGGGCCGCGAGATCACGCGCAAGGTGCTGGGCGTTCCGGTGCTCGACGAGCGCGCCATGGAAGCGGTGGTGGCGAAGGCATTGGCCAATGCCGGCACGCGCATTCCCTCGCTGCGCACCAAGGTCGAGCATCTCTCGGGCGGTCAGCGGCAGGCGATCGAGCTCAACCGTTTCGTCCATTGGGGCGGCAAGCTGGTGCTGCTCGACGAACCTTTTGCCGCTCTCGGCGTCGAGCAGACGCGGCGTGGGCTCGACATGATCCGCCAGGTGGCGAGCCAGGGCATCGGCGTCGTCATCATCACCCACATCATGCAGCAGGCCTTCCAGGTCGCCGACCGGATCGTGGTGATCCGCCAGGGCGTCGTGGCGGGCGATGTCGCACGCAACAAGACAAGTCCCGACGCGGTGATCAACATGATCACCGGAGAGACGCTTGCCGATGCCGGACCGGCGAACTGAGGGACAAATGAGGGGTCCGGCGCGCAAGAGGAGCGAACGACATGAAGAGAATACTTCTTTCCGTCTTCGGTTTCCTGGCACTGGCCATTGCCACGCTCACGCCGGCATTCGCGCAGTCCAAGGGCACCGTCTATTACCTGGTGCCGACATTGCTCGACGAATTCCAGACCGGTTCGGTGACCGCGCTGGAACTGTTCCTCAAGCAGGTCGGCTACGACTTCAAAACGCTGAACGCTGACAACAAGACCGACGCCCAGCAATCGCAGATGAACGACGTCATCGCGCTGAAGCCCGCGGCGATCGTGCTCGCGGCGGTCGATTTCAACGCACTGAAGCCGTCGATCGAGGCGGCCCGCGCCGCCGGCATCCCGGTGGTCGAGTTCGACCGCCAGATCACCTCCACCCCGTCCGACTTCACCTCGGTCGCCGGCACGGTCGAGATCGGCTACGTCGCCGCCGACCAGGCCGAGAAGCTGCTGAAGGCGAAGAACGGCGCGGTGAAGGGCAAGATCCTGCAGGTGCTGGGCGATCCCGGCGATCCCTACACGCTCGATATCCAGAAGGGTTTCGAGGAGAAGATGAAGGCGTTCCCGGATGTCAAGATCATCTCGCTGCCGGCCATGCAGTGGGAAGCGAGCAATGCCGGCACCATCGTTGCCGACCAAATGCTCGCCAATCCGGACATCGACCTGATCTTCAGCCACGCTGCGCATCTGTCGGTCGCCGGAGTCGCCTCGCTCGAGGCCGCCGGCAAGAAGCCCGGCGACGTCATGATGATGAGCTCGAACGGCGCGCCGGTCGGCCTCGACCTGATCCGCAAGGGCTGGCTCAACGTCGAAGTCGAGCAGCCGCTCTACGCGCAGGCCGCGGCCGTCGCCATGTTCATGGACAAGGTCGTCAAGAAGGAAGAGATCAAGCCCGGCGAATATGAGGTGCTTGGCCTGAAGTCGACCGTGACCAAGGAGGCCTGGGGCCCGAACATCAAGATCCCCGGCGCCGCCATCACCAAGGAGAACGTCGACAATCCGGCCTTCTGGGGCAACCAGAAGCCGCCGACGGAAACCGTGAAGCCGGTCGAATAGACCGCCCAGGATCTCCGGGCCGCATCGGCCCGGAGCGCCCCAAACAGTGCTCGTGCGCATCGAAGCGCGCGGGCCCGCCGCAATGCACTCAAACCTGCGCGCCAACCGGATCAGCTCATGAACCCCCGCACCCGCCACGCCCTCGAGCTCGTTCTCGACAATCTCGTCTGGTTCATGCTGGTCTTCGTGCTGGTGGTCTTTTCGCTGCTCATCCCGAACTATTTCCAGCTTGGCATCTTCGCCAACATCATCGAAGCCTCCAGCGTGCTGGGCGTCATGTCGATCGGCCTGGCGCTGGTCATCATCGCCGGCCACATGGACCTGTCGGTCGAGTCGGTCGCGGCACTCAGCGCCATGGCGGTCGGCATCATGTTCTGCTCGTCCGGCATCGGCCTTGGCTTGCAGCTGCATCCGGACTGGCTGATGGTGCCGGTATCGCTCGCCATCGCGCTTGCCGTCGGTGCCATCATCGGCGTCATCAACGGCGTCCTCATCGTCAGGCTGAAGATGAGCGCCTTCATCATCACGCTCGCCTCCTACATCTGGGTGCGGGGCCTTGTGCTCGTGGTTTCGGGCGGGCGGTCGGCACAGGACCTGGCGCCAGCCATCCGCTGGTTCGGCATCCAGCGGCTCGCTGGGCTGCCGCTCACCGCCTGGATCGCGGTCGGCTGCTTCGTGGTCTTCTCGCTGATCCTCGCCAAGACGCCGTTCGGCCGGCATCTGGTCATGATCGGCGGCAACGAGACCGCGACCTTCCGCGCCGGCATCCGCGTCAACCGCAACCTGATCATCGCCTTCGTGCTTGCCGGCGCCATCGCCGGCCTCGCCGGCTGGCTGCTCGCCATCCGCACCTCCGGCGCCACCGCCAATCTCGGCGTCGGCCTGCTCTTCAACGCCTTCGCCGCCGTCGTCATCGGCGGCGTCAGCCTCAAGGGCGGTGTCGGCACCCTGCCCGGCGTCTATGCCGGCGTGCTGCTTCTGTCGGCCATCAACACCGCCATCAACCTCATGGGTCTGCCGGCCAACTTCACCCAGGTCATCCACGGCTTGCTTGTGCTGGCGGCCGTGCTGCTCGACGCTTTCAAGCAAACCATTCGCCAAAGACTTGCATGACAGGATGGCTCGCATGACCGGACGCATCGAAGGCAAGGTGGCGGCGATCGTCGGCGCCGCGCGCGGCATCGGCAAGGGCATAGCCCAGCGCTTCGCCGAGGAAGGCGCGAAACTTATTCTCGCCGACAGCGAAGCCGAGGCCGGCAAGGCGAGCGCCAACGAACTGGGTGCAGCCTTCATCCACACCGACATTTCGAAGATGGCCGACGCGGAAGCCGTCGTGGCACTGGCGCTGGAGCGCCACGGCCGCCTCGACATCATCGTCCAGAATGCCGGCATCTACCCCTGGCAGCTCATCGAGAACACCAGCCCGGAGGACTGGGACCGCGTCATGGCGGTCAACCTGCGCGGCGGCTTCAACACCGCGCGCGCAGCACTTGCGCCGATGAAGGCGCAGCGCAGCGGCCGCATGCTCTTCACCTCCTCCATCACCGGCCCGCAGGTGAGCAGCCCCGGCCACGGTCACTATTCGGCGAGCAAAGCCGGCATCAACGGCTTCATCCGCGCCGCCGCGCTTGAGTTTTCCGGCTACGGCATCACCGTCAACGGCGTCGAGCCCGGCAACATCCTGACCGAAGGCATGCAGCTTCACCGCGATGCCGCCTTCATCAAGAGCATGGAGGACGCCGTGCCGCTCGGGCGCCTCGGCACGCCGCGCGACGTCGCCAACGCCTTCCTGTTTTTGGCCTCGGACGACGCCAGCTACATCACCGGCACGACGATCGTCGTCGACGGCGGCCAGCTTCTGCCCGAGGGGCAGGATTTCCGACTGACGCCGCCGTGAGGTGTCGCGGCAGCCAACTGACCGGCCGATGCCCTGGCATCACGGAGGGCCGATGCTCACCCGTTAACGCGTTAGCCGCCTCTGCATCAACGGATTCTGCAACGCCTTCGTTGCACCACGGTTCGGCGCAATCCGATTAGATCATATACTTCTAATATGCAGCCGATTCGCCGACTACCTGACACAGTTGAAATGCACCACGGACAACCCGATCATCCTCGCAGTGCACTCCCAGAAGGAAGTATTGGACAATCAAGCCATCTGCGATACAGACTTCGATGCGCTGATTTCAGCAGCGGCGGCCTATGATAGAAGCTATCAGGACAATTTGGTTCAAAATGGAACCGACCTGCGGGCTATTGGCGATCCGATCGTTGAGGCAGACGCGAGAGCCGCTGCCACCGAATCGCATCAGGCAAAAAACTTCGACCTCCCGACTATCGCTCCAGAAGGAGCGGAACCGTCAAATCTTCAAGGTTTAGCCTAGTGCCATCTGCCGGACGAGAACGTTCAGAAGTCGTTCATTCAGACATTAGCCGCAAGGGGCCCCGAGTCATCTCCCGGCTGATAACATTGCGGGGCTTGGCTCTGGTGCACGATGGCCTTATGGGCGCGATCGCACTGTTGCTTTCTTTCGCATTGCGGTTGGATGTCATCGGCTTCTCTCAGAACTCGTGGGGATACCTCGCCGCCGCGACATTCTTCGGAATTATAGTGAGCATCACGGGTTTCTTCCTTGGGCTCAATCGCGGCATATGGCGCTATGCGTCGCTATCCGATTTTCTGGCGATTGCGGGTGTCGCTACTGCATCTCTCGCAATTTTCACGGTTGCCGAGTTTCTGATCAATCGACTGAACTCGATTCCGCGTTCCTCGATCCTCATCGCTTGGGCCTTCACGATCGTGCTTTTGGCCGGGCCGCGTGCCGCATACCGGGTTTATCGCAACCGACACGATGTGAGCAGGGGAAAAGCAGCCCGAGGAGCTGGCAGGAACGTTCTCCTGATCGGCGCCGCCGACAATGCCGAGGCCTTCATAAGGACGATCAAGGAGAGGCAAAGTGCCTCTGTCAACGTGCTTGCAATTGTCGACGAGCGCGGCCGCAGAACCGGGCGGGCCATCCGGGGCATACCGGTCGTGGGTCCGCTGGACAAACTCCCTCAGATATTGGACCGGTTCGAGGCGCGGGGGCGCCGGGCTGAGGCAATAATCCTCACTCGATCGCGCGATGAATTTCGGCGGTATGCCAGTCTCGAGGAGCTGGTAGAGATCGCGGCACAGCAAAAGCTCGAGTTGCTGATGCTCCCAAACCTGCTCGACATGAAGAGCATTGATGCGGAGATCGAACTTACCCCGATAAAGTTGGAGGATCTTCTGCAGCGCGCGCCCGTCAAGTTGGACACGCGCAAGATTGCCTCCATGATTGGCGGCAAAAACGTAATGATCACTGGAGCGGGCGGTTCCATTGGGTCCGAGTTGGCGCGGCAGGTGGCGGAGTTGAGCCCTCTAAGCCTCGTTCTGGTGGACGCCAACGAGTATGCGCTCTATTCCATCAAATCCGAGCTGACCCAGAAGCGCCCTGACACGCGGATCGACGCCGTGCTTTGCAACGTGCGTGAGAGGGATGCGATTAGCAACGTCGTAGAAACCCATGCGCCACATCTGATCTTCCATGCAGCTGCTTTGAAGCACGTGCCGATGGTCGAAGCGCAACCGATCGAAGGCATTTTCACAAATGCCATCGGTACCCGGAATGTAGCCGACGCCGCGCTCCGCTGGAAAGTCTCCAAGATGATCATGGTGTCGACCGACAAGGCTGTGAACCCGGCCAACGTTATGGGTGCCACGAAACGAATGGCGGAAATGTATTGCCAGGCGATGGATCTCGACCAGAAGACGTGCACCACGCGCTTCATGACCGTTCGCTTCGGCAACGTATTGGGATCAGCCGGATCGGTGGTTCCTCTTTTTGAACAGCAGATAAAGGACGGCGGGCCCGTAACAGTGACCCATCCGGACATCGTTCGCTTTTTTATGACGATCCCTGAAGCGTGTCTTTTGGTCCTGCAGGCGGCGGCTCATGAGCCTGACAAAATTGATGAGCGAGGCCGGATCTTTGTCCTCAATATGGGGTCACCCGTGAAGATCGCCGATCTCGCGAGGAATCTCATTCGTCTCTCAGGGCGCCGGCCGGACACTGACATTGAAATCGCTTACACCGGGCTGCGCCCCGGAGAGAAACTCTACGAGGAATTGTTCGACCGTAACGAAACACTGAGCGAGACTGGCTCGCCGGGAATCCTGGCAGCGTCCGCACGATCGATTGAGCGGGCGATGATCGTGCGTATCTTCGATGAGATGCAGCGCATGATAGACGATCTGGATGTGGAGGGCGCGCTACGACTTCTCCAATCGACCGTACCAGAGTTCACCGCAGGACCTGATATCCACCTGACAATGAGCAGAGCGCGCTCGCTACGGCAATGAACGTCACCTACCGGGCACCGGCGGATCGTCAGACAGCAGGTGGCCAACCGGTGACGGAACAAGACATAAAATTCAGCAGGTTATATGGTGGGCGATGACGGGCTCGAACCGCCGACATCTTCGGTGTAAACAGTGGGCTCCCCGCTGAACCCCTTGGAAATCCGGGAAAAGAGCACTTCGCAATAGGCCGTTTCCGGCATGTTGTTCCGTCTGTGTTCTAGTTTTTCGGTTCACTGAACCGAAGAGCACTTCGTAAATCTCAGACCAAGAACTCAAATGTCAGACAATTTGCAACTGCCGCGCTCCGGGGGCGTCCCGAAACCACGGTTAAAGCACCGAAATTCACTTGAAGCGCTTTGAGCGTGAAATGGCTGGTTATACGGACGGGCCCCTAATCCGTCAGCGGCAGATACTCCTCCAGTGACGGCCGTCTCGTCGGCTGAATGCACGTGGAAGTCTGGGGATAATCCCGTGGGTAGGCGGGGCTGGGAGTGGTCACGTCGGTCGTGCGGACCTGGCCATCGACCATCTTCACGCGGCGTTCGGAAAACAGTATTCATGTCCAAACCAATCCGCTTCCCACGTCAGATCAGGTCGATTCGGCTGGAACTCCGCTCCGGCGCAAGGAGCCCGGGCATATGGAGGCCCCGCTCGGAACTCCACGGGCATTGAACTGATTGGGTTTTTGTGTAACGCAACCCAATTTATAGGCTCTGAGAGCAGATCCTTGTGTAACGTCGTTTCACGTTCTGTTCCCCTGATAGGGAGCAGCGCTTGTTAGCGACATGTGCGAAGATGCATACTCTTGGCCCGAAAGGGCGGACCCTTTGTCGATTGCTGAGAAACTAAAAAACTCGCTTGCGAGGGATGGTAAGGCTCCTCCGTTCCAAACTGTCGATTTTCCGTCGACTGAGGATCGCAGGAAACGCGTTCGGTATTGGGCCGGTCGGGTAGACGGCCCGATGGTTCTGCCGTGGATATCGCTTAACCCATCTGGAAAGCGCGGCGACGGTCGAGGCTCAACGGGGACGCGAATTGCCAATTTTGCCTGGAGGTGGGGGTTCGACGGCGTAGCAGTTTATAACATTTATCCGTTCCCAGGACCCAAACCGAAAGGCATAGAGAAGCAAGTTGTCGAGTGGCAGGAGCGAGGCAATTTTGCCGTTCGCGATGCGATAGCTGAAAACCATAGGTATACAGCAGAGTGTCTCCGCGGTTTTGATGCCGCCCTAGTGGCATGGGGCGCTCAGGACGGACACTTTGGCGCTGAAACCCTCCGTTGGGCAAAGGAGCTTTTCAATGCGATCCAGCTTGCCAACGCTTCACGGAACGGCGACTTCGAAACGTGGTGCATCGGTATTACGAAGCGAGGCCATCCCAGGCATCCCTCACCGCTCGGGCGAGTTCCCGCCGACACACTGCCCGAGCGCTACCACATTCTCTGCAAGTAATGCATTTGCCGGTTGGCTACGAAAATCCTCAGGCCGACCAGAAACTGCGCGTCACGATCACCTGAAAGGGTGCGGTCTTCGCGAGATACCGCAGGACATTCGAGGCCTCAGGCGATCGTCGAATGTTGGGAGAGGTTGAATAGCGCGCGGCGAAGCCATGTGGGCGCCGTGGCGCTTGATCGCGGACCCAACATGAGCTGGATCAAGCGCGCAGATTTACCCTGGACGCTACACATTGCACAAAGCTGTTCTGGAGAGCCAGCAGGGCTCGTCACCACGACACCGCCAGCCTATACAAGGATATCACCGCAGGGGGGTGGAAGCAAAAATGGGTAAGTTGGGCAACGGATACGGGAGCGAATTTCACTTGCTCCCGGTACCTGGAATTTGATCGCGTCAGCCTGAACAGCGCAATCCAAACGACCACCGGCTCACAGGATGTTGAATGGCTCCCCGGACCGCCCGATCCGCACAATCCAGGGAAGCTCCGGGAATGGAAAGGACTCAATTTCCTCAGTCATGATGTTCCGTTGCAAAGCGCGTGGCGAAAGATCTGGCCAAGTACCGGCAATCCCCCAAATTGGGATGGCGTTGGCCGGGTACAGATAGGTGGCCAATGGCAATGGCTACTGGTAGAGGCCAAAGCGCATGAAGGGGAAGTGGCTTCCTCGTGCTCGGCCTCAAGCGAGCACAGTCGGGCTCAGATTGCGGCGACCTTAGCAGCTACCAAGCAGGCTCTTGGAGTATGCCCGGAACGGGATCGGCTTAACGGCTACTATCAGTATTGCAATCGACTCGCGGTCTTAAACTTCCTGCATGAACAGAACGTTCCGGCCCACCTCCTGTTCATCTACTTCATTGGCGACAAAAGCGGCTCTGGTCGCAATTGCCCGCAGACGAAAACTGACTGGCATGACACCCTAGAGCGCCAGAGGAAGCATGTAGGGGTCCCTAACTCCCATCCGTTGCAAGAGAGGGTGCATACCCTCTTCCTGCCCGTCCAAGCCCCTGTGGCGTGAGGGGTCCACGGAATTAACACCATACCCTACCGCCCAAACGCCTTTGGGTAGAAACACCGAAAAGAAGGGGTTGAAAATAAGTGCTGCCGCAAAGAGCATCCAGACGGCGCTGATCATCGGCAACCTGCGATCGGCGAAGTTTCACACCGCAGTAGAGCCCGGTAAAGAAGACGACGACCCTCAAGGTTTATAATGTCCATAGGGCCAAGCGGCATGGCCAAGATGAGCGCTATCGCAGTTACTGCAGCGACTACGCGTCCCGGCAAAATCGTGAGGGCCCGGCATGCAGGAGGAACCCACACGGTAGATTCACCTTCGACCTTTTGCCCTCAGAAGGACCATATGGGGATTAAGATCAACCGGGCGACCATAAACAATGAAAGGTTAGGGTCGCCGTTCGCAAACTGGAGGGAAAGGTGCGTCGCCGGCTTATCGGCGGTGATCTGGGGGAGTGTCCAGGGA
Source organism: Mesorhizobium sp. (assembly GCA_004020545.1). Lineage (GTDB taxonomy): Bacteria > Pseudomonadota > Alphaproteobacteria > Rhizobiales > Rhizobiaceae > Mesorhizobium. Next base: position 2,670 of record SAQE01000087.1, on the reverse strand, counting down.
GCCAGCGCCATTTTTCCGGGCCAGTTCGGCTTCGGCGCCGGCACCGGAAACTACTTGCGGCGCGGACGCCATGTCGCTGCGGTCTTGGCCACGGAACCCGCAGGCATTCCCTAGCTCATAGCCGAGATGGCGCATGACCTGCCCAACTATGGAGCCGGCGTCGGCAGTGCCAAGATCATGCGGGTGGTAGAGCGGTCCAAGGTCAGCAACGATCAACGGTTCAATGCCGGCCAGCGCCGGGAGACCTGCCTCTGCCGCTTCCACCATAAGTTTCTTGCCCTCAGTGGACCATGCGATCTCCTCCATGCGGAGGTGTACCGGGTCAGAAAACGTGATTCCGCCGGAACGAAGTGGCAAGCCGATTGCGATGCAGGTTTGTGAGCCTGGTGACGGAGGAGATGTAAGGTAGGGAAGAATTACCCAACGCCCGGCCCGGTGGGCCTTGGGCTCCGTCGCCGACTCTATACATGGCCATTGCAAGCCACGGTGCGAGCTGTCGCAGACTTTGACTTGACGTCGAGCGAACAGGGCGGCGCCGGCCCTTAGTCCTCCGGAATGGACTTCGCCTACAGTCACAAATACCATCGCCGCAGCTGGTTGCAGGAGGTCTACACAGGTGGCCGAAGAACGCGTGCTCCGCCGATTGGCCGCCATCCTCGTTGCGGATGTAGTCGGATATTCGCGGCTAATGGAGGCCGATGAGGTAGGCACGCTTGCCGCGCTTAAAGAGCGTCGGACATTGATCCTGAAGCCTACAGTGCGCGAGCACGGCGGCCGCATCGTCAAATTTTTGGGTGACGGCGTGCTGATGGAGTTCGCCAGCGCGGTAAACGCGGTGACCGCGGCGATCGAGCTGCAACGAAAGATGATAGGAGCGAACGCGGACTTGCCTGATCGGCGCCGCATTGTGCTCCGCATAGGTATCAATCTCGGGGACGTCATCGGCGAAGGTGCCGACATCTATGGGGAGGGCGTCAACATCGCCGCGCGCCTCGAGACTCTGGCGGAGCCCGGTGGCATATGCATTTCCGGCAAGGTTCACGACGAGGTACGAGGCAAGGTCGACGCTGCCTTCGAGGACGGGGGCGAACGACAGCTCAAGAATATCGCCACGCCGGTCCGGGTCTATCGTGCCGGACCTAGCGTCGTGCCAATGGCACCCCAGACGATCTCACCCGTTTCCAGCAAGCCGTCGATAGCCATCCTGCCGCTGGACAACCTCAGCGGCGATCCCGGCCAGAAATACCTGTCAGACGGCATCACCGAGGACATCATTACCGAGCTGTCCCGGTTCAAGAACCTTTCCGTAGCCGCTCGTCATGCCTCGTTTCAGCTTGGCGGCAAAGGCGTTAACCCCGTGCTGGCTGCGGGCGATCTCGGTGTGAACTTTGTTGTCGAAGGTAGCGTGCGGAAAACGGGCGAGCGGATACGCATAACCGTGCAGCTGATCGACGCCGGCACTGGCAACCACGTCTGGGCTGAACGATTTGACCGCGAAACACACGACATTTTCGCGGTGCAGGATGAGGTCGTCTCGGCGATAGTTGCGACGCTCGAAGGGCACATGATGAGCACCGCCGTAGCGCAACTGCGCAAGAAGCCAACGTCGAGCTGGACCGCCTACGACTTCTTCATGCAAGGTAGAGAAGTCGCCCGCCGGGCCAGCGACAGGGAAGCTGCACCCTTCTTCGCTCGTGCAATTTCCATCGATCCGGAATTTGCCCAGGCTCATGCCTGGCTCGCAATCGGGCACCTCGGCAGCTACTGGGCCGATGCCGATTCATCGACTCTGGAAGAGGCCCGCCTTGCCGCGCAAAGGGCCTTGGAACTGGACAGCAACGATGCAGCCGTCCAGCAGGCCAACGCGATGGTCGCGCTGCAACTGCGTCAGCACGAACGGGCCAGCATGCATTTCAACCGCGCCGTCGATCTCAATCCCGTCGACGCGGAAATTCGCGCCGATCGAGCGGCCGCGATGCAATACGCCGGCCAGCCGGAGAATGCCTTGTCCGCGATCGACGATGCGCTGCAAAGGAGCAAATTTCCACCGCATTGGTTCTGGTGGATTCGCGGCGCGATCTTGATCGACCTGGAGAGGTACGACGAAGCGATCGCCGCCCTCGGCAACATCCCACAGAAGGAATACGGCGCCTGGCTTCAGCTTGCCGCCGCTCACGCCCAACTTGGCCATGCATCCGAGGCTGCCCAGGCCTTAGCGATGGCACGGAAACTCAAGCCGAACCTCTCTTTGCGGGATGTCATCGCCACCTCTCCTTATGCCCACAGCGAAGCGCTTGATCGCCTGCTCGACGGATTGCAGAAGGCAGGTTTGTCGGAGTGAAACGGGCCACCGCCGTTCGAACGGCTGTCTCGGCGCCCCCCGCACCTGGTCTTGCGACACGGCGGTCCGACAGGTTGCCCCCAGCATTTTGCCATTATGGCATTTGCCCAGCTTACCCAGGTGAGAGATTCCGTGCCCCGTACGCGGAAGCACACGTCGGAGGAAGAACATACACATCTCGCCATCAAAGTGGAGCACTGCGAGGCGAGAGTCGAAACGCGCATCGAATCTGGTATCTATCAGCCTCAATATGCCTGACCTCTGGGCCGCCTACGATCATGTCCCGGGATGTGGTGTAGCTGGCGGCATTGGTCGCCGAGCTCTCCGGC